>NZ_JAJVCQ010000001.1:0-915315 GCF_021395235.1 Polynucleobacter sp. IMCC30063 | reverse complement strand
GCAATCGTAACCATGGTTGATGGCAAGATAGTTCGGATCCCAGCTTCTGAGCTCATTAAAAAGCGCCAGCCTGGCGTCTAAGTACCGTTGGCCGCGAGTTCGACTTTGAGCAAAGCGAAAAGCGGTGGACACTAACTTTGTGTAGCAAAGTTATGTGGAAGTCAATCCCGCCCGACCCACTAAGCTGGAACTCAAGCAATAAATTTGTCGGTTTACCCAACCTACCAGATATATGAAAGCCCCTTGAGAAAAATAAACCTATCGTTATTGATAGGTTTTTTCTTTTAAAGGCATTTGTAGAACTAGTAATTCAGCATAGCCATCTAATACTTTTATTTCAAAGGGCTTTTCTTTGGCCGAGGCAAAAATATTTTGCTTAGCACCAATAACAACACCATCAATATAGACTGCTCCACCAATTACAACTAAAAATATTCCATCTACATTATCTGCAGGCCTTACTAAATAAGATGTGAAGCTAGGCATCCTTAGTAAACCAATGCCAAGACCAACATCAACCTCAAAATGATCCCAAGAAAATTCGGGAGACTTCAGACCCCATATCGATTGGGGTACCGATGGTAAAAATTGCCTGCTAGTAAAATGATGTTTTGGCCCTTGAATAAATTGACTCTTTTTTTCCGGCAAGAATTTTGCCCCTGGATCATGCATGGATCTCAACGTTAAGTAATCGAGACCCAATGGGCCGGCAACTATCGGGCCATATCCAGTGTAGGCACCAGCATAATGAACAATGTATGGTCCTATGGCATGCCGACCAAAATATCCAGAGCCCTCTATAAATACCTGGAATTGATTCTGCACATGAAAATGGAGAGGGTTAGTAATGTTAGGCAGTTGCTTGATTAAATATGACTGAGGAGATCGACTATCGTCAATCTCCCTCTCAAAATAATCCTGCCGATAATATTTAAGACCGTTAGGTTGCTCATGATATGAAAGAGCCTCCTCTTGGTTTGCAATCTTTATCATTAAGATTCTTTCAGATATTTACTCTATTTTGGCGCCTGAGTCTCGAACTCTTTGCCCCCACTTCGTGTACTCCGTCTGAATGAATGCTGAAAATTCTGCTGGACTATTACTCTTAAGAGACTCAGATCCGAGTTCATTCAATCGCTTAATTACATCTGGGTCGTCCAAGATGGCATTTAATTCCTTATGTAGCTTATCAATAATGGGCTTAGGGGTTCCGGCAGGCGCCAAAAGGCCTAACCAAGCACCACCATTAAAACCAGTAAGGCCCTGCTCATCTAAAGTTGGCACATCTTGCGCAAACTGTGAACGAGTCAGACCACCCGTTGCTACAGCCTTTAATTTCCCAGCCTTAATATGTGGCATCAGAGTTAACATCGTGTCAAAGGTCATATCGACCTGTCCAGACATTACATCAATTTGAGACTGTGCACTTCCTTTGTAGGGAATATGTGTAACATTAATTCCAGCTTGGCGCGTCAACATACTCATCAATAAGTGACTAGTACTTCCATTACCAATCGATGCATAGGTTAGCTGACCTGGATTTGCCTTGGCCTTTTCAGTTAATTGCTGAATTGTATTAATGCCAGTTTTAGGGCTAGTGACAACTACATATGGTAACCATGACACCAATCCAATAGGAGCAAAGTTCTTACGTGGATCATAGGTAAGATTGGTATATAGATTAGGGTTAATCGCTAACGGGGCAGTTGCACTCAATACCAAGGTGTACCCATCTGGCGCTGCTTTGGCAACAAATGCAGAACCCATACTCCCACCTTGGCCCGCTTTGTTGTCAACAATAAAAGTCTTGCCAAATTTATTGGTAAATCTTTCTGCCAAAACACGAGCAACAGTATCGGTAGCAGTACCCGGGGGAAATCCAACTATGATAGTAACCGTTCTATCAGGATAATTTGCAATCGACTGCGCGGCAACATTACCACCAAACAAAAGAATGCAGCTGATTACTACAAAAGATTTTATTAGCCTCATATACGCCCCTTTTTTTAGGATTTTATTTACTTTCTACTATCGCCACAATTTGTCCTTCTGCAACCGTATCTTCCTCGGAAACCTTTAATTCAATTAATGTCCCTGGCTCTTCAGCAATCACTGGAATCTCCATTTTCATGGACTCAAGAATCATAATAATGTCACCCTCCAGAATTTCTTCTCCAACTTGTTTTTTTATTTTCCATACTGAACCAGTTACCTCAGAGCATAATTCATTTTTTTTCATCATATCCTCTTAATTGTTATTTTTAGCCATAATTTCAGATAGCGAGTTCGTGTGAATCTTTCCACACTTAAATTCACTAGAATTTAAGGCCTGCAATAAAGCAGGGATATTATTTTTAACACCCTCGATTTCAAATTCCTTTAAAGCCTCTTTTAGACTTAATATTGCTTGCTCTCTTGTATTTTCGTACGCAATGACCTTAGCAATCATCGGATCATAAAAAGGCGTTACATCTCGGCCTTGTGCATATCCAGTCTCTACACGGATATTTTTGCTTGTCGGGGGACGAAAAATAGTCAATTTACCAGGTGATGGGAAAAAACGTTTGGGGTCTTCCGCATAGACTCTTGCCTGTATTGCATGACCTTCAATAGAAATATCTTTTGGCAAAACTACGTCCAATCTTGCACCTGCAGCTAATAGGATTTGTGATTGCACTAAATCCACACCCGTGACCTCCTCTGTAACGCCATGCTCCACCTGAAGGCGAGTATTCATTTCCAGAAAGGCGAAAGATTTATCTTCGCCCATTAGCATTTCCACAGTACCAATGTTGTCATACTGCATCTCGCTCATCACTCGAGTCACATTATCAGCAACCGAATCAATTACTTCCCTATTTATTCCTGGGGCACCAGCCTCTTCTATTACCTTTTGATGCCTTCTCTGAATAGAGCAATCACGTTCATATAAGTGACGTACCGAACCGTATTGATCGCCTAATATTTGTATTTCTATATGCCTTGGGCGCTCCAGGAGCTTTTCTAAATACACTGCGGGGTTGGAAAAGCCTCTTTCAGCCATAGATCTCGCTCGCTCAACTGCCTCAAATAATTGAGCTTCATCATAAGCTGGAAGCATACCTATGCCGCCGCCGCCAGCAGCTGGCTTAACTAAAACGGGATATCCAATCTTGCGCGCTGCTGCTGCAACTTTCGCCTGGTCAGGGGGTAGAACCTCTGAACCTTGCCCTACTGGTAATCCATATTGTCGAGCCAATTCTCTTGCTTTTGTCTTATGCCCCATCGCCTCAATCCATTTTGGACTAGGCCCTATAAATACTTTATCTAAGGCGACTACACCTGAGGCAAACCCAAAATTCTCAGATAAGAATCCATAACCAGGATGAATCGCATCAGCATTTGATTCTTGTAAAACTTTTAATATCCGGTCCTGATTAAGATAACTCTCTTTTGCGGGTGAGGCTCCAATATAATAGCTTTCTGAAGCATAAGCCAAATAGGGCGCTCCAGCATCAGCTTCAGAATAGACGGCAACTGAGGGAATCGACATTTCATTCAATGCACGTAATACCCTAGCGGCAACCGCACCTCTATTAGCAACCAAGACCTTATTTAATATCATAAATTTAATATGCTGTAGGCCATGTGCGCATTAAATGCTCACCTACGCCATTACTCAAACGCATACGATGCACTTCAAGCATGCGAATAAGGTAATCGCGGGTTTCGCTCGGTAAGACTACGGATTGAACTGCATACATTGAGGCAATATCCCAAACATTACTCCCCTTAGCCATCTCAGTAACAGCTTCTTCATAGCCATCATCCCCTGGATTTAAGCCATGGACAATGCTAGTCGCAAAATTTGGATCCATAAAACTAATCTCAGCAGTTGGCCAGGCTGCAAATTCATCAGAATTTCTCCCGCCACCCATATTCAGATAAGCCTGTCCATAACTCTTACGCATAACTACTGTGATTTTTGGGACTGTTGTGAGTGATACTGCGCTCATAAAATTAATAATTTTTCCTGGCGCGCGTTTACGCTCCGCATCTAATCCAATAATGAATCCAGGTGTATCAACCAGCATAACAATTGGGATATTGAAGGAATCGCACATCACGATAAAATTTGTTGCCTTCTCGCAAGCTTCGGTATCCATCGCACCACCCTTCACCAAAGGATTATTAGCAATAATCCCAACTGAATACCCATTTAAGCGCGTTAGCGCTGTTACTAAGACCTTACCAAAACGAGGTTTCAATTCAAAATAACTGCCAGTATCAACAATTGTCAGGATTACTTTGCGAACGTCATATACCTGAGTTCTTTTTTCTGGCAACAAATCCAAAATATTAGTCATTTGACTACCAGAATCTTTCGGCACAGGATAAACAGGTGGAGCTTGTTTATGATGGGCTGGCATATAAGATAAGAATTCCTTGATTGCATCCAAAGCTTCCTCATCTGTTTCTGCAACTCTATCAATGAGTCCAGTCGTTTCGCTATGAAGCTTCCATCCACCAATTTCCTCTGGATCAACTTGCTCTTTAATTGCCAAAGAGACCAGCTGAGGACTAGATACGGCCATAATGGCGCCTTTGCGCATCACACTAAAGTCGGAATACCCCGTATACCAAGTAGAAGATCCGTAGCAATATCCCAACACAGCACTTGCCCAAGGTGTTTCGCGCATTCTTCGGTATTGTGTAGGGTCATTACCCAACATAGAGCCCATACCTTTTGAACCCATCGTATCTGGCATCCTTGCACCCGAGGATTCGCCGAGAAAAACAATTGGCAAACCTCTTTGGGTTGCCACTCGCTTCATTTGCCCAATCTTTTTGCCGTTTGTAGCACTACTTGAAGCACCCTTTACTGTAAAGTCATTTGAGACAACTGCAACATCTCGACCGTCAATTTTTGCGTATCCAGTGATCTTCCCATCTGCTGGGGTCTTTTCTCTATCGGACTCAACAGCTGATGATGTCCCAAAGAGTCCAGACTCTATAAAACTATCCTGATCTACCAAATAAGAGATTCTCTCTCTTGCATTTAGGATGCCATCGTTTTTTCTTTGCTCAAGCTTTGCAGCAGACCCCATGGCCAAGGCTTTTATTTTTTTCTCATTATATTCTTGCAAAATTTTTTCAAATGCCATTGCTTTAATCCTGTTCTACGTTAAATTTTCATGTGCATAAATAATATGGTTTGCTTGAAGGCGGCTTAATTCCTCTTTCGAAAAACCACCAACTCGAGCAAGCACGGAAAGAGTATCTTCACCAATACGCTTTCCTGTATGCCGTATTTCCCCAGGAGTTCTTGAAAGTCGCGGGACTGGTGCAGCCATAGCAACTGCCCCTAGCTCCTCATCACTCACTTTTGATATCGCGTCTCTATCCTTGTAGTGAGGATCCTGGAAGATATCCGCCATATCAAAAATACGAATTCCTGGGACACTTGTAGAGTTGAGTTTTTCTTCAACAGCGTCAACACTCAAACTACTGGTCCATTGATTGATTAGGCGATCCAATTCCAAATAATTTTTAGAGCGTTCTATTGCGCTATAAAAACGAGGGTCACTAACTAATTCTGGTTGCCTCATGCAATCTTCAGCTAATCTTTTAAATAAAGAATTTCCCATTGCCGTGATATGAACAAAGTGACCATCATTCGTTTCATATAAATTATTTGGAGTACTTCCTGGCAAACGAGAGCCTGTTCTATTAGCTATAACACCTAATTGGTCAAATGCTGAAATATGGGGCTCCATAAAACTAAAGGCGCACTCATATAACGCAGTATCTATAGTCTGCCCTTGCCCATCTTTAGCTCTTGCCAATAGTGACATCACTACGCCAAATGCTGCATAAAGCCCGGTGATGTAATCAGTCAAAGAGACTCCAACCCTTGTAGGAGGGCGATCAGGATCTCCTGTGATATGCCTTAATCCACTAAGCGCTTCACCAATCACACCGTATCCAGTCCGCTGGCTATATGGGCCCGTTTGACCAAATCCACTAATCCTTGCCATGATCAAGCTGGGATTAATAGTCTTTAGATCCTCATAGCCTAAACCCCACTTCTCTAGACCGCCAGGTCTAAAGTTTTCAACGATCACGTCGATCTTTGGAATCAGCTTTCGAATAACTTCTTGACCTTCAGATGTTCTAAGATCAACTGAGATAAGTGACTTATTTCTAAAAATACTAGATGCATATAGTGACTTATCTTTAACGTGATGTCCCATCGTACGAACTGCATCTCCTTCAAAGGGCTCAACCTTAATTACCTCAGCCCCAAAATCGGCCAATAATCTTCCACAAAAAGGGCCAGCAATAGTTGATCCCATTTCGAGAACTCTATATCCCGATAATGGTCCACAGGTTTGATCTAATTTATTCATATTTAGCCCTACAAGACGAAACTTTCGTATCGTCGTAATGCATCCTTAGCGCTGCGAATGTTTTGTCTTCTTAATTGTTCTGCAAGATCGGCATCACCACTTCGCATAGCTCCTAAAACAGCTTGGTGCTCCATTAGACCTATAGAAGCGCGTCCGGGTAAGATTAGAATTCTGCGGATAATTGCTTGGGTTTTTTCATAAACCATATCGAGCATATTGGTTAAAACCGGATTATTTGCAGCTAATAACATGCGTCTTCTAAATAGTCCATAGCCCGCTAAAAATGATTCGTAATCCTGATTCTCAATGTAGCGCATCATTTTGCCGTTAAAAAGATCCACGAGATCTTGCCATGAATCTGGAGAAGCATTTTGGGTTGCTAATCGAGCGCACAGTCCCTCTAAAACCTCTCGGGCGTCATAAATTTCGAATACTTGAGAAAGGTCTAGGCGAATTACAACTGCGCCACGGTTTGGAATACGCTCAATTAATCCGCGTTGCTCTAAGCCAATAAAAGCCTCGCGAATAATATTACGGGGCACTAGAAACTCTTCGGCTAACTCACTCTCTCCTAATTTAGCGCCAGGTGCAATCTCTTGCTTAGCGATGCGTTCACGCAAGATATTCTGAATATCCAAACTTCTTTTATTCGAAACAACAAGACCCAGAGCCGGCTTATCTTTACCCGCTCTGATATTGCTCTGCGTTCCTTTTTCTTTGGAAATGACCATTTGTTTACCTTTTAGCCACTTTAATATTTTGATAACAATATTGTCAACAATTTTGTTAATATTTTGAGAAAGATCAATTATCCACCATTATATTGATTTTTTACTTGCTAAGCTATTGTTTTTAATGAATTTATTATTTAGAGAAACATCTAGGTTCAGTTGATAATTTGTCGGTTTACCCGACAAAATAGTATCGATGCCACCTGACTCCAATATTCCGCTTTCTGATCCCAAAAGACCCGCTGTCTATGCCTCACCCAAGACCAGGCAGAAATAGGCCAATATCTTGCGTACTTTTTTAAAACAATTAGACATCTTTTAATCCGTTGGTCGTGGGATCGACTTTGAGCAAAGCGAAAAGCGGTGGACACTAACTTTGTGTAGCAAAATTATGTGAAAGCCAATCCCGCCCGACCCACCAGCATTACCGAAGCCTCACTTCTGCAGGGCTTTTATTGCTTACATCATCCCTCCAAATAGCTCTTTAAAGCCTGTTTTAGAGCTATTTTTTGGCTAGGAAATCAACCCCAAATCCATTAAAAAAATAGACATGCCGATCTGGAAGAAACTAAACAACGTTATGTCACGTTACGACGCGGATGACACTTACTACTACCTTGGTGCAGAAGTAATTCGAAATAATGCAGATTCTCTTTAACCATTACTTAAGTAACCTCAAGAATGAGGTTGCCCTCTGTGCTGCCTCGTCGTAACTTGGCCTGTAATTCAGTACATCAATTTCAGAAAACTGGGCTTTTAGCACTGCCGCCCTGCTAGCAATTTGGTTAATAAATTGCTCAGCATTCTTTCGCAAGAACTTAGCCGCTTTTACTAAGGCTTCAGGCTCGCGCTCAATAACTAAAGACAGATCAAATAAATCACGGGCAGTAGTCCTGTCACCTCGATGCCATAATTTCTTTGCCACAATCTCTGTAGCAGTTTCTACTCGAATAGGCTGCCCACTAATATTCCATATTTCAAATGGCGCTTCAGTTAAGTTTGGGGATACCACAAAGTCGATCTCCCCTTCTGGACGAATTAACTTAACGAAAGTGCTTTGATCTTCAACATAGTCCGTACTTACCGCTGCAGCGACATCGCTTAAGCGCGGAGTAACAAACCCTAGATACTGAGGGTCTGGCATAAAGATATCAATATCTTTGCTAAGGCGATGCTGATAGCGAATCATCAACACTGTGCCTCCGCCAAAAGTCCAGTATGGATCAGGAGTTCCGTGATTCTTGATATCTTCAATAATCGAAAGCGCATGGGGTAATAAATCTTTCCACACACCTTCAGGAAGCTCGCTCTCTATAAAATTACTCATAGATTAAGCCCAAGCCGATCTTGGTGAATGCATCTCATGCGCCCACCGATTAATATTTTTCCAGATGAACTTAGGCGCCACATGATTCATCGCTGCCGCCTCTTCAACTGCAGCCACAATAATTTCTAATGGCGCTTCATCCAATAAAGTTGCTACATGGGGGTAGATGCTCTCGGGTAACTCTCCACATGCCAACGAATGAGATAAGTTCCTGCTTTGCAACTTAGTCTTATAACTAACACTAGCCGTCTTACTGGCCATATCTAAGCCACGATGTTTTTTACTGTGCTCTTGAGTAATCACATCCAAACCCAGCAACGATAGCAAAGATAGCAACTTAGCTGCGCCCAAATCATTCAAACTACCCTTCTCCAGATGATGGATAGTCGATCTTGAAAGACCGCAAAGCTTTGCCAACCGGTCTTGGGATAAACCCAGATCAGTACGACGCTGCCCGACTTTGAGACCGATTTCGCGTAAGTTCATAAATGTACTATAGCATAAATTGTGTAATATATTACACATTATTTTAATGAGGTTGATCCAGCAATCACCAAGACTTTGAACTTTGCACCAATTTACAATCGCACACTCAATCGCACACTCATTTTTTGTCGTATAGAACATTGATTTATATAGGGTGTTGAATTGCACGCAAACTAATCCAATTAGCGCCCTAATTTGCTACCAATTTCAGCCCAGTATCCGCTCAATATAGGCTGCCACTCACAGATAACCTGATCATTTAGATGGATTAAAGTTAAATACAAATGCTAGATCAGCTTTGGACGCAAATTAACATATCGATGGGCACCGATTTAATAAAAACCATAGAATAGCGTTAATTTCTATTTTTTGAGAGTTTATTCATGAATCATTATCTAGATAGCTGCTTAATTACTTCACCTATTTTTAGCCGAGCAAAAGTATGGTTAAAGCTACGTGAAAGCGCCTTCCAATGAAAGCACCTGATAAGCGCTGCTGCGGATCGGGTGTTTGCATTATTAATGATCTGGGCGAGTGCTGGTGCGGCCAGGTATGGAATGGAGAGAAGATGGTCGCCCCTAGTTTAGGCATAGATACGATCAGCAAACAAACACAAGAATCAGATCCCAAGAAATTGACGTCCAAGTCTTAAATAACTGCACCCTATATTCAAATAAATTACGATTATGTATGTTAAAAAAGGAATGTCACTATCCTGAACTTGCTTTTGTTGATATTGAAACTACGGGATCTCATTTTGAGCGTGATCGGATTACAGAAATAGGGATCAAAACCTTAGCTAACGAAGAAATCAGCACGTGGGAGGCATTAGTCAACCCACAAATTTTTATTCCTCAGCATATTCAACGTCTTACCGGTATATCACCATTAATGGTGGCAGATCAACCTATTTTTGAGGAACTTGCTACAAAAATAAAAGAGGGGTTACAGGGTAAAGTCTTTGTGGCACATAACGCCCGTTTTGACTATGGATTTATCAAAGCCTCTTTCAAGCGAATAGGTAT
Organism: Polynucleobacter sp. IMCC30063; assembly: GCF_021395235.1. Lineage (NCBI taxonomy): Bacteria > Pseudomonadati > Pseudomonadota > Betaproteobacteria > Burkholderiales > Burkholderiaceae > Polynucleobacter > Polynucleobacter sp. IMCC30063. The sequence goes on along the minus strand of NZ_JAJVCQ010000001.1, from coordinate 905,357 downwards.
TGAATTTAAGCCTAAAGTTTTATGCACTGTAAAGCTTTCAAGGCTACTATTTCCTGATCAGCCTCGCCATAATTTGGATACCATCATCAACGTACATCAATTGAGCGTGAGCGCTAGACATCGTGCATTGGGAGATGCGGACTTACTTTTACAGTTTTGGCGAGTATGTGAGCAAGCAGTTGGAAAAGAGCGCCTTCTTGAGGCCTTAAATCAATTAATAGGTAACGCTAGTTTGCCATCAAATATAGATCAAGTATTAATTGACTCAATTCCAGATGGCCCAGGCTGCTATATCTTTTATGGCGAAAATAAGAATCCACTTTATATTGGGAAAAGCATTGCTATGCGAAGTAGGGTAATGGGACATTTTCAAAGCGCCTTAACACAACGTAAGGAAATGAAGCTTTCACTCCAAGTTAGAGACATAGATTGGATTGAAACTAGCGGAGAATTAAGCGCTCTAATTTTAGAGTCAAGATTAATCAAAGAACGTATGCCTAGCATGAATATAAAGTTACGTCGCTCTAAGGACCTATGCGCTTGGAGTTTAGAGAGGGATGCAATTGGAGTACTCAGGCCATCACTAATAACTCACCATAATTTATCTCCAGGACTGCAAGAAAACTTATATGGTTTGTTTTATAGCAAGAGGGATGCAAATGCTTATTTAAAGGCAATTTCGAAAAAGTATCGACTTTGCGAGGCATTACTTTGCCTAGAGAAGCAGATTGAAGGCAAGTCTTGTTTTGGATATCAAGTAAAACAATGTAGCGGAGCTTGTGTAGGTGTCGTACCAATCGAAATACATAACCTACAGTTAAAAACAGCTATGGATTTATATAAGGTTCAAATCTGGCCTTATTCTGGAGCGATAGCAATTCAAGAGGGCAATGAAATGATCGTAATTGATAAATGGTGCTACCTAGGTGTCGCTATTAATCAAGATGAGCTATACGAATTAGCCGCTTTTGGGGATGCCGAATTTGATCTTGATATTTATAAAATTATTAAGAAAGCTTTATCTGGGCGATATAAAAAACAAGTAATACTCTTAGATTTAAAGCAAAATAGCGACAACTAATACAAAGTAGTTAGTTTATTTTGAGACGAGCGCTTTTACGGGTTTTTTCATAAAAGTAATTAGGTTTAGATTTGACCCAACTAATAAATTTTTTAATTTCAGCTTGGTTCCTAAGGCTTGAGGCGTTATTTAATTCTTTTGCTAATTCAGTTTCTGTAAAGTGAGCATGAATTTGTTGGTGGCAAATACGGTGCAGGTATTCAGTCGTTTTGCCACCTTTAGATTTTGGAACCAAATGATGGGCATCTTTTTGTGAATCGGGAATAGGACGCTCACAAATTGGACAAATTAATTCGTATATCTGCTTATTAATGGGTGATGAATGCAAAATCATTTTCTGACGAATTTTCCCGATCATTTAGAATTTTTTTAATTAGGAATTGAAGGGTTTAGCAGTTTATGGGGGTTTTAGGCCATTTTTCTATACCGTACTAGTTTAGTAAATAAGTCTTAAACTTGCACGATGCCAAAATTTTGCGTTAATTGATGTATTTCTGGAAAAAATGAAAAATTTAAATAGGCTGATCTTAATTCTGGGCGATCAATTAGATCTTCAGGGGTCGGCGCTCAAAGACTTCAACGCAAAAAATGATGAAATCATCATGATTGAATCGATAAACGAGGCCCAGTATGTTTGGTCACATAAGGCTAAAATTGCATTATTTTTATCTGCCATGCGGCATTTTGCGCAGGCCCTAGAAGAGCGGCAATATCCCCTTACCTACATAAAGGAATCTACGCTACCCATTGTGGAGGTCTTGCGGCAGCAGCTTATTCATAAAAAAATTTCACGCCTAGTTTGCGTTCTGCCAGGGGAGTGGCGCTTAAAGGTTGCTATAACAGAGCTAGCACAGGACTTAAGCTTAGAACTTGAGATGCGGGAGGATGAACATTTCTTTTGTTCACGCCAAGATTTCGTCAACTGGACTGCTGGTAAAAAAGAATTAAGGCTCGAATACTTCTACCGTTTGATGCGTAAAACTCACGGCATCTTGGTCGATGCTGACGGCAATCCCGAGGGCGGGCAATGGAATTTTGACCAAGATAATCGTAAACCCTATCCTAAAAAGGGCCCTGGAATAATTGATCCTCCACCTACATTTGAGCCAGATCCACTCACTCGGAAGGTCTTGGCTTATGTAAATAAGAAATATAAAGATCATCCTGGAAATTTAGATCAATTTTATTGGCCCGTAACAAGAGATCAGGCCCTAAAGGCCTTAAATTATTTTGTTAAATATCGCTTGCAGAATTTTGGAACTTTTCAAGATGCCATGTGGACTGACACCCCGTTTGGTTGGCATTCACTGCTGTCTAGCGCACTGAATCTTAAGTTACTGAATCCGCGCGAGGTTATTGCGACCGTATTAATTGCTTGGAAAAAATATGGCTTAGATTTATCTACTGTTGAAGGTTTTATAAGGCAGATTTTGGGTTGGAGAGAATTTGTACGAGGCATGTATTACCTTGACATGCCACAAATGAGCCAAGCTAATTATTACAACCATCAGCGTCCTTTACCGAAGTGGTATTGGTCGGGTAAAACTAGTATGGCCTGCATGAAAGATACGATTAAACAAACACTTGAGTATGGCTATGCACACCATATTCAGCGTTTAATGGTTACTGGTAACTTTGCTTTGCTAGCCGAAATACTCCCAAGTGAAGTTAGTAATTGGTATTTAGCTATTTATGTTGATGCCATTGAGTGGGTTGAGCTTCCTAATACAGTTGGCATGGCTTTATTTGCTAATGGGGGAAGATTTACAAGTAAACCCTATATTGCGAGCGGTGCATATATTAAGCGAATGAGTAATTATTGTGGTTCATGCAAATATAAACCAGAGGTTCGTTTTGGTGAAACTGCTTGTCCAATAACAACGCTCTATTGGAATTTTCTGATCAAGCATCGCGCACAGTTTGATGCAAACCCTCGGACTAGATTAATGACGGCGAATTTAAAAAAGATTAGTGATCCCGATCAAAAGGCTATAAAAAAGCATGCCCAAGAATTATTAAGTCAGTTGGATGGGCTTTAATATAGCTACCAGCCAATTTAGTAAATAAGTTTTACACTTACTAATTAATGTCCTTAGTTATTAATTTATAGGAGTTATGGTGAGAATAGAAGATACCGATCCAGCCAGACATGCTGGTATTGAATACCCAATGGAAGTTGGTGCCCCAGTTTTTGCACCGATTAAAGTGGTTGAAGAGAAAGATAAAGCGGTTAATGTTGCACGACAAAATGCAAAGTTAGAGTATGACCGCATTATGGAGCAGGCTGAAGTTTTGATGAAGCAGGCCAGAGCTTTACAGGCAAGACTATATGCAACTGAAATGGTGCATTGTGCAAAGTTTAGCTTTAACCCAATTCATGGAAAAACTTATCATCTTTATTATGATGAACGTAATTCTGTGAATCTATTAATTCAGAATGGGCCTAAAGATTGGAGCTGTGGAATCCCTAATAAGTGGATTTATTCAATGGCTGTAAAAAAATTAGGCGATAGTACTTGGGCAATCGTTGAAGACGAGTAAATCCTATCTACTATTTTTTTAGGACGGCGTCAGCCACACACCGAAAGCCAATATAAACCACTGCTATATCACTTGGCTTTGATTCGACATCAGATTCTTGTTGCCGCTCAGGCCCGTACCACCAAGATGCACCGCGGGTAATATATCCACCATTATGCTCAGTAGCGGTCCACTCCCAGACGTTACCGCCCATGTCATATAAACCATTAACACCGGGTTTAGTTGTACCAACCTGAACATGACCTGTGCCACGATTGAGTGCGCCCGCTGGAGCTAAGCCCCTATAATCACCGCAGCCACTTAAGCAATGAGAAGTAGTCGGATTCACCCCTCCTGGATATGAATAGCGCTGCCCTTTGATATATCCAGTTGGCGGGTTAGCTCGCTGCTCTAAAAATGCCGCTGAAGTCCACTCTGCATCTGTTGGCAAGCGCTTGCCATAGAAACGGCAAATAGAGTCAGCCTCCTTTTGATTGAGATGTACTGCGGGCTCAGTTTCTTTTGCCGGTACCCCATAAGGCGTTTTCCAGATCCAGCCAGGTTTTTTTACAAATCCTCCTTCATAAGAAAGGCCACCTCCATTTTTCTCGGCAGCACTGACAAAATTAAAGCTAGATGCAAAACCTTTGACATCCCCAATAGTCATCTCGGTCTGATCCCAAATCAAATTACCAATTTGTACTGTAGGGATCAAAGAAATAGGCGCGCTTTGGCTAGGAGAAGAGCCAAGGAGGAAATACAAGGCACTGGCCATAAGAACAAAGCTAAAAAGAATATGGGTGTGATCGACTTTTTTCATAAAGAAATCATAGTGTTAAATTGCACGCTACATTGCAGCGAATTTCAGCTCACCATCTTTTTAATATAGGCGGCTTGCGAAAAAAAATCTCATCATGAGGGTGAATCATAATTTGCTGCAAATGATGGATTAATTTTGATTGCAAACCAACATTACGGCATCCTTGAGAGGATAAACCATTACTTTAGAAGCGCTTTAAAAGACAAACCCCACCAATTCTAGTGAGGGTTTGCTTTGCTGATGGGGCACTAGGTCTTGAACTTGGGACTAAATGGGATCTCTAGGGCTAACACCCCCTACAATGAGGAGATGTTGATACAAATCATAAACCTACTACTTCAAGTATTTGTAAGCATTGTCGCCGGAGCCTGTCTTTTGCGATGCTATATCCAATGGCTTGGATCTAATCTTGGGGCTGGTCAAATTAAATCCATTGGGTCTTATTTGTTCCCTCTCACCAATTGGATCATTCTGCCAATTCGCCGAATTATCCCTAGCCCAGGCCGATTCGACACTGCTAGTTTTCTTGCTGCCTATGTTCTAGTTTTAGGCAAAACAATTATCCTATCTTGGATATCTGGGCTAATACCTTTGACTGCATCTTCGCTGATTATTACCTCGATTGAGCTTTTAGACTTAACCATTTCAGGTCTCATTTGGCTAGTTTTTGCAAGCGTCATTCTCTCTTGGATCAGTGCTGGCTCTCCAATCCAATACCTTATATCTCTTTTAGTTGAACCACTTCTTAGGCCTATTCGACGAGCAATACCCAATCTAGGTTCACTTGATTTATCACCTCTCGTCTTATTATTAATTTTGCAAGTATTGCAGATTATTTTAAGTAATCTAAAGTAGAAAAAATAAATTGGCGTCACGCATAATGCATAAACTAGTTCGCCTTGGGTTTTTAATTCCCCCTGGCAACCCTAATGCTGAAGGTGAAGTGATTAAGATGGCGCGCCCAGCTAATTGAAACGCTAATTTGCCCCTAAGGAACATTTTTTATTCATTTGGGCACAAATTTTTAGTATCGATGCGGCTGCGGTTGAGGTACTTGATGCATCTCCATCAGCGGGGGCACTCGCTGAAATCATGATTTCAGCAGATTGGTCACTTAATGGAACAACTTTTAAGGTAATGCTTTTATTATTTTCTGACACTTTCAGTTTTAAAGTTGAAGCATCTTGAGAAACGATAGTGATTGCTTGGTTTTGCTTAGCTAGATTAATTGCTGTTGCATAAACTTTACTTGCTGGGGCATTTAAAACAACCGTAGCCATTTGAGCTGCAGGCTTTCCATTTTGATCATCTTGAGTTAGTTGGTTAATCCGACCTTCTATATGCTTAGCAGCAAAAATCCATTGGGCTGATACTGGTTCACTAACTAAAAATAATGAGCTAACAACTAACCCCACTGTTGCAATTCTTAACGCCGGATCTTTGATGGCCATGGCTTCCCCTAATTAGAGCTCCATTATGACACCTACTTGAATCGATACCAATTTCCTAGATAAGCCCAAATTTGAATTTGTTGTACATCTGCTCTCCTTAGGTTAAAAGATGAACCCCTATTTGTCTCATAGTTGCTGACGTTGGACACCAAACCCGTCGCCAAGTAGCCCCAAAATCTGTTGCACACTTGGTGATTTTTGCTTATTTTTTTAGAAAATTTTCTACAGATTTACGGTGCTCGACAGAAGAAAAACAGATGCCTAGAGCCATGTTACTTAGGGAAAATATTTCATCAAGTGTCGACTCAAAACTTTGATTTACGATACGCTTACCCAGTACAAAGGCGGGCTTAGCAGTGTCTTTGAATGAATTCGCCCATTTTTCAGCATTCAATAGTAAATCACTAGATGCTGAGTAACGATCTGCAATACCGATTTTCATTGCCTCTTCAGATTTGATTCTTCTCCCTGAAAAAATTAGATCTTTAGCCAAACTCATTCCTACCCGTCGAGGCAAAAAATACATTCCACCTCCATCTGGAATAACAGCTCTCTCAATATAAGACCAGCAAAATACTGCATTTTCACTAGCGATGATGAAATCGCATGCCAATGCTAAATCGGCCCCCAATCCAAAAGCTGGCCCATTTACTGCTGCAATCATTGGCTTTGGCATATTGTGAATTAGGGTAATTAATCTCTGAATTTCTTGATGCCGCTTCCAGCCTTTCATGGCTATTTCCCCGGGCGGTAACTCTAGTCTTTTAGCCATCACCTCAATATCACCGCCCGCACAAAAACTAGTCCCATTACCACTCAAAATAACGGCATGAATTTTTTCATCGATTGTTATTGACTCAAGGGCAATAAGAAGCTCATGCCTAATCTGGTCATTCAATGCATTATGCTTATTTGGTCGGTTCAGAAAAATAAGCGCTACACCATCCTTCATTTTTAAATCGATACATTCATCATTCATAGCTATGTCCTTATTTAGATAAATATTTAGTAATCAACTTAATATTTCCTACTGATAAAAATTCTTCCGCTATCTTTCTCAATATTATGTTTTGCTTCTAACAAGTGAGGAATGATAGTTTTATGTATCTTTAGTTCGGTCAACTTTGAGCCACTTAATGTGCAATTTAAAGCGACAGCCGGATCATCGCTACTTCCAACCCTCAGCGGCACAGCTACAGCATAAACTTTTGACTCCCAATCCCCAAGACTAAGGCAATAGGAATTATTTGCATAAAATATTTTATCTCGATGAAAGTGATGTAAATCTTTACGGTACTGTATTGGGTAAGTAATTTTTAATCTATTCAGAATAGCGAGTTGATCTTTTTCAGAAGATGAGAGCAATAGCGCACGTCCTATCGAAGTTGTTAAAAGGGGTCTACTACTACCAATGTCAGGCTTTAAAAAATTCCGTCGATCAAGACGCATTGCATCTATATACACAACCTCAAGACGCCCAAGCATCCCTAAATTAACCGTCCACTTAGTTTTAGATGCTAATTTCTCCATATGAGGGCGCGCCAAATGACGAATTTCCATTCCAGCTAACATGGGATAGCCCAGCATCAAAACCCCCGGACCAAGCCGATACTTTTGCAAGCGATCTACTTTTAGTAAGTATCCTAATTTTTCAAGCGTATAAGTTAAGCGTGAAACAGTTGCCTTGGGGAGCGAAGTTTTTTCACATAACTCTCGATTCCCTAATAATTGATCGGCCGGATTAAATGCCCTTAACACCTCTAGGCCCCTACTAAGGTTAATTGCAAACTGACGATCGATCATTTCTTTACCCCTCTTCAAGAACTTAGATCCTCTTTATGGTCATTGGGGATCACAATATATTCTAACAACTGTTTCGCTAGGCGAAACACACGGATAGCCCTAATTTTCTCTGATTCAATAGAATTGCTTACTAAAACGCACTTAAATCAATATGAACACGCCACAAATACATAGTAGTAATAAAGGTCCTTTATCTGGTGTTCGCATTCTGGATATGGCCACCGTTATTGCCGGTCCATTTGCAGCGACGCTGTGTGCCGACCTAGGCGCTGAAGTCACTAAATTAGAGTTGCCTGCGAGCAATGATCCCTTAAGAACTTTTGCCCCAATGAAGGATCATCATTCTTTATATTGGAAAGTCACTAATAGAGGTAAACAAGGCATTACTTTGGATGTGCGCAAACCTAAGGGACGAGAAATTTTTCTAAGGATGCTGCCCCTTTTTGATGTTCTAGTAGAAAATTTTAGAACTGGCACCCTCGATCAGTGGGGGCTTGATATCAAAACCTTACATCAAGCTAATCCGCAACTTATTATTCTTCGTCTCACTGGGTTTGGCCAAACTGGACCCTATGCCAGACGGCCAGGTTTTGCTCGAATATTTGAGGCGATGAGCGGCTTTACAAACCTAACGGGAATGGCAGAAGGCCCCCCTCAGCACATGAATTACCCATTAGGAGATGTAGTTTCTGGCCTATTTGGAGCCTTTTCTATTGCGGCCGCTTTAGTTGAAAGCTCTCAGTCGAAAAATAGAGTCGGTCGAGAAATCGACCTGTCAGCAACCGAAGCAATGATGCGCCTACTTGACCCTCTCGCAGCTGAATATGAACAATTAAATTACATTCGAGCGCGCACTGGATCACGGGCGACATATACGGCGCCTTCTAATATTTACAAAACATCAGATGATGTTTGGATTAGCGTCGTAGGCTCATCCGAACCAATATTTAAGCGGTTCTGCTCTGCAATGGGAGTGGATGAATTAGCAAACAATTCTAAATTTTCTAATAATCAGTCGCGCCTAAAAAACTTGGATGAATTAGACCAAATTATTTCTAACTGGTGTTCTTCTCAGACTTTTGAACACTTAGCAGTAATTCTTAACAAGAATGAGGTGCCCTTTACCAAAGTTTATGGGATTGATGATGTATTAAATGATCCCCACTTTAAAGAACGTAAAGCCATCATCCGACTTCCCGATGAAGATCTGGGCAGTATTCCAGCGCCTTGCATAGTGCCGCGCTTTTCTGGCGTTGCCGAATATATTCCCCATAGCGGCTCAAAAACTGGTGCGCACAATATTTCTTTTTATTCTGAACTTGGTTTGAGCAACGAAGAAATTTCCCAACTAAAAGCTGACAAGGTTATCTAAAAGGAATATTGCATGCATAAAATTAAACTTAACTCTCTTAATGAATTAAAAAATTGGGTTGGTAAACAACTTCCTCCTTCCGATTGGCAGACGATTACTCAAGAGCGTATTAATTTATTTGCTGAGGCTGGCGGAGACGATCAATGGATACACGTAGACCCAGTAAGAGCAGCAAAAGATTCTCCCTATGGAGTCACTATTGCTCATGGTTTTTTAACCCTCTCATTATTAAGTCGTTTTTTTACAGATACTGTTCTCATCGATGGCGTTACCCTATCTATTAATTATGGAACTAACAAAGTTAGATTTACGGATCCAGTTTTAGTTAATGCAAGGGTTCGCGCTCATTTCACCTTAATGTCTTTAGAGGCATTTAAAGGGGGCGTACAAATTATTTGGAATGTTTCTATGGAACAAGAAGGTAAAGAGCGGCCTTGTTTAATCGCAGAATGGGTAAGTCGACGGTATGGGGAATTTAGTAATGAAGCTTCGTAGTGCATTTCACTATTTTGATTAAGGAGGCACTATGATTCGCAACCCAAACGAATTCTCTTCTTTTTTAGATTCACTAAAAAAATATTGCAAAAATAAGCTTATTCCTCGAGAAGCAGAGGTTGCCTTACGCGATGAAGTACCCACTGATATCGTGAGCGATATGGCTGAGTTTGGACTATTTGGATTTTCAATCCCAGAGGCCTATGGTGGATTTGGCATGACTACAGAAGAACTAGTCTTAGCTGCAATAGAACTATCTCAATGCTCTGTTGCCTTTCGTGCGCGGGTGGGGACCAATACAGGAATTGGGTCGGAAGCATTAGTTGCTGATGGATCAGAATCACAAAAAGCATTATATTTGCCTAGATTGGCTAGCGGAGAAATTACTGGCTGCTTCGCTATTACCGAGCCTGACGCGGGTTCAGATGCAGCCTCTTTAAAAACTTCGGCACGTAAAGATGGGGGTGATTTCATCCTAAATGGTATTAAATGCTTTATTACTAATGCACCTATTTCCGATCTTTTTACGGTCATGGCAAGAACAGATCAAAATAAGCCTAAAGCTGATGGTGTCTCTGCTTTTTTAGTAGAAAAAAATACACCAGGCCTTACTGTTGGCAGTCCATACAAAAAAATGGGGCAAGCAGGATCCCCAGTTTCAGAAGTATATTTTGAAAACTGCCGCATTCCTGCTAGCAACCTTATTGGGGTAGAAGGCGCAGGCTTTAAAACCGCAATGAAAGTATTGAATAAGCAACGCATCCATTTGGCAGCACTTTGTATTGGTCCTGCTATTCGAATGTTAGATGAAATTGTGAAATATACATCCCTTAGAACACAATTTGGTAAGTCCATCGGCGCCTTTCAGTTGGTGCAAGCCATGATTGCAGATTGTCAAACCGAAATTTATGCCGCTAAAGCACTTGTTTTAGAAACCGCTCGCAAACGAGATGCAGGAGAAGATGTCACGATGGAGGCCTCCATTTGCAAATATTTTGCCTCTGAGATGTGTGGAAGAGTTGCCGATCGATGTGTGCAGATGTTGGGGGGTTATGGCTATATTGCTGATAATCCGATTGAAAGATTTTACCGAGATGTTCGTCTATTCCGCCTTTACGAAGGAACAAGCCAAATACATCAACTGAATATCGCCAGAAATACGTTTAAACATGCTGGACTTTCCCTGAACTAACACTCTTATTTTGGAAAAATTATGAAAATCAAATTTTATTCAACTATCGTCTTTTTACTCGGCTTAGTTAGTCCCATTACAACTTGGGGACAAACAGCTAACTACCCCAATCGCCCTATTAAAATCATTGTTCCTTATGCTGCTGGTGGTGGCACTGATTCTGCAGCAAGAGCAATTAGCCAAAAATTAGGGCAATTACTTGGCCAACCTATCATTGTTGAAAATAAACCTGGAGCTTCTACGCAAACTGGTACCCTTTCAGTCGTCAAAGCTCCTGCAGATGGCTATACCCTATTGATGGGAACAGCCAACTTAGCAACGAATGTGGCCTTGTTTGATAAATTGCCATACGATGCTCAAAAGGATTTAATACCGGTTAACCTCATAACTAAGGTACCTGTTTATATCTTCGTACCTGGTAATTCTAGTATTAAAAATGTTCCTGATTTAATCGCTCAATCGAAATTAACTCCTAATGGCTTATCTTATTCATCACCAGGAAATGGCAGTAGCGCACATTTGGCGGGTGAGCTTTTTAAAAGCGACTCAAAAAGCAATCTTCAGCATATCCCCTACAAAGGAAGTTCAGAGGCAACGACGGCCCTCATTGGGGGTCAAGTTCAGCTAAGCTTTGATAATTACGGCCCAGTAATGGCTCAAGTCAAGGCTGGAAATGCAATGCCAATAGCAATTGCTATGCCGGCAAGGTCTAGTTTTACGCCCAATGTACCCACTTTGAAAGAATTTGGTTATCCAATGGAAGCATATGCTTGGTGGGGAATTTTGGCGCCTGCCGGAACCCCAAATCCCATTATTGAGCGGCTAAATAATGCTATACAAACTGCTCTAAAGGATCCTGAAGTACGTGATAACCTCCAAAAACAGGGGGTCGAGATTATCGGTAGCACCCCAACTGAATTTGCTGACCACATTAAAGCAGAGACTATTAAGTGGTCACAGGTTACCAAGCAAGCCAATATTAAAGCTCAATAATATGCAAGGCATTTTTAAAGCTTTTCGCCTTCACTCCATTGACGGTGTGGTCACTAGAAAAATTGAGTCCATCCAATTGGATTCTTTGAGTCCTGGCAATGTGATTATCAAGGTGGCATTTTCTAGTATTAACTACAAGGATGCACTCGCTTCAAAAGGTCTTAACAATGTCGTACGTGAATGGCCAAGAATTAGTGGCATTGACCTAACTGGAATCGTTGTCGAGTCACATGATTTACGCTTTAGCCCAGGAGATGAAGTATTAGTAAATGGCTGCGGAATTGGGGTTGATCATGATGGTGGTCATGCAGAATACGCGCGAGTGAACGCAGATTGGGTTATGAAGTTGCCGTCAGGCCTCACTCTACTTGATGCTGCCACTATTGGTGTTGCTGGATACACGGCAGGGCTATCTTTAGACTTAATGGAACTAAATGGTCTAAATACCCAAGGCGGTCCAATCCTAGTAACCGGCGCAACAGGAGGTGTCGCTACTATTGCCATCGATATGTTGTCTCAAAGAGGTTACCAAGTTACCGCCATGAGTGGAAAGCCGAACGAGACGGCATATCTTAAAAACCTTGGTGCCTCAGAAGTCATTGGCCGCATTTCGCCAGAGAGCTCATTTAAACCCCTTGAAAAAGCCCAATGGGCTGGGGCGATCGATTCTGTCGGTGGATATACCCTATCTTGGCTTACTCGTGTCATGCAAACAAGCGGAATAATTGCTGCCTTTGGAAATGCTGGTGGAGCAGAACTAGATACTACTGTTGTACCCTTTATTCTTAGAGGAATACGTTTAATAGGCATTAATGCTAATTCTCCCATGAATATAAGAGAAAAAATCTGGAAGAAGATTGCCAACGAATATCGCCCTACCCATTTAAAAGAAATCGCCAGCATAATTGGCATAGAAAAGTTAGCGCATCACCTAGATCTCACCTTGGCAGGAAAATCAAAGGGCAGAATAGTAATTGATATGACTAAATAAGATTTGCAAATTAGAAAAAAGAAAGCTAGGAGCCAATATGAAGCGTCGAGAATTTCTCATTACTATCCCCAGCATTGGTCTTTACCCTTTAACATCTTATGCTGAAGCAGGTTTTCCAAGTAATTCGATCAAAATAGTTTGCCCCTACGCAGCAGGTGGTGGTCCTGATATTCAGTTGAGACAAGCAGCGCCTTATCTAGGAGAAGCTTTCAAACAAACAATCATTGTTGAGAATAAAGTTGGGGCTGGCGGAGTGCTTGCGACTCAATATGCGGCCCAGTCAGCGCCTGATGGCTATACACTTATGCTTGGATCAAACATACAATTAATTCAAAAAATCATTAAGCCAGAAATTTCAATTAATCCATTGGCGGATTTTGCACCCATTAGTAATATGTACTCTTTCCCAACAGTGATGATGGTTGCTGCAGATTCGCCTTACAAGCGAGCTGAGGATGTGATCGCTGCTGCCAAAGCTAACCCAGGTTCCATGAACTATGGATCAGGCGGTATTGGAACTTCAGCGCATATTGCAGGCGCCACCTTCGTCACACTGAACAATTTAAAGGTAACACATATCCCATTAAAAGGATCAGTAGAAATTGCTACATCTCTAATTCGAGGTGATACACAGTTTGCATTTCCTATAGCGGGAACAGCTGTTCCGTTGGTAAAGGGTGGAAAAGTCCGTGCACTAGCTGTGACGAGTAAAAATCGACTAGCTCAATTACCGGAAGTTCCAACCCTCAATGAGATTATGAAAAATGAACTGACAATTCAAGAATCATGGTTTGGAATGTGGGCTCCAGTCAAAACACCTCGAGATAAGATCGACACATTATTTCAAGGAATCACCAAAGTCCTGAATATCAAAGCCCTTAAAAATACCTATGAAGATGCTGGCAATTTAGTCACACCAAGTCAAAGTCCGCAAAGCTTTGCCCTATATATGATTAACGAAAATAAAAAATGGGCTGAAATTATTCGCCTTACTGGCATAACCGCTGAGTAACAGATTGACTAAACTAGTCACCTTGACACTTATAACCCATTGAATTAATAAGGGTTTAAAGTGGAACAACATTCTTTTAATTCGTTGGGTGCGTGGACAAGTAAAGTATGTGGTGATGAGTCAGCAGCAATATCAATATCTTCGCGAATGCGAGCTTGAAGCTGCACTAGCTGAATCTAAAAGTGACTTGGTACAAGGTCGCTTTGTTAAAGAAACAGTGGCTCAGCATATTAAACGCCTAAAGCAAATCAATAAATCTGCATAATGATTTGGCAGTTAATCTTTACTGAGCAGTACAACAGGCGGGCGGCTAAGTTCTTAAAGCGTCGCCCCGATGTAGAAAGTCAATACGCCAAAACATTAGAGTTATTAGAACTCAACCCACATCATCCTTCACTACGCCTGTATGGCTTGACTGGAAGACTAGAAGGGTTACAAAGTATTTCCATCAACTTGAAATACCGCATCACCATTGAAATGATTATTACTGAAAATGAAATTGTTCTGATCAATGTTGGCGATCACGATGCAGTGTATTGAGAGAAGTGTAAGGCAACTAGAAAATAAATTAATTTTTTCTATCTTGAAACCAGATGCTTAGACTGCCCTCAGTTAATCTTATTACGACACTTAGCAACCATTACTGCAGCTAGGCCATCATCAAACCGAAGTACTAAATCCTCATAAATGACGAGTGCCTCAACATAAGAGCCATTCATATAGAGATCAAATGCTTTCTTGGTAAAGATGCAAAGCTCTTTTTCAATCTCTGTTGGGGCGGTTTCAGCATCGCCATCCTGAATCCCCATTAATTCATAAATAATTAACTCGCCCTTACGGCCTTTGACGGTAATTTGGTCAATTGGCCTAACCCATAATCTTTCACCGGCCTCCTTAAAGAGGGAGTGGCTAATACATATGTCAGTATTAAATTCTTTATTGATACCCTCTAGGCGTGCTGCTATATTGACTCCATCGCCCATGACGGTATAGCTTAAGCGCTCAGCTGAGCCAATATTACCCACCAAAACCGCATCAGAATGAATACCAATGCGCACGACTAAGGGAGGCTTTTCTTCTGCAACTAGTTTTTCATTTAAGAAAACCATGCGTCTTTTGGTCTTAAAAGCAGCTACGCAGGCATGGTAGGCGTGATTTTGATCCAATAAAGGGGCGCCCCAAAAGGCCATGACTGAATCGCCAATAAATTTATCAATTGTTCCGCCCTCTTCCTTAATGGCATACGTCATTAACTCTAAATACGAGGAAACTCGTAATAGTAGCTCTCTGGAAGGGGTGATTTCAGATAGCGTGGAGAAGTCTTTTAAATCTGAGAATAAAACAGTGAGATAACGACTCTCACCACCTAGCTCAATAGCTTTGCCTGAACTTAACAGGTCATTGACAAGGTCCTTAGGTACATAAGAAGTAAAGGCAGCTATTGTCGACTTTAACCTTTTGATAGCATTAGATAATGTACTAATTTCATAAATACTAGAGGTAACCTGTGGATAATCATCACTTTTAAAAGTGAATATATTTTGAATTTCAGTTGTGAGGGATTCTAAAGGTTTAGATATCAGTTTCGAAAAATAGAATGTCAGAAATGCAATTAAGATAAATGCAAAGATACCAAAGATAATTAACCTTTGATTGATTATATTAAGCTCAGCCATAAAATCATCTAGAGGAACAACTGTCATGACGATCCAAGGCTTTATATAATTGGCAGGAAAAGAATTAAAATTTGCAAGATAGGGAACTTTATTTTCCCCAAAAGTAAATTCAATCTGTTTCGATCCAATTTGGTCATATATTTTTTTAGCTACCGAAGCAGGAGATGAATCTAGATCTACAATCTTCCTAGGTACTAAAGTATCTTTTTCTTTAATAAAACCTAAATTTACTTCAGGGTGAACAATTACATCGCCCTGTTCGTTAAAAATAATAGTCTGACTATTTTTGCTAATTTTATTTTTGAGTAAAAAATCAGCAAATGATGCAACTTTAACTTGAGCAGTGACGCTTCCTAATAGTTGATTACTGACTGTAATAGGATGGCTAATGCTAATAACAGCTTGTTTAGTGCTATTAGTAAAATATGGGTCCTCTATTAGAGGTATATCAAACTTTCCTTCTGAGAAATTTTTAGTTATGCCTTTATAAAAAGGTCTTTCTCGAGGATCATATTTGTTTGGGGATGTGAACTTTGCTATCACATCACCCCAGGACTTAAAAAAGGTATAGGTAGACTCTCCATTCTGATTTTTACTACGATCAATCACCCAACTCACATATTGTGATCCCTCCGGAGGAACACGTCCTGCAATGGGAATGGCCTGATTAGTCCTTTGTACCTGTCTAAATGAGCCATCTTTTGAAGATAAAAAATAGCTTACTACATTTAAATTATTTTCTAAATTAACAATACTATGCTCAGTAATCTTTTCTTGATTTATCAACTCAGGATTGGAGGCAACCATCTTTGAAGTCACTCTTACCGCATCCACTATTGGATCAAGAAATTCAATTAAACTATGAATTGATTCTTCGTTTGCCCTCACAACTAAATTAATTGCATTTTGCTTATAGATTAAATAGTTAGTGCGATAAGAATAAAAAATAAAAGTAATAAATGCAGGAATAATTAGCATTAGAAATATAACGCTTATGCTAATCCTTAGATTTATATTTTGTTTTATAAAATTTGGTAAAAACTTTTTATCTTTGCTCATAAGAAGAATATTTAATAAAGCCTATTTTAAGATCAGATTTTTGTAACTGAAATAGTGGTTTGATCTTCCCTTTTTTCACCAGCAATCAACTTAGGCATCATGCTACCAGCTTTTCCGTTCCTAGCGGTTATATTGAGGAGCTTGGCTGATGTTTTATGTAAATTCATGCATAAATTAGATCAGTTTTAGAGACAAATTAATAGAGTGTGCTCCAGAGCTTTACACACGCATTTTCATCTGCTCTGCTAATTGCTCCGCCTGCTTAGTAATGGCGCTCGCGGCTACGACATCGCCCAAACTGCCCATTGTGGCTGGACCAATTAGCCACAAGTTCTCCCATGCTTTTTGATTCGAGTCGAGCACTCGGAGATTGGTGTCTACTGCAATTGATTGCTGTAGATCGTCAGGTATGGCAAGTTGGCTAGTGATCAAATTGCTCAATAAAGGATCGACCCCAACACCCGTGCAATTAATTATTCTCTCACCTACTGCCTCGTAACCATTATCTAGTAGCACTTTAATATTAGGTTCAGCACAGCTAATTAGCTGTGCTCGACCCAAGATGAAATGAATCTGATTTTTTGCTCTTAATTGCTCATAGCTAGCAATGGTTTGAGGTGAGGCCCGAAAGCGGTATAAAGACCAGATCCAACCTACCCGTTTCAATAAAATAAGACGCTGTTTAGAAGAAAATTGCTGCCAAATCGTATTTAAATTAACCCTTAATTCTTCCCAAGAACATTGCCATTCTGAAGTAGCTGCATCAACAGAGGGAAGATACTCACGCATAAACCGGATAAAGCGTCGTGGGCTTAACTGCTTAGGCCATTTAGGCTCCTGCTGTCTTTGCCACGGCGCTTGAACTGGAGGAAAGATTTTTCGTGGGCTAATTACATAAATCATGCCGCGGTGACCCTGTTCTACAAGCGCGTTTATCGCATCAAGCGCCGTTAATCCGCCGCCGAGCAAAATAATATCTTCATGAGATCCTACTTCTTGCAGATACTCGCCGGCCCATGGATTTTCTACCAGATGAGTATGAATCCAAGTTGGGGAAGCAAGCTTTGTATTTACATTACAAGGCCAGCTAGGTGGCGCATTACCTGTTGCAATAATGAGCTGTTTAGCGATGAGCTGATCCTGATTACTTAGACTAAGAGTCCAATCATCTCCTCTACGAAGAATTTGCGTAACCTTGGTGGGGATACGTTTCAGTTGCCGCAAACCTAATTCATGCGACACTAGTTCAGAAATATAACGGCCAAAATCATGCCGCCTATAAAAATATCCAGCTGTCGTTTTTGCTTCTGGGTCATGAATATGGCTCTGTGCCCACCTTGCAAAATGCAAAGGATCATCTGAAAAAGTAATGAGTAGATCCTCGCGAACATTAAGCCGATACGATTGGCTCGCACAGGAATAGGCATTTCCGCGTCCGATTTCTCCTGGCCCAATAAGAGTAATAGATGAAGCAGGGACTCCCTTGCGTAAAAGATGGATAACCATGATGGCGGCAGCAAATCCGTCTCCTACAATTACAATTTCATTCGATTTATGCAATAGCTCTTCTTTTTCAATTTAATGTTAATAATATATTTCGCTTTTAATGTGATCAATTCTTAAACTGGGATATTCGAGAAGCAGTAATCATGCAAAATAAATTTCTTACGATTCTTCTAATAAAAAACCCCCACCATTTCTAGCGGGGGATTACTGATTTAGCCCTTGATAATTCTAAGACTTCTGAAACACTTAAAACTTATATCCTACGCCAACCAGGAAATTTAAAGTACTCATCCCATTGGTGCCAGAGGCTGTTAAGGTATCGATAGCCCCCGTACCTGTAGCGCCAGTATTTACTCTTGCACTAGTAGAAACAGTTTGGTTGCCGTAATTTGCATAATTTACTTCGCCAAAACCATAGAGACCGCCTGAAATGATTTGCTTATATCCAAGACCCAATGAATAGCCAGTGTAATTAGACGATAAGGATGTAAATTGCTTGTACTGCGCACCGCTATAACCAACCTTCAAATACGCTAAGCCATTCGTGCCAACCACCATGGCAGGAGAGAGAAAAATATTATAAGAATAGTTTTTTTGGTAATAATAATTTCCCGAACTATAAGTTGTACCTCGTATGCTCCCTGACTCCGTATAATTTTGCGCGCTACCTCCTAAGGTATATTCGGCGCCGACGCCTAATAAATACCCTTTAGCAATATCGGCGTAATAACCCACCGAACCTGTGCCAATTAAATAACTTGAATTTCCCATGGATGAGTTAGCGGGAATGGCGTATCCATTAAATGCGGCTGAGCTACTAACTGAACTTGGCGATGATTGCTCATATCCAATACCAAGCTGCCCAAATGCGCCATTAAAGCTTGAAGCTTGTGCATGCACTGCACCAGCGCTAAGTATTAGAACTGATCCTAAGATAGATTTATAAAAATACATTGTGCTCTCCTCTTGTTATTTTTTTACTTATTTTTACCCATAAGATATGGGAATTCTTAGTCTAACTGATAAAGCAATTTTTAGCTTAAGCCGTAAAACTCCTTCGCCCCCTTCAGCAGCAAATCAAACTCTTTAAGATTGGGCGTATTTGGATTGCCTCCCTCAATAAATGTGCCGCCTATAACCCCAATATCTTTGGGTGTTGAGTTAGCTAAGCGTTTAGGAAAAATATAGAACGAGCGTTTTACCTTTTGATTCGCCTCAGTCTTGCCTTCGCCAAAGTAAACCAAAATCATATAATTCATGTTTTGTGGTATTTGATTTTTTAGCATAATTAAATGCCCTTGAACTGGCACTACTTCGGCATCGTTTGCTAATTGATTTGATCCTAGGCCGCTACAGTTAAAAATAAATTTTTGCTGAACCTCTGCAAAAGAATTAATTTTCTTTTTAACAATTTTAATCTTGTTAGCCTTAATATATTGGTGCAATTCTCCCATCAGGGTAGCTGTATCCATATATATACCATCGTCATAAACCACCATGGGTCTGGTGGTGCCGTTTCCAAAATCCAATATCACCTCTTTTGCTGGCTGCATAACAACTCCAACATAGGGCTCTAATCCTGAGTCTTGGCGATTATTAAAATAAGTTGGCACAATTAATGCGCCCCCTTTAAAGTCTTTATTCTTATTTTTAGCAATGCCATCATAAAAGCGATAAGCTTCTACCCCGATTCGGTCGATGGTGACCTGCATCTCAGGTGAATTATCCATCGATACTGGCGCGAGTAGGCCGCCAGCATTATGAGAAGTTAATGAATCGACTCGATCAGCATAGATAGTAATATTGCTAAAACCCCGCTTGTTTAAATCATATGCCGTGAAAAGGCCAATTACGCCGGCGCCAATGATGGCGATAGGCGTAGCTTTATTAGCAAGGTCCATCGCATACTGAGAATTGATCAGTAGCTCGTTTACATAGTTTGCAGAACCGGGGCCTAAAGTCCAACCACTGCCCCCATGGCCATAATTATGGGCAATGATTTTATTTCCCTCTTTTACTACACTTAAATTAGGTGAGCCATGTCTCATGGGGCGGTAGCATAGAATTCGCTGGCCTAAATAAGCGTCATTAAAATTCGGTGGGGTAATTTTGCGAATGTCAGGAGTGCTCCCGAGTGCCGAGTTGCCAATTAAGGCAGCAACTCCAACTGCGGACGATTGTAAAAAGTAACGGCGAGATGAATGACTCATGCAGCGACCTTGATATAATTTAAAAAATATAGAATAAACTATTTTTATCAAATTAATTCTTTAAATTCCAATGAAAAAAGTCATTTGCAGTATTTACTTTCTAATTTCTAGCTTGTTTTTTCTACAGCTATTTAGCCCCTCGGCCTTAGCCGTAAACGTATCTGAGTTGAACAATAGTTCTAAAACAGCCCTCACTAATTTACTGAAAGAAAATGTTGAAGCGAGAAAGTTAAATGCATCGGCAATAGCTGTTCTCGTCTTTCCAGTAATTACTAAAGCAGGCTTTATGATTGGTGGCCACTATGGTGAAGGTGTGTTGTGGAAAAAAAATAAGCCGACTGCTTACTACAATACTGCTGGCGGCTCATTTGGATTACAAGCTGGAGCTCAACAATATGGCTATGTGCTATTTTTTATGAAAGAAAGTGCGCTTGACGCGCTTGATTCGACTCAAGGCTTTGAAATTGGTACTGGTCCGAGCATTGTCGTCGTCGATCAAGGATTTGCGACATCAATGACTTCTATCAACACACAAGTTGATATTTACGCATTTATCTTTAGTCAAAAAGGATTGATGGCTGGCATAGGCATTCAAGGCAACAAAATTACCAAGCTTGACCAATAAAAGAACGGAACAAGACCCCAGTGGAGCTGGTTTTAACTCTGTAACAATAATGAATTTTGGGCATTGACTGACAGTACTTATCTCTGCAGCTTAGCCTGTGTTTACCAGTATTCCGCTGGAGGGGATTTCCCCCGATCTCACCAGTTTGTCTCTGGCGGTTAACTACGTATTACTTTTGAGAGGCCGGGCATCCTTGACAATAGCCTATTGGTTCTAGCTCCGACCTCTTGGTCAGAACGAGTCCTGACCAGAACCTACACTGTATCTGAATCATTGCTAATTGTCAAGTATTTGCAGAATTGAAGACATTCAGTAAGGCCTTAAACATGTCCATATTTTTTTAACGCTTCTGCAAGACTAAGTCCGCTGGCAATTTCAGTGCGAATATTTTTCTCGATCACAGTTAAACGCTCTGCCTCGATTAAGACACTTTCTACTATCTCGACCGGAATCACAATGCCTCCATCTTCATCTGCCAAAATGAAATCGCCAGGGCGTACGGTTACATTGCTACCATCATGGCCACGAAGATAAACTGGTATCTGCCAAGCATTCACCTTCCATCTTCCTATTGATTGGACTGAGGTTTTATAGCGTGCAAATACAGGAAATTGATGCTCTCCAAGCCAACGCACATCACGAATGCCCCCATCAAGTAATGCGCCTACACACCCTCTTTCCTTCATGCCGAGCGCAATTAACTCGCCAAAATAACAAATGCCTTCGCCATTGCCGCTCCACACGCTAATCTCGCCCGGAGACAAGCCTTGACATGCTGCCATCTTATCGTCATCACCACCTTGAGCATAAGGAGTCATTTGCCCTCGAATGGTATAGGCCCACCCTGCCAAGCGCTTGCAAGTTTCAGGGTAAGGTCTAAAGTCAGCCGCTAATCCTTGCTGCAATAAATTCAGATTATCTAAAACATCAGCAACATTTGATGTGTCCACCTCTAAATACC
The DNA here is from genome assembly GCF_021395235.1 of Polynucleobacter sp. IMCC30063. Classification (NCBI taxonomy): domain Bacteria; kingdom Pseudomonadati; phylum Pseudomonadota; class Betaproteobacteria; order Burkholderiales; family Burkholderiaceae; genus Polynucleobacter; species Polynucleobacter sp. IMCC30063. The sequence continues at coordinate 883,590 of NZ_JAJVCQ010000001.1, read as the reverse complement.
GTAAGCGAATCGATTCTTTTTGTTCCACAGTTAAATTCATTTGAAGCCTTTATGAAACCTATTAATAGGCATGATTTTAAAATCGCTTAAGTTCCCACCTGAAAGTGGGAGGTGAGCTTTCTTAGCATTGCAACTACACTCTGTGCCACGATACGTCCAGTGCGTGGATTTTCAGAGGGAATATTTTCCATCGTCATACTAAATTTTGCTGAATCTGAATCAACCGTAATGGTATGAGTATTGTGCGTCACCGTCGGATCAGCCCAAATTTCTAAAAATGTATTATCTGGTCCGATACCAGCTAATGCTAGTGCCACAACCACGTTCAGATTAGCTGGAAATCCCTTAGCTGCTTCTTTGGCATTCCCGGTAAATACTTTTAGAGGCTCTGTTAAGCCCTCTACAGAAATACGATTCTCAATTAAATAAGGTGCGCCCTCAAGACCCTTAGGTGGTTTACGGGTAATCATTCGCACAGAATGAATTTTGCCTTCGGCAGCGGCAACCATGGCATCTAAGCCAATTAAGGCGCCAGTAGGTACCATAATTACTCCACCAGTTTGCTTAGCCAATTCAACTAAATCAGGTCTAAACAAAATTGCGCCAACCGATAATACTATTGCTTTCTTTTGTTGCCTTAGAAATGGGCCAATAATATCGCCCAAGAATTCAGCTGGTGCGCACTCCACTATCACATCTGCGTGTGGTTCTAGTTCGTCGATACGCAATACCTTCACGGGGTGCGCCAAAGTCTTCACAAAGGCTTGCGCTTTATCGTGATTCTTAGCCGAAACTGCAGTGAGCTCAACTCCTGGAACGACTCCTGCTGCTAATTTAGTCGCCAGTGATTTTCCAATTGCCCCAAGCCCAGCAATAGCTACGCGGATTTTTTTAGGTGTACTAGTCATCTTGCTATTCATTCAAAAATAATTCATTAACAGAGCCGCGCAAATCCATCTCAAACTCCAAGCCCGCGACAGGTGGTCTTGCAAAATGCCAACAAAGTCCATTCGGTATTAAATCAGGCTTAGATAGTAACTCTCTCACTAAATCAGCAATATTATGAATCGAATAAGCTTGTACTTTAGTAACATCCTGCCATGTCAAATCCAGTGCCGTTAATCGAGAATTCATTTCTGCAATAACGAAAGCCATTTTTTGTCTGAGGCCAGCCTGCGAGATATCGCCATAAGCAATGATCCGATCCCTATAAGGTTCAGCGCCCTTTCTCGCGTCACCGCCGCCGGATAAAACAAAACTAGTTTTGGACAGAGGATCTGGCACGGTATAGGTAAAAGCCAACATGGAAACGACTTGTGGACCATGATGTTCTGGGCATACATTGGTTCGGGCAACAGGATTAATAGCGCTCTTCCCATCTACTGGGGCTTGATAAATTCCCCAGGCCGCCAATTGTTTAACATACTCCTGATTAAATGCAATAAAACCTTGATCATCGAATTGCTGAGGTGAGCGCAGTTCACAATGAGCAAAAGCAGTCATTGGGCGTCCTATCTGACGCAAATGTTTTTCGATTGCGCTAAAGCCATCCTGCAAGGGTATGGCGCGCTCAAAGCGAATTTGCTCAAGGCGATATGTAGGAAGCGCGGCTACTCCTGCAGAATATTGAAAAACACTAGGCAGGTAGCGATAATTGCCTGCTGTAAATTCGATTGCTGAGTTCATGTTCTGCGCTAATCAATCGTCATACTAGAAGCTTTAACAATTTGAGCATACTTAGCAATTTCAGCCTGAATATGCTCGCCAAATTTTGCCGGTGTACCGCCAATAATTTCTATACCGCGCTCGGAAAAACTCTTTTTAATAGCGGGATCTTGTAAAGCACGATTAATTGCACTATTGACTTTATCTACGGCATCCCTTGAAAGGCCTACGGGAGCAACAATACCGTACCAAGAATCGGTCTCAAATTTTGGAAAACCTTGCTCGGCAATAGTTGGAATCTCAGGGGCTAGTGGTGCAGGAGTTAAATAGGTAGTACCAATCGCCTTGAGCTTTCCTGATTTAATATGCGGCAAGAAATCGGGTAGATTGCCGAACATCATATCGATATTACCCGCCAACAAATCGGTTAGGGCTGGACCTTGGCCCCGATAAGGAATATGCACAACATAAATTCCGGCTTGGGACTTCAGCATCTCACCGGCGAAGTGTGCTGTAGTGCCATTACCAAAAGAACCATAAGATAGCTTTCCTGGATTCTTTTTGGCATAAGCAATAAGTTCTTTTAAATTATTCACCGGCAAACCTGGGCGCACAGCCAACACGTTTGCAGTTTTAGCCATCAAAATAACCGGCTGTAAATCCTTATTTAAGTTATAAGGTAAATTCTTCACCAAACTCTGATTTACCGTAAAGCTATTAGCAACGCCACCAACAGTATGGCCATCAGTTGCTTTGGCAGTAGCATCTACTCCAATTACCGTTCCCGCTCCAGGTTTGTTATCAACAATGATAGATACACCCAAAACCTTTCCCATATCTGGTGAAATGGCGCGAACCACCGAATCTAATGTACTCGCGCCACCTGGAAAAGGCACAATAATGCGAACGGCTTGCCCATTTGGCCAAGTGCTAGTCGTTTGCGCATGACTAAGACCAAAATAAAAAGTACAGAAAAAAGTTAATAAACTAGTAAGGCCGATACTAAAGTTTTTAATCTTCATGTTTTCTCCGCTTTGATTAGCCTATAGTTTAGCTTCTCAATTGAGACTATGCGCTGACTTGAATTGATTTAGGCTTTATCAGTATCTACAAAAGGGAAACGCGCTTTCGCTTTGGTTGCATGCTCGCCATGCTTCAGCCCCCCGCCCCGCACATAACGGATGTCATCATTTGCCTGCGCCTTCCAATTCCAGCGATAAGGGTCTGCCCATGCTTCATCCGCTGCACGAATGAATAGACGTCGTGCTTGACTTTGGCAAACTTGCTGGTGAATTTTTTCAGCATCATAATCCTTGGCCATCATCGCTAGCAATTCATTTAAGATTTTTTGTGAGCCAGTGTCGTTAGATAAATCATTTAATTCATCGGGATCAGCGAGCAAATCAAATAGCATCGGAGGATGACCGCCAGTATGAATTAGTTTCCAGCGTCCATACTTCAACATTCGTAAAGGCCCTGGAACGCCTCCAGCCGTGAAGTCAGCGACCGCAATATCTGGCCACTGAGGATCATGGCCTACTTCAAGTATCTTTCGTAAAGAATGCCCCGCAAGATTTTCAACAGGGGAAATATGTTCTTCTGCATATTCTCCACATATATCTAGTAAAGTTGGCAACAAATCTACTAGGGAAACATTCGAGTCGATGCGCCGTGGGATAAAGTGGTTTGGCCAGGAAATCATTAATGGGACTCTAACTGACCATTCATACATACACATTTTGAACCACATCCCGCGCTCACCTAACATCTCACCATGATCAGAAGTAAAAATAACAATCGTATTTTCATCCAGCCCTGCGCTTCTCAGCGTTTGCAATAGCTCGCCTATTTGCCGATCAATCCAACTTATCATGGCATAGTAAGCCCGCCTCGCTCTAATAACCTGCTCTTGCGAAACTGGCATTTGATTACGTCGGTGATTGTAATAAAGGCCTAAACTCGCCGGATCCAATTTTTCTGGAGGTAGCTCTGCCACTTGAGGCAAATTAATTTCAATGCCTTCATACAGATCCCAAAACTCTTGCTGCGCATCAAAAGGTGGATGAGGATGCGTATAAGAAACAGTTAAAAAAAAGGGTTTATCATCGCTCCGATTTCGAGCGTGATCCCAAAGCCATTGTTTAGCTTGATATTGCACCTCTTCGTCATAGTCAATTTGCAAATTTCTTAAACATGGGCCTGCCTCTAAAACTGGTCTCATACTCACTCCAGCCGGATTTGGATCTGTAGGGGGTCTACTCCAATTAGCAGTCCAACTAAAGTCCGCTGGATAAATGTCGGTAGTTAATCTAGCTTGATAGCCATGCAGTTGATCAGGGCCAATAAAGTGCATCTTTCCAGCTAGGGTCGCGCTGTACCCCAATTTTCTTAAATAGTGTGCAATTGTTGGTAGCTCAGAGTTTAATTCCGCACCGTTATCCCAGGCACCGATAGCAGTTGGTAAACGCCCAGTAAGTAAGGACGCTCGAGCAGGGGCACATAACGGCGAATTTGTATAAGCAGAATTAAATATCACGCTTTTCTCAGCTAATGCCGAAATATTAGGAGCCTTTACAACCTCATTGCCATAGCTTGGCAAGGCCTGAGGAGCTAACTCGTCAACCATAATGAGTAAAACATTAGGTGCTTCTTTTGATTTAGGCATCTAGATTTCTTTAAGAGAATGAATTTTAGTCGTCGGCTAATGCTGCGTAATACTCTTTTAAAAAGTCAATTTCCTGATCGTCCTCGACCTTAACAATAATCTTTTTTAAATTTCCATTGAAGGTATTGGGGCAGGAGTAACTCTCGCTAACGGGGCTGCCATCATCGCGTCCACAGTGTATTCCTGTGGCATTAGGCAATAAAGGCCACATTCTTTCCATTGCCAAACTAGCTACCTCAATACCATCGCATGACAATGTACCGCTGCCTGCTAAAGAACCGGTTTTTTTAAAGCCGAAGGAAACATGATGCTTACCTGCAGAAAGTTTTGATGGTGACTTTAAGATTAATCGTCGCTCATCACCGCAGTTATATTCATGAATTAATTGATTGTCCTTAATAAAAAGTACGTATCCGCCAAAGCGTCCGCCTGCGGCAAATAAAACTCCATTAGTCCCATGCTCATCAATCTCAATCTCAGCCTCAATTTGGTATGACCGATTGGCAACATTGGGAGCAGATAATCTATCTACGCGTGCCATACCTGGATAATAAGTATATATTTTTCTACTAGTAGCTTTTAAGCTTGCTGCAGTTCTTTCGCGGTCGCGATCATCGAGTGGAAGCACCGAATACTTCTCCGCTTCAGACCACCATAAATCTATTAACATCTTCAATTTTTCTGGAAACTGTGACGCTAAATTATTACTTTCAGAAAAATCATATTCAACGTGATAAAGCTCCCATATATCAGCCTCAAAATCGGTCCCTTTTTTATGCCGAGTTACCGCCTTCCATCCCTCGTGCCAAATGCCTCGATCGCCTAACATTTCAAAATACTGGGTTTTTTTCTGCGTGGGTGCTTGAGCATTATCAAACGCATAAACCATACTTTTCCCATGGATGGGAAGCTGCTCGATTCCCTGATGATTTTGAGGGGCATCAATATTTAATAACTCAAGTACGGTAGGGACAAAATCCACGCAATGGTGATATTGTCGTCTAATACCGCCTTGATCTTTGATTTTATTGGGCCAATGAATAATTAACGGATCTCTAATGCCTCCACCAAAGGTATCCATCTTGAACCATTTAAGTGGAGTATTGCCAGCAAAACCCCAACCTTTCGGGTAATGATTATAGGTATATTCACTGCCTAACTTATCAATATTGGCAATTAATTCTTCAATTGGCTCGTCAACAAATGCATAGTGTTTGCGAATATTAATATTTCCATGATCGCCACCTTCATCACTTGCTCCGTTATCTGAGAGGACAACAAATAAGGTGTTGTCTAATAAATTCATCGACTCTAAATAATCAACTAATCTACCCACCTGCTCATCGGTGTGCTCTAAAAAACCAGCAAATACCTCTTGCATGCGAGCGCAAACCCTTTGTTCATCGCTAGATAAGGAATCCCATGCTATGACCTCATTATTTCTTTCAGTTAAGACGGTATCTGGCGGAATAATGCCTAATTCAATCTGCCTCTTAAACCATTTTTTACGAATCTCATCCCATCCACAGTCATACTTCCCTTTGTAGCGCTCAATATATTTAGGTTCTACATGATGAGGGGAGTGGCAGGCGCCCAATGCAACATAACTAAAGAAAGGCTTTCCAGGTGCTGAGCATTGCTGGTCACGAATTAATTCAATCGACTTGTCAATTAAATCCTCGGTTAAATGATAACCAGGCTTAACCGGTCGAGAAATTGGATGATTGTCGCAAAACAGCTCTGGATTCCAATGGTCTGTCAATGAGCTTAAAAAACCATAATACCGATCAAAACCCCTAGCTAATGGCCAGTAGTCAAAAGGGCCTGCTGCTGTGGCATCCGTCATACGCATGAGATGCCACTTCCCCAACGCATGCGTGTTATATCCATGGGGCCTAAGCATATCTGCTAGTGTCGCGGCTCGCTTAGTAACTTGACCCTGATAACCTGGATACCCTGTACACCACTCAACAATTGTCCCCATGCCAGCAGCATGGTGCTGTCGCCCAGTGAGTAAAGCTGCTCTGGTGGGCGAACACATCGCAGTGGTATGAAAATTCGTAAACCTTAAACCCTTGGCTGCAAGCGCATCGATCCTGGGGGTATTAATATCCGAGCCATAGCAACCCAAATGCGAAAAACCTACGTCATCTAAAACTAATAAAACAATATTTGGATGATCTGGTGAAGCTTTTTTTGCTTCTGCCCAATGTGGCTTGGAATCACGGTATGTCTTACCAATCGATCCTGCGAATTTTTCAGCAGGCAAAATTTCTTCCATTGAACTATTCTCTTGAATTAAGGTGGGTCATTAATCCGCTTTTTTTATAGCAGCATTACGAATAACCGCTTCCCACTTTGTAGTCTCATTTCGGATCATGAGGTCCATTTCTTCTGGGCTTGAAGGAGTTACGGGCATCCCTCGATTACGCATTGTGGTTTGGTATGCAGGATCTGCAGAGCTCCGCTGAACCGACTCGTTAATTTTTTTAATAACTTCTTTAGGCGTGCCTGCAGGCGCCGACAGCGCCATCCATGTTAAAGCCTCAAATCCAGGAAGTCCTGATTCTTGAAAAGTGGGGACTGATGGAGTAATTTCAGAGCGTTTTTTCTGGGCAATAGCCAAGCCAATCACTTCGCCATTCGCTAACGTTTGCACGTGGCTTGGCAGAATATCCATTAACAATGGGACTCTTCCACCTCGTAAATCAATCATTGCCGGAGAAGATCCGTTATAAGGAATATGAATGACATCTATCTTAGCAGTCGTTTTTAGTAACTCAATTGCCAGATGCGAAGGTGTGCCATGGCCAAATGAGGCAATTGCTAATTCACCGGGCTTGGCCTTGGCTTTAGCAATTAAATCACTAAGACTGGTGATACCAGAAGATTTAGATGCTACTAAGATCAAAGGATTGGTACTCACCGTTGAAATGGGGATAAAATCTTTGCTGGGATTAAAAGGTGGATTTTGCATTAATAAAGGGCTAGTCACCATATTAGCTACTACAGAGGCTAGAAGTGTGTAGCCGTCTGGTTTAGCACGCGAAACATATTGCGCCCCCAGCATGGCCCCGCCGCCCGGTTTATTTTCTATAACTACGGACTGACCCAAATCCTGAGACATGCCTCTAGCCAAATCTCTAAATGTCGCATCAGTTGGGCCTCCAGCAATATAAGGCATCACAATGGTAATTGTTCGAGAAGGATAATTTTGCGCAAATGCCACAGAAACACAAATACAGGTAAAAAAAATAATGGAAAAGGTCTTTACCCGCTGATGCCATAGCGCTGTGAAGATAGCTGATGTATTAGTCATATAAACCTTTTTTGGGTTAATTATTAAAATTGCCCCTCTAAACAATCTAGCTCGATATTTGCCTATGAACAATCCTTTGTCCAAATTTATCTATCTTAGCAATTATTGTCAATCAAAACTTCATATGACCATACTTTTAACACCCTAGTAAAAACACTTAGATCAAATAAATTGACTTATAAATTAAATTTAGTTAGATTTAGAACAATCGTTTGTTCAATTTAGGCTTGTTTTTTATATAAGGGCTGTTTTCATGGCTATTAGCACTGCTGTAAAGGCGCCAAAAATAAGCGCTAAAGACATCCCCATATCTGCAGAATTATCAAAGAAATTACAGGCAATTATTGGGGACAATAAGCTTTTATTGGGCAAGGCTGATCGTTATGCCTATTCTAGGGATAGGCTGCCGCATGGGCTTTATCGAATTCGAGCTGGTGCCTTACCTGGCACCCTACCTAGCGCAGTAATACTGCCAGAGTCGACTGAAGATTTAATTAGCATTACTCAATTTTGCTTGGCCAATCAAATTGCTTTAATTCCCTTTGGCGCCGGATCCGGAGTTTTAGGTGGAACTATCCCATTAAATGGTGAAATGATTATTGACTTAAAGAAAATGAACCGCATTCTCGACATCAACGAAATCAACGGCACTGTAACAGTTCAAGCTGGAATGAATGGAATGCAATTTGAGGAGGCGTTAAATAAGCGTGGCTTTACCGCTGGGCATTATCCCCAATCTATTGCAATGTCAACGGTGGGCGGCTGGGCTGCTTGTCGGGGGGCTGGTCAAGCCTCCTCAAGATTTGGAAAAATTGAAGACATGGTTTTAGGGCTGAAAGCAGTGCTGCCAAATGGCAAATTGTTAGACGTTCGGCCAGTTGCTAGAAGATCCGTAGGTCCAAGTATTAAAGATATCCTAGTGGGTTCAGAAGGGGTATTTGGGTTCATTACAGAAATTACCTTAAGGATTTGGAAAAAATCGCTTCTTAGTGAAGGTTGTGTCCTAGCTTTCCCCTCTCTTCAGGTTGGCTTCAATGCACTACGAGAAATTATGCAAAGTGAATTAAGGCCGGAAGTGATTCGTTTATACGACGTAGAAGAAAGCCATCAGCGGACTGAAAATATAGCTGAATTTAAGGAAAAGCCAATTTTATGCATTATGAAATTTTCTGGCTTGCCAGAGCTATTAGCTGTAGAGAAAAAACTCTCAATTGAGATTGCGCAAAAATATGGCGCATCCTTAGCTAGTCTCGCTCCTTATGAGCATTGGCAAAAAACGCGCTATCAATCCTACTCAACTCAATGGCAGACGGATGATTACTATATGGATACGGTTGAGGTGACGGCAAGTTGGAGTGAAGTTGAGGCAATGTACAAAACCATCGCTAAAGAGGTCAAGGTCATCTATCCAGAACTGCATTTTGGAGCGCATTGGTCACATATTTATCCTGAGGGTCTCTGTCAATATATGACTATTAGGCTACCCCCAATGGATAATTTACAAGCGCATCAATTGCATCTACAGTTGTGGGACAAAATTGAATCCATTTGCCTTCAATTTGGTGGTTCAATCGCCCATCACCATGGCGTTGGCTTGCTTCGAGGTAGATGGATGAAAGATGAATTAAATGAGGGCATGCATCTTCTTGAGGCTCTCAAGCTTTCGCTTGACCCAGGGAATTTATTTAACCCTGGAAAACTAGGTCTGCCCCTAGCAAATGGGGCTCATGGGCTTACAACCAATAACTAATTTAATAACTTTGATAGATGGATTATAAAAATGGGTGAAGCAATTAAATCTCTCAAAATCTGTGCTTTTTGCCCCAATACTTGTCGCTCCAGTTATGCGGCCACTGAAGCGTTGCAAATTGAGTCACAAACCCCATCGGCACTGTCTTTCATTTGTCTAGCTGTGCATCAGGGAAACCTCGAATGGGATCAAGAGACAAAAGATGTCCTAATTAGACGCAATGCCGTTAAAGCCAGCGTTGGTCATTGCACATATGGACTAAATATGACTCAAGTTCTAGATGCTGCAGTGCAATCCTTTAACTCCCAAACTTAAGTGTTACTGGAATCCCTCATTAGCAGAACAAAAGATGGTTACAGAAAATAATAATCCTTCACCCAAAACGTGCTTGATGGGCATCGATATTGGTGCAGGTAGCCTAAAGACAATGATTATTGATCTCCATGGTCACGTCTTAGGGACGGCAAGTAAAGACCTGAAGACCCATTCTCCCCACCCAAGATGGAGTGAACAAAACCCGCATGATTGGTGGGATGCAGTGAAAGAAACTGTACCCAAAGCAATCAAGCAGGCAAACATCACCGCAAGTGAAATCGCCGCCATTTCATTCAGCGCGGGTGCCCATACTCCTGTTTTAGAGGATAAAAATGGCGCCCTTCTTAGGCCAGCAATTTTATGGAATGATCAACGTAGCGGCAAAGAAACACAGGAGTTAAAAGATAAGCACTGGGACCGAATTCTTGAATTAGGATTTAACTCCCCAGCCCCCACTTGGACCTTACCCCAATTTTTATGGCTCAGCAGAAATGAACCCGAAGTTCTGCAAAAAACCAAGCGTATTTATGTCGCCAAAGATTGGCTCAGGTCAAGATTAACCGGAACCTGGGAAATGGATGCAACAGAGGCGGTAGGAACGCTCCTATTTGACGCCAGAAAAGGCGCATGGTCGAAGGAGTTATGCGATCTGGCAGGATGTCCAATTGAAGCGCTTCCCCCAATTGTAAAACCCATTGATATCGTTGGTGTTGTGACCAGTAGGGCAGCAAAAGAAACTGGTTTGATGGAAGGTACGCCAGTAGTATGTGGTACATCAGATACTTCAATTGAAACTTTTGGAGCAGGCTCAATTCATGCTGGCGATGGAACGGTCAAACTAGCAACCGCTGGCACTGTAAGTGTGGTCAGCAAAAAGCCCAATCTTCATAAAACCTTGATTAATTATCCATTTGTTATTCCAGATCATTGGTATACGATTTCAGGAACAAATAGTTGCGCATCAGCACACCGCTGGTTAAGAGACACTTTCTTTAGCTCTCATGATGGTATTAATGGGTTTGATCTGATGGATCAATTGGCAAGTGAAATTCAACCAGGTGCTGAAGGCTTATTGTTTCATCCCTACTTACAGGGCGAAAGAGCCCCGTATTGGGATCCCTTACTTCGGGCTGATTTCGTAGGCATCACCTTCCGCCATAATCGCGCTCATTTTGCGCGGGCCTTGTACGAAGGAATTGCTTTTTCCCTAAAGGATGTACTTGAGCAATTTAAGGATCAGGGAATTGAAATTCGGTCAGCTCGCATAATTGGCGGAGGGGCTAAAAGTGCAACCTGGAGACAAATTGTGGCCGATATACTGGGTATCGAAATAGTTTTATCTGAGACAACAGATGCCTCTTTTGGTGCGGCCCTAATTGCAGGTGTTGGGGTAGGAATTTTTAGTGATGAACTTTCAGCTGCTAATAAATGTATTAGGGTGGCAGAAAAAATTCAGCCCGACCCAACTCGGGTTGCTTTTTATGATCGCCTTTTTGTTATGTATAAAGCTGCTCAGGCTGGTCTAAAAGATGTTAATCATGAATTATCAGCATTGATTGGTTAAAGAAATATGGCTTCAATTATCTTAAAGAATGTCAATAAAAATTTTGGTAATACTGTAGTAGTCGTCGATTTAAATCTCGAGATAACTGATGGCGAATTTATTGTCTTGGTAGGTCCATCTGGCTGCGGTAAATCTACGACCTTACGAATGATTGCTGGGCTTGAAGAAGTAAGCTCGGGAAATATTTTTATTGGTCAAAAAGATGTTACTCATTTAGAGCCAAGCGAACGGAATATTGCGATGGTTTTCCAAAACTATGCCTTATATCCACATAAAACCGTTTATGAAAATCTCGCTTTTGGCTTAAAAATGCGCAAGGTGCCCGCAGATGAAATTAAGAAAAAAATTAAATGGGCTGCGGAGATATTGCGCATTGAAAATCTATTAGAGCGGAAACCCAAGCAGCTTTCCGGCGGGCAGATGCAGCGGGTTTCCCTAGGTAGAGCGCTTGTTAGGTCGCCTGAAGTTTTTCTATTGGACGAGCCATTATCAAATTTAGATGCCAAGTTGCGAATCAGAATGCGGGAAGAAATTGGTCAGCTCCATCAACGTATTGGGATTAATATGGTTTACGTTACCCATGACCAAGTGGAGGCCATGACATTAGGGGATCGTATCGTCGTAATGAACCAAGGCAAAGTTCAGCAAATTGGAACCCCACTAGAGGTTTATGATCATCCAGTGAATTTATTTGTTGCAGGATTTATTGGCGCACCTGAAATGAATTTAATTGAAGGATCTATTTCTGAAGATAAAGGACAGTATCTATTTAAAAGTAACGGATTAGATATTATGCTGGGTAAAAATTTAAAATTGGATTTAAAGCAGGCAGATAAAATTGTTTTGGGAATAAGACCAGAACACTTTGAAATATTAAGCGTATTAAATTCACAAGAGCCAAGTCAAAATCAAAGTATTTTTACAGCTAAAATTTCAATGATTGAGCAAATGGGGGCGCATACTCTTTTTGTTTGTGAGTTGCCTAGTAATCAAAAAATTCGAATTTTAAGTGGTCGCGAGGACAGATGTAAAGTTGGAGATGATTTAAATATAGCGTTAAAAGAATCTAAATGGCATATTTTTAATGGTTTATCAGGGGAAAGTCTTATTTAATGTAGTTCTTCAAATGGAGATAAAAATGAAAAAAAATAATGAATTAATCAATGACACTAGCAAGCCCACTCAAAGCATCAACCAGGGGAAAATTCAACGTCGCGAAATTTTAAAAGCTGCAGTTGCTGGTGCCGCCTTATTTGCTGGCGGCGCACCGGCTATTCATGCACAACAAAAAACCATTCGCTTCCTGAATGCTGAGCCCTCTAGGGATTCTGTTAAGGCCTTGCGTGTAGCCGCCGCGGAATATGAGCGAATCTCAAAAGTAAAGGTTGTAATAGATACCGTAGTGCCTGACGAAGCTTACAATAAATTACAAGCTTCTATTGCAGCAGGAACACCATATGATATTGGTACTCTAGCTTTTGCTGGACATGTCTTCATTCTTGCCGACGCAGGAAAATTGGTACCACTTAATACGCTGGTCAATAAACACAAATGGGGGCCTCGAATTCTATTTCCAATAAAAGGCCAAAATTACTGGTATCCGTATGATTATAATTTTTGTTGGATGTACTACCGCAAAGATTTATACCAGCAAAAAGGCTTAAAAGTTCCAACCACCTGGGAACAAATGGCTGAAAATGCTAAAGCTTTAACTGCTGATGGCAAATTTGGGGTTGCGCAACCGCTTGGTAATAATGCCGCCGCCCAATGGATGTCTTTGGGATATATGTGGGCTGATGGCGTCAGAATGTTAGACGATAACTTTGCATTAGTGCTAGATAACCCGACAAATAAGCCTAAGGTAATGGCTTACTTCGAGTTTATGAAAAAAATGTCTCCGAGTATGCCGCAAGGAATGACTCAGGCTTTGTTTGGCACAGTCTTAGGGCAATACTCAGGAGGTCAGGTTGCTCATGCCCCCTATGCTGGAAGATTGATGGAAGTGATTGAAGATAAGGCCCCCGATCTAGTCTCTAAAACAGGGTTTTTTATGTACCCAGATAGCGCTGGTAAAGGTCAGGCGGTTAATCATGGCTATGACGGCTGGGTTGTCTTAAATACACCCATGAAAGAGGAATCTCTGAAATTTATGGAGTGGTTTACAGAAAATCAATATATTAATTTCTTACACTCAGCGCCACTACACTTTCAACCAGCTAGACTAGATGTCTATGACGATGCTCGCTGGAGAGCCCATCCTTTAGTAGAAAAACATGCCGATTTAGTTGAGTTTATGAAAGGCTTACTAACACGCAAAGACGTCATTATTAGATCTGTTGATACTGAAGGTCCGCGTATTGATTCGCGCCCTGGAAAAATGTTTGAAACTTTTGCAATTACCGAGGGATTGCAAAATGTGATTTATAACGGCATGCCCGCATCAGAGGCTGTTGATGTAATGTCAAAAAAATATCGAACAGTTTTGTAGTTCTTAAATGCAAGGATTCAGAACCCCTAGCGATAAAGTCCTTAAATGGGCTTTTATCGCTTCGGTTTCTGTTGTTTTATTACTTATCCTGCTGCCTGTTCTGCATGCAATTCAGTTAAGTTTTTATCATTCGGAATCTTTTGTTTCTAATAAAAATTGGGTTGGAATTGGAAACTATGTCCGCATTCTGAACGAAATCATATTTTGGAAGGCGCTCTCAGTTGGCCTTATTTTTGGTTGTTTAACGATCATCCTGCAAGTTTGTCTCGGCATTGCCTTTGCATTATTCTTAGACCGAAATTTTCCAGGCATCCCCATTATTAGGGGTCTAGTAATTTTGCCCTACCTACTTCCAACCGTCGTAGTGGCTTTGGCATTTCAATGGATACTGGATGGAACCTTAGGCTTATTTACACTCTGGTCAGAGCAATTAGGCATGGGCAGGCCAAGCTGGTTTGAAAATCCCTATCTTGCAATGGCGGTTGTAATAGTTGCTAGTGTATGGACTTGGACTCCATTTGTAACAGTTTCTTTTTTGGCGGCCCTACAAACTATTCCAAAATCGCTCTATGAATCTGCAAAAGTAGATGGCGCTGGAATGTGGGCAAGATTCTGGCACGTCACTATTCCCATGCTTTTACCCATGCTAATGGTAATTATTTTGCTAAGAAGTATTTGGATGTTTAATAAATTTGACATTATTTGGTTATTAACTAAAGGTGGTCCTTCTTCTGCCACAGAGCATCTACCGATATTGGCTTATCGACGCGCATTTTTGCAGTATGACGTCGGCGGAGGAGCCGCGGTTGCAACATTATCTTTTTTGCTTCTCTCGCTCTTGATTTTGGTTTATTTTTACTATTACCCACTGGAAGAGAAAGGGGGCTCTCATTGAAAGTAAAGGCTGGTCCAGCGCTATTTACACTAGTGTGCTTGGTGCTACTGGGTATCTGGTCATTTTTCCCCATATATTGGATGATCATCTCGAGTCTCCGTCCAGAAAAAGAGTTATTTGATATACCCACTTTAATTCCAAAAACAATCGACTGGCAATTCACCTCATATAGAAACCTTCTAGAATTAACAGACTACCCCCTGCAGTTCATGAATAGTATTATTGTGGCGCTGGCAGTTGTGGTTATCACTTTAATTATTTCGATCATCATTGCCTATGTCGTAACACGCTATCGCGTGCCAGGTAAAACAATGATTGTGGGTAGCATGTTATATGCGTATATGTTTCCACCCTTAATGTTAGCCATTCCTTTACTATCAATTTTTGCGACTCTTGGCCTTGCTGATAGTTTAATTGCTGTTGTTTTAGCTCATTGCACCTTAACAATTCCACTGGGTGTGTGGATGCTTTGGGGGTTTTTTAAAGTGATGCCTTTTGATTTAGAGGAAGCTGCAATGGTCGATGGCTGTTCTCGTGCTGGCGCATTCTTCCGGGTTGTGCTCCCCCTATCGCTCCCAGGAATTATTACCGTTTCTATTTTTTCATTTCTATTGTCTTGGACAGATTATGTATTTGCATTTGTACTAGTGAGTAGCGATCTCAATAAAACCTTACCAGTGGGTCTGGCCTCCTTAATCGGCTCATTTGATGCGCGCTGGGGTGAATTAATGGCTGGCGCAACTTTAATTGCCATTCCTTTATTTCTAATATTTGTATTTTTAGGGCGTTATTTCATTAAAGGCTTGGCAGCTGGTGCAATTAAAGGATAAAGATGAATTTTGGCTTAACTAATAAAGTCTGCGTTATTACGGGTGGTGCTAAAGGCATTGGCTTAGCAGATGCTTTTACATTGGGCGCAGAGGGTTGCAAGATCATCCTAATTGATATTGATAAAGCAGCTGGTCAAGCAGCCATTAAGGAATTAAAAGCCAAAGATATTTCTGCATTTTTTTATTTGGCTGATGCTTCTAATGAAAATCAAGTTAAAGAAGTAGTAAAGGAAATTGAGAATATCTTTCAACGGTGTGATGTACTTGTTAATAATGCGGGTATAGGAGTTAAGCCGACCTATTTACTGCGAGACATGCCTGTGAGTGCATGGGATCAAATGATTAATGCACACCTCAAAAGTACTTTTTTATGGTCTCGAGCTATGATTCCTTTAATGGAAAAGAATCATTTTGGCAGGATTATTAATATGTCTTCTATGAATTTTACTGGCGGAGGTAGAGCTGGTATATCTCATTATTCCGCTGCGAAAGCAGCAATTGCTGGGCTTACAAAAACTCTAGCGAAAGAAGTTGGCGGGTTAGGCATAACCGTCAATGCGATTGCTCCTGGATATGTTGAAACTGAGTTAATTGCCCAATTCACCCCTGAAATGAGGGAAATTTTGCAAAAACAAAATCCCGTCGGCCGCACTTGCCTGCCCGAGGAGGTTGCTGCGCTAGTTACCTTTTTAAGCTCAATACAGGCAGCCTTTATTAATGGCGAATTAATTTGCATGGATGGTGGACGCAGAGATTTCTATTGGGGCAATTGAATTCATGACAATAAAAACCATGGGGTTTCCTGGTAGATATATTCAAGGCCCAGGGGCGCTAAAAGAAATTCCTGAGTTACTAAAAAGCTTTAATGTAATTAACGTTGTTGTTATTCTGGATGAAGTAGTCAATAAAATGAATGGGGAATGCCTGCAAAATACGCTTTCCCAAAAGGGCTTTACTGCTAATTTCGTTTTATTTCCTGGCGAGATAACGCCTGAAGTTGTCTCTCAACTCGCGGCCCAAGTTAGCGACTTGAATGCCGATATCGTGTTGGGATTTGGTGGCGGGAAAACCATTGATTGTGCTAAGTGGATTGCCTTTAACTGCAAATTACCTCTTTTCATTCTGCCTACGATCGCCTCTAACGATTCCCCTACAAGTAGATTAATTGTTTTATACGATGAGCACCATCGGATTGCCCGTGTTGACTATATGGCTCGAAATCCAGATGTCGTTATTGTTGACACCAATATTATTTCTCATGCCCCATTAAGGTTTTTTGTTGCAGGACTTGGTGATGCGTTGAGTAAAAAATTTGAGGCAGAACAATGCTTTTTTAACCAAGGGAAAAACTTTTTTGGCACCCCATCACTAGCTACTGCTCGTCTACTGGCAGATAAATGCTACGAAACTATTCTGGAATATGGTGAAGAAGCCGTAAAGCAAATAAAACAATATCAATCACCTAATGAAGCAGTTGAGAGAGCAACTGAGGCATCAGTTCTTCTCAGTGGTTTAGGCTTTGAAAGTGCAGGACTTTCGCTGGCACATGCCCTCACAAGGGGCTTTACAGCGCATCCCATCATGACTAAATTTCTGCATGGAGAAATTGTTGCCTTTGGTTCTATTGTGCAACTGATAGCTGAAAATCGTTCTTCAACTGAAATTAAGACTCATGCAAAATTTTGTCAGTCCTTAGGTCTGCCTGTTAGCTTTAAGGATTTTGGTGTAGAAGGATTGAATCCCTTGGAATTAGAAGATATTGCCTCTAAGACCATGATGGCGCCTTATATTAATAACCTATCCCCAAAAGCAACTGATGCCAGAATTATTGAGTCGCTAATAAGGGCCAATGAAATTGGCATGTCGCTATAAAAGTCTTATTTATTTTTTGATATATTTTTTACTGATTCTCTAATAATTAACTCCCCTGGTAGAAGCTCTACCAAGACTTTATTTTGATTTTTTTCAATTAAGTTAATTAGCCCTATTGCACCTTCATAACCCATTTTTTGGGAAGGCATTTGTACGGTAGTCAAAGGGGGATGAAGTGCACTAGCAATTGGGCCATCATGAATGGCTACTATAGACATATCTTTAGGAACGCTAAACCCGTTTTTTTGTAAAGCCATCATCGCCCCTACAGCAACATTCAGTGTTAAGGCAAATATAGCGGTAGGTTTTGCCTTTGGGTTGACTAAAAGCTTCTCTGTGGCCTGCGAACCCCCCAAAATTGAATAGCCACTTACCTCTACTAAATTAGGGTTAAACGGAATCATTGCCTGTTCTAACGCCTCTTTATACCCATAAAATCGGCCTACTCCTGATGATGAATTAACTTGACCAGATAAATGTGCAATATGCTTATGGCCCTGTGATATTAAATACTCAGTGGCAATTTTTGCGGCTCGCGAACTATTAAAATAGACTGAGTTTATTAATCCTGGAACTTTGCGATTGAGAACTACTACTGGTACGGTTGATTTTTTTGCCGCCCGAAGAATTGCACTATTTTTATTTAAAGTAGTTACTAAAAGACCATCAACCCGATTAGATTGAATTAATTTTTTATATGGCTCGCCCTTAGATGGGCCATCCTCTAGATAAGAAATAACCAGGCTATAGCCTTTTTCACTCGCGCCTCTTTCGGCGCCCTTGATAATTTCTGAAAAAACAGGGTTATCAAGCTGTGGTACCACTATTCCAATCGAAAAAGTTTTAGACACCCTGAGACTACGTGCACTAATATTAGGCTGATAATCTAAACCCTTCGCAACCTCTAAAATTTTCTTTTTTGTTTTGCTGGAGACCCTTTGATTAGGATTTTGTGACAACACTCTTGAAACTGTTGATGGATCTACCTTTGCCTTAAGAGCAATATTTTTTAATGTTGCTCTAGCGCTTGGTTTAGCTTTATTTTGTTTCATAGGTTGAGGTTATTGTAACTATAGTAACTCCACACTGCCACTAAAATCTCATTTATACCCCACCCGATCTAGCAATCTTTGTGCGGCAATTTGGTTCTTACCAATTGCCGCAATTGAAATATTTTCGGCCTTAAATGACCCGAGCATTTTAAGTCCTTCATTTTCTAACTTTACTGACTTAACGACTGGCCACTCATTATTTCCATTAGCAAAATACTCTTGCGCAGAGTCACTTGCCAAGTAGTCTAGAAATTGAATTGCTGCTTGAGAATGCGGCGCATTCTTCGCTACCCCGCCCCCAGCAATATTAATGTGTACGCCAGAGGTCTGTTGATTGGGCCAGACAAAGCCAATTTTAGAAACAATGGCCTGATCCTCTGGATTTTTAGAGCGCAATAATCTCACTAAATAATAAGAATTAGTTAGGGCCACACCACACTCACCCGCAGCAACGGCCTTAATTTGATCGGTATCACCGCCTCTTGGGGGTCGTGCCATATTGGCTACCATTCCTTTGGCCCAAGCTTCGGTTGCCTCTTCTCCGCGACGCTCGATCATCGCCCCAATGAGCGACAACATATAAGGATGTGCACCTGAGCGGGTGCAAACCTTGCCTTTATTAAGGGGTTCTGCTAATTTTTCGTAGGTATCCACATCCTGAGGCTTCACTGTAGATTTGTTATATACAACTAAACGCGCTCGAGTCGAAAAACCAAACCAGGTCGTGCCTTGTGCATCAGGCTTCGCGCGTAAATTTGCTGGAATTCGGCTTTCCAAATAGGGCGATTGAATGGGTTTAAAGAAACCATCAATTTGTGCCCGCCAAAGACGCGCTGCATCAACCATCAAAATAACATCGGCTGGACTTTTGTTGCCTTCGCTCTTTAATCTTTCAGCTAAGGCATTGTCATCTGCTTCAATCCGATTAATTTTAATTCCCGTCTTCTTAGTAAAGCCGCTGTAGAGAGCCTCATCGGTTTGATAGTGTCGAGCGGAATATAAATTAAGCTCTTTTGTTTCATTCGCTGTTTGTGCAATAACAGGATTAGTAGCCCAAAAACTGATGAGTAATAAAGCAATAATTAATGTGCTCACACTTAAGGCGAGCGGAATCTTTTGCGTCAAATTTTGATTTCTCATTTCTATTACGAATGCCCTATTCTCAAGCTAGATTTAATTAGATTTGAACTAATATATCACAAATAAGAATGATTATCAATTAAGAATTAGGGCTTAGACATGAGCCGAGATAGCACCAAGACCGGCAAAAGACCAGCCAGCACAATAGTTAGCGATGGTAATGCTAGCTCTGCCAAGCGCTCATCAGCCGCTAATTGGTAGGTGGCTACGGCTAAGGTATCAAAATTAAATGGGCGTAGCAGTAAGGTGGCAGGTAATTCTTTCATCACGTCAACAAAAACAAATAATCCAGCGGTAAGCAGACTCCGCTGGAGTAACGGTACGTGCACCCTTCGTAAAATCTGTAACTGAGATAAGCCAAATAATGCTGCCGAGCCATCCATTGAGGGGGTAATCCGCGCTAAACCTGCTTCAACAGTTTGCAAGCTAGAGGATAAAAATCGTACTAGATATGCGTAAATCAAAATAAGTATGCTGGCAGAAACCCACCAAGCAATCTGAAAAATTTCTAAAAAAGAAAGTACCCCAATGGCCAAAACTGCGCCTGGTAAGGCATACCCAAAGCTCAATAAACGATTAACCCAAGCCAAGCGTGCATGTAATCTCACAGCATAGGCAAAAAATAAGGCTAATAAGACTGAGGTGAAGGCAGTGATGAAAGACACCGATAAGGAGTTACCAAGCCATGCAAAATATCGTATGTCGAGATTAAAGCCTTGTTTGTAAAGCAGTTGCAGTAGTGCAAATGCGGGCAATAGAAAACCGCAGGTGATGGTTAGACCGCAAAATAAAAACGCTAGTAATGCACGTCTACCATGTAAGGTCTTAGCCAAAGACTTACTTTGGAAAGAGGATGAATAGCGCAGTTGAGAACGACTACGCTGTTCAATAAAAAAGATGAATAAAACAAAACCGAGTAAACCCAGTGCCAGCTCTATTGCGGCCATACGATCACCAAAAGATAGCCAAGCTTTAAAAATGCCAGTGGCAAAAGTTTGCACCCCAAAGTAAGAGACTGCACCAAAGTCAGCCAAAACTTCCATGAGGGCCAACGCCATTCCCGCAAAGATTGCGGGCCTAGCCATCGGTAAGATCAATTTCCATAAGGCCTGCATCTCACTGTAACCTAAAGTTTCAGAAACTTCGATCAAACGACTGCTTCGCTCTAAAAAAGCGGTGCGAGTAATTAAATAAACATACGGATATAAGCAAAAAGAAAAAGACCATATTGCGCCACTTAATGATCTTGGGTCAGGAAAAAACCATAAAGAATCTAATCCCCATAAAGATCGAATTGCGCTTTGCACGGGCCCTGAAAATTGCAATAGATCGACAAAAAGATACGCCATTACGTAAGTCGGTACAGCCAAAGGCAAAATTAATGCCCATGCAAAAAATTTCTTGCCAGGAAATTGATAGCTTGCAATTATCCAAGCGTTCCCAACTCCAAGAATAAATACGCCAATTCCCACCCCGAAAATTAATGCCAATGTCGATACGAGGTAATCCCCAAGGACAAAATGCCATAAATGAGCTAGCGTGCTAGTCACTAGCGTGTTACTTGCACTATCAGCGTTGCCGCTGAATTCTGGCAATAAAAATGGGAGTGCCAAGCCAAACAGGGGCAAAAACAATAAGAGTGCCAGCGGTACGACGATTCGACTCATCAAATCCACAATCCGTTTAGACTTTAGTTATGTATTAAACCATTTACATTAATGAGAAAATTATAGGGATGAACGTGAATTGCCCCCTGCTTTCAATAAAACACCTTGAAATTACCTATCCTAATCACACTGGGCAGGGGCAGGTTATGGCTGTTAATGATCTAGATCTAGAGCTGCAGCAAGGTGAGATTGGCTGTTTATTAGGCTCCTCGGGCTGCGGTAAATCTTCTGTGCTCAGGGCCATTTGCGGCTTTGAACCCGTGCAAAAAGGCGAAATTCTGCTTCGTAATAGCGTTGTTAGCTCGCCTACCACTCATATCGCGCCAAGCCAAAGACGGGTTGGTATGGTGTTTCAAGATTTTGCTCTCTTCCCACATCTGACAGTTTTAGAAAATGTCGCTTTTGGTTTGCAACATTTTCCCGGCGCTCAAAGAAAATCCCTAGCTATAGAGTGGTTAAAGCGGGTCTCATTGGCAGATAAAGCCAATGTCTTTCCTCATGAGCTTAGTGGCGGGCAACAACAACGTGTAGCCCTAGCTAGAGCAATGGCCCCCGAACCCGACCTCATTTTGCTTGATGAACCATTCTCTAGTCTAGACATTGAATTAAGAGAGCGCCTTGCAGGGGAAATGCGCGCCATTCTCAAGGCCAATAAGATAACCGCTCTATTGGTCACTCACGATCAATTCGAAGCGTTTGCAATTGCCGATCAAATTGGGGTGATGGTTGATGGCAAAGTGATGCAATGGGATTCCCCTTATGAGCTGTATCACAAACCGATTAATCGTTATATCGCCGACTTTATTGGTCGCGGCGTATTTGTCAAAGGAGTGGTTCAAGCTAGTGGAAAAGTAAATATCGAGCTGGGCGAATTAGATTTAGATCCCGGCCACAGTAACGCAGTTGGCGAAGAAATTGATGTACTACTTCGTGCTGACGATATTCAACATGATGATGCCAGCCCAACGCAAGCTGAGGTAGTGAGAAAAACGTTTCGAGGTGCCGATTTTCTCTATACTCTAAAGCTTGCATCAGGTACTGAAATTTTTGCCTTTGTTCCCAGTCATCATGATCATGCCATTGGTGAAAAAATTGGTATTCACTTAGTTGCCGATCATGTCGTCACATTTAATCAAGAAGCAGATTAAGCTAAATCATAACGGTCTAGGTTCATCACTTTATTCCAAGCTGCGGCAAAATCATTGATAAACTTAGTTTGCGCATCAGCACAAGCATAAACCTCTGCTAGCGCGCGTAACTGTGAATTAGAACCAAAAACAAGATCGACCAGCGTTCCAGACCACTTCAGCTTTCCTGTGGCTCGATCCATGCCTTCAAGCACGCCAGTAGCTGCATCTCTTTGCTGCCACTTAGTATTCATATCCAGTAAATTAACAAAAAAATCATTCGTTAAGGTCTCGGGGCGCTGCGTGAAAACACCATATGCTGACTGATCAAAATTGGCATTGAGAACCCGCATGCCGCCAATCAATACCGTCATTTCAGGTGCTGTCAGGGTCAACTGATTGGCGCGGTCAATTAAGCGTTCGGCGGCTGCAGCCACATTGCCATCACCCATGTAGTTACGAAACCCATCGGCACGTGGCTCCAGTACAGCAAAAGAATGTATGTCAGTTTGCTCTTGCGCTGCATCAGTCCGACCAGGAAAAAATGGTAGCGTTAGCGCTTGATCTGCTTTCTGGGCTGCCGATTCAATCGCTGCATTCCCGCCTAGAACAATTAAATCAGCCAGTGAAACTTTTTTTCCAGAAGTCTGTGAAGCATTGAATTCTGTTTGGATAGCCTCTAGTATTTGCAAACTAGTGGCCAACTCGGCGGGCTGGTTGACTGGCCAATCTTTTTGCGGCGCCAAACGTAAACGAGCGCCATTAGCTCCACCACGTTTATCGCCTCCCCGAAATGTGCTTGCTGATGCCCAAGCCGTTTTTACTAACTGTGCAATTGAGAGCGGTGATGCTAATATTTTTTGCTTTAAGTTAGTTATATCTTCTACATCGATCAAGGGGTGAGTGACTGGAGGAATCGGGTCTTGCCACAATTGCTGCTGCTTTGGTACAAGGGGACCAAGATAACGTGAGATAGGTCCCATATCACGGTGGGTTAATTTGTACCAAGCCTTAGAAAAAACGTCCGCCAATTCTTCTGGATGGGCATGAAACCGCTCCGAAATAATGCGGTAACTTGGATCCATCTTCAAGGCCAGATCGGTTGTAAACATCATCGGTGCATGTTTCTTAGCAGGATCATGTGCATCAGGTACGGTGCCGGCTGCCGATGCCTCTTTTGGCGTCCATTGATGAGCACCTGCGGGGCTCTTTGTTAACTCCCACTCATAACCGAATAGATGATCAAAATAGTTGTTATCCCACTGGATAGGATTTGTTGTCCATGCGCCTTCTAAGCCGCTAGTAATAGCATCATCCCCAGAGCCAGTTCCAAAAGTATTTTTCCAACCAAAGGCTTGTTCTGCAATCGGTGCAGCTTCGGGCTCTGGGCCAACATACTTTGCTGGATCAGCAGCACCATGGGCTTTACCAAAGGTATGTCCGCCAGCAATGAGAGCGACCGTCTCAGTATCGTCCATCGCCATACGGGCAAAGGTCTCCCGTATATCGCGCGCAGCAGCTAGTGGATCAGGGTTACCATCAGGACCCTCAGGATTTACATAGATCAAGCCCATTTGTACTGCAGCGAGTGGCTTTTCTAATTCTCGGTCACCGCTATAACGCTTATCGGCTAGCCACTGTCCTTCTGAACCCCAATAAATGTCTTCACCTTCCCAGACATCTTCGCGCCCACCGGCAAAACCAACAATCTTTAAGCCCATTGACTGCAGCGCAATCGTACCGGCAAGCACCATGAGGTCAGCCCAAGAAATTTTACGACCATACTTTTGCTTAATAGGCCAAATCAATCTGCGTGCCTTATCGAGATTGCCATTATCAGGCCAGCTATTTAGTGGCGCAAAACGTTGTGTGCCAGAACCTGCGCCTCCACGACCATCGCCAATGCGATAAGTGCCTGCACTATGCCATGCCATGCGAATAAAGAATGGGCCGTAGTGCCCATAGTCAGCGGGCCACCATGCTTGTGAGTTTGTCATCAAAGCATTGAGATCTTTGATAACAGCATGTAAATCTAGGCTTTGAAATTCTTTGGCGTAATTAAAATCCTTAGGCATCGGATTAATTAGCGGTGAGTGTTGATTTAAAAGCTTGAGATCCAATTGATTGGGCCACCAGTCGGCATTCGTGGTGTGTCTGGCTAAGGCACGATCATCCGCGCTATCAGAAAACGGGCAAGTGGCTGCAGGTGACATGAAGCTTTCCTAAAATAAATGATTTAAAAATTGATTGAATGAATGCGCAGTTAAATGCTACCTAAATAATCGCGTTTACCAATCTCAACGCCGTTATGACGCAAAATATTGTACGCAGTGGTGACATGAAAATAGACATTAGGTAAGGCATGCCCTAATAAAAACTGGAGGCCTTTGTAATGGGTCTCTTTATCGCCTCGCTTGGTAATAATATCTTTATCTTCGGTGCCATCAATCTGCTCAGGTTTAATGCCTTCGATGAAAGCAATTGTTTTAGCAATACGTAACTTCAAATCTGCAATAGATTGCTCATTATCTTCATACACCGGAATTTCCACGCCAGCTAATCGGGCAACTACGCCCTTTGCAGTATCAGCAGCAATTTGAATTTGCCGCGTGAGGTTAAGCATATCGGGAAATAAACGAAACAAAGTAAAGGCGGTGACATCTAATTTTTTAGCCTCGATATGGGCTTGAGTCTTATCTAAAATAGCCGATAGATTCTTTAAAACATGAATTAATCGTGGTGCGCTAGCTTGGTACATTGAAATCGTCATCATTAGCCTTTAGGAAGAGAAAAATAGTAATAAGGATTCTGATGTTACTCTTGTAATATTAGTTTTGCAGAACTACCAGCGGCCATTTAGATCGGCTATATTTAGGGGTCTAAAATAAGATAATTACACTAATTAGACTTACAGGGAGAATTAGCATGAAGCGCATTATATTTAGCTTGCTAGTGTTGATGTCATACGCTGTTTTTGCCCAAACTGCATGCAAAAGCAGTGGGGATCTTGACCCCCAATATTGCGACCAAAATGGCGATATGGTTGCCGATACCCCAACCGACCCTAAATTACTTAAAACGCCATCTACGATTGTTTTCACCTATACCCCCGTTGAAGACCCGGCGGTATATGAAAAGGTGTTCAAACCCTTTACCGACCATTTAGCCCAATGCACCAGTAAAAAAGTCATTTTTTACCAAGTGCAGTCGAATGCTGCAGAAATCGAAGCTATGCGCTCAGGCCGCTTACATGTGGGCGGGTTTTCAACAGGCCCAACCGCCTTTGCTGTCAATATTGCCGGCGCTGTTCCTTTTGCTGTTAAAGGTACCGAAAAAGAATTTCAGGGATATAACTTGCTAGTGGTTGTTAAAAAATCTAGCCCTTATCAAAAGCTGGCCGATTTGAAAGGCAAAAAATTTGCCCATACATCCCCATCCTCAAACTCTGGCCACATGGCACCAATGGCTTTATTTCCAAAAGAGGGTCTTGCGCCAGGAACCGACTACAACATTCTCTTTTCTGGTAAACATGATCAATCAATTTTAGGGGTTCGCTCAGGTGATTATGATGGTGCAGCAGTTGCCTCAGATGTATTTCATCGCATGGCAGTAAGAGGTCAAATAAATGAAGATGACTTCCGCATTATTTATAAAAGCCCTAAATTTCCAACTTCCTCTTTTGCATATGCTTATAACTTAGAGCCAAAGTTTAGAGATCAACTACTTAAGTGCTTCTTCGATTACCGTTTTACGGATGATATGAAAAAAGCCTTTGATGGTGCCGATCGTTTTTTCCCGATAACTTATAAAAAAGATTGGGCCATAGTACGCCAAGTTGCTGAAAATGGCGGGGAGAAATTTAATCGCTCTGCTTACGATAAAGAGACTTCCCGCGAAGAAGAGGCTCGCAAAAAAGCTGCTGCTAAAAATTAAATGAGTTTAAGTGTCACCACGCTAAAGATTGAAAATCTTTATAAGGAGTATGTCCCAGGTAAATTGGTATTATCAAATATCAATATTTTTGTGCAGGGAAGTGGGCTCATAGCCATCATTGGCCCTTCTGGTACAGGTAAGTCAACCCTGATTCGCTGCATTAATCGTCTGGTTGAGCCCACTCGAGGAATAATTAATTTTTGTGGTGAGAATTTAGTCACACTTAACTCTAGCTCGCTTAGAAAGGCACGGCGTCAAATTGGGATGGTTTTCCAGGAATTTAATTTAGTAGAGCGTCTGACCGTAATGGAAAATATTCTCTCTGGACGCCTCGGCTATATTTCAGCATTAAAAGCCTGGCTCAGAATTTACCCGCCGACCGATATTGAGCAAGCCTATCAATTATTAGATTTGATTGGCTTACGGGGTTTTGAAAATCAACGGGCTGATTCTCTATCTGGGGGTCAGCGCCAACGGGTTGGTATTGCTAGATCAATTATGCAAAGCCCAAGATTATTATTAGCCGATGAGCCTACATCTTCTTTGGATCCAAAAACTTCTGTAGAGATAATGAAATTGATGCAAGAGTTAGGTAATAAGCTCAATATTCCAGTAATAGTCAACATGCATGATGTTGAATTAGCAAAACGATTTGCTACCAGAATCATTGGCATGTCTGAAGGCAAAATCATTTATGACGGCTCGCCAGAACAATTGAATGATTCGGTTTTAAGGTCTATATATGGTGGCAAGGATTGGCTTCAGTAGCATTCTCCCCATCCTATAAAACAAAAATCATGTGGGCGATTTTTTTTGCTTATGTGATTTACGCTATGTCTAGGCTTGACTTTACTTGGGATCGCTTTGTCCTCGGCATCCATAATGGTGCACAATTTTTAAGTCGGATGTTTCCCCCACATGTAATGCAACCAGAGTCGATGTTTAAAGGCTTACAAGAAAGTCTGGAAATTGCTATATTGGCTTCCTTTTTCGGGGTGATTCTTTCATTACCACTTAGCATTCTAGCAGCGCGCAACTTAATGCCCAAATGGGTAACGTGGATTGCGCGTACCGTGATTGCCCTTTGTCGCAGTTTTCATCCTTTAATCGTTGCTATTCTCTTTGTTAAAGCAGTTGGCTTTGGTGCATTAGCAGGCATCTTGACCCTAATTGTGGCTTCAATTGGATTTATTGCCAAACTCTTTGCTGAAGCAATTGAAGAAATATCGCCAAAACAAGTTGAAGCCATTAAAGCAACAGGTGCGCCATTTTTAAGCGTGCTAGATTATGGCGTCTTCCCCCAAGTGATGTCCCGCTTTATTGGCTTTGTTACTTACCAAATCGATTCTAATTTAAGAAACTCAACAATGGTGGGAATTGTGGGTGCTGGAGGTATTGGAGGTACTTTATTTGCCGCCTTCCAACGCTTCGACTATGACTTTGTATGCGCTATTTTGCTCGCCATCATCGCAATGATTATGACTGGCGAATTATTAGCTAAATTGATTCGTATTCTACTTACCGGAAAACAAAGTCGAATTGAAAACGAATCATGATTACATCCCAAAAAGAATACCCTAGTACTTGGTCGCGTTATAGCTTTATTCAAGTACAACTTCGATTTTTTTTATCGCTTATAGCCATCGCACTAATTATTTTCTCAGCTAAAAATGTTGAAGTTATCCCCGAGTTTTTATTAGATGCTCCAGAACAGGTGCAGGATCTATTTTTGCGTATGTGGCCAATTGATTTTGACTACTACCCAAAGGGAATTCATGAAGCCTTGTTGGATACAATCCATATTGCAACTTTAGGCACTATTATTTCATTAGCAATTGCCTTTCCCATTGGGCTTTGCACCTCTTATCGCTTAATACCTTTTCGCATTATTAATTTAATCGCACAATTTATTTTAGTTGCCTCAAGATCAATTAATTCAATTATTTGGGCCTTATTATTTGTGGCGATTTTTGGTCCAGGAGCTCTAGCTGGCACTCTTGCAATTGCTTTTCGATCAATTGGTTTTGTTGGTAAGTTACTGGGCGAGTCAATTGATACTGCTGACATGAACAGCATTGAAGCATTAAAAGCCTGTGGTGCACCTTGGCTTTCAATTTTTACCAAAGGCTATTGGCCTCAGATTGCGCCAAGTTTTTGGTCAATTGCCTTATTTCGTTGGGATATTAATATTCGCGAATCTTCAGTCTTGGGCCTAGTTGGTGCTGGGGGTATTGGGATGGCACTCGATTCTGCACTAAATCTATTTCAGTGGACTCGTGTTTCATTAATACTATTATGTATTTTTATTATCGTTGTAATTGCTGAAATTATCGTGACACAAATCCGCAAAAAATTAATTTGACTTTTTGAGCAATTATTCCTTGAGCCGATTAATCAATCCCAAGCCAATTGCTGATCTACCTACAAAGGTTGTCACAGAAATTGAGTACGTATTTACAGATATAGATGACACTATTACAGACGGGGGGAAATTACTTCCTGAAACTTTTACTGCAATAGCCGCCCTTCAAAATGCGGGTTATAAAGTAATCCCAGTTACAGGAAGACCGGCTGGATGGTGTGACCTAATTGTCAGACAGTGGCCAGTAGATGCTATTGTTGGCGAAAATGGAGCCTTTTATATGTGGCAGGATAAAGTCTCAAAAAAACTTTGCACCCATCATGTGCTTGACCAAAACGAAAGAATTGTTTATGCCCAGCGCCTTTTGCAAATAAAAGAGTTATTGATTAAAGAATATCCTAAGATTGTTTTTGCTTCAGATCAATTTTCACGTCTATACGATTTAGCTATCGATGTTAAAGAAGATGTTCAGCCATATTCAGCTAAAGACATAGAAACACTACTACAATTTCTTGCCGCCTATGAATTAACAGCTAAATTAAGCTCGATTCATGTCAATCTTTGGTTGGGTCATTGGGACAAGCTAAGCACCACCAAACTAATGATGAAAAACCTCTTTCATAAAGACTTGGAAACTTATAATCAAGCTTGTCTCTTTATAGGCGATTCTCCAAATGATGCTCCAATGTTCTCTTATTTCAGACATTCCTTTGGAGTTGCTAATGTATTAGACTATCGGGATAGAATAGAGTTTATGCCCAAATGGGTTACTAAATCTAAGGGGGGCAAAGGTTTTTCTGAGTTAAGTGAAGTCCTGATCAGATCAAAATCTTCTGTATCAACTATCGTGAATGGATCTTGAGATGATTACTAGAAAAATTTTTATTGTAAAAATTGCATTAATGTTGAGTACGGGTCTTTTTTATTTGCCTAGTAACACTAATGCCCAAGCAAACCCGGTACCCGACTACCCTTCCAGACCAATCAAATTAGTCATTCCCTTTCCTGCAGGCGGCAGTTCTGATGGCATTGGCCGGCAAATTGCTGATAAATTATCGGGCGTATTAAAACAAACTGTAGTAGTTGATAACAAAGGAGGTGCAGGAGGGATTATTGGCACCGATTACGTCGCTAAAGCTGCGCCCGATGGCTACACCTTAGTTCTAGTCGATGTATTCCATACTAGTACGCCCATCTATACCCGTAAGATGCCTTATAACGCACTTAAAGATTTCACACCGATTTCACTAATTGGTCGATCGCCAGCATTTTTAGTTGCAAGCCCCTATTTTCAAGTTCAAACTGCTCGTGAAGCTATTACTTTTGCAAAAGCCAATCCTGGCAAAATGACCATGGCAATTGCTGGCACTGGTAGCGTTGTCGTTGATCTTTTTAAAGCACGCTCTGGGCTTAATTTTATTAGTGTTCCCTATAAGGGATCTTCACCAGCGATGATTGATTTAATGAGTGGGCAAGTAAACGTCATGATTACCACCATGGCTAGCGCAGGAACCCACATAAAAGCTGGAAAACTACGCCCATTAGCTGTGACTGGTAACAAGCGGAATAGTGATTTTCCCGAAATACCTACCTTTGCTGAATTGGGAATTAATGGCATGGACTATGAACAGTGGTTCGGCATTATGGGGCCAGCTAATCTACCAAAACCCATTATCGATAAAATCTTTTTAGCAATGAAGCAGGTATTAAATATGCCTGATGTCCGAGAGCGCTTGAGTGGAATGGCGCTTGAGGTTGCATCCCCTACCCCAGAAGAAATGAAGCGTAAGGTTGAAGAAGACAGCAACCGCTGGCAAAAACTAGCTGTAGAGCTAGATATAAAGCCGATTGATTAATTAATCTCGGTATTTTCTAACAAAGTGCGAATAAAAACTAGGTTTAACAAGCTAAAATTTCTATTTATTAATCTAATCTCAGTAGTGCTTTCTTTCAAGATGATCTTTTATGGGTATAACCCTAGATTCATATGCTGAGCCGATTAAATAAGCTACTGCTTACTGAGCCTCGATACCAGCAAACTGTGCGATCTTTTCATATTTTGTCATTTCTGTTCGCACAAATTTCTTAAACTCATCTGTTGTCATTTGCCTTGAGCGAATGCCCGCCTTTGCATACGCGTTCTGTACTTCTTTATCTTGCATAGCCAAATTAATATCAGAATTAATTTTTTGAATGATTGCTACCGGTGTTGCGCTAGGGGCCCATACTCCAAACCACAGACTCATGTCATAGCTAGGGTAGCCCTGTTCAGCAATCGTTGGAATATTAGGAGCAGCCTCTGAGCGTGTTTGGGTCGTTACCCCTAAGGCCTTTAATTTGCCAGAGTTAACTTGTGTAATTGCGGTATCAAAAGCAATCATAAAAAAGGCAACCCGATTACTCATCAGATCTTGCATGGCATCTGGCCCACCCTTGTATGGCACATGGACCATTTTAATGCCGGCAATTTGATTGAAATATTCTGCCGCTAAATGGGTTGAACTGCCAATGCCTGCAGAGGCGAAGGGAATTTCTCCTGGCTTGGCTTTGGCTGCCAAGACCAGATCCTTAAGAGATTGATACGGCCCACCAGGAGAGGTGGACATTAAATAGGGGGTAATTCCTAAAATATTGACATCTACTAAGGCCTTTAAAGGATCGTAAGGTAATTTTTTATAAATTGCGGGATTAGCTGCATAAGAAGCGGACTGAACTAAAAGTGTATAGCCATCAGGTTCCGCGTTCACTACTGCGCCCGTCCCAATTAAACCGCCAGCTCCAGGGCGATTTTCAACTACTACCGGCTGCTTCCAAGTTTCACTTAAATTCTTGGCCACAATCCGCGCCACAATATCAACCCCAGAACCAGGCGTTAGGGGCACAATTAATTTAACTGGTCGATTTGGGTAAGACTGTGGCAACTGCGCCATACTGTACGAACTAAATAAAATAAAAATGCAACCCAATATTATTTTGATTTTTTGCTTCAAGTTTTCACCTATCTCTGGGGCATATTTTGAATTGAATAACCTACGCTGATATTAGCACCCTGCGGAATTTCTGGCATCGTTAAATTCCAACTTAGCCAAGATTCTCGCATTGACCTTAACTGCTCAGGAAAATATTCGGCTAAATTTGCCCGCTCACGCTCATCTGCTCCAACATTAAAAAGGTACTCATTTTCATCGACCTTAAGATACTTCCATTCATCTAAACGATAAGCCCGCTGGCCTCGATAATTCATGCGCCAAAACAGAGGCCTTTCAAATAGGTGATTAGCATTTTTTAAAATAGGCAGCATTGAGACGCCATCGAGGGGATATTCTGGGTCTATATGAGCGCCAGCAATATCCAATATCGTTGCCGTCCAGTCCATCGTGATACCAATTTGCGTACTCACTTTATTTTGAGGAATGAGGGCTGGCCAATGCACAATCCAGGGAACGCGAATGCCCCCCTCAGTCAAATCCATTTTCCCGCCGACTAAAGGCCAGTTATCAGAAAACCGCTCGCCACCGTTATCGCTAGTAAAAATAATCAAGGTGTCATTCAACAAATTTTCTGCTTGAAGTGTGGCAACTATTTTGCCAATACCTTCATCCATATGATGGATCATTTGCTGATAGGTTTTTACATTACCGCCATGCAGATGAAATAAATTATTCTTTACTTCACTTGCCAGATGGGCATCATCTCTTGTTTCCCAGGGCCAATGTGGGGCAGTGTAATGAAGGCTAATAAAAAAAGGGGTTCCTGCCCTTGCCACAGCAGATTTTTTCTGAATATATTCAATAGTTTTATTGGAAAGCAAATCTGTTAGATACCCTTCTTCGGCGGTCTCCTCGCCATTGAGCCAAAGATCATGAATTCCCTGTGAGTCACAATGGGTAAAGTAATCAACTCCACCTGCCATTGGACCAAAAAATTCATCGTAGCCCGAAAGTAAAGGTCCAAATTGTGGCGGAAAGCCTAGATGCCATTTGCCAAATAAGGCGGTTTGGTAACCCACTTCGCGGAGCATCGATGGCAAAGTGGGGATATCCACTGGCAATCCTAAAGTTGTATTGCCTCTACTTTTAAAATTAATTGGCTCCTCTGCTGCCCCACGCAAGCGATACTGATATCGTCCAGTCATCAAAGCAAAGCGCGTTGGCGAGCAGACTGGAGAATTCGAGTAACCCTGAGTAAAAAGGAGACCATTGAGTGCTAACCAATCAAGCGTGGGTGAAGCGTTTGACTTCGCGCCATAACAGCCTAGGTCTGCATAACCCAAGTCATCAGCAACAATAAAAATAATATTAGGGCGATTCACAGATTCTTTACCCACCAAATAATGCAAAAGTTAAGGGCAAATAGTATCAATAAAAAGGGGTTAATCAAGCCTAAAGCGGGAACTACAGCCTTAAAGATCAGGATTAATTGGTAAAGCTATTTTAATAGTAAGGTAATTTCACCTTTCAACAGCCTTATTCCAAAGGGCGTATATTTATTTAGGGTATTCCCTAACTTTTTTTATCAATCCATTCTTAACTGTATTTGCAACTACAAAATAAGGTTCTAAAGATGAGCTCTAGCACTTATGAGCATTTTGAAGGATGCGTTTTATGTGGGCTAATTGATACTGCAATTAGCTCTGGAATTTTTAAAATCTGGACAAAACTAATCAAAAAATCAGAATGGTTTCAGTTACTCGATAACGGTGGATTTTTTACACTTTTTATCCCTACTGATGCTGCCTTCAGTAGAGTCCCCCCAGAATATCTTCAAGCGCTTGAATCTAATCCCGAGGAATTAAACGATTTTATTGATCACTTTATTGTTCCTGAGTTTGCCTCAACTAAAGTTCATAATTCCCACTATTCCTCCATTGCTGGTGATGATCTTTTAATTGAATCCAATCTGAGTGGCCCGAGTGTAAATCGAGTCAGCATAAAAATAGAAAATATAATTGCTACAAATGGCATGATTCATGCTGTTGATTCAATTGATATTTTTAATACGAAGAAGAATTAATTCATTACTTTCTCAGTACTCATTAAATACTTACTAATCAGGACCAATGTCTAGTGAAAGCGTATTATAGCGATCACTTTGTGTTACCCCTTCCAAAAGGGCATCGCTTCCCGATGGAAAAATATGCTCTACTGCGACAATCAATCCAATCATTAGCCGATTTAGAACTGCTTGAGGCTCCAAGCGCAACTAATGCGCAGTTACTTCTTGCTCATGACGCAAAGTATGTTGAAAAAATAATTAGTGGACAACTTAATGTAGCTGAACAAAAGGAAATTGGCTTTCCATGGAGTCCGCAGATGGTTGAACGCTCTAAAAGGTCGGTTGGCGCAACCTTAGCAGCTTGTAATGCCGCACTTATGGATGGAGTCGGTGTTAATTTAGCTGGTGGAACTCACCATGCCTATCGCGATAAAGGCAGTGGGTTTTGTGTTTTTAACGATGTCGCAATCGCAGCTAAAAATTTACAGGCCATCAAGGGCAATCATTTCCGTGTTGCCATTGTTGATTTTGACGTGCATCAAGGTAACGGAACCGCTAGTATCATGCAATATAACGATTCAATTTTTACTTTATCAATTCATGGAGAAAATAACTTTCCCTTAAATAAAGAACAAAGCGATCTTGATATTGGCTTAAAAAATCAATGCGCAGATAACGAATATTTAAATGCTGTTACTTATGCACTTGATGAACTTGAAAAAAGATTTAGTGCAGACTTTGTGATTTATTTAGCTGGTGCAGATCCGCATACTGATGATCGCCTAGGTAAATTAAGCCTGAGTAAAAAAGGTTTGTTATTGCGTGATCAGGCAGTATTCGATTTTGCAAAGATTTATGGAATTCCGATTGCAGTTGTAATGGCAGGTGGTTACGGCGAAAAAATCGAGCAATCTGTTGAGATTCATCACCAAACTATTGCTCTAGCACTCCAATATTCTCATAATTAAATGATTAATTCCAATCTACTGTTAATTGCAGCATTTATCATTCTGTTTGTCAGTATTGGTTTGGGATTAATGTATCAAGAATTCAAACAATGGCTAGCCGACCTCTGGTCGGATTAAAATCAACTTTACTCACCATGATTCACTTCCGGGCTCACCTTTAAATGGTCCAACTAGCTCTGGAGTAACCCAGCCACCATAAAAGCCCGCTAGGCTGAGGTAAAACCTGTTCTCCATCAACAGTACAGTGCAGCTGAGTAGGGTAAAAAGCAATGTGATCGGCAATCATCTTTGCTTCATCAAAGGGTTGGGCATAGCTCCATGCAACTTTTTTGAGTTGATTAACACCATCATTTATATCCCAGTATTGAGCGGGGCCTTTCCACTCACAAAAAGAATTGCCGGTAGATGGCTTCAAAAATTTGAAGTTGATATCCTTTGGTGGGATATAAAAACTCGGTGGATGAGAAGTTTCTAATACCAAAATAGCATTTTTTGTGCGCGCAATTTCTTGCCCATTAAAGCAAATAACAACCTGCCTACAATCCTCAACATACTTTGGGGGACGTGGAAAATCCCATACCGAAATTTGCGACGCATTGGGTACAACTGCAAATGGTGGTCTTGTGGCTCCTCGCCAATTCCATTGCTCTTGTGCAAGCTTGACCCAAGCCGGTAACTGACTCATAAGCAATGAAATTAAATATACTCAGACACCTCTACCAAGTTCCCATCAGGATCGCGTAGATAGACTGACCGAATTGGGCCCAAGGCACCCCGTCTAGCAACGGGCCCAACATCAATCGCAATATTATTAGCTGTCAAATGGGTGATCACATCATTAAGCGGAATGGCAGTAATCAGACAAAAATCGCCAGCGCCAATAGTGGGTACTTTTGCTTTAGTTGGTGTTTCAGTAGCTCGATCTTGTAAATTAATTTTATATTGCCCAAAGCGTAAGGCGTAACGAGGTTGACCTTCAGGCCCAGTGAAAAATTCACGCTCAAAACCAAGAGCCTTTTCATAAAACTGGGTAGAAGCCTCAATATCGGTAACAGTTAATACCACATGATCAATGCGATCAATAATACTTTTCATTTTTTTCCATTCAACTTTTTAAAAAATACTCAATTTTTATCTGCATTAGGAGACCTTAAGCCCTAAACAATCTCGCTCTATTGGGTCTCAAGCTCTACTGATAATCAAGCTCTACTGATAATTTAGTGCCAGGCACAATAATACCGCCTCGCTCACCTGCTTGGGTTGAGCCCCAGCGGGCTTTAAAATAATCAGGTAACGGTCTACCCTCTTTAGGGGCCATCCATAGCCGTAATAAATGCCGCTGACGCTCCCGTTCGGGCCAATTTTCAAAATCATTACGGGAATGCAAGATTTGATGATTATGCAAAAGTTGCATATCACCAGGCTCAAAAGCCATAGGCAAAACAAAGCCAGGCTCAGCTAAAATTTCATCGATTAAGTCCATGACTGCAAGTTGATCGGTAGTTAAGCGCTTCGCTTCAGGAAAATTATTTTGTGCCGCTTCAATGTACTGACGAATATAAACACACGATAAATTATTTTCATACCAAGTAAAAATGGGCATATCAAACCAAGGGTGCAGTCCCTCCGGCACTTCGCCACGCCGATCCGTTGGATAAGGCATAAATAACGCCTCAACTAAATCAGGGCGCCGGCGCACCACTTCGTTATACAACTTCATCGAGCTAGCTATAAAAGATTCACCGCCCGCTTTAGCCTTTTGTAAACATAGCAAGCCCACAAGATCAGCTGAATCTGTATGAAAATCAAGTTTTTTATTCGTTTGATAAAAACGTCCACCCGTCTTAGTAATGTCGACACCTTGGTCGCAAACATGACCCAATAAGTGGCCTTTGCCATTACTACTTCGCAAGGTACCTAAATGAACGCCTAAGCCCATATAGATGATGGCAGCAAGCTCAATACCTAAATCTTGTACTGGTATACCGCGTAGCAATACAAACCCTCTGCCATGCAGTAATTCAGTCAATAAACGACCCAAAAATGGCTTAAGTTGTGTAAGCGGAAAATTATCAGGTGAAATTTGCTCAAAAGGCAAATTGAGTGCCTGAAAGTGCAAAGCCGCGGCACGCATTTCAGCTAGCTGCTCTGGTTTCCAAGGGACAATCCATAACGGCTCAGCCAACATCTCGGCCCCAGTCCAGACGCTTGGTCCCTCAACAGCTATCGGCGGTGGCTCTAAAGCGAATATAGACATCCAACCCTCAAATGATTTTTACCTCAATTAAGATTAAACTCTTTATACCTTTTAAGCCCTTAGTGTTATCCCTTAATTGATCAATCGATAGCTAGTAATTCACCAGAAAGTACTGTTTTTATGCCAAATAATTCCTCACCAGTGCTAGGTGCCAATGCTTTAGTCGCAGCCTTAAAATTAGCTAAAGTGAAAACAATTTTTACGCTTTCGGGCAATCACATCATGCCAATATTTGATGCGATTCTCGATAGCGATATCAAATTAATCCACACCCGTCATGAAGCTGCCGCAGTGCACATGGCAGATGCTTATGCGAGACTGACAGGTGAAGTTGGTATCGCACTCGTTACTGGTGGCCCAGGCCACGCGAATGCAATAGCAGCGCTTTACACCGCACAAATGGCTGAGTCGCCGGTAGTCTTAATTTCGGGTCATGCGCCCCTTGCAC
This sequence comes from Polynucleobacter sp. IMCC30063, assembly GCF_021395235.1. Classification (NCBI taxonomy): domain Bacteria; kingdom Pseudomonadati; phylum Pseudomonadota; class Betaproteobacteria; order Burkholderiales; family Burkholderiaceae; genus Polynucleobacter; species Polynucleobacter sp. IMCC30063. The sequence goes on along the minus strand of NZ_JAJVCQ010000001.1, from coordinate 846,278 downwards.
AATTGGGTACTGGTGCTTTTCAAGAAATGGCGCAAGCTGATTTGGCTGCGCCGCTTGTCAAAGCAGCCTTGACTTCGAACTCGATTGAAGCAATTCCTTTTGACCTAGCCAAAGCAATCAATCTCGCGAAATCGGGGCGTCCAGGGACTGTGCATTTAAGCCTGCCTTCTGACTTATTAGAAGGCCCCTACCCCAGTGTAAAAAATTTGCCTACAGAGCAGACGTTTACCGCTAAAGAAACATCGGCGGCAAGCGAGGCTATTGAAACGATCTTGCAAGCGCTACAAGTTGCCCAACGCCCCATCATCTTAACTGGGCCACAAATGCAATCACAAGCGGGAAGAAAACAACTGGCGACTCTAGAGCAGGCATTAGGAATTCCCGTGGTGGGCATGGAAAGCCCTCGCGGCATCAATGATCCGTGTTTGGGCGCCTTTCCGGAAGTGCTGGCAAAAAGTGATTGTGTGTTACTCCTTGGGAAAAAATTGGATTTCACTTTAAAGTTTGGGCAATTTCCAAGCTTTGCTAAAGATTGTCAATTTTTACAACTTGATCCAGAGCCTGCTGAAATTCAACGCGCAAGTGTTAGCTTAGGCAAAAGCTTGCAACTCTCTGCACTTGGTGATGTGCACTCCAGTATTACTTTGCTAATAAATTCAGCGCGTACTATAAACTTTAAAAGTAGTTCTCATCAAGTCTGGTTGCAAGAAGTTCAGACCGCAATTAACTATCGCCCTAATGATTGGCAATCGGCGACTGTTGAGCCTGGCCGGGTTCATCCAGCGCAAGCATTTGCCGTATTACAAACAATTCTCGATAGTCACCCAGATTCAGTCCTCATTAGCGATGGTGGCGAGATTGGACAATGGGCTCAAGCTTGTCTGCAAGCGCCAAACCGAATTATTAATGGTGTGGCTGGCTCAATTGGTTCTGGCCCACCCTTTGCAAGTGCAGCTAGCCTTGTCAAACCGAATGTGCCTATCGTTACAGTGATGGGAGATGGTAGTTTTGGCTTTCATTGCGCAGAAATAGATACTGCAGTTCGTTATAAATTGCCCTATCTTTTGGTCATCGGTAATGATGCTTGCTGGAATGCCGAACACCAAATCCAATTGCGCGACTATGGTCAAGAACGGCTCATTGGCTGCGATCTGCTACCAACTCGATATGACAAAGTCTGCGAAGGATTTGGTGGTCATGGAGAATTGGTTACGGAACTAGGCGCCTTACTGCCCGCTACAAAAAGAGCGCTCGCGAGTAACTTACCGGCCTGTATTAATCTGCTGATTCCGAGTTTAGCGGCGCCGAAGATGCAGAGATAAGCAATGACATAAATAGGTTAATATTTACTATGAACATCACAATTCTGTGCCGAAAATTATTTCTACTGCTTTGTCTCATGCCAGCATTTTCTGCGCTTGCCCAAATTGGTACCGCTTGGACACCTGGCAGCTGTCAGTGCCCTAACGGGTTTATTTTTGCGCAAGCTACAGCACCCAATTGTACGCAGACATTTAATTATGAGGGTTGCATTAACCCGAACGTTGGTGCGAATGGTGCTTGTTTCGAGTGTGGGCAAGGCGGCACGCGTGCGCTCAATACCTATGGTTGCATGGGCGGCCTACAAAACCAAGAATGGCGCCCCGCATTTAATGCTGGTACCGTCGATTGCGCTGCCCAAAACTAAGTCTTGCTAACTAGCAGGCGCGCCATCGCGCAAAATTTCATAATGCAAATGTGGGCCAGTCGAGCGCCCCGTAGAACCAACCTTAGCTAAGGGTTGGGATTTTTTCACTTTTTGCCCTAGTTGTACCATCAGCTCTTGAGCGTGGGCATAGCGCGTTACGGTGCCATTGCGATGCTGCACATCAACTAAATTACCGTACTCACCACTCCAACCTGCTTTAATCACAATACCGTCGGCGGTTGCCAAAATAGGCGTACCATAAGCAGCCGGAAAGTCGGTGCCATCATGCCAAGCAATTTGTCGCGTAAAGGGGTCAATGCGATAACCGAGGCCACTCGATGGCGCAACCTCAAAGGGTAATGGTGATCCTGCAGGGACCCCACTCATTGAAACTTGGGTTTCAGCAAAAGCCCGCTGTAAAGTCAAAACTTGGGTTTGCAAACTAATGGAGTCTTGCAAGGTCCGATCAAGGCGAACGCCATAAGTCTCATCGGGTGAAAAAATCTCGCTTGATAGTTTTAGTGGGCCACCTAGTGCAAGGGGCGTCTCTGGCAGTAGCTCTTTTTGAATAACTTTGGGTGAACTATTTAATTGTAATAATTGGTTTCTGAGGGAATCTAATTGTCCCAAACTTTGCTGGGCTTGCGCTAAACGCGCTTGTAACTCGTGCAGCTTATATTCATAATCAGCCTCGGCTAAAGTGACAATTTTTTTCTCCTGTAGCTCTGCTTGACCTAGAGTAAATAGAGTATCTCGAGTTAAATTAACGCTAGCAGCTACTAGCCAGTTCACTGCCACCAAAGCCAGGAATACTGCCATTGCGCCAAGCAAAAAATGCATTTTCGATAAATGAAATTCTTTGACGCGACTGGTTGGACTAGTAATAATTAAAATTTGCATGTTTACCTCACTAAAAAATCAATGAATTCCAGAATTCATTTCTAAAATTGGTTGCATTACTGCCATCACAATACCTAAAACCATCAGCCCCATAAATAATATTAATACAGGCTCTAATAAACTAGTAAAAATTTTTGTTTTTTGTTCAGCCTCTAGTTCTGCATTTTCAGCGCCATATTTAAGCATCTCAGCAAGCTGACCAGAAGCCTCTCCAGAACGAATTAAATGGATCAAAATAGGAGAGAAAACCCCTTGACTTCCTAATGATCGAGACAAGCTAGAGCCTTCTCGTAAGCGCGCTTCAGTGGAGTCAATGGCCTCCTTCAAAACTTCATTGCCCAAAGTACTGCGCGCGCTATGTAAGGCAGTTAAGATCGGCACATTGGCGGCAACCAGCATCGCCATGGTGTTGGCAAAACGGGCAGTTTCAAAACCCAATAACAAGGGACCCAAAAAAGGTAAATTAAGGATGAAGCGATCAAAGCGCAGCCGTATTTCGATTTGCTTTAAAGCCCGGCGACCAAAATAAATACCTAGAGCAATAACTAAAGCCAACAACCAACCCCAATCAACTAAAAAATTAGATAAGCCCAAAATAAAACGGGTCATAAATGGCAAGGTTTGTTTGGTACTTTGAAAAACGCGGGCAATTTGCGGTACAACATAGGTCATTAAAAATAAAATGACCATAAACGAAACCGCAGTCAACATTGCAGGGTAAGCTAAAGCACCCAAGGCTTTTTGTTTTAACGCTTGCCGCTTTTCTAAAAATTCAGCTAATTGGGTTAAGACTTGACCCATGCGGCCCGATTGTTCAGCGGCACCAACCACCCCTTGATATAAAGGGTCAAAGGTTTGTGGTTGCGTAGCGACTGCGCGCGATAAAGATAAGCCGGCGCGTAATTCAGCAACTACTGACTGTAAAACATTTTTGATGTGGGGTTTTGAGCTTTCATTCGATAAAACAGTGAGCGCTTCATCAATTTGTACACCAGAACGCACTAGCAAAGCAAATTGCTTGGTAAGTACCGCTAATTCATTACGGCTCAGTGGCCTATCTTCAGAGAATAAACGCTGCCAAAATTGTTGCTTAGTCCATTGGTTCTCAAGCTCAATGCGCACGGGTACGAGCTGCTTCGCCATTAACTGCTGCCGAATAGCACGCTCATTCTCGCCATCAACACTACCCCGCTCACTCTTACCGCCATAGGTTAAAGCCTCAAATCGGTAGCGTGGCATAGCTTAGTTGCTCGAAGGCAGAATTAATCAATTTCAACAGCACCAGTGACGCGCATCATTTCTTCTACCGTCGATTGACCTGAATCAATCCACCGCTGGCAATCTTCTGCCAAATTGCGCATCCCATTTGCAGTCGCCTGCTTACGGATTTCACTTTCAGCAGCACGGTTATGAATTAATTCACGAATCGTTTCATTAGTGGCCATTAATTCATAAATGCCTGCTCTGCCGCTATAGCCAGATTCGCCGCAGGCTGGGCATCCCTTGCCGCCACAGGCTTTACAAGTAAGGCGAATTAAGCGCTGTCCTAATACCCCTAAAAGCGTTGAAGAAAGTAAAAACGGTTCAATTCCCATATCAATTAAACGCGTTACCGCCGATGGCGCATCGTTGGTATGTAAAGTTGCCAACACCAAGTGTCCGGTAAGAGAGGCTTGAACCGCAATTTGTGCGGTTTCTAAATCGCGAATTTCGCCAATCATCACAATATCTGGATCTTGCCGCAAAATCGCCCTCAAGGCTCGTGCAAAATTCATATCAATCCGCGCGTTCACTTGTGTTTGACCAATCCCATCCAAGTTATATTCAATTGGATCCTCAACCGTCATAATGTTATTGGTTTTATTGCGTAAGCGTAATAAGGCGCCATAAATCGTGGTGGTCTTACCGCTACCCGTTGGTCCAGTAACCAATACAATGCCGTGTGGGCGATGAATCAATTGATCAAAATTAGTAAAGGTATCGTCAGCCATTCCCAGTGCTTTGAGATCAAGGCGATCGTAATTTTTCTCTAATAAACGCATTACCACCCGCTCACCATGGGACGTAGGCAGGGTAGAAACCCGAATGTCAATGGCTTTACCGCCTACCCGCAAAGAAATGCGACCATCTTGCGGCATGCGTTTTTCAGCAATATCAAGCGACGCCATAATTTTGATCCGCGATACTAAAGCAGCATGTAAATCGCGGCGCATATCAACCACATCGCGCAAATTTCCATCGACCCGAAAACGTACTACCGATTTACGCTCAAATGCTTCTAGGTGAATATCAGAAGCGCCATTACGGCTAGCTTGTTTTAATAAACTATTAATCATCCGAATTACTGGAGCGTCATCATTCATTTCTAAGAGATCTTCTGAAATGGGTATCTCTTGCAATAAACGGGATAAATCAATCGTGTCTTCAACCTCATCAACCACTTGCGAGGCGTCTAAATCGCCTTGTGAATAAGCTGCATTCACTGCTTGCATCACCTCATCGCTGGATTTTTCTACTCGCTTTACAGGGCCAACTAGACGACAAATTTCTTGGAGTACTGTTAAATCGGTAGTGGGGCTATGAATGACAATCAGATCATCTTCTTGTCCACCATCTAAAAATTGCTGGCCTTCAGTTACAGGCGCTTTCATTAACAGCACCTGATTATCCCGCGCGTAAACAAAAGGAATACGTAGCATTATTTATTCGCCGGTAATGCGGGGGCTATTGGAGCAATAGAAGGTGGACTTGAGGGTTTTATCGCAGGGCTGGTATTGATGGTGTCAGAGGGTAATCTTGGTGGAACCAGCGGCACTTCGGCATCTTTAACGTTTGGCATATTCTTTTCTGTAGGCAATAACATCGGTAATTGCTTAAACTGATCTTCTTTGGTTTGCATTAGGTCTAAACGATTTTTAGTCATTTGCTCATTTTCATCTTTATCCCGCAAAACATAGGGGCGAATAAAGACTAATAAATTACTTTTGATTCTTTTTTTATTGTCATAGCGAAATAAATTGCCAATAATGGGAATGCTGCTTAAAAATGGAATACCGCTTGTTTGATCTCCGTATTCATCTGTGATCAAACCGCCCAACACGATCATTTGGCCGTCATCAACCAATACATTCGATTCAATATTGCGTTTATTTATAATCGGCCCTGAAGGATCATAAATTGGGACAACAGATGAGACTTCTTGGAAAATTTGCATTCTAACAATACCGTTAGCTGAAATTTGTGGCCGAACCCGTAAAGTTATTCCCACGTCTTGCCGCACAATTGTTTGAAACGGCGTGACCGTTGAGGTGGTCCCCGTTTGCGCATAGGAACCGGTTAAGATCGGGATATTTCGACCGACAATAATGCGCGCTTCTTCATTGTCAAGTGTGATTAAATTTGGGGTTGAAAGAACATTGGTGCCAGTAGCAGTTTCTAGTGCTCTAATTAAAGCCGACATGGCATAAACACCATTAAACCTACTTATCATGCCTAAATTTAAGCCAGGCGCTGGTGGTATTGGTACGCCAGTAGCAGGCGTGCCTGGATTTGCAATTATGCTCGTATCTCGCCCCAGACCTATAATATTTGCGCCAGGGCCTTGACCGGGAACATTAAAGTTAGTGCCACCAAAACCCACGTTTTGATTACCCGAGCCCAATAAAAAATTCCATTGAATACCCAACTCTGCAGCAGTTTCAGAACTCACCTCAACAATAAGTGCCTCAATGTAGACCTGAGTACGTCTTCGATCTAATTCTTCAATGACTTGTCGTAAATTACGATAGAGCGGTTCGTTAGCCGTAATAATGAGCGAATTCGTTGCTGGCTCAGCTTGAATAAAACCGCCTACATTGGGAGTGCTAGTACTAACTAATGCAGAGGTGGCTAAGCTCGTGCCAGAACCCGTTGCCGCAGGATTGGCAGCCGGATTTTGCTGTGGATTTGCTGCTGCGGGATTAGCAGCAGCATTACCGCCAGCAACCTGCGCAGATAAAGCTGCATCAGCTGCTACTATAGCGCGTAAGGTTATTGCTAATTTACTAGCCTCAGCATTCTTTAGTGGCACTACCCAAATATTGCCGTTTTTATTACCTGGAATATCAAGACGTGCCACTAAAATACGAACTTGTCTTACGCGCTCTGCACTCGAGCTACGTACTAAAATCGAATTACTCCGTGGCTCAGCCAAAATAATGGTTTTTAATGCAGGGTCTGCGGTACCCGCTGCGCCTGTATCCAACACCTTACTTAAGATTGCTGCTATATCACTTGCAAAAGCATGTTGTAATTTAATCGTCTGCACATCAGTTGTAGTTGGTGCATCAATTGCATCAATTAAAGTTGCAATTCGCTGAATATTGCTCGCATAATCGGTTACCACAATCGTGTTATTGCCTGGATAAGCGTTAATCGTATTGTTCGGTGAAACCAAAGGCCGTAAAACTGGTAATAAATTATTGGCTGATTCATAGCTCAATCTAAAAACTCGTGTAATAATTTGATCGCCCTCTTGCTTGGTTTTCCCTGTTGAAACCGATGTACTGACTAATTTTGCATCTGCTTGGGTAACAACCCGATATACGCCGTTAACTTCCACTAAAGCAAAACCCGCTGTTCGCAGGGCGGTAGAAAAAGAATCTAAGGCCTTGGCTTTACTCACTGGTTTATTACTAATGAGATTAATCGTGCCCTTCACTTGTGGGTCAACCAAGATGGTCTGTCCAGTTGCTTTGGCAACTACACTTGCAACTGAGTCAATGTCCGCATTCATGAAAGATAGGGTGACAGTGCCAACCTCACTATTACTAGCAACGTTGGGGGTGGTTTGTGCCATTACCATAGCTGGGGCCAAAACAAAATCACCCATTAAGCAGCAAAGTAAAAATTGTAAACAAGCTTTACGTAAGCTACTACGCGAAAAAAATGAATAGCCTAATCCGTCACTCGCTCCCTGTGGAGCTAGCTTAGTTTGTTTCAGTGACCCAATTTGCTGAGTCAATTTACTTAGCCGCATACGTCTTCTATTCCGCAGTTCATTGCTATTCAATATTGCATGCGGTAAATTTCACCGTCTTTTTTGCCTAATAAAGACAATAACCCAATCAACGATTCTTCAGCCTCAGCTGAGGCGGTAGCTGCGCCTAAAAAATGTAAGCCTGCGCTAGTGCCAGTACCCATATTACCTTTGCCACTCAACAACAAAGGCCCCACCGTAGTGCTGAGGTTAAACACTGTACCAGCTTGTGCCAAATTAACCTGTATTTCATAGCTACCCAAGGGTTTTACTGGGCTAATTGGACTGCTTAGGCTGCTCATCATAAGGCGTATTGTTCCCGCAGTTTCTTTGCCTATTTTAAGCTCAGTCCAGCGGGCAGATAACTGCCCACGGGGTCGCAGCGTACTCCAGGGGTTGCCAACCCCTTCCAATATAGTGGCTGGCAGGCTAATTTCGCCACTGGCAACCGCTACTTGCCCTAATTTCAACAGTATTTGCAGCGGTTGATCGAGCGCTGAAAAACTTATCGACAAGCCACACTCTCCATTAACTGCATTACACTGCGCAGTCCAATGAAAACGTTCGGTTAAAGCGCTGGCCTCGCGGCAGCCTCCCCCTGCTACATTCGACTCCGAAAAGCCAAGCGCTGCACTGCCTTGCCAGATTGTGCCAATTGGTTGATGCAATGTAACCCGACATGCTGTTTGGCTACTAATAAAGCTAGTAAACCAGCTAGCGGGAAGTTGCCTAACAATGACGACTAATACAGTCAATAATAAGGCAACCCAAAGTAACTTTGGTAAATGTCCACGTGTAGAATCTAGCAGTATTTTCATTTTGATAAAGCGCCTGCAAGCAACGAGACATTGCTGGAATAACTAGAGGCACTCGTTTGTACCAGACTAGCGCTTAAGTTAACTACTGCCGTAGCTGGAGTGGCCACCAACTCAATGCGCTCTGGATACAAGCGCCAAGTCATACGTAATTCTTCTAAGACATCAACGACCACAGCAAACATCACATCACTTGCTTGCAATTCAATGCGGGGAGGGTTTTCCACGCCGAGTCTAAGAACACTAGGCTTTAAGCCTCGTGCGACTAAGATATTACGAATTTTTTGTAGCTCTGCCTCATCCACTAAGACTACGGTATTAAGTTGCATAGGCTTGCTTTTAGACAATTTGATTAAATTCTCTAATTGAGCCCACTGCATAGGGCGCAATGAAATTTGCCCCTCTAAGCGGTGCACATAAGGAGTCGCCCAAAATTGCATTAAAGCCCACAGCGCGCCAAGAACAGCTAAGTTTAGTAATAACTTACGCTTAGCGTGAGCAAAGTTCAAGGCGCTAGCAAACCCCCATGCAGCACTAGCTTGTGAGGGTTTTTTTTGTTGTAGTGCGTTGAGCGTCATTTGGCTTGAGCCCATCACTTGATTTAAAGCAGCGCGACATTTTTTTACTAGCTCTTTTAATGAAAAAGGGGTCATAAGCTGGCCTCCTTAGTATTACTTCCCAATCCCGCATAAGGCTCTAAGCGATAACGATTGTTGCCTAAGTCGATCACCATCATCCCTAGTAATTCTGCTTTTTTAATGATCTCGCTTGCACTAAGAGGAATCGCGCTTGGTTTGAATTCAAAATCTATGCGGTAGCCATCATAAGTAATTTTTTGTAATGTCTCTTTGCCTAAGGCGGCTTTTAATTGCTGTACTTTTGCAGCCATCGGTACAAAATCAGCATCTGTAGTTTGCCCTTTTCTTCGCTCTTCTTGCGTCAACTGTTTAATAAAGGCGCCTGTCACTGAATCATTTGTTTTATTTTGCGCTAGTAACGCAATAGAAGTTGGTGAAATAAATTGGGCTGCAGTTATTTCAAGATTTCTGACCCAGCGCCAATCATCAACTGCAAGCCAAGCTGCATGCAAACTAAAGCCAATAAAAATACTGGAAATTGCATAAATTGCCCAGCGTGAAGGTGCTACCCATAAATTTTTATCAACCCAGGATTGATATACATTAGCTAGTCCGTTGATGCCTTTAGCTTGCGCCGATTGCCAACGCGCATTTAATTTCAACGGAGTTTTTTTCGCGTTTGGCGCTGCCAATAATAAATTAAGGCTAGCGGCTGCTATATCTGTGCGCCGACTAAATGCTACGGCACTTATCATCAGCCAATTCCATGACCACTCAACTGGTTTGCAGTTCTCCACCATACTAGGTAATTGCTCGCTGGGATTCTGCTCAACCCATGCTAGGCCTAATTGCTCACTCTTACGCCAAGTATAAATAATTTCATTTTCAGCAGTTTTAAAAGCAAGGCTAGGAATAGCAATTTCAGGATATTGATCTGCAGTTAATGGCTCTTCTGCCTTAGCGTAAGATAAAAGTAAACAGTCGGGAATAAAACGTATCCGCGGTGCGAGCAAAGCACTCAGTTGTTGATTAAGCCAATAAAACCAAACCCGATCAATAATTGCTAAGGTTCTTTGCGAACCCATTTGTCCGAGAAATGGCGGTAATGCATGCACTAAAACACTATCAGCACCAGCCAATAAATATTCCTCAACTAGGCTCGGTAAAACCTGTTGTAATTTTTTTGCCTTCACTAGAGGAACTTTAGTTTCAATCAGCCGTACATCTAAAGTTGGAATTAATACTAAAACCTCATCTGCGTAAGGCATTGATTCTGCACTACCAATACCCTGCCGTCCCGCGGTCGGGTCTTCAGCAGGATTTTCGCAAAGACACCAGGCAAATTGGTCGGCGCGCGCGCTCTCCTCACTTTTACTGGATGAACCAGCAAAAGGTTTGAGGGGGCAATGAATTACTAATAAACTCATTCTGGCAACATCCTGACTGATTTATTCCAAATTACTTGGGTAAAAATACCGCTTGGTAATGGCACTGGGGAACGCTGTATTAATGCCGAGTTCACAAATATACCGCTTCCTAGGTGAATTTCGGATTGCGCCAGCCAAAACTGTGACTTTACATTGACCAAAGAGCCGTCAACTGCCACCCCTGCACCCGCACCAGCTTTAGTCAATAAGGTGGTGATTTCATCAAGCGCCTTCATAGGTGCCGCCGTTCGGTATTGCACTAAATTATTTGCTGCACTGCGAGATAAGCCTGCAAATGCAGCCATTAGCACCTCAGCACTTGCTGTATTGACATTAATAGCAGTATTAATAGGCAGGACTGCTACATGAGGACGTAATTTCTCAATTAAGGCGGGGGTATAACCAGGGATGCTGGCTAACCCATCTAAATCAACCAGAGGGATTTGAGTTTGGAGCACGGCTTGGGCAGTTTGCTGTGCTAAATTCGCATCTAGTCCTAAGGCAGCTAATAGGCGACCATAGGCGGATACTCCGCCTGCATTAATGCCTTGAAATTGATTGTTCCATAAATTAGTTAAATTAAATAATCCTTGTGCATCAGTTAGCCTACCCTGTACAGTGACGCTTTGTAATTCGTCTGGAATATCAGCATTTTTCAAAAAATCAGCAACTTTACTATCAGCTAACGGTAAGGCCCAAGATTCTCCCAAGTGATCATATTGACTGGTGCGGCCATCTTGAGCTAGAACCAACCTAGCAAAATCAAGAATGCCGTGCTGCAACCAAAGTACTTGCGTGCGATCGCGTAAATTTTCTAAAGTACGCACCTGCAATTGCTGGCGCCACATTAAGCTAGCCATCAACACCACTGAAACGCCAACCACAATGAGCGCAGTAATTGTCGCCGAGCCGGTTTGCGCGCTGACGCCAGATCGAGCAAGTACATCATTTGTCGGCTTTACATTTTTCATCTTATAAACTAGTTCCCGCTAAACAAGATCTAGTAATAGGAAAGGGCATAGTTTTAAGGCCCCAGCGCATAGCAATACCATTTAATAATTCGTTTTTTTCTGCTGGGTCAGTTGATGTAGTTTGGGTGCCTGGTGGATTAGCACTGGTTGGCGTACCCGACCCACCAGGTGTAGTTGGTGTCGTTGGAGTAGTTGGTGCTGCTTGATTTCCTTGTCCCGCTTGGGTGGCACTTGGGTTACTAGTTAAGACTTGGGCTTGCTGACTAACTACTTCTGGTATCTCAAGACTTACTTTCATTTCGGTTGAAAGTAGATCGGGATCACTCAAAATAGCTTGCCATACCGTCAACGCATCTGCTCTGCCTTTCAGAGGCCTACTAGTCCAACGTTGCAAACCCGCTGGAGTCATGCCAAAACCCACGATCATCCAGGCATCAATATTATCGAGTCGATAGCGGCGTACCCACCAAACATTTTTTGTACCTGCGGCATATGGCTTAACACCCAATTCTGAATTGCTTAACATTTCTTGGCAATCTCGCTCAAACTGCCGAACCAATTGCACATAGCCAGCATCTTGAGTAGATCGACGATCAATCGTCTCGCGTCCGCGAATCATGGCATCCATGCCGCGCCATGCCATTAAGCCAACGACGGCCATAATGATTAGCGCTACCAATACTTCTACTAGCGTAAAACCTGCATCATTAACGCGCAGTTTCACAAGACACCGCCAGTTGGGTTGGCCACCACCGTAACTAACCAAGCTAAGCGTGGGCCATTAGACTCGGTAGCACTTGCCTGGCTGGCTAGGTAAACCGTAATTTCAACTCGTCGAAAGGCTGGATTGGGGGTGGCCAATACTTTGCGCTGACAAACCAAGATTATTGATACTTGTGGGCAACTAAATGAGCTGGTGCCCAAATCAGGCCAAATTTTTTTCATACGAATTTCGTTTAGTGCATCATCAGCACTCCATAGGGCCATGGTCCGTTGTGAAATTGCCAGCTGCGTATCGGCACTGTATGCCACTGCTCGTAAGGCTGCAATTAAGGCGACGCTTAAAATAATTAAGCCTACCAATACCTCAACTAATATAAATCCATTTTGCTTAGGTGAACTTTGCTGGTTCATGGCGACTCCCAACTAAAACGCCCGTTACTGGCGCGCACTAAGGTCGCAAAACGCCTATCTTGTTGAATTGGAATACGCATGGCTGTGGTCACAGACTCAGCGCCTAAAGTTAGTTGGATTGGACTGACGATCACTGGTTTAGCCCAAACCTTCGCCTTATAGGCATCCGGAATAAATGTGGCAGGAGTATTCGCTTCAGCCATTGGATTTACATTTAGTGGTCGGCTAAAACGCCAACCGGTTTCATCAATTTGCGCCAACATGGAAGACCCACTCATCAGGCTTTCATCCTGAGCTGCATTCAGTGAGGCCACTAATTGATCGAGGTTATCGCGCCAATAACGTTCATCATGATTCGGAATTGTCAGCACTGCAATTCCTAACATCACCGCCACAATTGTGAGGGCTAGCAACAGCTCGATTAAAGTAAATCCACTTTCAGCAGAAGAACACTTAATTAAGCCCCTACTTTTTTTACCAATTCCCAATATCCGCATCGGTTCCGGTTCCGCCCGGCTTGTTGTCTGCCCCATAACTCAAGATATCAACTTCACCTTTAGTCCCAGGGTTACTGTACTGATAAGGATGGCCCCAAGGATCATTTGGTAATAAATCTAAATAGCCACCCGTTTTCCAATTTTGTGGCACTGGCTCAGCACTAGGGCGAGTAACGAGTGCCTTGAGGCCTTGCTCGGTAGTGGGATAGCGGCCAATATCTAAGCGATATAGTTTTAGTGCTTGGGATAAGGTGCCAATATCATGTTTAGCAGCGGTCACGCGCGCCTCATCAGGACGCCCCATAATGCGGGGCACTATTAAAGTAGCCAAAATACCAATAATGGCTATAACAACCATAATTTCAATTAAAGTAAAGCCGGCCTCGCGCTTTTTGCAATCAATACGCGCCTTGTTTAGATTGGGGCTGACCAGTGCTGTAGGTAGTTTAAGTAGGTATTTCAAAAGGGGCTCTCAATCAATTAAACTGAATGAATATTATAAGGATTAATTCTAATTTGAGCGAATTTCTGCATCGTCTTCAAGAGCGTCTAAAAAAGCGCTCTGCTAGCGCTACTGATAGCTCTGGCACAGGGCGCTTACCCTTGTCTTGGGCAGAGCGTTGGGCGTCTTTTAATCACTTCGCCCAGCAACTACTGACCGCAAGCAAACAATCTCTGACTAAAAATGGTTTTAATTCTGATTTAAATAAATCTAGCATTATTTTACAGTTAAAGCTGTTTGCTAAAAATTATCTTAAACCAAGCCCAGTTATTCATAGCCTTACTTATCTGGGCATGTTAATTACTATTGCTTCAGTGACTTATTGGCTGATGCATTTATCACAAATTCCCAGCCCACCAGAGGCTCTAAGCAAAAATGCTAAAGGGGCTGTACTTTATAGTAATCAAGGTAGTGCTGAGAGTTATGCACTGTTTGGTAGCAAACCTATCGCAACCGACAATATCATCTTACGCGGTGTTGTTGTCACTGATAAAAATAAAGATGGTTTACTGCAAGGCTTTGCCCTCTTTGAAATTGATGGCAAACCGACTGGCGCTATTGCAGTTGGTGAAAGTTTAGGCAAAGGACTGATGTTGCAAACTATCACCACAGAAACTGCAACTTTGCTCTATCAAGGCAAGCGGCTCAACTTTAGTCTGAATAAATCAAATAAAGATAAACAAGCGAATAATTCTAGTAACGGATCTAATAGTGGTACAGCAGCAGTACCCAAGGCTCGTGCAATTCCTAATGTCTCACCAAAAACAGAATTACCAAAATAGCTAGCCCGCTTAATGATCTGTTTACGCTTCGCTATATCTTTTATATTAAGCATGTTAGGCCTATTAGCCTGTAACTCAGTCTATGCGCAAGCCGATACTTTTATTGGACTACTTGAGCCAAGTGCAAAAAACGAATTGTGGCTTAACCCAGGTATGGTCACTTACCACTTTCAAACTGATCAAAACCTCAATGGCGCTAACTGGGGCGCAGGGGCTGAGTATCGCTTCTCTACGGTATCTTCAATCACAGCCGGCCGTTTTTATAATAGTAATAATGCTTATTCTAATTACGCTGGCATCTACTACCAACCCCTAGCGATTGGGCCAATTAAAGTTGGCGCTGTTATTGGTGGCTTTAGTGGTTATTCATCAACGAATAATGGCGGATGGTTTCCAGCTGCAATTCCCGCGCTCACTTGGGAAGGGGATTGGGTTGGGGCTAATGTTTTTATTATTCCTACTATCGGTGATCGAGTGCATGGTGGAATTTCTCTGCAACTGAAATTTAAAGTGTTTAGCTAAGCCTGTCCTTTGGCCTTACCAAATAAACCAACTCCAAATTCACAGACATATTTTTTATGCTCTGCTGAACCTGCAATCGGATCATTCTCTAAAAATGGACTCCGAATAACAGCCTGAAATGCCCTAAGGGCTAAGCGGCATTCATTTTCATTCATTATTCTGAACGTATTGGTTACATTATCTTGCGCCAACTGCAGAAGCGCGGGAATGACAGAATCCATCACTTTATTTAATTCTTCAGGTTTTTTAGATACTTTTAATAAAAGTCTCATCAAGAGCTTATATTTTTTACCCGTATGTTTTTTTTGTTCAGGCGCGCAAAAAGTAGATCAACAATAGTGCCTATAACTGGGCCAATCTCTTCATACGGGGTAAATTGCTGGATGATTTCTTCCGCATGAAGGGCGACCTTACGCAAATGGCGATCAATAAAAATAAATGCAAATAGTGAGTTGAGTGCGCCAAAATAACGGTAAAAGGTGCCAATAGAGTAACCCGACTTAGAGGCCAATTCTCTTGCAGTAGGCATCCCATCACTGTCTTTTTGCATCAAGTCATCAGCGGCTTGAGTAATGTCGATAAAGGTTTTTTCAGCACGTAACTGCAGTGATTTTTTATACTCAAATTCCTGAATTTCTTTCATATTGAGCCATCATAACCAAAATTACGCATATTTGAAGATGAACATGCTGCAGATTAGTGCAAAGAAAGGATGAGAGCCATATATATATTGGGTCTCAGGCCATCAAAAAAAAATGGAAAGTGAACTAGAAAAGCGTTGAAACGCACAAAATTGTAGGTAAATTCGAGGCTAGCATCAATTTTCTAAGGATAAAATCATGAAAAAAACGATCGGTCTTTTGATGTCTTTAGCAGCCTCGCTATTCTTGGTTGCTTGTGGCGGAGGCGACATGGGTTCGGCATCAACAGGTAATTCAGCAACGCCTACCTCAGTTTCAGCAGTTTCTGCGGCAGCAACTAATAGTTGTTTCAGCATTACAGCTCCAAGCACTAATCTGGGTCAATGGTGGACCAGCGGCTCATTTAATGTCACCAATACTTGCGCTACCGTACAAAGTGCTAGTGGTTTGCAAATTAAAATTGCTAGCAGTAGCACTGCTTTGGTAGGCTCTAAGTTTCAGCTGGACTCGATTAATGGCTTATATTTTCCGCCGCCAATCTATTGGGCCCAATCTACAGGGACGTTTATTACCAATAGTGTGGCCGGTAGTAAAGATACGGTCACCTTAACCTTAAATACGACTGGGTCGATTCAACCCAATACTTCAGCCACCGTATTTTATGGCTATAACCCCAATGGTACGACGCCAGGCGCAATCAGCTATACGGTTAATGGTGGTAGTACTCCGGTGACGCCAACCGGTGGTTCAATTGCTTTTAGTATTGATGCCACTGCGTTAAAGGCGGTTTGTGTTAGTGGTACAACCTGCAATATTCCGGTGATGCTGAGCGGGCCTAATAGTTATGCATCGACGGTTGCGACCATCGATAATAATAATGCCGGCACGGTTATTACGAACAATAATTTCACTCGACTAGCTACGGGCTCTTATACCCTTACTGTTGCTAGTAGCGCTTTACCTGCTAATGTCAGCTTTAGTGCTCCCGCAATTAACGTTACTGACAATAATACGGTGAATGAAGCTGCCCTCTTCACGGTTGCTAGTACACCCGTAGTTATCGGTTCTTATAGTGTTGGTGGTACGCTAAGCGGCTTGAATACAGGCTTAACAGTGGCGCTGAATAATAATGGTGCTAATTCACTGAGTCTTAGCTCAAATGGCGCATTTAAGTTTAGTACGCTAGTAGCCAATAACGCTAACTATGCAGTGACAGTTGGCACACAACCTAGCGGGCAAACGTGTACCGTTTCAAACGGTGCAGGTAAGGTAACTGCTAATATTACTACCGTTACTGTTTCCTGCACCACCAACTCAACGGGCTCTACCGGCGCAATTAAATACCGCGGTGTTAATTTAGCTGGCGCTGATTTTGGTGAAAGTAATTTACCTGGCACCTATGGTGTGGATTACACCTATCCAACCAATGCTGAAGCGACTTACTTTAAAAGTAAAGGCATGAATGTCATTCGCTTGCCATTCCGGTGGGAGCGTTTACAGCCCACTTTAAATGCAGCCCTTGACCCAACTGAACTAAATCGGATGCAGACTTTTGTTAACCAAGCAATTGCAGCAGGCCATACAGTTGTTTTAGATCCGCATAACTATGCGCGCTATAAAAACAATATTATTGGCGCCAGCTCGATTACAAATGCTAACTTTGCTGATTTTTGGGGTCGTTTAGCAACAGTGTATAAAAATAATCCAGCTGTCTTATTTGGTCTCATGAATGAGCCTAGCGAGATGTCCACTGAAACTTGGGTGGCAGCCGCCAATGCTGCAATTGTCGCAATTCGTAATGTTGGGGCTAATAATGTGATTCTGGTTCCTGGCAATGGCTGGACTGGTGCCCACAGTTGGGCGCAAAATTGGTATGGCACCGCAAATGCCGTTGCCATGCTATCGATCAAAGACTCTGCCAATAACTTGATGTTTGAAGCCCATCAATATCTAGATTCCAATAGCTCGGGAAATTCAGATATTTGTGTTAGCTCCACCATTGGGGCTGAGCGCTTAGTTACTTTTACCAATTGGCTACGCGCCAACGGCAAGAAAGGCTTTTTAGGGGAATTTGCTGGCGGCAATAATGCTACCTGTAATCAAGGCATTGCTAATATGCTCGCTTATATGGAAGCTAACGCGGATGTCTGGGCTGGCTGGACTTGGTGGGCTGCAGGCCCATGGTGGGGAGGCTATAAATTTACTATTGAGCCGAGTAATGGCGTAGATGACCCCAAACTAACCAATCTATTACCATATTTGAAATAAGTTGTAAATTCAGCATAAAATCTTAGCCTAAGATCTCATCCTTAGGCTAAGATTAGTTTTTATCTCATTTTGAAGTAATCCTATGAAAATCATACGAACTGCTTTAGTTACTATTTTTAGTATTTTTCTTTTAGTTTTACCGATGGTATCCCAAGCAGAATTAGGCGGTAATCTTGCTAGCATTAATCTAGAACAAAAAACTTTTGGGTCAACTCTGACCTCTTCACCGCAAGCTGGCTACACTATTTATTCGCAAAATATTAACCCCGGCTTAGTCATTAAAGAATATTTAACTAACAATGGCAATGTTTTTGCAGTGACCTGGAAAGGCCCCAACCTACCTAATTTTCAAGTGGTATTAGGGTCTTATTATTCAAACTACCTCACTGCATTGCAAAATAACCCGCGAGCGATTTTTTTTCAAGATGACAACATCGTGATTGAATCGGGCGGCGTGATGGGAGGGTATGTAGGGCGTGCCTATTTACCTAAGCAATTTCCAGCGGGTATGACATCTGCAAATATTCAATAGGCCATGCATTTAATGGCTATGGCTTTCCTATTGAGATGGCAATTCATGCGTGGCATGGCAATAATGGTATTTGCAGTCGTTTTAGTTGCCTGTGGTGGCAGTAGTACTAGTAGCTCATCCTCTAGTAGTAATCAAGATTCTCTGCCCAGTATTAACTTAGCGGCTAATTCAATTAGCGTTAATGTTGGTGCTGGGCAAGCAAAAAATATTAATACGCCTTATGTTAGTGTGACTATCTGCCAGCCTGGTACAAGTATTTGCAAGACCGTTGATAACATTCTGCTCGATACTGGCTCAACCGGCTTACGAGTTTTGGCTTCTACCATCACCTCTTTACAGCTCACCCAAGTAGTTGTCAATAATGCCCCTATTCTGGAGTGTGCCTCTTTCATCAGTGGTGATGCGTGGGGGCCCGTAAAGCTGGCCGATGTCAAAATGAGTGCAGAGGTAGCTAGCTCAATTCCGATTCAAATTTTGGCAGACCCTAGTTACAGCACCATTCCAAGTTCGTGTGGCGGTTCACAAGCCACCCAAATTTCAAACACCCTTAAAACTAATGGTATTTTAGGGGTTGGTTTATTCATTAGCGATACCCAAAGCTACTTTAATTGTGTGCCAACCACTTTAAATAATTGTCGAATCAGCCTAAGTCTCAGCCCTAATTTACAAGTTCAGAATCCGGTTTCTGCCTTTCCGGTCGACAATAATGGAATCATTATTAAACTTCCTACAGTTAGTGCCAATGGCGCAAGCCTCATTACCGGATCACTCACTTTTGGAATCGATACCCAAGCCAATAATTCCTCGAGTGGGTCTTATGTCATCCCCACTAATAGTAGCGGCCTATTTACTACTATTTTTAATAACACTACGTTTACTAGTAGTTTTATCGATAGTGGCTCAAATGGTCTTTATTTTCCATCTGGCAACTTAAGTTCTGTTTTGGTGAATTGCTCCTCGTATTCGTTAGCAGGTTTTTACTGCCCTGCCACCACTCAATCGTATTTGGCCGCCCTCACCTTAAAAAATAATATTCAGGGTAATGTCAGTTTTTCTGCTGCTAATGCGAAAACTTTAGTCGCTAGTGGCAACTATGCTTACAACAATATTACCGGGCAAATTGGTAATAATTTATTTGACTGGGGCCTGCCTTTTTTCTTTGGCCGCAGCGTCTATATTGGCATTACTGGGCGTACGAGCAACGCTGGTATAGGGCCTTATTACGCATATACAAATTAACTATTCTTTTAGCCTTAACCCCCACCCCTACGGGTATATAAATCAAATTTAGCCATTACCTGCGCTACTTGCTCTGCATTAAAAGCGTTCATTGCAAATGAAAAATTTACCACCAACACAGGAATTTTCAGTAAGGCAATTTGTTGGGAAGGTTTTGTGTGGGCGGCAATCAATAATCTGGGGCCGGGAACTTCATAATGCGTTTTATTATCGATTGCTACTGCAGTTGATTGTAGCAACTCACCCAAAGCATCTGGTAGCCAGCGAATTAAATCATCGGCAGAACAACCCATCACTCTTTGCACTTGAATTACAGTCACACTGAAAATTAACCGCCAGCAACGGGTGGGCAAATAGCTAAAGCATCATTTTCTTGCAAGACTGAACCGAGTCGCTCTTGGGGTGGAATATATTTACCATTAATCATTACTAAGTGGGCTTGAGGATGAGGAATGTGATGCAAGTCCATCACTTCACTGACTGTAGATCCATCAGGCACTTGAATAATCGCCTCAATTGTATTGATTTTATTGGCGGGCAAATAGCGATTGAGGCTGGCAAAAAGCTTGAGGGTAACTTGCATACGTAAAGCTTAATTCATTCAAGCAGATTGTGCTTGTCCTTTAGCTAAATATGCCTCTACTAGCTGGGTGGGGTCTTCTAGTAAAGTCTCTTTCCAGGCGCCTAAGGCAAGCTTCGTTTGAATTAGGCCCCGCAAGACTCCGACATGCTCGGTAAACCCTAAGCTAGTTGCGCCAATCAAAACATCACCTAAAAATTCTAACCGCAGGTATTTAAAACGCTGGGGATCACAAAGCTCTACGTGATCACCGCCTTTAGCGCCTGACCATAAGCCAAATGAAGAAGCAATTAAACCGAGGGTATCTAATACATTCACTTGCAAGGTGCCAATACTTTGCACCATCCCTCCAGTCATATTGATCGCAGCAACTCCGGCTTGCTCAGCAGCATTAGGTTGAATGGCATTAATCATGCGCTCACCAGTGAGAAAATCAACACTTTCAGTTACATCACCCGCTGCATAAATATCGGCAATCGAACTTTGCATTTGCTCATTTACTACAATTCCAGTTTTGATGTCTAGTCCCGAGTCTTTCAAAAAGGCAATGTTCGGGCGTACGCCTGCTGCTGAGATCACTAAATCAACTTCAAGTGTCTGTCCATTTGAAAGTTTTACAGCTAAACCTGCTTTGCCTTGGGTAATAGCCTCAACCTTAGTATCGGTAAATACGGTGATACCTTTAGCTTGCACCCATTTTTTGATGAGAGCGCCCGCCATTTCCGTCATCATGCGCGGCACCATCCGGTTTCCCATTTCAACTACGGTTAGTTCAACTTCTCTACTGGCCAATGCCTCTAGAATGATGCAACCAATAAAACCTGCGCCCATTTGTAATACTCGTGCCCCAGGCTTGGCTAAGGCATGAATCGCCCGTGCATCCTCTAGTGTCCAACAATGGTGAACCCCTGGAAGGTCAATACCAGGTACAGGCGGTAGCACAGGCACTGAGCCAGTGGCAATCAGCAACTTATCAAAATTGATTTTTTGTGGTTTTTTATTACCTTCTTCAACTTGCAGTGATTTACTTTTGGCGTCGAGTGAAAGCACTCTGCCCTGTACTTGCTGTATTTTGAGCCGTTCAAAGTGATTGGCAGTTTTCCGCAAATACGTTCCCGATTCGTCAATATTGCCAACCAATAAATAAGGAATTGCCATGCGAGAATATGGTGGCGAGAGCTCATCACCAATTAGGATAATCTCGTCCGCAGGACAACGCTTGCGAATCGTCTCTGCTGCAATTACGCCAGCTGGCCCATTGCCAATAATGACATGCTTCATGGGGCTACTTAAAGACCTAAACGCTTGCGAGTATCGGCATTAATTTGCCCATCGCTATCCCAGCCACGAATCTTGTAATACTGCGGTAACATCTTGCCCAAGCCGCTGACTGAACCCTTACCAGGTCCAGTTTTTGCAGCTTCAGACATTAAACGCTTGGGTAGCTTATCGTCTTTACTAGTAAAGCCAGCACGATTATTAAAATCACGCTCCATATTCCAAATCCGCTCGCCAATTAAAGTTAAATTTTCAACTGTAAATTCATCTCCACAGGCTGCTTGAAGTTGGGGCGCAACATCGGCTAGTGTCCAAGCAAAGCTAGTAAAAATACAGAGTCCAGCAGAATCAAAGGCAGCAGTAGCATCTTGAAAGGCTTTTACCAACTCAGGCTTACCATCCGTATCAGCAGGCTCTGTTTTAACAGGAATGCCTAAAACTTCAGAGGCGATAGTGTAACCACGTAAATGACATGCGCCCCGATTCGAAGTGGCATAGGCCAAGCCAATACCCTGAATCACCCGCCCATCGTAAGCGGGAAACTCTTGCCCTTTGACGCTCATCGATAAATCGGGTTGGCCATATTTCGCTGTCAGCCGAGCAGAACCTAAGGCAATTTCTTTACCAAAGCCAATTCCTTGCGCAGTAATTTCAGCAAAGTGGCAAAGTGCTTTGACCGAACCAAAAGGCGCTTCAATACCGAGTTGCTCTTTGGTCAAGACCCCCATTTCATACATTTCCATCACTGCGCCAACTGTAGCACCAAAAGTAATCGGGTCAAAACCGTCTTCATTACAAATCATATTGGCATACTGCAAAGCCTCAAGATCATTGACACCATTAGCTGCGCCCAAAGCCCAAGCAGCCTCATATTCAAGGCCGCCCGAGGTATTCTTATATTGCGGTTTATTTTCAATCGTGAAATGAGATTCATCTATTTGCGAAATACGACCACAGGCAATCGTGCACGCAAAGCAAGCTTGAGTTGTTACCAAATGTGATTTTCCATCTGAGTCACGTTCAACTGCCATCGCTTCAGCTGAAATATCTTTTGCGCCTTCAAATTGCACATCTTGATGATTACGAGTTGGTAGGGCTCCCACCTCATTAATTACATTCATTAATACTTGGGTGCCATAAGTCGGTAAACCTTGGCCGGTTACAGCGTGCCCGGCTAAAACCGCTTTACCAGCATTTACTGCCGCCATAAAGGCTTTGGGGTTTTTAATATTGCCAACCCCTTTGGTACCACGCACTGCCAGCGCTTTCAAATTCTTGCTACCCATCACAGCGCCAACGCCAGAGCGGCCTGCAGCGCGATGCAAGTCATTGACGATAGCGGCAAAATATACTTGATTTTCACCAGCACGCCCAATGCAGGAAACCCGAATTTGGGGATCTTGATGTTTAATTTTGATCGCTGGCTCGGTTTCCCAAACCGTCTTGCCCCACAAATCACCTGCGTCTACTAATTCAGCGCGATCATCTTCGATATATAAGTAGACAGGCTTAGGCGACTTGCCTTCAAAAATAACCATGTCCCAACCAGCCATTTTTAATTCAGCACCTAAATACCCGCCTGAATTAGAACAAGCAATTGCACCAGTTAAAGGACCCTTGGTAACCACCGTAAAACGCCCACCAGTAGAGGCCATGGTGCCTGTTAACGGCCCAGTTGCCCAAATAATTTTATTTTCAGCTGATAAAGGATCGACCTTCGGATCAACTTCATCGACAAAATATTTTGTGGCTAAGCCCCGTGAACCTAAATAGGTTTTAGCCCACTCCATATTCAAAGGCTCAGACTTGCAAGTGCCTTTAGTTAAATTAACGCGTAGTAGTTTCCCAGCCCAAGACATAGTATTTTCCTATTCAATAATTAGTTAGTACTAGCTTGATTGCCAAGCTTATCGGCCCATGCGCGCATGCGATCGAGCCCTGTCCAATCGGCATCTACATAAGTAATAGCTTCGGTTGGACACGCTGTAGCGCAAGCTGGGTCACCAGAACACAAGTCACACTTTTGTACCTTACCAGTATCCTGCACATAATTAATCGTGCCAAAAGGACAAGCAATTGTGCAAACTTTGCAGCCCACACAGGTGTCCTCAGAGACTACTTTTGCGCCCGTTACTAGATCAATGGAAATGGCATCTACCGGGCAAGCCTTTAAACACCATGCCTCATCGCATTGAGTACAGGTATAGGGTACCTTTACCCCAGTGTTGTGAAAATCAAAGACCCGAATGCGGGATTTAGAAGGATTAAAGATCCCATAATGTTCATAACTACAGGCCATTTCACACTGGAGGCAACCCGTGCATTTATCAGCATTAATCAGTAAAGACTTTTGCATTTCTAATCCCTTGTTTATTTGAAAAATAAGCTATTTATGCAATATTCTGCCAATATAAAACAAATGGGAAGCTAGTAGTAACCCTAGTAAAACAAGCCCTATCTTTTTGACCTACATCAAACGCCTTCAATAGCGTATTAGCTACATTAAAACCTCGTCCTTAGTAGCTAGGAAGACATGCAAACTGTAAAAGAAATTGAATCGGCAGCTGACGCCGCCCGAAGGGCGGAGGTGAATAACTTAATTAGCCCTCGTTTTTATAAGACCGACTATGCGTATATGGATAGGCTGAATATCGAACCCGTTCGAGCAGAGTGGGACATGATGATGAAAGAATATGAAGGTGACAATAATCAAGATCATTTTCAGCGCGATGAGCAGTTTGTCGCCGAAGTTGCTCGATTAGTTCCCCAACTTAATCCCGAATTAAGGCGTGAATTTCTTGATTTTCTGGTAACGTCCCTAACCTCAGAATTTTCTGGCTGCGTGCTGTATAACGAGATTCGCAATCATGTTGATAACCCCGATATTAAACAATTAATGGCGTATTTAGTGCGCGATGAATCACGTCATGCAAGCTTTATCAATTCGTCACTTAAAGATTTTGATTTAGGTGTAAATCTAAGCGAATTAAAGAAAAATAAAGCTTATACCTACTTTAAGCCGAAATATATATTGTATGCAACATATCTATCTGAAAAAATTGGGTATGCGCGTTACATTACGATCTTTAGGCAACTAGAAAAAAATCCAGATAAACGCTTTCACCCTATTTTTCGCTGGTTTGAACGCTGGTGCAATGATGAATTCCGTCATGGCGAATCATTTGCCCTCATCATGCGTGCTGATCCAAAATTATTGCAAGGTACTAATTTATTATTCATTCGCTTCTTTTTATTGGCGGTATATGCCACGATGTATGTCCGCGATCACACGCGCCCTGCACTAAAACATGCAATGGGGCTTGATCCTACTCAGTACGATTACGCAGTATTTAAAATTACTAGTGAAATTTCGAAACAAGTATTTCCGATCTCTTTGGATATTGATAGTCCTGCATTTCGCCAAGGGATGAATCGACTATTTCGCATTGCTGAAAAATATTATGCGGCACGGGAAAAGGGAGGGATCTACGCATATTTCCAGCGAGGTGGATATGGGTTAGCGGGCTTTATGACCTTCGTTGGCATGTATTTCATTCCAGTGAAACGTCATAATCTACCTCAGCAAATTCGGATAGCGGCAGCCTGGTAATTTCAGACTACTTTTGAATAGGACCCCATGGTCAGGGATTCACGCAAATGTCGATCGAAAGCCATTGCCACCCGCCGTACCAATAAGCGCCCGCTCATGGGCACCATTAAAGAGTCGCCATGCCATTCAATTAAACCAGAATCTTCGAGATAATTTAGGTCGGACTCTTCATTGACAAAATACGCGTCGAAATCAATTGCATGTTTTTGCGAAAATTGACTAGCATCGATCTTAAAGTGGCACATGAGTTGCCCAATTAAATCGCGTCGCACTATATCATCTTCGGATAAACGCATGCCCCGCAATGTAGGCAGGCGATGTTGATCAAGCAAAGCGTAATACTCATCTAAAGTTCTTACGCTCTGAACATAGCAATCGTCAACTTTACCTATAGCTGTTACTCCAAATGCCAACATATTGCACTCGGCTTGTGTAGAGTAGCCCTGGAAATTGCGATGTAAACGACCTTCTTTTTGCGCGATTGCTAGCTCATCATTCGGTTTGGCGAAATGATCCATGCCAATAAAGATATAACCTGCTTGCATTAACTGGTCAATGGTACTCGACAAAATTTGCAGTTTATCTACCGCATTCGGTAAATCACCTGCGACAATACGGCGTTGCGGCTTAAAAATATGCGGTAAATGGGCATAACTATAAACTGATATGCGCTCTGGATTCAGCGCGATTACGGCTTGCACTGTTGCTACAAAACTGGCAGGCGTTTGCTTTGGCAGGCCATAAATCAAATCAACACTACGCGAAGTAAAGCCATATTTACGCGACCAATTCAGCACCGACTGAGTCTCTTCTAGGGTTTGAAGCCGATGAATTGCCTGCTGAACCTCGGGATTGAAATCTTGCACTCCCAGACTAATGCGGTTAAAGCCTAACTCAGCAAGCAATTTAATATCGGCTTCAGTTACTCGACGCGGATCAATTTCAATTGAGTATTCCCCGTTTTGCTGAAATTCAAAATGGTTTTTAATCGAGGTCATTAATTCCCGCATTTCAGAGTGAGACAAAAAGGTCGGTGTGCCACCGCCCCAATGCAGTTGACTAATAGGTAATTTTTGCTCGGGAGCCAGCTCCATCGCCTCACAAACAGCAGCCATTTCTTTGGCTAGATATTTAATGTACTTAGCGCTACGCCCATGATCCTTCGTAATAATTTTGTTACAAGCACAGTAATAGCAAATATTAGGACAAAATGGTAAATGCATATAGAGCGAAAAAGTCTGCTCGTTTAATGAAATTCGCTTTAATGCTAAACGATAATCAACCTCAGTAAAATCTTTATGGAAACGATCGGCGCTAGGATATGAGGTGTAGCGCGGACCATTAATATCAAATTTTTTTAATAGCGCAGGCTCTAATAAACTAGTTCTCGCACTAGCTAAGCCAACTACTTGATGAGAAGCTGTTATTAATTGGTCCATCCCATTCTTTGTAGCAGAATAAGAGTGGGTTGATTTTGATTTAAATCAAAATTCTTATCTCGATGTCGGCCTTTTTTGCCGTCCTTTTGATTGGGTGATCTGCGAGTTAGATGAATTTTTAGGCTTCGCTTTGGCTTGAGGTCTCGCTTGGCGCGTAGCCTTTATGGGCTGCACACCAATACTGGGATCAACTTCAAAGCCTGTAATAATTTCTTGCGGAATAGTTTGTTTTGTTAATTTCTCGATATCTTTTAGCAGCCCCAATTCATCGATACAAACTAATGAAATCGCCACCCCATTCGAGCCAGCGCGGCCCGTTCTCCCTACTCGATGGACATAATCTTCAGGAACATTGGGTAAATCGTAATTAACTACATGGGGCAGTTGATCAATATCAATACCCCTTGCTGCTATATCGGTTGCTACTAAAGCAGTAATTTTTCCAGACTTAAAATCAGCCAAAGCTTTAGTGCGGGCGGATTGACTTTTATTTCCATGAATAGCCATGCAAGTAATGCCATCTTTCTCAAGCTGCGTGACGAGCTTGTTAGCACCATGTTTTGTCCGCGTAAAGACTAGCACCTGCTGCCAATCATTCGCTTTAATGAGGTGGGCTAATAGCGCCTGTTTTTTATTTTTATCGACTGGATAAATTTTTTGCGTAATCGCTTCGTGGGTACTATTACTGCGGGCAACTTCAATTAAGGCTGGCGACTTTAGTAAGGTATTGGCTAGCGCTTTAATTTCGGTTGAAAATGTAGCAGAAAATAATAGGTTCTGACGTGCTTTTGGTAAGGTTGCCAAAATGCGTTTAATATCGGGTAAAAATCCCATGTCTAACATGCGATCCGCTTCATCTAAAACAAAAATTTCTATTGCCTTTAGTGAGATATGACCTTGTCCCATTAAATCGATTAAGCGACCAGGCGTAGCCACTAAAATATCGAGGCCATTCTTGATTGCATTAATTTGTGGATTAGCACCGACACCACCAAAAATAACCGCTGATTTCAGTCCAGTGTATTTGCCATAAGTTAAAACAGATTGCTGTACTTGCGCCGCAAGCTCACGCGTTGGAGTCAAAATTAAAACTCGGATTTGACGCCGCACGCTTGCTTGAGGTAGCTTTGAATCTATCAGTCTTTGCAAAATAGGTAAGGTAAAGCCCGCAGTTTTTCCTGTGCCTGTTTGAGCTGCCGCCAGCAAATCGCCGCCTTTTAAAACAGCTGGAATTGATTGAATTTGAATTGGGGTAGGCGTTGTATAGCCTTCTTCTTGTACCGCGCGCAAAATGGGAGCAGATAAAGCAAGTTCATTAAATAACATGGGGGCCGATAAGTGATTACTGCAATTGAATTGGCCATTTTAAGCGATTAACTAATTTGGCCAATCAGCTGCAGGTAATCCTGCGAAGGGAGCGGTAAATATTTGGCGCTTCATCAAAAATGATTGGGGCACTGGATTGCCGGTTTGGTACTCAATAATCCAAAAATAATCATAAACATCATCTGGCCAAGTAGTAGGTACCCCCACCATTTGATCTAAATTAAGTAATTGCCGCAAAGTGACTTTTTCGCCAGCAAACTCAGCTTCTAGGGCGGCGCTGGCAATATGAAAATGCTCCCAAATCATCAGTACCGTCTTATCTTCATACTGAGCGCTAAATAGTAAGTCCTCTGCTACTGCCTGATTGCGCACATTCTGTACTGCCATATGCGCTCGATCTATGCCTGCTTCTGCCCAATAAGCTAACATCGGCATATTCCAACTAGCAGCAATTGGCGCCATTGTTTCAATTGTATGTAAGGTCATTACCATTAATGCAGCAGGCCGTTCTTTTCCAATGAATAATGATTGTTTGGCATTCTGACCTAGATATTGCGCTGCAAGCGCTTGGGCGCGTAATTTGCCTATTTCAGAAAGGCTAGGGGCATCTAATTTTTCCGAATGACGCGCAATAATAATTTTCATAATAAGTAAAATAGTATCAAAAATTGAGATTAATAAAAATCGGTTACATTCTTAGTTATGCAAAAACCACAGACAATAACAATTAAAGAATGGGGACCTCAGAATAATCTGCATTTTATAGGGGTTTATAGGTCACAATTCGCATGAAAGCGCACGCGACTCTGCTCAATAAAAACTTAGTTTTACTAATTATTTGCCAAGGGCTTTTCTTAACCAATAATGTTACTTTTATTGCTATTAATGGCTTGGTTGGTCTCAGCTTAAGCCCATCAGCTTGGATGGCCACTTTGCCGATTATGGGCTATGTCGTTGGCGGTGCACTCTCCACCTCTATCGTGGCCAAAACTCAACATCAATTTGGGCGACGTCGCTCCTTTCAATTAGGTTTATTGATTGCGATTATTTCAGCCCTGATTTGTGCCTACGCCGCAATTTCTAATAATTTCTGGTTACTCATTGCAGGCACATTTGTGGCGGGGTATTACAGTGCCAATGGGCAGTTGTATCGTTTTGCGGCCGCGGAGTTAACTGTTGCAAGCTTACGCGATAAAGCGGTATCGTGGGTTTTAGCGGGGGGTATATTGGGTGCCGTAGTGGGCCCAAATTTAGCCTCATGGACTAAAAATAGTTTTTCTGTGCCTTTTTTAGGCGCCTATATAACACTTGCCATTGCAGGTACGGTGGGTATTTTAGTGATGCAATTTATTCACTTTCCTGGTGAATTGAAATCGCAGCAACCCCTTTCCGCTGGTCGTAGCTTGAAAACTATTTTGTTACAACCCGTATTTTTAGTTGCTACTATTGGCGCCTCACTTGGCTATGGTGTAATGAACTTACTAATGGCAGCTACACCGTTAGCGATGCAAATTTGTGGCTTACCGTTTACTGATACCGCCCTCGTTTTAGAGTGGCATGTAATTGGTATGTTTGCCCCAGGTTTTTTTACTGGCTCTCTCATTCAACGCTTTGGCGCCATCAAAATAATGGGGGTTGGAGTAATACTCAATTTAATCTGTATCGCTATTGCCTCGACTGGCACCGACCTACACCAATTTTTATTAGCGCTTTTCATACTCGGAGTAGGTTGGAATTTTTTATTCACCGGCTCTACCACCTTAGCGATGACCGCTTACCGTCCCGAGGAAAAAGATAAAGCCCAAGCAGCAATCAACTTTTTTGTCTTCGGCACAATGGCTTTTACATCCTTCGGCTCGGGAGCAATGGTCACCACTCAGGGCTGGGAACTCTTAAATCTGGGATCTCTCATTCCTGTAATGGTGACTGGGTTGGCCTTAATTTGGCTCAGAGTAAAAAAATTAACTCCCCAGCCTTAAACGTCATCCATAAAACTACCGCCTCCGCCACTATCGTCCCAATCTGAATTACCTGCGTTACCCGAGTCTTCCCAGGTGCTAACGTCGCGCACGCCAAAATCGGTATTATCTCGCCCTGCTTGAGCTGGCTGGATATTGCCAGAGGAATCCCGATTACCATGTTCGCCACCCATTAAATGACTAGCTAAAGCCTGCCCAGCGACCATGCCAGCCCCTAAGGCTGCCCCAGTTGCTAAACTGCCCATGAGGCCAGAACCCCCAAAGCCAGTGCTTGGTGCGCCAGCGGGGCCATTAGGGTTGCCAGGGCCTCCCGGACCATTAGGTCCTTGCCCACCAGGGGGGTTTGGTGCCAAACCGCTCTGCGGGCCATTACCTAATGCCGCCGCATTTGCTTGTTCGCGCTTTCTTTGCTTCATGAAATAAATCAAGCCGCCAACTAAAACCACGATTAATAGCCAAAAAATCGGGCTACTAAAGATCGAGGCAGACGCCCCCGCATTACCCCCTAAATTCGTACCTGAAACCTTTGCTCCAGACGCCAATTGCGTTCGCAGCTTTTGGACTGAGTCAACCTGCGCAAAAGGCAAACCAGGGGCAAGTATCTCGGCTCGAGCAAGTTCCGCACGACCTTCATCCAAACGCCCCTCTTTCAGCCTTAATTCAGCCAAGATAAAGTGCGCTTTAGCGCTATTGGGGTGAGTTTGTAATACGCCCTTCATCATGGCATCTGCTTGTGCGTACTGCCCTGCCTCAATCTTTTGATAAACCTCATGCAAACTGGGCTCATTCGCGAGCGCAAATACACTGCTGCTGAAAATTAAAGCGGCTAACAGGCTGGCAACTAAGGGAAATTGGGCTAAGCGCATACGAGTTCCTTTTCTTCAATCGGAGAATAAGTTAAAAAATACTCCTTTTTAATGAAATTAGAAATACCCTAAATTTAATAGGGATTTACTGCTTAATAGGGGTAGCGCGCAGCATGACTTGGTTTATGCGTAACTCCGCTGGCTGACCCTGCTGCACCAAGACAAAGTCAATAATTTGTGCGACCTGCATCTTTTCCTGGTACTCAATTTTCAAGACACAATTGGGCAAAAGAAGTTGCAGCGGCCCTAATTCTTGACTGGCGGAATTGAATGCATCTGCTTGATTATCTAACTTCTCTAGTTGCAAGAGTTTTTTTAAACTAGACAAAGTTTTCCGAGGATTTGCTGAGCCTAAGGTAATACTTTGCAAATGGTTGAATAGATTCGGATGTTGTTGATCAGTATTGACCCAAACAAAATCGGGGGTCAAGTGCTCACAAAAATAAATCCGTAAGCCTGCAATCGGCTGTTGAGAAAACCGTACTGTCTTAAAAAAGGCCTGCTTGATCTCATTGCCAACCTGCGCAGGTCGCGATAAATCTTGTACTGCATTTGGCACAAAGCCTGCTTCATTAAGTGACTTAAAACAAGCTGCGGCATTGTTGGTACGAAATACTAAGGCATCTAGACCAAACGCTAAATTCGCAATTTCTGCGCGTTGAGGTAGCGTTCCCGCCTCCCAACCCAAGATCTCTAAATAGGTCGAATCCAGCACAATTAACTGGTTTGATGAACCTAAATTGTGAGTAGACTTCGCGCTGAGATGAAAGCCAAGATCACTAAATTGCTTGGCAACCAAACTCATTTGGTCTCTTGCCATTATGACTAAATGGTCAAATTCATACTGCATAGGGGGCTCTTTTTGCCGTTCGAGTCCTTAATACTAAATCAATGCCACTAAACCTCCTAGACGGCTAAATTGCATTATCTTCCCGCATTGGGAAAAAATAATTGCTGACCCCCAATTTTATAAGCAGCAATTGCATCCTGGCCTGGTTTGGAAATGAGCCAATCGATAAAGGCTTGACCCTCGGCTTTTTTCACTTGGGGATATTTCATGGGATTAACTAGCATGACACCATATTGATTAAATAAACTAGGGTCGCCTTCAATCAAAATATCTAAATCGCCCCGATTTTTGAATGACAACCATGTGCCACGATCAGCCAAGATATAACCATTCATCGCGGAAGCCGTATTTAATGCTGGGCCCATCCCAGAGCCTGTTTCTTTATACCAATTCAGATTCGAATTAACTGCAATGCCAGCATCTTTCCAATAGCGTAACTCTGCTGCATGCGTACCACTTTTATCGCCACGAGAAACGAAGGGGGCTTTGGCCTCAGCAATTTTTTGAAAAGCAACTTTAATATCCTTGCCGCCAGCAATTTTTGCGGGGTCGCTCTTAGGGCCAATCAAAATAAAATCGTTGTACATCACTTCATAGCGTTTGGTAGAAAATCCTTCGTCGATAAATTTTATTTCAGCTGGTTTATCGTGAACAAATACCACATCAGCATCACCGCGACGGCCAATATCAAGTGCCTGCCCAGTCCCAACTGCAACAATTTTTACCTGGATGCCAGACTGCTTTTGAAAAATCGGCAAAATAGATCCAAATAAACCCGATTGCTCTGTTGACGTCGTTGACGATACAAGGATGCTTTTATCCTGTGCAAAGCTGGGATTTACAAAAAGGGTTGCACTCCAAATGGCAACTATAAGATAACGATAGGGATTTGATTTCATCTGATTATGAGGGCCTTATTCATTTCAAGTTAATATGCTTTCATCATACAAAACTTCAATATGAAATAAATTACATATGCGCATACAAATTAGGCCCACCCTTCTGATTAACAATAAGGGCTCAAAACGGCTTGATTCAATTGATTTGGTATGGCTAAGTGACCTTCTCCAAGATATTGAAAGGGAGTCGACCTTAATGGGCGCAGCTAAGCGGGCGGGCAGCTCCTACCGTACGCTGTGGAATAAATTAAATGAAATAGAGTTGGTACTGAACGAAAAGCTCGTTGAGCGTATTAAAGGCCATGGTTCAACTATCAGTCATTTTGGGCTTTTTTTAATTCAATTTGTAGCCCAAATGCAAAGCCGCTATAGTGAATATAGCGAAAACTATCTAACCACCTTATCCCAAGAAATGGCTGCCTATCAGTTAAAACAGGGCAAAAAATGGCTGCTATTTTCTAGTAGTGATCCCATTATTCAACAAACTATTGCTAAATTCAGCAGCTTTGAGCTTCGGGTAGCGGGCTCTGGCGAATCACTGGAACGTCTCCTGAATCACGAGGCCGACATTGCGGGATACCATGTTTCTGATCCAGAAAATTCTCGCATCATTCATCAGCGCCTCATTAAAGCTGGTATGCAAGTAGTGCCAGTGATGAAACGAATCCAAGGTTTAATTGTGCAAAAGGGCAATCCGCTGAATCTGACCTCCATCAGTGACTTGACCAAGCCAAAAGTCCGTTTTATAAATCGCCAAAGAGGCTCGGGTACCCGCTTATTGCTGGATTCTTTATTGGCTGAAAAAGGCCTTAATCCAGAGAAAATTAAGGGCTATAACAATGAAGAATTTACCCACTCAGCTGTTGCCAGTGCGATCTTAGCCAACAAAGCCAATGTTGGCATTTCCGTTAAAAATATTGCGCTAGAAAATAAACTGGGTTTTATCTACCTTAAAGATGAACTATTTTTTCTGGCGATGCGTAAAGAATTGGCTGTCAACAAGGAGGTCAGCAAATTGATTAGCAACATTAGAAATTATGCGGGCATTACCGAAGGTTATAAATCTTTAGGCGCCAAGGTGCAACTACATGACTGGATTTAAATACTTAAGAAACTGGTGCAAGCGGGAGATTAAATAACAGATTCTGGGGTTTGAGCTTGAGAAGCTTGTCGTGATTCATGGCCATACCCAAATAAACGGGTTTGCCAGTTAACTCAGGAAGAGCCACATTAGGACTGATAAAATCTAAACGAAATAAACAAATTAACCGAGCAATACTATTCGCCTCCACCATGTCTTTGTTATAGAGTGCATTTAAGATTTCAGTAGAAGCAGCATCTAAGCCAACATGCCAGACCCACTGTGGATCATTAATTGCTGCTAAAGGGGTAATCTTAACCTCGATACCTAAAAAGTGATTAAGCCATTGGGCAAGTAATTTACTGAAATGCTCAACAGCCGTTTGCCCAAAATTTAACGGTATTGCAAAATCATAATTACTATCTCGCGTCCAATACAAATCGATATTATCTTCATGCAATACATCTAGATCGATCGATTTCATTGTTACAGTCGTTTGTTTGAGTAAATCAACAATATTGGCAAACTCTGGGGCCTGGGCATTGCGCTCTATGGTTTCGTGATCAGCACTCATCACCAAGCCGTCTTCTAATACGGTCATTTTTTGCGACCGAAAAAATAATTCCGCTACCCTAGCATCCATCGCGCTTGGCTTGTCACCCAAAATATGCCGCATAAAAATTTGGACTAGTTGATTAACAAATAAAGGCGGTACATCTACCCCATCGCCAGCAAATAAGCCTAAATAAAACGATTCTAATGACGATGCAGTAAGTAATTTAGTGCGATAACGTAACCAAATACGATAATTTTCTTGAATATCACTATCCATCATTTCAGCTATCTCAGTCTCGCTAACAGCGGCGCGAGGATTTTGCGTTAAGCGCTGATGGAGCAACTTTTCTACGGCACAAGATTCAGGTACTAAATTCAGTTCATCCCGAAGTAAATAGGTACGTAAAAAATCATCGGTCACCAATAATTGATTATCTGCACTAACTTGCAAGGTTTTATAGGCACACTGCGGCCAGTAATTTATTGGTGCATTCACTTCAATGGTCTCGAGCAGAAAGCGCTAAGCATAAAGCATGTCCTGCCAACCTGATGGTAGCAGGGGGATCTATCAGGGGGGGGCTGGCTATTTCTTAGTTGGGGCAGCAGCAGGTGCGGCAGGTGCTGCAGCAGAAACTGCAGTGGGCGGTACAAAAGGCGGCACTTCAGCACAAGCTGCGGGTGCTGGGGTTCCAGCAACTTTAAATCGATTCGCTAAGGTATTTTGCACCATACACAGCTTGAATGCGCCAACTTTATCACCATAAGCGGTCTTCGCTTTTGCTAAATCAGCTGCTGCTTGTTGCTCTGGCGTTAAGGGTGGGAGCATGGCCAACACCGTGCTGGCGCTGAAGGCACAAATGACGAATGCAATGATTTTTTTCATAGCTCAACCTTTATTTAAATCGTTGTACCAAATTTCATGATGCTCTTTAGCCCAAGTAGCATCGACATAACCAGTTTTCATACCATCGATAGAACCCTGCATACCAATGGTACCAATATAGATATGACCAAAGGCCATAGCGGTCATGAGCAATGCAGCGGTACTATGAATAATGTCGGCAATTTGCATCGTGCCGCGCCAATATTCAATCGCAATAAACGGCACAATCATATCTAAGACCCAGCCCGAAGCCGATACGGTGAGCCCCAGAATAACCATTCCGAACCAAAACCAGATTTTTTCACCGCAATTAAAGAATCCCGCAGGGATATGTTTTCCTGAAAGCATGCCACCGAAACCAGTTAGCCATGCCATATCCCCTTTTTCAGGGATATTTTTACGCACGAACAAGAAGAAGAAAATGACGATGCTAAGCGTAAATAATGGGCCACTAAAGTTATGGATATTTTTACATACTAATAAAAATAATCCGTAGGTCACACCGCCCATGAGAGGCATCACAAAATATTTACCATACAAAATCATTAAACCAGTAAAAGCGAGGCCCACAAAACTAAATGCCATGGTCCAATGAATAATTCGATCGAGCAAACTAAAGCGCTTAATTTTGCGTCCCGACATGGGTTCATGCAGCTTAATTGAGCCCTTGAGAATAAACATTGCGAGGATGCCACCCAACGCTAATGCTAAAAGCCATGCGCCATAAACGGTAATGACACCGTTACGAATTAAGCGCCACTGTTGTCCAGATTTTTGAATCAAAACACCCGCTTGTTTATCGGGAATACTCACATAATTAACCGCATCGCTATTGGCAGTATTCCAAATCGGTGCATTATTGCCCGGTTGATTCTGGTTGGCCTTACGCTCTGCTTCAATCGTGGCATTTGGCGCACGGCCTACATCCATAATATTGGCTGACTCTACTTTCGGTAAGGCGGCAGGAGCGGGAGTTGCTGCTGGCGCAGTCGGCTGAGCGATGCTAGTTCCAGCAAGCAGGGCAAGGCAAAAGCCTGCTGGAAGCAACCAGGAACGAAAAGAAGCGCTTACGGTTTGATTCATGCAAAATCCTTCACGGCATTGATCATTACTTAATACGGCTGTATTCAGTTTGATTTTGATTACGCTTATTGATTTCTTGTGTCCAGCTCACCTGATTACCTGGAGTCCAGCCTTTTGCCATAAAGCCATCATTGGCGCCCATATAAGGCGCAACATCAGGTCGCTTTGATGCTTTGAAGCCCTGCTCTTCATCTTTACATGCACTCAATAAGCCTAGCGCTAAACATACCAATAAGCCTGCTTTAAGAATTGCTTTCATGACTTACCTCCTTGCGGTCCGGGGGGTGCTTTAGTAGGCGCAGGCGGGGCTTCGCCTGGCTTGCCATATGCGGTAGTCCAACCAAACACGTTCGCACCAGCATTCTTTCCGTTAGTTTGCCGTTTAACCACACGGGCACGAAAGATATCGGCGATCACATCTCCATCTCCACCAATTAAAGCCTTGGTTGAACACATTTCAGCGCAAATGGGTAACTTGCCTTCTGCCAAACGATTACGACCATACTTCTCAAATTCAGCCACGCTACCATTGGCCTCTGGACCACCGCTGCAGAAGGTGCATTTATCCATTTTGCCGCGCATGCCAAACAAACCTGAAGTGGGAAATTGAGGCGCGCCAAACGGGCAAGCATACGAGCAATAACCACAGCCAATACAAATATCTTTATCGTGCAATACGACACCTTCATCGGTACGATAAAAACAGTCGACTGGGCAGACGGCCATACAAGGCGCATCTGAACAATGCATACAGGCAACGGAAATGGATTTTTCAGCGCCAATTACGCCATCATTAATCGTTACAACCCGCCGACGATTTACGCCCCAAGGTACTTCGTTTTCATTCTTACAGGCCGTAACGCAACCGTTGCATTCAATGCACCGTTCTGCGTCACAAATAAACTTCATTCTTGCCATGAGATTCTCCTGAATTTAGCTCGTTAATTTAGGTGCTTAGGCAAATTTTTCAATTTGGCACATCGTGGTTTTCGTTTCTTGCATCATCGTTACGCTGTCGTAGCCGTAGGTCGTTGCTGTATTCACCGCTTCACCTAAAACAACGGGACAGGCTCCGGTTGGATAGTATTCGCGCAGATTCTTGCCTTCCCACCATCCAGCAAAATGGAAAGGTACGAAAGCAGTATCTGGTCCAACTCGCTCAGTAACCATCGCCCGCACTTTAATTTTGGCTCCAGTGGGCGATTTAACCCAAACATAATCCCAATTTTTTATCCCCCGCCGAGCTGCAGCACCTGGATTTATTTCTACATAATTTTCTTGCTGTAGTTCTGCTAACCACGGGTTGGAGCGCGTTTCATCGCCACCGCCCTCATATTCAACAAGGCGTCCTGAAGTTAAAATGATCGGGAATTTTTCATACAACTTCTCGTTCAAATTCTGCTGCTGAACTGTTAGGAACAGAGTTGGTAAACGCCAGAAATTTTTCTTGTCGGCCGAAGTGGGATACTTGATCATCATATCGGGACGCGTACTGTACAACGCTTCACGATGCTGCGGAATTGGGTCTGGAAAATTCCACACCACAGCCCGCGCTTTAGCGTTACCGAATGGATGGCAACCATTTTTCATCACGACCCGCTGGATACCTCCAGATAAGTCGGTCTTCCAATTTTTGCCTTCAGCTAATTTTTGCTCTTCTGGCGTCAATTGACTCCACCAGCCCAATTTCTTCACAAAAGCAGCATCAAATTCAGGGTAGCCAGTAGTAATGGCAGAACCTTTGGAACAAGAACCATCTTCAGCCAATAGTGTTTTACCGTCTTTTTCTACCCCAAAGTTCGCACGGAAATTACCGCCGCCTTCCATCACGCTCTTGCTGGTGTCATATAGATTAGGCGAGCCCGGGTGTTTAATTGCCGCAGTACCGTAGCAAGGCCATGGCAAACCAAAGTAATCACCAGTCGTATCGTAACCACTAACTGGGTCTTTGCCGCCGCGTGATTTTAAGGTCTTCGGATCAAACACACTCATCATGCGCATGTGTGCTTTAAGGCGCTCAGGCGTTTGTCCCGTATAACCAATGGTCCAAACAGAACGATTAATTTCGCCCAAAATAGATTCAGGTTCAGGTTCACGCCACGATTTTCCCGCGTACTTCGAATCGAGCATTTTGTAGTTCACCGACAGCTCTTTACCAAACCCAAGGCGATCAGCAAAAGCTTGCATGATGACGTGATCAGGTACCGACTCAAATAAAGGATCGATGACTTTTTCCCGCCATTGAATCGAACGATTCGAGGCAGTTACAGAACCTTTGGTTTCGAACTGCGTGGTGGCCGGCAACAAATACACTGCCCGATCTTTATTCACTTGGCCGCCTGCAGCAGGTGGCATAGCAGCCATCGCCGCCGTTGCACTAGGATAGGGGTCGACTACCACCAATAACTCTAACTTATCCATTGCCTTTTTCATATCTAGGCCACGAGATTGCGAGTTCGGTGCATGACCCCAATAGAACACCCCTTTAACATTGGTAGCTTGATCAACCATGTCGCTTTTTTCCAGTACCGCATCAATCCAGCGGGAAACTGTCGTACCTGATTTTTCCATCATATCGGGCGCATAGCGGCCCTTAATCCAGTCATAATCCACACCCCACACGGTGGCGTAGTGCTTCCAAGAGCCAGCTGCTAAGCCATAGTAACCAGGCAATGAATCTGGATTTGGCCCCACATCAGTAGCGCCCTGCACATTATCGTGACCACGGAAAATATTTGCTCCGCCGCCCGATCTACCAATGTTGCCTAGGGCCAATTGCAAAATACAAGAAGCCCGAACCATCGCATTTCCAATAGTGTGTTGGGTTTGACCCATGCACCAAACAATTGTGCTGGGGCGATTCTTCGCCATGGTTTCAGCAACTTTATAAACTTCCGCTTCAGGAACACCACAGGCTGCTTCAACATTGGCAGGCGTCCATTTTTCCATCACATCTTTACGCACATCATCCATGCCGTAAACGCGATCGTTAATATATTTTTTATCTTCCCAGCCATTATTAAAGACGTGATACAAGACGCCAAATAAGAAAGGGATATCGGTTCCTGAGCGGATCCGCACATACTGATCTGACTTAGCTGCAGTGCGGGTATACCGTGGATCAACCACCATTAATTTGCAACCGTTTTCTTTAGCATGCAACATGCTCAACATCGACACGGGATGTGCCTCTGCGGCATTTGAGCCAATATAGAGTGCAGCTTTCGAATTCATCATGTCGTTATAGCTATTGGTCATAGCACCATAGCCCCAGGTATTGGCTACCCCGGCAACCGTAGTCGAGTGACAAATACGTGCTTGGTGATCGGTGTTATTGGTACCAAAGAATGAAACCCACTTACGCATTAAATAAGCTTGCTCATTATTGTGCTTAGATGAGCCAATAAAAAACAAAGAATCAGGAGTAGATTTAGTGCGCAACGCTTTCATCTTGGCGGTAATTTCATCAAGCGCTTGATCCCAAGAAATCTTTTGGTACTTGCCATCAACCAATTTCATTGGCGAGCGTAAACGGTAGTCGCCGTGGCCATGTTCACGTAAAGCAGCACCTTTTGCGCAATAAGAACCCAAGTTTATCGGCGAATCAAATACTGAATCCTGTCGAACCCAAACCCCATTTTCAACTGTTGCATCGACCGCGCAACCCACTGAGCAATGGGTACAAACGGTTCGCTTTACTTCAATCTTGCCGGCTTTGCCATCCAACATCGCCTTAGTTTCAACGGCATTCGCTTTTTGTAACAAGTTCAATTGTGAGACAGCTAGACCTGCGCCTACACCAATTCCTGAGCGCCGTAAAAAAGTTCGGCGATCCATAGTTGGCACAGCCGCTTTTAAACCCCGCGCCAAACTACCAATTAAATGTGTTGGGGTTTTGGAATTACTGCCAGAAGAAGATGTTTTACGAACCAGGCTCATGTGCTACTCCAGAAAGAATTCTTAAAGATTAATTATGTAAAGATTTAAATTCTTATATTAAAGTTGTTTCATAGTACTTTTTAATATGAGCCGACAACTGGTAGCCATCAGCCTGGGGTGCAATCGCACTGCCGACCTCTTGAATCACAGCTTGCCCTAAAGGTGTTTGCGACGCAACTGCTACAGCACCTGCGGCCACTCCTGCTGTCAGAAAAAAGGTTCTGCGCGATGGTTTGGTCGTGGGCTTCACAGCATCAGCAACGAAAGTCGATTTATTTGTCATAGATTGTCCAATCTAATGTAAATGCAAAATTGAATATTACGAGTTGAGTGTAATACGAATCAACCTTTAGTGCGCGGTTAGCTACAGCTAGTGTTAACCCTAGTTATTGTTCAATCACACCATATCAAAGCTTTGCGCCTCAATGGCAAAAAATTCGCGGATCAGTTGTGCAACTGGTAAGTAGAAATGGGTATCAGGCGCATTTTCTATTGCATCGCAACAATCCTCGTACCAACTACGCATATAGTTATTAAAGAATATTTTTTGATTCGTTAGGTTAGAAACTGCCGCATCATCACCAGCGATCAAATAGCGCATTACTTCGCATAAGGCGGCAAGATGATCTTCTGTCTCAGAAACACTTTCAGCAGCTTCTAAGCCAAAAGTCTGCAGAGCTCTGCGGATCTCGACTAAGGGCTTTTCATTTAAATGGCCAGCCATAAAATATGAGCCATTCAGAAATACATTGGGCCGACCCACCCCCACAAAATTCGCATCGTATTCTTTACGCCATTCATCTGCTTGACTATTTTTGGCGAGCGTTACTAAATTTCGCCAGGCGCTTGCTAAAACTGTGGCGTCATTGGTTTCGGGTAATGATGAGGCAATACGCTCTAATAAATCTTGGCTGGGGGGCTGATGCAGCAAGGCAGCCAATAAACCATATAGGTCAGCACGGGCCAAGTCTTCTGCTAAGCCAATCTCTCCCACCATTGCTGGTGATGCCTCTACTTGATCTAATTTGGGTTTTGGAGGATCTTGGCTCATCAAACATCTTTCATCATATCGACCACCCTACAGTCACTACACATTTTTAGGCGATTCTGGGCGGCTCCAGAAAAAGCTTCATGGGTTCCTAGTCGACCCAACATGAGCTCTACCATTTTTAAGGTGCCAAAAGCCTTGCCGCAACTAATGCAATGGTAAGGCAGGGTTTCATTCAGGATAACCTTTTGCTTGCGTTGTTCCACACTCAATAAGCGTGGCACTAATTGCAAGGCATTTTCGGGACAAGTTTGAACGCACAAACCGCATTGCACACATTGCTTTTCTAAAAAGGATAACTTTGGTTCATCGGGGTTATCTAATAGTGCACCTTCAGGACAGCTACCTACACAGGACATACACAAAGTGCAGGCCGCTTGATCAATAGCAAGGCCACCGAATAATGAAGGGGTAGGCAAAACTGCGCCCTCGGTCGGTAGCGAGGTTTTAGCTTGCTTCTCGAAATAAGTCAGTACAGCCTCTAATGTTTCGCGCTTTTGATTGGCCAAGCCAAATGAGGCTGGTGCGCCTAAAGTAGGTAAAGCGCCGCGTTTGCGGAGGATGCCGAGCGCTTTACTGACGGTTTCTAAATCATCGTCGGAATGCGCCTCAATCATACTTATCCGAGTTTCAGAAGAATTGAGATTTAAACCATAGGCTTGCAAAACAGCATTGCCTAATGCAACTTGCTGGGCGAGCGCCTGACGATAAGCCGGATCTTCATTCCCAGTTAAGAGAAGCTTGACCTCAGCAAAGCCAAAACTCAAAGCACCCAACCATAGTTCGATCCCAGTTGAGGCAATATTTTCAAGGCCTAAAGGCAAGACAAAACTGGGGAGGCCTTCATAATTCTTAGCCTGTAAATGGGCGGCACGACCCAAACTCTCGATGAGTTGCAGGCCTTCAGTGTGACTATGTAAAAGTAAGGTAGGTGCGCTGGCAGCTAAATTTGTTCGGGCGATTTCGTTAGCATAGGTTTTGCTTAACGCCTTTAGTTGCAAGCCCTGATGCGAAACGCTCGGATAGTTGTAACGCATCGCACCCGATGGGCAAACTGTGGAACAAGCCCCGCAACCCATGCATAAATTGGGATTAACCGCTACTTGACCTTGCCCATTTTTAAAGACCGACTGAATCGCCGCAGTTGAACACACATCGATACACGCAGAACACCCGGTAAGCCCATTACGACCATGTGCGCAAATTTTTTCGTTGTAAACAAAATATTTTGGTTTTTCAAACTCACCAACCAAACCCAATAACTTCGAGGCAGCTAAAGCTTGCTCAAACGGGTCGACACCTGGTGCCAAATAGCCTTGTGGCGTTTGGCTCATCGGCATTCCAGTGTTGGCGCGTAAATCCATAATTAAATCGAACTCGCCACTACGCAAAGTGTCGGGTCGATCAAACTGAATTGCACCAATGCCTGCACAGGCAGTAACACAAGCACGATGCGATTGACAGCGCGCCAAATTAATTTGGAAAGAAGCATCAATTGCATCCTCGGGACACGCGGTCACGCAAGCGCCACAGCGCGTACACATTTCAGGATCAATGGGATTGATTAAATTCCACTCAACCGTAAATTGCCCTAAAAAACCCGCTAAGCTCGATACCACTCCGCTATAAATTGGAAAATCGCGATTCAATGGAAGTGCCCCTGCTTCAGTAGCTAAAACACTAATATCGAGTGCTGCGCCTAATTTCTCAGCCCATGGCAAAGCTTGGTGTGCAGGGCCAATAATCAGTAAGCGCCCTTGACTTTCAAAGTTAACTACGGGAACTGGATCGGCCTGTGGCACCTCAGCCAAAGCCAATAAAGCTAAGATTTTAGGGGTGGATTTTTTTGCTTCTTGAGTCCAGCCCGCTAGCTCACGAATATTGACAAAACGCAGGGGCGCGCCTAAGGGCTTAGCCGATTGCTCTGCCAACTCACTAAATAAAGCGCGTTCTTGCGTACAGGCCACAATGATCGGCTCAGGCTCGCCAAGTGCTGTCAAAAATTGACCGACTTCTTGACGACATAAAGAGGTATGCACTGCAAGACCTAGTGCTTTCGCATCAAGGGGCATGGTTCGGTTGCAATCACAAACGAATAACTTGGTCATGGTTTACTTTTAGGTTTTTAATTGGGGATCAAGCGGTGGTTTGCTTGACTTAATCTCAGTAACTTCGGTCTTAGGCTCTGGCGGCAAAATATGCGTCACCTCATTAGACTCCCTAGACTCCCGATCAAGCGCCTCCAATGCCATTTTTTCTTTGGTGTCTTCAGTGGCTTGGTCCTGAGCGTCTTCTTCGGCCTTAAAGAGATTTAGCATCTTTGATTGCACCAAACGTCGCAGCATTTCAGGTGGAATAGGGTCTGGCTTGGAATAGTCATCAATATAAATATCTAAACCATCCATGATGTTATAGCGGGGGTCAGAAAATAATTTCTTCAGAGCAGCACGCTTAACATCAGGATCAACCCCACTTTG
Source organism: Polynucleobacter sp. IMCC30063 (assembly GCF_021395235.1). NCBI lineage: Bacteria > Pseudomonadati > Pseudomonadota > Betaproteobacteria > Burkholderiales > Burkholderiaceae > Polynucleobacter > Polynucleobacter sp. IMCC30063. Next base: position 802,873 of record NZ_JAJVCQ010000001.1, on the reverse strand, counting down.
CATAAAGACCGAAAAATCATCTTGATGATTAAGCTTCGCAACATCGTCTAATGTCAACTGGGGTAGTACTTCGCTTGTCGTTGCTGACTGCTGCGCCGGGAGTTTGTTGGACTTTGCGCTCTCAGCCAAATTGGCGGGGGTTTCAGCGACCGGCTTCACTTCATTCGGTAATTCCTGTCCAGCCTTGCGTTGCGACCAGCGATTTAAAAAACCATCTGCCATTATTCCTCCGCTGGGCGCACTGCGCCCTTGAAAGAAGCCGGTTTTTGGCGCCGCTTCGGCTCAGGTCGATATTTTTCATCGACATACTCCGTAAGCCAAGTAATTTGTTCAGCACTCATGGGTATATTGTCAACCGTTTCACCCCCATCCAATAAACGGGCTGCTTCGTTATAGCTAACTAAAATCCGGTGAGGAATTGCCAGCGCTTCATTAGCAATTAAAAATGTTTGCGACTGCTGAGTGATATACGCTTGCGGCTCCTCTTCTAAACGCCACATCACAAACCAACATGGGCTTTGCGCTATTACATTTAAGTAATATCCTTCTGCTTCGTCAACAAAGAGGTTTAAATTAAAGCCCGTAAAAAGCCATGATTCACCCAAATCATTGCGCTCTAAAAAGCGGCCGCTTATTTTTTGCGTACGCTCCAATGTTTCAGCTCCAAACTGACCAATGTCTGGAATCACCTCTTGAGGAAACCAGCGATGACTAACCCATTGATTGGTCATTTTTTGTTTACGCATAACAACTGCAAATTGCATCAATTTTCTCGTTTCTAGTCGACATTCATTAATTAGTTGCAACACTAATCAGGGGTAATACCTTTTTCTTTTATTACCTTAGCCCATGCGCTAGACTCTTTTGCCATATATTTAGCAAGTTCATCCCGCGACATTGGGTTGGGAGTTAAACCATGCTCTACCAGAGCGGCAGCGACCTCTTTGTCATTCAAAACTTTGACAATTTCTAAATTCCAGCGATCTAATAAAACAGTTGGCGTTTTGCTAGGCGCAACGAAAGCATACCAGTTGGTTGCATCAAAACCTGGATAACCCGACTCAGCAATAGTGGGCACATTCGGAAATAAGGGCGCCCTTTTTGCACCGGTGGTGGCCAACGCTACCAACTTACCTGTTTTAATATGTGGCGAGGCTGACGACAGTGCAGAGTAATAAGACGAAACTCGTCCAGCTAAGACGTCAACCAAAGCGGGGTTACCCCCTTTGTACGGAATATGTACTACATCGATGCCCGCTCGTAAATTAAATAATTCTCCCTGCAAATGCGATGCGGAACCATTCCCAGTTGAGGCGTACGTTAACTTGCCTGGCTCTTTTTTTGCTAAAGCCACAAATTCTTTTAGTGTAGTCACACCTAAAGAAGGTGGTACCACTAATATATTTGGAAAGCTCATTCCCATGGTTAAGGGCGCCAAATCTTTAACGGGATCGTAAGGGAGTTTCATTAAATGGGGCGCAATCGTTAACGGCCCAATCGAACCTAATAAAATCATTGAACCATCTGTTGGTCCATTCGCCACCGTAGCATGGGCAATATTACCGCCAGCGCCAGGCTTATTATCAACGACCACCGTTTGACCAATATTTTCACCCAATTTTTTAGCGATTAAGCGCGCGCCGGTGTCAGCCGCGCCACCAGCAGCAAAGCCAACCACCATGGTGACTGTTTTTTTAGGGGGAAACTCTTGCGCCTGGAGAGCTGGACTTAACAACAGCCCCATCAATGGCAATAAAGTTACCTTCAATATACGTACTAAATACGATTTTTTATTCATTTATGCTCCTTTGCGCGACTTATTCATATCTATTGCAGGCTATTTTAGGAGCTTTTGCAGAATTATTGATTCAACGATACAATTTTTTATCCCCTCTCCTTAGAAACTATGATGAAATATGTAGTAATTACCCTTGGAATACTCTCTTTAAGCGCAAATTCCTATGCGGCCAGCGGCTCTGAAACGTATCAGCAAGTGTGTTCTGCTTGTCATGCTACAGGGCTTAATAATGCACCGAAAGTTGGCGATAAAAAACAATGGGGGAAACTCATTAAAGAAGGTCAAGCAAATATCAGTGCCGATGGTTACTATGGCGTGCGAGCTATGCCTGCCCGAGGTGGCAGCCCGAATTTATCCGTCGCAGAATTTGCCGCTGCTGTAGTGCATATGGCAAATCAAGCCGGTGCAAATTGGCAAAACCCAGATGAGGCGATGCTAAAAACCATTAATGAGCGTCTGGCCAAAAAACAAGCCCAAGCCAATGCTAAAAAAACGTAAGCACTTTATTTCATGAGCGATTTATTACCTTGCATCGAAATTGAAACGGCGCCTAATCCTCAAGCTGCAGTCATATGGCTACATGGTCTCGGTGCCGATGGCAATGATTTTGCCTCAGTCGTTCCCCAGCTTGATTTAACAGGCTGCTTACCAATTCGCTTTGTATTTCCTAGTGCGCCGAGCATGCCCGTGACTATCAATGGAGGCTATGTGATGCCGGCTTGGTACGATATTGCTGCGCCCGATTTAACCCATCAACAAGATATCAAAGGTATTCAAAAATCAGCCAGCGCTATAGCTGCGTTGATTGAACGTGAAATACAAAAGGGTATTCCATCGAACAAAATAGTCCTTGCTGGGTTTTCACAAGGCTGTGCGATGGCTCTATATATTGGTTTAAGTTTTCCACAACCTCTAGCAGGCATCATAGCTCTGTCAGGTTATTTACCGCTCGCAGAACAGTTTCTCAGCTTTAGAAATAAGGCCAATTTCAATACCCCTATTTTTATGGCGCATGGGGTTTGGGATCCAGTCGTCATTCCTAAACGGGGTGAAGATTCGCATGCTTTACTCAAACAACATAGTTACCAGGTCAATTGGCAAACCTATCCAATGGAACACTCGGTTCACCCAACTGAGCTAGCTGATATTTCTTTATTTCTACAGGAAGTACTGTCACTTGCTTAGTTCTCGTCTTATAAGCAACTAACAATTATCAGTTGGGCACGCCTTAACGCAATTTTGCCGCTTCATGGCGCAACTATTTTTTGCTACCAAATCAGTTGCTTTTTCCATGCAAAGGTTATTGTCCATATCACACTCGCGCACACACCCTTGGTCCTTATTGCCCATATCAACATTAGGCGCATAGGTGCCACAAGCACTTAAGGTAAATAGGCAGATCGCGCTAAGACAAATAAATTTATTCAAGTACACAATAATTCCTAAATCTACTGTTAAGAGGTATTTTTATGCAGGTTTTCATTGATTAATACATTTTCTATTAAGATTCAATATTATCTATTAATTATTTCAAGCTTGTGGAGTGCTTATATCTAATATGAATAACCCTATCAGACGTAGGCTTACAGTTTTTTTTATTGGCTTACCTCTTTATTTATTTGGCGCCAGTGTTTATGCGGGGCTAAAAGAGGATCTGAATGATGGTCATCATGTGCTGTTGATACGCCACGCCGACGCTCCCGGCATCGGCGACCCGGCCGGCTATAAACTCGACCAATGCGCTACCCAACGCAATTTAGGTGAGCGCGGGCGCAAACAATCTGAACTCATTGGTGCTTGGCTGGCTAAACAAGGCATTGATAAAGCTCAGGTGTTTACTAGTCCTTGGTGCCGGTGCGTTGATACCGCAAAATTACTAAAAAAGGGCGCCATCACAATTGAGGCCTCACTTGGCTCCTTTTTTGATGACATGTCTTTAGAAAAAACCCAAACTCAGGCGCTGCAAACCTTCATTAAAAATAGCCTTGCTAAAAATTCGCAGACGCCCTTAATTTTAGTAACTCATCATGTCAATATTCAAGCATTTACGGGCAAGGTTGTTAATGTAGGCGATATGGTCTTAGTAAGAGTAGATAAAGCTGGGCGCTATCTCAGCCATACCCATTACCCTAGTCCGCAGCCATAATATACAGTCGAATTACATCGAGTTACGGAAATGAGCAATCTCCTGATCAACTCGATCTAAATTAATCATCCCATCTCGGGGGTGCTCGATATCGAGGACCAGTGAAATTGTCGCGACCATCACAATAATGAAGACGATCGTTAAAAGCCAGTCTCGCCGCTCTTCAATACCCATGATGTAACCAGCCACCAAAGAACCAACAAACGCGAGTAAAAATAATAATGCCCATAAGGCTGGCGGCGGATGCGTTTTCATTCCAACACGCTGGTAATCAGAGGCGTCAAACATTGCGGAAATGGTCGGCAAAATTTTTGCAGCCACTAATGTATCTGCAAAGCTTAAAGGGCTCATGGTTTTTACCGCTTTAACAGCGCCCTGCCAAATCTCGTTACCGATCTCTAAACGCTGTTGAAAGATCTTTGCCTGATCTTCTATTGCCATTGGTTTTTTATAAACCTGAAGGCGTAAATCAACATATTTTTTAAATAAAGCCCTTAACTTGGGTTGATCTTCAGCTTTTAGTAAGTCGATGGATAAATAAGCGCTACTTATAGTGCTGAGCTCATTCATGATTAAGTCTCGACGCTTATCAAACCGATCAGAAGCTCCAGAAAAAGTAATGGCAATGACCAGAGCCAACAAACCAAAAATTGCTGCCATGAACGTATCGCTAGCATTGATCTTGCTAGCATTGTATTTTGCTTTAGCTCGCCGGCCAACTTGCCAACCAATCTCTACCATTAAGGCCATACCAAGAATTAAGGTAACAGCAACTAGATGATGATCAATAATATAAATTCTTAATGCTTCGTTCATTATCAATTTCAGTTTCTGGTAAGCGGATGTTTAGATAATATTTTTAGTCAAGCAAAAAAACTTTAAAAACTCGCTTTCACCCCGACCATAATACTCCGTCCAGGCTGTGGAGCATAAAGTCGCACTGGCATTGGCGTAGTGGCATAACGGATATCTTGATTTAAGAGATTTTTTAGCACCATATACGCTGTCCAATTAATTTTATTCATTTTTTCGGTATAGGAAACTCCACCGTTTAATAGGCTATAGCTTGGGGTTGGGCCAATTTCAAAGGAGGCCAGTCGAGTTTGCTGTAAACCGTAAATATAAGTAGCATTAGTCAGCCATCCACCAGTCCGGTGCGCTAACTCTAGTCCCATGCGGGGGGCTGGTTGAAGCGGTAAATTCCCGCTAATTTGGCCGCCGCTATTAAACGTGCCATACGATACATCACCAAAAATACGTCCAGCAGCACCCTTTTGATTCCAGTTATAAGTTAGCTCACCTTCTGCGCCACGAATGGTGGCATTTGCTTGTGATGACTGTACTACTGAGAAGTTTTCATTAGAGGGGCTATACGCACCAGTATAAAAACCATAAATATAATTAGAAAACATATTTTGATAAACGCTCGCTTTACCACGTAGCAAGCCAACTGTTTTCTGAATATTTACCTCAAGATTGCGGGATGTCTCGGTTGATAAATTCGAGTTACCTACATCGAAGGTAGCAGTTGCATCGTGTGGACCATACGAGTAAAGTTCTTGTGCGCTTGGTGCTCGTTGCGATACAGTAAACGCCATTCCTAAGCCGTAGCCACCCTGCATATTCCACATGCCGCCTGCTGAATACGAAAAAAGATTAAAGTTGCGATTTTGCAGGCTAGGCGCCGTGGGATTAGGACTGCCGTTTTGACTTGTAAAATCAATATCGGTAGGAAATGCCGTCGACTGATTGGGATTTTGTGAAACTAAGTTATAGCGTGCACCCAAACTTGTTTGTAAAGCCCCAAAACGACCTTCTTCAATCCAAAATACCGAATTTGAATTACTTTTCGTGGGCGGCACAATCGCGTAGCTATTTGACTGCAAGTCGGTAGCGTTTAAGCTTGCTCCAGTAAATTGAGCACCGACCGTACCACTCCAACCCAAAATTTCTTTATGGGCTAATTCAAATCTTGCCTCATTCGCTTTGTTGCTCCACTGGGTAAAAGCTGCGCCATTATTGTTATATTCGGTATGTAGATAATTAATATTAGCTGCATTAAATTTAAACGAGGAAAAACCTGCAAATGGATCGCGGGTTTGGTGACTAAAGTCGTAACGATTTTGAGATTGTTGAATAAAACCACCCTCACTCGTTGGCGTACCATAGTTATGATTGAGGCGTTCGACTGAAATACCAGTATATCCAGACTGCCCTACATACGATGCACCCAATCCCAAATTATTTTGGTTGCTATAAGAAAAGGGAAGTTTGCCGCTGTAAGGTACATTCACTGGCTCACCCGGATTAATTGCCCAATTTGCATTTGGGCCGTTTAGTTCGGCATTGCCTGGAATACGATAGTTATTGGCATTATTCACAGCTGTATCTAAATGTAGGGCAACTGAGCCGATCGCGGTATCGAGATCCAATGAGGCGGCCTTCCCTTGATTCACGCTTTCTACACTAGTATTGATTACACCTGTCGTAGCGTCGGGTAGATTAGTGAGAATACGGTCATTCACAATATTAACTAAGCCACCGCTTGAGCCCGAACCATAGAGTAATGCTGCGGCGCCACGCAAGATTTCAATTTGCCGCGCTGTTTGAATCGGAGTTGCCACAGCATGATCAGCTGAAATATTCGAGACATCGCCAACGGATATACCATTTTGTAAAATTTGCACTCTTGGGCCGTCCAGACCGCGAATTACTGGGCGGGAGGAACCCGAACCATATCCGGTAGCTGATACACCTAATTCATTTGCTAACGTTGCCCCAAGCGTAGCGCCTAGTTTATTTTGCAGCTCATCGCCAGCCAAAATTTTTGTTGGCGTCAAAATACTTTGGCCACCCTCACGCGAGCCTGTAACGTCAACTTGTAGAGAGTTGGCATCTTGATTTTGCGCAAAAGCTACCGTACTTGAGCTCGATAGAGCCAAGGCGAAAGCCAGTTTACTTACTTTAAAATTTTTCATCCCTACCTTGATCACTCTATTGCCTAGCAATAGTCTTAAAGATGTTCGCCTAAAAAAAGCAAACTAAATCTAAAAAGTGTTACAAGTTAAGGATAGGAGGCGCCTGAGATTGATAGGGCCAAAATGCCGTTGGCTTGGCCAGAGAAATGAAAACTGCAGCAGGTAAATTATTGTCATGCTGCTGAAGATGAAAAGTAAAGCTTGCTGTAGTAAGACAACCACCCAGCAACAAGGCATCGAATAAGTGGCAACTACTTTTTGCCTGTTCAGATTGAATTGGTCCAGCCTGTTTTGCATGTTGAAAAGCAGCGCTTATTTGCGTTTCTGCCCCCAAGCCTGAATGGGCAATGCCATGGTAAAAACCGAGCCACTGCACACCAAGCAAAGCCAGCGCCAGAAAGCCTGAGAGCAATAGGAGGCGCGTTTTGCGTTTAAGGGAAGTGACTGGGATGAGAAGCATTGCTGGCTATTTTACTTAAATGAAAGGGCTAATTCTCAATGGCCCTATTTTTGGGCTTTTTTATAGCTTGCAACTGCTTCTTTTAAATCACTATATTCCTCGCAACCAAACGTGCAGGTTTTATCCAGTCTGGCTAATAAACCTTCGGCGCCCGTCAAATTTTTATTGAGCAACATTAATTTTCCGTAATACTCTAAAGCGCCACGATGGGTAGGATCAATAGCCAAAGCGGCTTGATAAAATTTTTCTGCGCCAACTAAGTCGGGTGGGGTTTTCTTGCGTAAGCTATAACCCATTAAATTATTCCAGTCTGCTGATGTAGGATCATTAGCCGCCTGCAACTGTTTAATAGCGTCATCATATTGGCCTGCTTTTACAGCAATACGAGCATTAATGAGCCAGACGGGATCGAATTTAACTGGCGGGGAATCGGCAGCAAATCCCGTCCCACAAAATTGCCAAGCCATAAAAAAAGAGAGTAAGTATTTTTTCATTGAATTCCTCATAAAGTTCCTTATTGACGTTGATACGAGTTATAAAAATTATCCTGAATCACATAAGCCTTACCCTGCGCCTGCAAGACCAAATCTTGGGAAAGCGTTTTAACTGCATATGTCCAGCCATCGGGTAACTTAAGGCGCGTGGCTAATTGCGCCAAATCGTTCATGGACAAGTTAGGGTCAGCAATTTGTGAATACGATTGCATAATATAAGTCTGTCCTTGGGGTGAAGTTAGTTGGTAAATTAGCGTGCCACTCTTGTAAATAAACGCTGTTTTGCGGTTTACCACATTCGGCACAAAAAATTGGGTGCCTGCTAATTGCCGCTTTATACCCACATCTAAAGTTGCCCGTAAGCTCATTTCAATACCGCCGAAATTCTCAATGACATCTTGGGCTGTTTTGCCAGCAGCTTTAATCTCATCCATAGTCCAGTAACGCGGGCCATTCAGACGCACAAATGAGGCATCATTTTTTTTCTCAATTACTTTAACGTCGAGTGCTTTCCATAATGCCTCAGGACATTCGTTAAGACCCTGGGTATTAAATACTTTTACTGTCAGGGTACCCAAATGACGCTTGCCATACAACACTTCGCAATAGCGTAGGTTACGTAAGCCTGATATCGATTTAGTGTACTGATTTTCTGAAGGAGGTGGATTTACCTCGTTCGCCTGAGTTTCTACGGCGGATGCAGCGAGGGGAGTAAATAACTGAGCGAAGAAAATAAGGCTTAAAACACCGATATTAGTAATTGTCATCTTGAGATAGTTAAATAAAAAAAGTGGGTTTGCTTAAAATAGGCCAAAAAATTAGCTGGGCGGTTGATTTGCAGGCGCTCGATACGGATGAATTTTACCGACAAGCCAAAAAGTTAGCAAACCGCACAGCACTGCGCCATAGCCAACCCTGTTGTAATGCTCAATTTGTCCGCCTGGGCTAATAGTAATAACCATTCCGGCTATTACCGATGCAATTCCTGAGCCTAGCATTTGTACCGAGCCAATTAAGCTCATAAAGGTGCCCCTGTTTTTGGGCTCAATCACCTGACTCACCATAGCCATTGCTGGAATCATGCGCCCTGAAACTAAGATAAAAAATGCGGTGGAATTAATGAGTACCAACCAAATGGGTACGGGGACTAAATTCGTGGTGACAATAATCGGTACCAAACTCAATATTGCTAAGGCGCGAAAAGTACGCTTTTTACCGTAACGGTCAGCTAAAGACCCAATATAACGCGAGCTCAATAAAGATGCGATACCGCCAAACAGATAAACCAAGGAAATATAAGCATCAGGTACGCCTACATTCATGGTGAAGTAGAGCGCGATATAAGGAATGACAGAAAATCCTGTCAGCATAATCAAGGCCATAAAACAAAAAGCAATCAGGTGATCGCGCTGTACCACTAAGCGATAAATTTGTCGAAAGCGATTCCCATCAGCCTTATGGGCTAAATGACCTGCAATTGAGGGGATAAATTGATAGCCCAGCCAAAAAATAAGGCTGGCTAAAAGCGCGATAAAAATAAATGGGGCGCGCCAACCTAAAAAAGAAATATGGTTAGCTAAAAATAAACTTAGGGGAACACCCGCAACGGTTGAGACCGAAAATGCCGCCATGACTGTGCCAATTGCTTTACCTCGGCGCTCAAATGGAATCACATCAGCCACAATGGTTTGCACTAGTGAACCCAAGATGCCGCCAAAAACACCAGCTAAGGCACGCGCGAGAAACAATGTTTCATATGATGTAGCTAGGCCACAAGCTAAGGTAGCTAGGGTAAAGGCAATATAGAGACTTAGCAATAGCTTGCGCCGCTCGAAGCGATCAATATAGTATGTAGCAAATACGCCGGCGATGGCAGCAGCAAATGTATAAGAGGAGATAAGTAAGCCAAATTGATGGGTATTAATTTGGAAAGCACTAATAAATTGAGGCCCTAAAGGCATCATGATCATAAAATCCAGAATATGAGTAAACTGAATTCCTGCCAGCGCAAATAGAAAATAGCGTTCGCTTTTTTTACTACCACCTAAATATTGCAGCACTGAATTGGGGCTCAAGGAAATTTCCGCGAATTGATGTCTAAAATGAGGATTTACTTAATAATACTTAGATCTTATGTATTATTTATTTAGGCTCAATTATCCCGTATCCCATAATGATCAAACACATAATTCAATGGACTTTATTAACTTTAGGGCTTTTTCTCATTTTCTTTGGATTATTAACGTGTGTATTTGTAATGTTAGGTCTGTATGAGTTTGAATTATTTAATTTTCGCCTATCCTCAGGGGTGCGCGTGATTAGCGAATTGTCGATTGCCGGCTGTTTACTATTAGCAATGAGTTTTGGTATAGATGATTATTTTAATGAGCCCATTAAGATCGGCTCTAAATAAGATTTTAACTAAGGAGATATATGTTTAAAAAATCGGATTTTTTTATCTTGCTTGCAGTGGTTATTTCATTTATAACTTCGGCCTACCTATGGTTTGTGGTTGGCGATAAAGATCAGGCCATCTTTACCTCTCTCTGGGTACCTTCCATTTTTGGCTTTGCTATTTATTTCAAAGTTTCGGCTTTATTGAGCAGAAAATCATGAGTAACACTGTCCTACTCATTATTTCTATTTTTGTCTTTTGTCTACTTGTGACAGGTTTACTACTGATGGTGCGAGAATTTATGGGAATGATGGAGGAAGCCTCTCCTGAAGTAAAACATTGGCTCGACACTAGCAACGACAAAAAATAGAAGCGATCTGGCTGCTTAGTATATTAGTGGCAAAAGCTTGCGAACGTGTTTTTGATAATCTGAATATTCAGGAAAAGTAGTAACTAACCACTGCTCTTCTTTTCTCGATTTGATGTCAAAGAATATAAAAATCAAGCCTACATAAGCAAGGGTTAGTTCGCCCTGGGTAATTAAAAACCAAGCAAAAGAAAGCATAATGACCCCAAAATAAATCGGATGCCGGACCAACCGATACAATCCCCTTCTCACGAATTTAGCCCCCGGTTTTGGCCCAGGGAGTGGGGTCAGGTTGCTGCCCAACTGAAATGCGGCCACCCCAGAAAAAATGATGCTCGTAGTAAATAAGATCCAGCCTAGCCAAAATAGCCAATGACTGATTGAGCCCGTCCATATTTTTTCACCGCTCAAACTACTAGGGCCAAAGAATAGTAAAACTAATAATAAAGCTTGGATAAGGACATAGAGCGCTCCGCGCGCAAATATAGAGGGTGGACTTGGCGGGTTTGGTTTACTATCCATAACAAGATCCTCTTTTAAGCATGCCTCAATGGTATGCGCATTCAGAATATAATAAATCGGATGTTTAATGTTTCTTTTTAAAAGACCTAGCGCCATGAAAATGAATCTTCCCAACACCTTATTATTTGTTTGTACTGCATTAAGCTGCTTACTAATAGTAGCGCCGAATGTGCTGGCACAATCGGCAAACCCTTCTCAACCCCCTGCTGCAAAGGTAACTAAAGTGACTGAATTGAAAAAAATTGATGTTGTTGTCGGCACGGGTGCCGATGCCACCTCCGGCTCTAATGTGTCGGTACATTACACCGGCTGGCTATACGATCCCAGCGCGCCCAATAATAAGGGCAAGAAATTTGATAGTTCTTTAGACCGTGGTCAACCTTTCAGCTTTCCTCTCGGCGGTGGTCGTGTGATTCGTGGTTGGGATGAAGGTGTTGCCGGCATGAAAGTGGGCGGCAAACGCACTTTAATTATTCCACCCGAAATGGGCTATGGCGCTAGTGGGGCGGGCGGCGTCATTCCACCAAATGCCGCCCTACTGTTTGACGTTGAATTATTGGGCGTGAAATAAATTTATTCTTTAAATCTTATCAAAGTGCTTAACTGCTTAATAAGCGCTTTGATATAAGCTCAACGCATCTGCAAATTGCACATCACGCGGATTATTAATCAGTAAACGCTGCACATTCATCGCATCGCGTGCGAGCATTTCTAATTCGTGTTCTTTAACACCCACTTCGCGCAAACGCTGTGCATAAGGCATGGTAATGACATGCGCTGCAATCGCTTCAATAAAATCAACTGCGGCTAATTCATCACTAACAGAATTTAACTCAGGCAAAATAGCGCGGCCTAGCTCAGCATATAAGGACTCAGCCGCAGGTAAATTAAATTTCAATACAGGCAACAAGACCAAAGAATTGGTTAAGCCATGCGGTAATTGATAGTGACCACCTAATGGGTAAGCAAGGGCATGTACCGCGCCTACTGGCGCATTGGCAAAAGCCATTCCCGCCAATAGCGAACCTAAGAGCATGTTTTCCCGAACTTGCGCATCTTTGCCGTCACTCACTGCCTCGGGTAAGTTGGCATAAAGTAACTGTAAGGCCTTAATCGCCAATGCATCGGATAAAGCATTCTTCTTAGATCGAGATGTGAAAGCTTCAATCGCATGAACCATTGCGTCAACGCCCGTCATTGCAGTAATTACTGGGGGTAAACCTAAAGTAAGCAAGCTATCCAGTACGGCAACATCGGGATAAAGTAATGGCGAAACTACGCCTTTTTTCTCATGACTTGGTGTAGTCAGAATAGCAATTGGGGTTACTTCTGAACCCGTTCCTGCCGTGGTTGGCACTTGAATGAGGGGCAAGCGGGGTCCACGCGCCAAACCAATGCCATAAATCGTGGGTAATTCTTGCGGTGTTTTTGCCAACAGCGCAACCAATTTAGCGGTATCGAGTGAACTACCGCCACCAAAACCAATGACGCCGTCAGCATGAACAAGTGCTGCAGCTTTAACAGCTGCCTGCACACTCACCTCAGGTGGGTCAGCGAGCACATCCGAAAATACCGTGACCTTCACCCCGGCTTCACTTAATGAAGTTAAAGCGCCATCGATTAAGCCAGCCTTCATCAAGCCAATATCAGTCACCAAAAATACCTGGCTCATGCCTAAGCCGCGAGCTATTTCACCAAGACGCTTTGCGGCGCCCTGCTCACAAATGATTTTTGGGGTGGTTTCAAAGGTAAATTGAGGCATATCGCTATTTTATTACACCTCCCCCCAAAAGCAGCATAACTGCGCCTTTTGGAGCAAAAGCTTTACCTCATTCAGAAGCTCGTTAGAATAGGAAAAAAGTCGTTTATTCAAATGAGGTAATGAGACCACCATGCTTTCTGCTGCTGACAACGAATTATTGGTTCGCACTAATCAAAATACGCCTCTGGGGGAATATTTTCGGCACTTCTGGCAGCCTGTTGCCTTAAGCGAGGAAATACCTCTACCTGATTGTGCCCCAATACGGGTTACTGTCATGGGTGAAGAGTTACTGTTATTTCGTAACTCAGCTGGCAAAGTAGGTTTAATTGATCGTTACTGCGCGCATCGCGGTGCTGACCTCTTTTTTGGGCGTAATGAAGAATGCGGAATTCGCTGCATTTATCACGGCTGGAAATATGATACCGATGGTAAGTGCATCGAGATGCCAAATGTACCTCCAGGTGCGGCCTACCATGACACGATTCAAATTAAAGCCTATCCAACCCAAGAATTTGCCGATATGGTATGGGCCTATATGGGGCCAGCAGAATCCATGCCCGCACTCGTCCCACAATTAGAAGTTGGCTTAGTGCCGTCAGAAAATCGTTATGTAACCAAGCGTTTAATCGAGTGCAATTGGGCTCACTCAATGGAAGGGGCACTCGATACAGCCCATTTTTCTTTCTTACATATGCCGGCCCCCTCACAAATGAATGATGACAACCCCAATGTCGCTGCCGATGTGAAGCGCTTACGCTGGCTACGCAATGACCCAACACCGCGCTTTACTTTTGTTGACCATGAAGTTGGCTTTGTCATCGGCGGTGCCCGCCATGCCGATGAGGATGAACACTATTGGCGCTTAACGCAATATTTATTACCGAATCATTCCATCACGCCATCGTCAATGCCAAATGAAATTTATTATGGCTATAGCTGGACACCAATTACCGATGAGGCGTGCTGGATGTATGTCTATGCTTGGCATCCTGAGCGGGCTATTACTGCAGAGGAGCGTACCCGTTTTGACCAAGGTGGATATGGCCAATTTGCCGCCCTCGGACCTGGCTACTTACCCTTAAGAAATCGCAGTAATAATTATTTATTAAGTCGAGAAGAACAGCGCACTGAATCTTTTACTGGCATTCGGGGCATTGCTGAACAAGATCAAATGGCACAAGAAAGCCAGGGCTATATTCTTGATCGCACCAAAGAACATTTAACCCCTACTGATGTTGGCATTGTGCGCTTTCGTAAACTGATTTTAGATGAAGTGAAGGCACTGAGTGCTGGCAATACCCCAAAAGCAGCACACTTAGGACAAGCCTATCGTACTCGGGGTGGTGGTGCTTTAACTGCAGATCAATTGCAGTTAGAAGAAGTCATGATAGAACGCTTTGGAACCAAAACAGGAGTAGTTAACTAATGAAGAATGCAAGAAATCTATTAGCCGCGCTATTGATATTTTTTAGCTTTAATGCTGGCGCGCAAAATACGGCTAAGCCAATTAATTTCATTATTCCCTTTTCAGCGGGTAGCGCTAGCGATGTAATTACGCGTATTTTGCTCGAACAAGTGACGACGAATACGGGTCAACGTTTTGTTTTTGATAATAAGCCAGCTGCTGGCGGCAATATAGGAACTGCAGCAATCGCTCGCGCAGAGCCTGATGGATTTACCATGGGCACCAGTACTTCGGGCCCTTTGGCGATCAATAAAATTCTTTATCCTGATTTAAGTTACGATCCAGAAAAAGATTTTCAACCGATTGCGCTCATTGCCATCCTACCTAATGTGGTCGTTGCTAGCTCAACACTCAATATCAATACCCTTGCCGAACTGAATGACTATTTACGCAAAAACCCAGATGTCGCATATGGCTCGGTAGGCAATGGTAGCTCGCAACATCTAGCGGGTGCTTATTACGAACAATTACTGGGGGTGAAAATGACCCATATTCCTTATCGCGTTACCGCTAACCTAGTGACAGATTTAGTCGCTGGTCGAGCACCCGTCAGTTTTCAATTACTACCAAATGTGGTTGGGCAAATTAAGGCAGGAAATATTAAACCCCTAGCCGTAGCATCCAATAAACGCTTAGCGGCACTCCCTAATGTTCCTACTGCGGCCGAGGCAGGCGTTAAAGGCTATGACTCTGCCGCGTGGTTTGCCATTGTTGCTCCTAAAGGCACACCTAAAGCTGTAGTTGAACGCCTCAATAAAGATATTGTCAAAGCCAGCGCCGATCCCAATGTGAGAGCACGCTTTACTGAACTCGGCGCTGAACCACAAGCAAGCTCACCTGAGGAATTGCAACGCTATATTAATTCTGAAATTAAGAAATGGACTGATATTATTAAAAAAGGGGGTATTACTTTAGAGAAAAGTTAAGGCCCAAAAAATTTATCGCACACCTTCCTGCTCTAAAAAGTCATTTACTAAATCCAGTCTCAGGCGCGGATTTTCTTGTAATAAAAGCTGTTGTTTTTGCAACGGTGTTAATGGTAATAACTCCGCCCAGCGATTCGCAACCCAACCGCATTCATCCAAGCGAAAGGGTTGCTTAAAAGGCATTTCCTCTTGAGGCACACCCTGCTCTTGTAAGGCACGAATGACTTTTCCCAAAGTAGCTGCACTGGCAGTCAATTCCGCTGGAATTGGCATGATGGCATCATCTCCCATCAGTTCAACAGTGGCCATGACTAAGCCATTAGACTGGACTGTGCTTTCTAAAATACGAAAACGCCTTTGTCCTTCGCATTGAATCAAATAGAGCGCTGGCTGCAAAGCATCAAAATGCATAATTTTTGCCAAAGTACCAATCGGCATTAATTGCACTGCTTGGTTTGGCGTGCGCACCTCAGAACCTGCAGCAATAGTGGCAATGCCAAAGCAAGAATTCTCCTTAAAGCACTTCTTCACCATATCCAGATAACGTACCTCAAAAATCTTTAAGGGTAAAACGCCCCCTGGAAAGAGGGTGGTTCCCAATGGAAACAAGGGGATGGCTTGAGTTAGAGTGGCTTGTGGCATAAGGCAGAATTCAATATGGATAAAGAACTTAAGCACAATCATAGTGCTAAATAAGCTTATTTGCAGATACCCATACACTCTGTCGGCTTCACACGCAATTCATCGAGTTCAGGTATAAAGAAGTGCCCTACCTCAAGTGAAATTGCTGTGCCAATCTCTTTTATTGAAACACTCTCGCCCCAAGCTACTACCCTTCATCAAGAAGCTGAATTAGGCATTTTAAGTACTCCCGCGAGTTTGCCGCCGAAGTTCTTTTATGACAATCTAGGTTCGCGCTTGTTTGAAGCTATTACCTATCTCCCAGAATATTACTTAACTGCGACCGAAGAAATCATTTTTAACCAATTTGGTGCAGAAATTCAAGCACACATCGGCGCCAAACCTTTACTCATTGATTTGGGAGCTGGCAATTGCCAAAAAGCGGCGCGTTTCTTTGGTTTGCTCAAGCCCAATCTCTATGTCGCGATCGATTTTTCGATTGCTTATCTTAGAACCATCTTATCTCACCTACAAAGTCAATATCCCACGATCCCGATGATGGGAATAGGGATGGATTTTTCTCAGCAATTGCGCTTACCGCCAGAAGTTCCCCAAACGCCTCGTACCTTCTTTTATCCCGGCTCTAGTTTAGGGAACTTTTTACCAACTGAAGCCTTGCAACTACTCAAGCAAATCCGTCAAGAATCTTTGGGTGGCGGTCTGCTGCTTGGTATCGATTTATTCAAATCAGCGAGCATCCTTGAGCCCGCTTACAACGACCCACTTTTAGTAACGGCGGCTTTTAACCTCAATATTTTGCGCAACGTGAATCAATTGCTAGGGTCCAATTTTGAAGTGGCTAAATTTAAGCATCACATCGAGATTAATGCTGAGCTGATGCGCGTCGAACTCTATTTGGAGGCATTAGAAGCTACTACAGTGCAATGGCAAGGAAAAGAGCGTTATTTTAAAAAGGGGGAACGAATTCATACGGAAAACTCCCATAAATATTCTCTAAACTCCATCCAAAAGTTATTAACTGCTGCAGGATTTGATAAGATGAAAGTGTGGACTGATCCGCAACAATATTACGCCGTAATTTATGCCACCTAAACATGTCAAACAAAATTAATCCTGCCACCTTGAATGAACAAGTAAATTTACAGACTGAGTTTATGCAAACGCGGCAGCAATCGCTTGATCTTGTTGCTCACTTAAGCGCCGAAGATTGTCAGGCTCAATCAATGCCAGATGCCAGCCCAGCTAAATGGCATTTAGCTCACACGACTTGGTTTTTTGAGACCATGGTCTTGCAGTATTTTGAAAATAATTTCGCTCCTTGGCGTAAGGTATTCGCCGTCTTGTTTAATAGTTATTACAACGCCGTTGGTGATAAGCATCCCCGACCAGATCGTGGCTTATTAACCCGCCCAACTTTAGACGAAGTGATTGCTTGGCGCCAGCACGTAGATGCACGTATGCAGAAACTATTAGCCGATGAGATCACAACTGAATTAGCGTGGATTACTGAACTCGGTATCCATCATGAACAACAGCATCAAGAATTACTATTAACCGATATTCACCATTTATTTTCAACTAATTCGCTGCTGCCGAGTTACTTACCAGAGCAAATTCGTCCTACTGAAGCTGCTGGCGTCCATCATTGGATGCGCGGGCCCCAACAAGAGCACAACTTATTTAAGCTCGGGTTTAATACCGCGGCCACGGGCTTTCATTTTGATAACGAAGCACCGCAGCATACAGTCTACCTTGCGCCCTACTCACTCGATAGTCAACTCATTACTAATCGTCAATGGCTTGAGTTCATTCGTGCAGGCGGTTATCAAGAGCATCAATGGTGGCTAGACGCGGGCTGGGCCTGGATTAATCAAGAAAAAATTCAGGCGCCAATGTATTGGAGGCCAATTAATACTGCACAAGGTATTGCTGCAGAATATGCTGAATTTACTTTACGTGGTAATGCCCCGCTTAATCTCGCAGCACCGGTTAGCCATATTAGTTACTTTGAAGCCGAGGCTTTTGCTCGCTGGTTGGGCACATCCCATGCAGAATATCGTGGTGCACGCTTGCCGACCGAATTTGAGTGGGAGGCATTTGCACTCAATCAAGCGGGTAATGCAATTCCTGGAAGTAGCCATTTGCTTGAAAGTCACGATCTCGTACCAATGCCTTCAGCAAATCAGACTCTTTATGGGGATGTCTGGCAATGGACTTCGAGTAACTATGGTCCGTATCCCGGATTTCAACCGTGGGATGGCATCGCAGGAGAATACAACGGCAAATTTATGGTTAACCAAATGGTGCTCAAAGGTGGCTCTTGCCTAACGCCTCGATCGCATATTCGCCCCAGTTATCGTAATTTCTTTCCTGCCCATACGCGCTGGCAAATGACCGGATTGCGTTTGGCTCGTGACGCTAGTTAAGCTAATTAAATATGGTATTTAATTTTGATGCGCCCATCAATCGGCGCAAGACGGATTCCATTCGCTGGGATGCAAACCCCCAAGATGTGATTCCACTCTGGGTGGCTGATATGGACTTTGCTTGCCCGCCTTGTGTTGTAGATGCTCTTTCGGCCCGCGTGCAACACGGTGTATTCGGCTACACGCACTCACCTAGGACTTTGCCAGAAGCTATTGCTAACTATTTACAAGTGCATTACACGTGGGAAGTTGATCCCAGTTGGATTGTCTTTCTCCCCAATGTTGTATCGGGTTTGCATACTGCGGTACGGCAACTAACTACACCCAATCAACATGTATTAATTCCTCGGCCTGTTTATCACCACTTGCGCTTAGCCTGTACCCATGCCCCACGCGACTTTACTGAACTCCCTTTAGCTTTGGAAGCAAATCGCTGGGTCTTGCCATTCGCTCAGCTTGATGAGTTTGCTAAGCCGGGTACGCGCTTATTACTCTTATGTAATCCACAAAATCCAGGGGGCACCGTTTTTACGCGCGCTGAATTAAGTCAAATCGCTGATTTTTGTTTAGCTAAGGATATTCTGATTTGCGCTGATGAAATTCATGCAGGTTTAGTACTCGATGACAATAAGCGCCATATTCCCATTGCCAGTTTGAGTAAAGCCATTTCAATGAATACCGTTACCTTAATGTCCTTGAATAAAACCTTTAATTTCCCGGGTGCTGGCTTAGCTTGGGCGGTAGCGGAAAATCCACTAATACGTAAAGCCATGCAGACTGATCTTCATAGCACAATCGCTGATCCATCCTTATTTAGTTATGTTGCTACGCAGGCAGCGCTTGACGAAGGTGAACCATGGAGAAAAGCACTGATTCAGTATCTACGAGAAAATCGCCATCTAGTTGAAACCCGCATCAATGCAAGCAATATCCTGCACTTTGCTCATAGCGAAGCGAGCTATTTAGCCTGGATTGATTGCAGCAAACTCGGGCTAGCCAAGCCCCAGGATTTATTTTTACAGCACGGCATCCATCTTTCGCCCGGGTCCCAATTTAATGAGCCCAAATTTGTCCGTCTCAACTTTGGCACCCAAAGGGCATTACTAAATCAAGCGCTCGACCGCATGGAATTAGCAATCCGCAATTAAGAAGGGCTTTTCCAAGTAATCACTATTCGCTGAGGCACGTCTTTCGCAATCACCAGAGTACGATTTTGAGCCATGCCATTATAAAAAGCCGCAATTGAATAAGAGCCTGGTGGAAGTTTTACTAACATGAGTGGCCCATCGCAGACCGTCTCGAGCAAAGGTGCATTTTTTGCATCACTAATGACAACTTTAACGCCCGCAACCCAAGCTGGTTTTGCTTGACCATCCGCTTGCGAAAACTCAAGTAATAAAGGCCATTGTTTAGCTTCAGCCTGCATCGCCTTAGATACGTCTGAACCAATTCCGCCAGTAATAAAACGAATACCATTAATAGTACGGGCATCTGGTAGCTGAGCCAAACAAGCGAAAGTAGCAAAATAAAGCACTAAAAAAATAATTCGGTGATGAATACGCATTATTTGCTCCTACAATTAATAGGCTTTCAGTATAAGACCTTTAAGTCTATTCTATTACCTTAAATGATCAAAAAACCCCTTCCCAGCCCCGTCAATCAGCGCAAGCTCACTGTGCCTGAGTTGAATCGCTTGGCCAAAAAATTGTTACGACAAGCAGATGAACATAAAGGAAACGCTGGTAAGGTTTTACTTATTGGTGGCGACGCCGGTAAAGCAGGTGCCATTATTTTGGCTGGCCTTGGTGCACTTTATAGTGGCGCAGGTTGGACACACATCGCTATGCTGGACTCTGCCTCGGCCCATCTGATCGATTCTTACCCAGAATTAATGCTCGTAGACGCCATGCGTTTTTCTCCCAAGCAAATTCTAGGTAATATCAATCCAGATGTAATTGCAATTGGTCCGGGTTTGGGTTTTAGCAAAACTGCAAAAAATTATCTCCGCCAAGCACTCAGTAGCAGCCAAATTCTAATTTTAGATGCTGATGCACTGCAGCTCTTAGCAAATAATACGGGGTTGATGAGTGCTCTAAAGGCAAGGTCTTTTCCTGCCATCATCACACCGCATGCCGGTGAAGCTGCGGCACTCTTACAAACTGATGCCGCAAGTATTCAAGCTAATCGCCCGCATGCTTTGCTTGACTTAATTAAGCTGACGAATGCAATTGTGGTGCTGAAGGGTCAACATACATTAATTGGTTCACCAACGCAAAAAACGCTAGTTTGTCCCTACGGTAATCCAGGCATGGCGACAGCAGGCATGGGCGATGTGCTCACAGGTTGTGTAGCTGCACTGACTGCGCAAGGAATTCAGCATGACCTGAATGCTTGGGGTGCAACTATCCTGGCAGTTTATTTACATGCCTTAGCAGGCGATTCCCTAGCTAAGAAGGGCATTGGGCCCATCGGCATGACCGCCTCTGAGTTGAGCCAAGAAATTCGCGCTGTGCTAAATACAGTAATAAGTCAAAAATGACTCAGTAAGCCCATATAATGAGGCGAGAGGAATATGGGCTTAGATTAATTAGCGCATATGCCATTTTCAGTTGTTATCGTATCAAGGAGCAGTAATGTCATTTAATCATGTCGTCGTTTGGATTGACCATCAAGAAGCCCATATTATTCGTTTCGATGCTCAGGCCAGCGAAAATCAAATCATTTCCACCCACTCTAAGCACCTCCATTTACATCATAAAAAAGGGGCTTCAGGTAGCGGTCACGTGGCATTAGATTCAGGTTATTTGCACGCGGTCATTACGGCAATTAAAGATGCCAAAGAAATTTTAATTATCGGCCCAGGCTCTGCAAAACTAGAATTATTTAAGCACGCAAACCAACACGATCCACAGGTAGCAAAAAATATTTTAGGCGTAGAGACTGTCGATCACCCAAGTGATACGCAAGTATTAGCTTACGGCAGAAAATATTTTATTAAAGCCGATAACATGCTCGGTGATTCTAAAATTAAACATTAAGCCTTCTACTAACCCATTACCAATGGGTTTTCTAGTACGCCAACGCCACCAATCTCTAGTTTCACAATATCGCCCGGCGCTAAATACTTGGGGGGTTTAAAACCTAAACCTACCCCAGCGGGTGTGCCAGTTGCAATGATGTCACCTGGATACAAAGTAATCCCCGCTGAAATTGTCTCAATGAGCTTGGGAATATTGAAAATTAAATCTTTTGAATTAGAGCTTTGCCGTAATTCTTGGTTAACCCAACATTTAACTGAGATATCGTTAACATCTAGCTCATCGGCTGTCACTACCCAAGGCCCCATCGGGCAAAAAGTATCAAAGCTTTTTCCTAAGAACCATTGCTTATGCCGTTGTTGCCAATCGCGTGCGGTCACATCATTAATTGCGGTATACGCCCAAACATGTTGCATTGCATTGGCTTGACTAATGCCTTTACCACCTGTGCCAATAATCACCGTTAACTCAACCTCGTAATCAACAGCATTTGAAACTTGTTGCGGAATTACAATATTTGCTCCTGGACCGATCACCGACTCAGGGGGTTTAGTAAAAATAATCGGGTCCTTCGGAATTTCATCGCCTGGCTTTGAAGTGCTGCTATCAAAGCCGCTAGTCCCAAACTCTTTTGCATGCTCAAAATAATTTTTACCAACACAAAAAATATTACGCCGCGGCCTTGGAATTGGGGCCAACAACTGGATTGCACTGAGGCTGTGAGTAGTAGTAGTAGCTGGCAAAGGCTGCTTGGCCAATTGCAGATTTAAAAGCGTTAGAACTCCGGCTTCAGTCAGATTAGTAGATACGCCGTATTCAGCAATATTGTCTTGCTCAGTGGACACTAAACCTACCCGCACGCGCTCGATTTCAGCGGGTGTGCCATGACGCAAACGGAATGCAGCAAATTTCATGAAACTCATCTCCTCAAACGATTGTATTCACCTGAAAATGATTGTAGTAGGATATGAATTCCTTCATTCGAGTAAATAAAAATATGAGACAAGCTCACCCTCTTTCGGGTTTACCCCAACCCTGTATTTTAGTCTTGAGTACCATGCTGGGTTTATTGACTATGCTCTCCGGCCTTTTAATCAGCGCGGCTCATGCGCAAGAGGCGTGGCCTACTCGTCCTCTGACGATGGTCGTACCTTTCCCACCTGGGGGAGTGGCTGATACCGTAGCCCGCCCAGTAGTTGAAGCGCTGTCGCGTAGCTTAGGCCAAGCAGTAATTATTGAAAACAAAGTGGGCGCTGGTGGTGGGGTTGGAATGGCGGCAGTCGCCAAATCAAAGCCGGATGGCTACACCATGTTGATGGCGCTATCCTCAATTTCCATTATTCCTGAAGCCGATAAAATTTTAGGGAAAACGCCCTCATTTCAACTAAATCAATTAAAGCCGATTGCCCGCTTCACCGCCGATCCAACTGTTTTAGTGGTGCGGAGTGACAGCCCATGGAAAACCTATAAGCAATTTTTGGATGCCATGAAAGCATCCCCAGGTAAATATAATTTTGGCTCATCAGGAAATTACGGCACCATGCACGTTCCCATGGAAATGCTGAAAGCCAATGAAAAATTTTATATGGTGCATATTCCCTATACTGGAGCAGGCCCTGCAATTGTGGCCTTACTGGGTGGTCAAGTTGATGCCTTGGCAACGGGGCCATCTTCGGTGGTGCAATACATCAAAGCTGGAAAATTACGACCTCTAGCGCACTGGGGCAATGTGCGCCTAGTGAGCTTGCCTGATGTGCCCAGCTTTAAAGAGCTGGGGGTGCCGATTGAATTTGCCCAGTGGTCAGGCTTATTTGTGCCCAGTAATACTCCGGATGCGATTGTGAATAAATTGCGCGAAGCTGCCAAGCTAGCTGCAAATGATGAAAAAGTGAAAGAAATTATTGGTAATTCTGGTAGCCCGGTAATGTACCTCGATGCGCCCGAGTTCAAGACTTACTGGGATAAAGATGCGGGAGACCTAGCTATCTCAGTGAAAAAAATTGGTAAGGTCGAGTAACAGCGAATTTAACGCAAGTACTCAATTCGCTCATGCAGTTTAGTCTTGCGGCGTGAGACTCAATTGACTTAAATCAAATTGCTGTGTGACGAGTCGTTGTAATAAATCATCATAGGATTTTTGATTGACCTTTGGCGTGCGCGATAAGATCCATAAATACTCGCGCCGCGGATCACTTACAGCAGCCAATTGATACTGTGGATCAAGATCAATCACCCAATAATCACCCCACACAAAGGGCAAAATTGCTAACCAGTCAGGAGCAAAACGAACCTCTAATTTAGGGGAAGTAGCGCCGCCAATTTGCCTCGCGGTGCCAATTGCTTGGGCCATTTCACCACCCTCAACTTTGCACCGATTCGTTACCTTTACATTGCCATCTTCTTTTAATTGGTAGTTTGCATTCGTGCCAGAAAGGCATTTCCGCTGAAACCAATTAGGAAATTTTGCGATCTCATACCAAGTACCCAAATAACGAGCAACGTCAATTGACGGTATGGTTTTAACCGGTTGTAGCTCGGCAGCCGGGTTAGCCTGAGCATTAGCTTGCGCGGTCGCTGGTGCACTAATCTGCAGCAACGCAGTACAGATTAATGCTTGGCATACCAGAAAGTTCATTTTTAATTTTATCAACATATATTCATCACCTACAATACTTGATCAATCTAAATAGTGTAAAAGTATCATCATATATGAGTAAAAAGCCTGTAAAGATCAGTAGCATTCGCCATTGGCTCAAAGACTATCAAGTGATTCGCCAATATCGTCTGCAATGGATTTTAGCCATTATCTTTGTGTTTGTTGCTGCAGGCGCTACCCTAGCGGTACCCATCGCCTTTCGGCAATTAATTGATACTGGCTTAACTAGCCAAGCGGTTCACCGTGAATTTATTTACCTCCTAATCATCGCTGTAGTCTTAGCGCTTGGCACAGCCGCGCGCTTCTACTTTATGTCATGGCTTGGCGAACGCGTCGTTGCCGATATGCGTGAGCGGGTTTTTCAAAATGTCCTTCGGCAAAGCCCGAGTTATTTTGAAACCTTACAAAGCGGTGAAGTGTTATCACGCCTAACTAGCGATACCACCCTAATTCAAACTTTAGTTGGCACGAGTATTTCCTTAGCCTTACGCAGTTCAGTCATGGCAATTGGTGGAATTGGCATGATGTTAGCTACCAGCCCTTGGTTAGCAGGCATGATGGTAGGTCTTTTATTGTTTACTGTGTTGCCACTGTGGGCTTTTGGCCGTCGCGTGCGCAAGATGTCGCGGGCTAGTCAAGATAAAGTTGCCGACGCCAGTGCGATTGCCGGTGAAATCCTCAGTGCCATGCCTACTGTACAAGCCTTTGTACGCGAACCGTATGAGCAAAAGCGCTATCGCACTGCGGTTGAGTTGGCCTTTACCGTTGCTAAAGAACGCATCAAAGTACGCTCAATGCTTACTGCCTTAGCGATTACGCTTGCATTTTCAGTCATCGTTTTTGTCTTGTGGGTAGGAGCCTTACAGGTTGGTACGGGACAAATTACGATTGGCCAATTAACCCAATTTGTTTTATACGCAGCCTTAGTATCAGGTTCAATTGGCGCTTTGTCTGAGGTTTGGGGCGACTTACAACGCGCATCTGGCGCAACTGAGCGACTCGTTGAACTAATCCAAGCGAAACCCGCAATCGCCTTTGATCATCATGGTATTGATGACTCAGCTAATCGGCTTAAGCAACAAATGGATAAGATTGGGGCTTTAGCCGCCACGCAAACTGAGGCCATTCAGTTTGCCAACGTATCTTTTTCTTATCCATCGCGCCCTACATTTTTGGCCTTAGATCATTTAAACCTCACCATTCCTAAGGGTCAAAGCTATGCCTTAGTAGGGCCATCTGGCGCAGGCAAAAGTACTATTTTCTCCCTGCTATTACGTTTTTATGAGCCGCAAAGTGGCGCTATCAATATTTTTGGCCGCACACTAGAACAGTGGCCCATCGACGAGTTACGCCATCTGATTGGCATTGTTCCGCAAGAGCCTTTAATTTTTGCTAATAGCGCACTTGAAAATATTCGCTATGGTCGTCTAAATGCTACCGATGATGAAGTGATTGCTGCTGCCAAAATGGCATATGCCGATGAATTTATTTCTGCACTACCGGAGGGTTATCACAGCTTTTTAGGTGAACGCGGTGTACGCTTATCGGGTGGACAAAAACAGCGCATTTCAATTGCCCGAGCCATTTTAAAAAATCCTTTCATCCTTTTATTGGATGAAGCGACTGCTTCACTCGATGCCGAATCGGAACGTGCCGTGCAAAAAGCCTTGAATGCGCTCCTGCCCGGAAAAACTGCTTTAATTATTGCGCATCGCTTAGCTACCGTATTACGTGCAGATCGCATTATTGTTTTGGATGAAGGCCGCATTGTTGAGGAAGGTACCCATGCCGAGTTGCTTGAAAAAAATGGCCTCTATGCGCGCCTCGCAAAATTACAATTCACGGCTTAAGCATAGATACTATTAAAATATTAGAATGCATCCCATCAAAACTTCTCATCTACTACCGCTCTTGTTGCTCTTAATCGCTCTTACTACGAGCGTTATTTTCAGCGCCTGTGGAACCTCAAAAAGTAATTTCAGAGCTGTGCAAACGTCCGATGGACGAGTCGGCGTTCAAACCGTGGTTACCGCAAATGATGAAGAAGTGATGGCAGTAGCCATTGAGGAATGTAAAAAGTTGGGTAAAAAGGGCGCGGCTATTTCTGAGGTACGGACAACCTTAAATGACCGCTTTCCAGTGATGCACACCTATACCTGCACCACATATTAAAGTCCTGTAGCCAATCAAAACCCCTATAGCAAAACAAATTCGACGTGCGCGTTTCATTCAAGCTTAATATTGGTTTTTTCCATAACTTGCTTCCACCGTGCAATTTCTGAAAAATACAGTTCACTAAATTGGGCTTGATTCATTGGGGCAATTTGTACGCCAGCTTTATTTAAACGTGCCTTCGTCTCAGGGTCTTCAAGCAATTTTAAAATCGTAGTGCTGAGTAAACTCATGATTTCCTTGGGTGTACCTGCAGGGACAAAAACACCCTGCCATAAGGTCATGTCATAAGCTCGTACCCCCGCTTCAATCATCGTTGGCAACTCAGGGGCGCCACTAAAGCGCTGTTTACTGGTTACCGCCAAAGCACGTAACTTATCGCCTTTATATAAAGGGAGGCCCACTGGCATCCCGGCAAAATAGAAATCAATTTGCCCACCTAAAACATCGGTAGCCGCAGGTGACCCGCCTTTGTAGGGCACATGAATGGCCTGTAAGCCAGTCATTGCTAAAAATAGTTCGCCCGCCATGTGATCCGAGTTGCCAATACCCGATGAAGCAAAGCTTAGTTTGCCAGGCTTGCTTTTTAGTAGGGCTACTAATTCAGCAACATTCTTTGCTTGAAATTCTTTATTCACTACCAAGATATGAGGAGTTGCAGTAACCCCAACCACGGGAATTAAATCTTTCATGCCGTTAAAGGCTAATTTTGGGTTTGCAGCCACATTGATGGCTAAACCATTTTGGGCAAATAAAATCGTATATCCATCGGGTGCACTTTTGGCTACCGCATCTGCTGCCAAACTACCGCCAGCACCCCCACGATTTTCAATCACTACAGTTTGTTTTAGCGCGATACTTAAATCTTGGGCAATAATGCGTCCAATAATGTCAGTTGAACTTCCCGGTGCATAACCCACCAGCACTTTAATAGGCTTATCGGGATAGGCAGCAAATACGGGTTGCATTAATCCAGCCAATAAGAAAAAGCTGCCAAGTAAAATCGAACGTGCGCCAAATGGAATCCTGCACCATTGTTGAAGTGTCATCTACTGCTCCTTAAGTAAAAGAGGTACGCCATGTTCAATGGCTAATGCATCTAAAGTTTTAAATAGTTCTAATGATAGGGGAATACCGTCGCGCTGTCGTTGTTCAGTTGTGCGCGCGGCACCCTCCCCTGGCACACGTATTCCAGCTCCACCTGGAATAGGAGTCGATTGCTGTATATCACGCACAACTTGATTGACCCTTTCAATAAATGCTTCAGGGTCACCAAAAGCCGAGGGGTCTAGAGCAATGACAGCTTGGCCTGTGTTGGTAGCGCTAGCTTGCTGGGCATTGAAATCGATGGTCTCTTTACCTACCGCAGCACCGTTTAAACTCCCCGCTAATAACCCAATCATCAGTGCTAAGCCGTACCCTTTGTATTCGCCAATTGGTAAAAGCGAACCTTCGCTAGCGCGCTTCGGATCGGTAATGGGTTTACCGCTTCGATCTATCATCCAAGTATCGGGCATCAACTCCCCCCTTTGCGCGGCTAATTTAACCTTACCATAGGCGGCAATGGTTGTTGCCATATCTAATAAGACAATGGGCTGCTTGCCGGCAGGTATTGCGATTGCAAGGGGATTAGTGGAGAGCAACAAATCAATTCCGCCCCACGGGGCCATATGATTTGCGTTGCCCACTGCCATATAAATTCCGATGAGACCCTGCTCAGCAAGCATCCGCACATATACTGCTGCTGCGCCAGCGTGGTTACCATGATGACTACCAATCCAAGCTACACCAAACTGCTTCGCTTTTACTTGAGCTAGCTCAACCGCCCGTGCCATTACCAAATGACCCAGCGCATTATCGCCATTTAATAGCGCAGTGGCGCCGAAATCTTTTTCAACTTGCATCTTGGGATGCAAATTAACGCCACCCGCTTGAATTCGCTTCACATATGAAGGTAAGCGAAATAAGCCATGACCATCGGCGCCTGCTAAATCAGACTGCAACATGAGATGCGCAACTCTCGCCGCATCATCGGGCGGTACGCCTACCGCCCTTAAAATATCGCTTATGAAACCTTGTGCGGTGGCTAAGGAAATGTACTGCATCTTCAGTGGTATCAAATCTAATAAAAACTAAGTAAGACCAAACATTTTTTTACCGGCTACAGGTAGGCGGGCTTTTAAAATATCGCCAGATAGTGATTCAGTAATGTAAACATCTTTGCCATCACCGCCAAAACATAAATTGGCTAAATGATGATGATGGGGATTTTCAGAATAAATTAAATGGGTTGGCAACATATTGCTATCGAAGCGCCATACTCCTATACCGAGATGACATACCAATAGGCCATTCTCCGCATCCATTTCAATGCCATCAGGCCCAGCAACCCCACCTGTTAACTGAATCGCTACCCCGGTTTTCGAGACCGAGCCATCAGCCATCAAGGGTAAGCGCCAAATTTGCTGAGAGCGAGTTGCCGCAACAAAAACATGTTTTTCTTGCGTATTTAAAGTGATCCCATTCGGGCTCGGTACATTTAAGGCTAAGCGATCAAGCTGCCCATTTGCGCGCAAACGAAAAACGCGCCCAGTAGGATCGGCAATGCCTGTTTGCCCTTGATCAGTAAAATATAAATCGCCATTCGAGGCAAAGTGTAAATCATTTAACCCTTTAAAATTTTCGCTGTACATCGAACCTAAAATGGTTTCTAACTTGCCAGTTTTCGGATCTAAAGCCAATAAGCCTGCTTTGTAATCACAAATAAACGCACGGCCATCTTGATGAAACTTCAAGCCATTCGGCCAGCCATCGTATTGGGTAACTAACTCCCAATCTCCTTTAGGCGTAATGCGGAAAATCCGCCCAAAAGGAATGTCAACAAACCATAAATTACCTTCACGGTCAAAAGAAGGCCCCTCTAAAAAACACTCGACTTCGGCATTTTGACGATTCGGGTCTGACCAACCCGTACGAGATTTTTTTTTAAACTTGGCTGGCATCGACATAAAAACTTCAGCTTTAATCTTTTCTACTGGCTGAAACGGGTTGTACATTGACATTACAAATTTTCCTTAAATGGTGCAAGTGAAGTAGCCTATTTAAACATAATTATGCGCGGACAAGCTCAGGTAGCCGCAGACATTTTCAGTCCTTCGCAGTTATGCTACTTTATTGCGAATTAGCTCGACTTCGACTTAAAATTGAGTTCCAACCCATCTCGGACAATACCCCATGACATATATTGCAGTAATTGGTAGCGGCACCATGGCCGCAGGGATTGCTGCTGGCTTTATTGCGGAGCAATACCCAGTTTTAATCTTGGGTCGCAATCAAGCTAAGGTATCGCAGTGTCTGCAAAAAGCGGTGGCCTTAGCGCAAACTATTTCCACCCAAGCTGCTATTCGTGAGCAAAGCCCAAGCACACTATTGGCGCAACAACGGGGTGGCGATCTCGATACTTGGGGTGATTGGCAAGATTGTATTTGGGTCATTGAAACTGTTGCCGAAGATCTAGCACTCAAACAAGCGATTTTCCAGTCGCTAGATCAGCGTGTTCCCCCGCATATTCCTATTGGCAGCAATAGCTCAGGCTTTCCAATTTCAAAAATTGCCCAGAATTTAACTACTGCCAATCGCATGATTGGCGCGCATTATTTTATGCCCGCAGAAATCGTGCCTTTAGTCGAGATTGTGCTTGGAGAAAAATCGGCTCTTGCGATTGCGGAACAAGTTTGTGAACTCTATCGGCAAATTCATAAAAAACCGGTCTTGGTGAAACGCGATATCCCTGGTTTTTTAGCTAACCGTATACAACATGCGCTGATGCGTGAAGCTTTAGCCCTGGTGGACGCAGGTATTGCCACTCCAGCTGATATTGACGATGCAGTACGTTATAGCTTTGGTTTTCGCTATGCGGCGATTGGGCCCATGACTCAAAAAGAAATTTCTGGTTGGGATGGGATGGCCAACGCCGCAAAAGAAATCTATCCCTCCCTTTCGAATAGTCAAACTATTCCCCCGAGCTTGGCGCAATTAATGGCAGAAGGTAAAACAGGGATGAAGGCGGGGGCTGGCTATCGTAGTTGGACACCAGAAGAAATTAAAGCAACTACCGCGCTCTATTCCAAACGCTTAAAAGCAGCTTTTGAGATTTTGAATATGCAGTAATGGTGATTGCACACTTAAGAAAAGTGCAAGCTACCTAAAAATACAATCGTTAGAATTGCGATAGAAAAGATAATGATTCCTACCAAATAAATTTTAGCCGATCTATTTTTAACGTACTGCGGATAACTTTCTTTCATACCGATCTTTCAATATGGGATTAATTGAGGGCCTCAATAATCTTAAATCAAAAGTGAGCTAACAAACTACCTCTAGTGGAAAACCCCTAAAAGCTAGCCCATTTTGAATATTTATACAGCTTAGGCATAATGTTTTTAATCCTTATATCCTTTTTATGATTGGCACAATCAATTGCTAAACCAACAACCTATGCTCGGTATTACTTCCAGTTTCGCCTTACTAAGGTTGACCAAAAGCAATTTTTTGAAGGCTCGCAAACATGGCTTTGAGCAGGCGCTTGTCATGGTCATGGTGGCACTGAGTATCGCGCCTGTATATGCACAAAAGGCCACCGCCCCGATAGCTGCGCCGCAAACTCAACTACAAAAAGGCGAGTACCTCGCCCGCGCTGGTGATTGTATTTCTTGCCACCAAGCTCCCGGCGGCAAGCCATTTGCTGGTGGACTTCGCCTCGACACCCCTTTTGGATATATGCTTTCGCCCAATATCACCCCAGATATACAAACGGGCATTGGCTCTTGGTCGGCGAATGATTTTTATCGTGCGCTGCATGATGGCATCAATAAAAAGCATCAAGATCTTTATCCCACCATGCCTTACGATTTTTATACCAAGGCCACGCGCGAAGATATTGATGCAATTTATGCTTATTTACGCACTGTGCCAGCTGTGAGTAATCAAGTGGAGGTAAATCACCTTGATTTCCCCTTCAATATTCGGCTGTCGATGATTGGTTGGCGGGAACTCTTTTTTAAAGAGGGCACATATCAAGCTAACCCCAGTAAATCTGCCTCATGGAATCGCGGTGCCTATCTAGTTGAGGGCTTTGGCCACTGTAGTGATTGCCATTCGCCACGGGATATTGCTGGTGGTATCGAGAAGAAAAAAGCGTATACCGGCGCAGTAATTGATGGCTGGTTTGCCCTCAACCTAACCTCCAATATTACTACCGGGCTTGGCTCTTGGACAGCTGAAGATATTGCTAAATATTTAAAAACAGGCTCTTACAAAGGCAAAACAGCAGTGTTAGGCCCCATGGGAGAGGTAGTGCATAACAGCATGCAATACATGACCGAAGCCGATTTAAATGCCATGGCAGAGTACTTGAAATCCCTGCCACCCAATTCCTCTCTTTACGCCGGTAGGGCTGGGCCAGATCCGACCAAAATCATCGGCGCCAAACTCTATCTCGACAACTGTAGTGGCTGTCACCTCTCAAAAGGGGTTGGCGTTGCTGGAGTCATTCCACCCCTTACTGGCAACCCTGTTGTGAAAGCTCCAGACCCTGCGAATATCTTTAAGGTCGTTCTAGGGGGCATTCATCCACGAGCCAATTACATTGCCATGCCCGCATTTAAAGCCCGCTTAAACGATCGAGAAATAGCCGAAATTGCAAATTATGTACGTACCAGCTGGGGAAATACTGCCCCCGCCAATGCTACCCCCGAGCTGGTAGCGAAAGTGCGAAAAAATTTGGGTAATTAAGTAGTACTATTGCGACGCAATACTTTCCTGGGTCAAGGTGCCCCAAGTCAGGGCAAGGTCTAGGGTAGTACTGGGGAAAACCGAATTATTTTGCCCTTAAACTACTATATTATGAAAAGTCGATTGATTGGCAAAATGATGACTTTTTTAGTTTTGACCCCCTTGATTTAGCCCGCTTTCGTGATCTCTTTAATAGGCTACCCAAGTCTTATCCATGGACAATAACGACGATATTCTGGCTGAATTTATTATCGAGGCAAGAGAAATTCTTGACCAACTCGATTTAGATTTTGTTCAGCTTGAAGAAACTCCCGATGATAAAAAACTGGTTGGCAATATTTTTCGTGCCATGCATACGCTTAAAGGGAGCAGTGGTTTTTTTGCTTTTAAACGTCTCGAGAAAGTATCACACGCGGGTGAAAGTCTATTAGGAAAAATTCGGGATGGGCACCTAGCACTCGATACCCAAAAAACCAGCACCCTACTCATGGCGCTTGATGCTTTACGTGAAATTATTAGTGGTATTGAAGTAGCTAACACAGAACCAGCGGGTGACGATACCCTCCTCATCGCCGACTTGCTTAGTCTTGCGAGTGGTGGCGCTGTTAGCAGTACCGCTAATCGCAATGCAATGCCCTCATCTGAAACCTCCACACCCGCGGTTGACACGGGCGTTACTACCGATGACTTAGTGCTCGAAGCAATTGATTCAGAAGAAGTCGAAACTGTAGATGAAGTTGTGATGGGCGATAGCTTAATTACGATCGAATCAGAAACTGTAGTTGACGCCACTACACCAACTGGTAATGCCCGAACTACTGAAGTGGCAGCCCCTGTAAAAGTCAACTTAGAGTTACTCGATAAGCTGATGAATTTAGTCAGCGAAATGGTCCTAGCACGCAACCGTTTATTGCCTTTTACTGCCGAATTTGGCGATCATAATTTTTCGAATACCGTCAGATCGATTGATCTACTTACCCTAGAGTTGCAAGAGCGCATGATGAAAACGCGCATGCAGCCAATTTCACAGGTATGGTCTAAATTTCCCCGCTTAGTGCGCGATATTGCCAATGATTGTCATAAAAAGGTCACCCTAATACAGGAGGGTGCCGATACAGAACTCGATCGCACCTTACTTGATGGTATTCGTGACCCGCTAATTCATATTATTCGCAATAGCATTGATCATGGTATAGAACCTCCCGCCGAACGCTTGGCTAAAGGTAAATCTGAAAACGGCACTGTTTTACTGCGTGCGATTCATGAAAATGGCATGGTAGTAATAGAGATTGCCGATGACGGTGGTGGCATTAAATTTGAAACTGTGCGCCAAAAAGCAATTGATAAGAAATTAGTTAGTTTTGAAGACGCTAAAAAACTCAGTGACATGCAGTTACTGGAATTTATTTTCCTCCCAGGCTTCTCTACAAATCAGGTTGTTACCAACCTCTCAGGCCGTGGTGTTGGCATGGACGTGGTTAAAAATAATATTTCGGCTATTGGAGGCTCAATTGAAATTGATAGCCATCGCGGCAAAGGCACCAATATTCGTTTAAAAATTCCGCTCACTTTAGCGATCATGCCAGCGCTATTCGTGCGCTGCGAAAGCGAGCGCTATGCAATTCCGCAAAATAGCATTTCCGAAATGGTGCGCATTGATCCTACTAATTCAACTGGCTTGGAAGATTTTTATGGCACCCCAGTCTTTCGCTTACGCGGCAAACTCGTGCCGCTATTATTTTTAAATCAACAACTAAAATTGAGTGCACATGTACCCGATAGCGCAAAAGCGATTAATGTGGCAATCTTGCAATCCTCGGGCATCTCTTTTGGTCTCGTAGTTGATGAAGTACTTAACATGCAAGAAGTAGTAGTTAAGCCCCTTGGCGCCCTCCTGAAAGGGATTCCTGATTTTGCTGGAGCGACGATTTTAGGCGATGGCCGTGTAGCATTAATTCTAGATGTCGATGGTATGGCAATTCACTCTGGCTTAGTAGCAAAAATTCAGGCGCGTCCACTAAACCCCGAAGCGATATTTACTCAAGTACGTGAAGAAGAAGTCTCGATGTTATTGTTTGAATTAGCCGGTCTCGAACGCATTGCTATTCCCCTAGAAGATGTTGAGCGCTTAGAGAATTTTGCGCTCAGTCGGGTGCAGCGCAATGGTAGTCGCGAGGTGGTGCAATATGGCGACCAAATCATGCATTTAATTCGCATGAATGAATATATTGAAGGCGCCCAACCTGCGGTTGACTCAACTACCCAGCCGTTATCAGTGATTGTGCATTACTTTAATCAAATGCCGATTGGCCTAGTAGTAAGTCAAGTTCACGACATTATCCATGTGCCCAAGAAATTGCAAAAAGCGAATCCCCCTCAACGTGGCTTGGCAGGTTGCGTACTGATGGGCGAGAAAGTGATTAATGTCATCGATCTGCAAGAAATCTTAATGATGCGGGATCTACAAGAACATCAAAAGACCTACCCTGAAGTCATAGATATGGACGTAATGCGATGAGTGCTGCCACTGATTATGCGACCTTCTATTTAGGTGGCTTGTATTTTGGCATTACTGCGACAGATGTTCTTGAGTTGAATAAAAACTTAGACGTTACACGTGTACCAAAAAGCCCAAAAACGGTTCGCGGCATTATGAATTTGCGCGGTCAACTTGTGCCTGCAATTGATATGTATGAGCGCTTAGGGCTTGAAAATACTTTGATTCAAGAAGAAACGATTAGTATTATTTTGCAATGTGACAACATGTTAATTGCCTTGTTGGTAGACAGCGTGGGTGAAATTATTCCCCTAGAGCAAGAGACCTTTGAACCACCACCCAATAATTTTCCAAAAATGTCGCGTGAGCTTGTCTTGGGGGTACATAAATTACCAGAAAAATTACTGTTAATTTTAGACCCCAAGCAACTCATTAAAGGCATTGCCTTTTCAGGAAAGCCAGCACTATTAAGCGTTTAACTGTCTTGGATAAATGCCGACCAAGACCTCAGTCCTTTTCCCGTTTTATTATCCCCTTATGAAACATATTATTTCCCCTAAAGATAAAATTCGCGTGCTAATCGTTGATGACTCAGCTGTGATGAGGCGTATCATCATGACGACCCTATTACGCCATGCCGATATTGAGGTAGTTGGTACTGCTGAGGATGGTCTTGAGGCCATTGAAATGATTGGGCGCATTAAGCCCGATTTAATAACCCTCGATGTTGAGATGCCAAAAATGGATGGTTTAACGGCGCTCAAAGAAATTCGTAAACTGGATCGCGATTTGCCGATTATTATGTTTAGCTCGCTAACGCAACGTGGCGGGGAAGCCACTATTACCGCATTAACCAATGGCGCAAGTGATTATGTTGGTAAGCCAAGCGATAAAACCAATATGGCGGAAGCGCTACGGGTACTAGAAGATGAGCTCATACCCAAGATTCGTGAGTTATGTAAGCCCACACCAGTGAAGCCTAGCAAAATCATTTCGCCAAAAGAAATCATTGCTGAAGTGAAACAACAAATCTTTGCTAAACCGAGCGGACTTCCCTCAAGCCGCATTGAAGCTCTTTGCATTGGCGTGTCTACTGGTGGGCCAGCCGCATTGATGGAGTTATTTGAAGCCTGGAAGTCACCTCTCAGCGTACCAATATTTATCGTGCAACACATGCCACCCAAATTTACTGAGCTGCTAGCTTCAAGATTAACTAGTGTTGGCGTTATTCCAGTTGAAGAGGCTCAGCACGGGCAAGAAGCATTTCCGGGTAAGGCGTATATTGCTCCCGGCGGTAGGCACCTAGAGCTGCGTAAGTCAGGGGCCAAAGTAGTAATGATGCTCAATGAAGATCCACCTGAAAATTCCTGCCGACCCGCGGTCGATGTGCTGTTTAGGAGTGCAGCAAAAATCTATGGCAGTCATCTACTAGCCCTAGTATTAACGGGCATGGGTTACGACGGACTGAAAGGTGCTGTCGATATTGTTAATGCCAATGGCAGCGTGTTAGTGCAGGATGAAAAAACGAGCGTCATCTGGGGTATGCCTGGCGCAATTGCCAACGCCAATTTGGCTGAAAAGATTTTGCCATTAGGTGATATTCCGAACGAAATTATCTTTCGAACGCAAAAAAAATAATGACTCAAGCGCTCACTATCCATCAAAATAATATTCATTTATTTTTCCAAATGCTAGAAGAGCATTTGGGTATTGCTCTTGATCATAGTAAAGAATATTTAGTGGCCTCCCGTTTAGCAGTAATCGCCAGATCTCATAACTTCAAAGATCATCATGCCTTAATTCAGCATCTCTTAGTCAATCCTCTCGGTATTTTGCATCATCAATCGTTTCATGCAATGACCACAAATGAAACTATGTTTTTTCGAGATAAATATCCCTTTGAAACATTACGAACCACGATTATTCCTGCGCTGATTGCCAAACGCCGCGAGACAAAAACCCTAGAAATTTGGTGTGCTGCGGCCTCTACCGGCCAAGAGCCTTATAGTTTGGCTATTCTTTTACGGGAAAATTTCCCTGAACTCTATTTTTGGAAAATTCAACTTATTGCTACCGATATTTCTGAGCCGGCCTTAACGCAAGCGCGCACTGGCATCTATTCGGAAACAGAAATCAAACGGGGTTTAAGCGAGGAGCAAATTAAGCGGCACTTTAAAAAATTGTCGACTGGTCAATATGAGATTAGTAGCGAACTAAAGCAAATGATTCATTTTGAGAGCCTGAATCTCGTCAAAGATTGGCCGGTCATGCCCAAGTTTGATTTAATTTTGATACGTAATGTACTAATTTACTTTAATGCTGCAACTAAAGCAAAGATATTTCGAAAATTACGCACACAGCTTGCAGATGATGGTGGATGCCTCTTACTTGGCTCCTCCGAATCTATTCTCTATGATCAATCCTTCAAAGTGCAGCAGGAAGATCGTGTTTCATATTACTGCAAAGACCTTCATAAGGAGATGCAACGCTAATGAGTGCCGATCTGATGTTTAAGAATATTTCGCCCGAGGTGCTGGAGCAAACTAAGCTCATGAAAGTATTGGTGGTTGACGACAGTCGTACCCTCAGACGCCTATTAATACGGGAACTGAATAATGTTGGCATTACCAATATTACCGAAGCTGGCGATGGTAACGAAGCGCTAGAAAAAGTGCGGGCTGAGTCGTTTGATCTCATGCTGCTCGATATGGAAATGCCTGAATTAGACGGCTTAGGCGTATTAAATATCGTCAAGTCTGATCCAGCCCTCAGTTATCTACCCGTCATTGTGGTGTCTGGTGCTGAGCAGTTTGAAAAAACGGTGGAGTGCATTCAGATTGGTGCAGAAGATTATTTACCAAAGCCATTCGATCCCGTTTTATTACGCGCGCGGGTTTTTTCTTCCTTAGAAAAAAAACGTTTACGTGATTTAGACCGGGAACACATTGCCCTTTTGCAGCACGAAAAAGAATTACTCAATATTGAGCAAATGAAAACTGAAAAACTCATGCTCAATATTTTGCCTAAGCCGATTGCTGAGCGCCTTAAAAAGGGCGAGAAAAATATATCTGGCTCTTACCCAGAAGTGACTATTTTATTTAGTGACTTAGTTGGCTTTACCAAGATGTCTTCCACTAAATCACCTGCTGATCTCGTGAAATTATTGAATGACTTATTTACGCGCTTTGATAAACGGGCAGAAGAATTGGGTTTAGAGAAAATTAAAACGATTGGTGATGCTTATATGGCAGTAGGTGGCTTGCCGATTCCGCGCTCTGATCATGCCATCATTGCCGCCGATATGGCACTGGGAATGTATCAGGACTTAACGGAGTTTAATCAAGCAAACGGCAGTGATCTACAAATGCGGATTGGCCTCAACTCGGGTCCAGTGGTCGCAGGCGTGATCGGCTTTACCAAGTTCTCTTATGATCTCTGGGGTAATACCGTAAATACCGCAAGTCGGATGGAATCCACCTCAGCTATCGGTCGAGTTCAAATAACCCCAGCTACTGCGGAAGCTTTGACCGGTCACTTTATTTTAGAGGAGCGCGAGCTAATTGAGTGCAAAGGGCTTGGCCCAATCCTCACTTCCTTTTTAGTAAGTAGAATATAAGCACTAAACCCTATACTCTTCAAAAAATATTATGAGCGTACCTAATTCTCGCGTCTTTCTACTTCCTAAGACCATTCTTTGGATCGTCATCACCCTTAATTTTGGCCTGATGATTTGGCTAGATAAATTAGCCGATAGTCCTTGGGGCTGGAATGCCACCGACCTTGAAAAAGGCTCGATGAATCTGCTAGTTGATGGTCTGGCTATTTTCCAATTTGTCTTGCTTGCCTTTACGCTCGATCAAATCATGCGTTTTAGTGTTATCCGCTACAACACCCTCTCGCAAAAAGTGCATGTGCCAGCAATTATTATTCAGCTGAGCAGCATTCTTGTTTATTCGGTAGTAGGCTTGGTTGCCTATGTTTTGCTCTATGACCATTCCTTCAGCCACATATTAGCTACTCTAGGGGCCCTCAGCGTAGGTATTGCTTATATCTTTAGAGATCTGATCGCTGAAGTTGTCAGCAGCATTACAATCCAAGCAGACCGCCTAGTTTCAATCAATGATTGGCTTGAAGTAAGCCATGATGGTTCAAAAGAATATTTACAGGTGAAAGAAATTGATCACCGCATGGTAGTCCTTAAAAATATTTTTGGTCTCACTACGCGCATGTATAACCAAAAGTTTTTAGGCATGTCCTTCATTAACTTATCCAAACAAGAAGGAGGGGTTTGGTCACGGCGCCGCTTTGAGTATCAACTCACGGCACGCAATAATCCCGAGCGCATTTTAGCGATTATGAATTTAGCAATGACCCACGTTATTGAAACACATCCTGAATTTAAGCCTTGGCATTTCTGCTCACTTGCTAGCATTCAAGAAGGGGCAATTTCCTATTTAGTGCTATATGAGTGTTTGCCTGAGGTAGTTCCATATCAAGCGCAAAGTATCATTTTGCTCAGCTTTATTCGTTTCTTTAAGGCAGCTGGAGTCAATCTCAATCGCCTGGAGGCCCAACACCCTCTTGAAAATTTTACTGATACCCAGAATCGCCTTTTAGACTCTTACGAATTAGGTATCTTAAGACTGCTCAATAATGAAGAAATTACTGCCCTCTCTAACGTAATTAAAACCAAGTATTGCTACGCAGGTCAGCCAATTATTAAAAAGGGCGCTGAAGAAGATTGGATGTATATTATTTCAGAAGGCTGTCTGGAAGTGAAAATCGCTGATAAAACCGGTGAACTTAAAGTCGTGGCAACCCTCTGGCCAGGTGATTTTGTGGGAGAGATGTCCATGCTCACTGGTGCGGTTCGCTCGGCTGATGTATTTGCCAAAACAAATGTGATTCTGCTCGAAGTATCTAAAGAAAATATTGCACCTTTATTAGACTCTAACCCTGAATTAGTGAAACAATTTTCTGATGTCTTGGCTCAACGTCAAGCGCAAAATGAAACCTTTGCAACTCAAGACGGTAAAGACAATACGATTGCCGCTGCATCAAAAAGTATTACTGCAAAAATTCTGCATTTCTTTCTTAAGAAGAAATAAGCTTACTTTTTTGTAACTGCTCGATGAGTTCCATGCGGCTGGCATTGAGGGCTAAGCGCTGAGCATGCGGTCCCAAGAAATCAATGTGCTGTAAAAATTTGAGACGACCATCGGGGGCCATCAGTATCTGTGCTTTGTCGGGGTAATGGGGCTGCCATTCGGCAGCAAGCGCCTCGGTTAGTACAAGCCCATGTGTCGGTAAGGAGCTAGCCAATAAATCTGCTTCCACCATCAACATACTCAGATAATTTAATTTAGTCGGCGGTGGGCTGGTGCTCTGAATGATGTTGAGTAGGGTATTTAAATACATTGGGTCGGTTGCTAAAATAATGGTTTCAACCTTGGGCATGAATTCATCAATAAAATTGCTAGGTAAATTCAGGGCTCGTAACCAGAAATTAATTTTTTCAATGGACTTTTTTTCAATCTCAAACAGTTGCGTATTCATCATGCCAGGGTGACCAAAGTCATGACCAATCGCACTAAATAGCAAAATCCAAGGCTCCTCCGCTACTAAAAACCAAGGATTACTAGCGTCGATCATGCCTGCCAAACCTGGCTTTCTCTGAATGCTTTGCTCATTGTTATTGGCTACATTTTGTTGTCCAAGTAGCAAGGTAATGCCTAAACATACATCCTTAAAATGGCTGCGAGAATGATAGGCTGGTTCGGCTTGTAAGCCGAGGTTATAAGCCTCGATCTCCATACTTAATTGCAGGCAAAGTGCCTTATAGGGATTATTTTCATAATCAAAACCTTGCCAGACCGGCGATTCAATCAAGAGTTTAACCAATGCGGCAAAAGATAACTGTTCGAATGCTGGGTTAGTGAAAATCAAATCGAGGTCTGCGGCAATTTGCGCTGGACTCAATGTGGGATTTTCCTCTAGCTGCGCCTGAAATTGCGCCAACCAAGCTAAATCATCTTTCATTTAGTCATTTCCGTAGCTTAAACAAATCTCTTATAAGTCTGCAGGTATTTTGTGTAGATTTTTTTGTACTCGTTGCCACTCAGCTAACACATGATCACGCACTACCTCTCCTGTTTTCCGCGCACAGACAATATCCTGGGCATCAACTCGCTGATCTAACAGGCATTGCAAGCGTAAAATATCTCCCCCCGGTTCAAAATTAGGTAGCCAAGTAGCCCAGAAAAAGCCTAATTGCTCTAAGGCTTCAATTTCTTGGGCAGCCAAGGGATTATGCAATGGAATATCTAAATAAATTACTGGCGGTGAAAATGGTTTTAGATTTTCAAGAACACTTGCTACCTGTTGTACTAGATCATCACCTAGAACCGTAATGCGTAAGTGTGCTGGAGCACCTTGATGAGCAATGACTGAGGAGATCTGTGATACTTGTTTTGCTTTTACTGCCACTGATGTGCCAATCAGCTTTCGGTGCAGATCGAGCGGCGTAAGTAGTGTAGTAAAAAAAGAATGATGATGTAGCGGCAAATAAACATGATATTTTTGATCACTCTGTTGACTTGTCGGTAGTTCTGCTGGTCGATCAGATTTGATGGGAATATAAAAAGGGATGAGTGAATGGCGTACTCCTGTTAAGTTATTTAATCCAGCCATTTGTACGTCGCCCGGTTGGCCATTAATCAAGAGGCCCATTTCCCCGCCACCAGTAGAAATAACCTCATCTTGGCTAAAGGGATGATTACTGACGCAGGCGGCCCAGTAACCGGTAATTCCCATTTCCTCGGCATATCCCCGTCGAACCTTAGCCAAACGATCTGAAATATGATGACCCCGATAGCGCGGGTCAACTACTAGCTTAGCAGCTTCTGGTATGGGGTCTGCTATATCTTCAAAGCTCAATGCACAGTGCCCCACCACCTCACCCTGCGGCGTAAGCGCGACAATAGAAAACATTGAGCCCTCGCTCAAAGCGGCGGCAATTAACTGCGGCTGATACATCATGGGGTTTGGGTAACTGGCCCCATAACAACGGTAAATACATTGGGCTAGACTCAAGGCGTCGCTAGGCTCCATTTTGCGCACCTCAAGTTGAGCTGCCTCTGCCTCTGAAACTTGAGTAGAATCATGCGCTAGCACTGGGGTATTGCCGAATAGTTTTGTCAATAATGGGGAATGATCTGGCATATGCTTAAAGCTCAACATTTTTAATACATAATATAAAACACTATTATCAGCCAACTTGAAAACATCTGTAAGAAGTCCTCCTTATTCCAAATTCTACGAGATACCAAGCAATGACGCTAAATGATCTTAGTCTGATTGAAGCCTGCCAACAAATACAAGCGGGTGAACTCGATCCAAAAAAATATCTTCGTGCCTGCTTTGATTGTGCCAATACCCTTGAGCCAGAATTACATGCTTTTGTTAATCGTGCCTCGCTGGAAACGCTCTTACAGAATGCAGGTGAAATGAATAGCGGCCCACTATGGGGAATTCCCGTAGCGGTGAAAGACATTATTAATACCGTCGATTTACCCACCACCAATGGCTCACCAATCTATGCAAACCACCAACCCACCAGTGATGCTGAAATTATTGGCCTGATTAAGCAGTTAGGCGGCTTAATTTTTGGCAAAACAGTGACTACTGAATTTGCTTGGCGCAATCCAGGACCAACCGTAAACCCCTGGAATCCCTTGCATACTCCTGGCGGTTCATCGAGCGGGTCAGCTGCGGTTGTTGCCAAAGGCATCGTCCCCTTAAGCCTTGGAAGTCAAACCTTAGGCTCAATCATTCGCCCAGCTGCGTATTGTGGCGTGGTTGGTTTTAAGGCAAGTTATGGCGTCATCCCTAACGGCGGAGTCTTTCCTTTTTCGCACTCTTTAGATCATGTAGGTTTATTTACCCGCTCGGTTGCCGATATGATCTTTGCATTTAATTTAATTATGACGCGGCCCCACCAGTCGACAGCTAAGGGCGCTTCCCGTATCGGCATTCTGAAAACGCCCTACGATGCAAAAATGAGTGACGAGCAAGCGCGTACGCTAGAGTTAGCAGTAATACAACTGGCTAAGGCAGGAATAGAGGTTGAAGAGATTGTGCTGCCCACTAGTTATGCTGCTGTATTTGAGTCGATCTTCTGCATGATTGAAACTGAGGCAGCAGTTGTACATCAACATCACCAAGAAAATCACTCAGCTGAAATTAGCGAACATATTCATGCTCTGGTTAAAAACGGGTCTGCTTATACTTCCGCACAATATAGTGCAGCAATGCAACTACAAGCCCATTTAAAAGAAGACATAAAGCAGTATTTTAAAACGGTGGATGTTTTTCTCACAGCACCTGCTACAGGTGAAGCACCCTTTGGAATTCAAGCAACTGGTGACCCCATTTTTTGCTCACTCTGGAGTTTTCTAGGCTTGCCTGCGATAATTATGCCCGTAGCCCGCTCTAGAAACGATTTACCCTTAGGCCTTCAATTAGTAGGGCAATTTCAAGGCGATGATAATTTATTGCAAATTGCTAAATTAGTTGAAGACGCACTAAACAAGGCACGTAAGCCAGCATTAAATTGATTACTTACTTAATAGTAAGACAAAGGTTGTGCCTTGCCCCAGAAGATCCAATAAGAATAAATTGTGTAAAGGATGATGGTGGGCAGCACAATGACCGCGCCCCAGAAAATAAACCACAAGGATTCGGTGGCTGCAGCCGCTTGCCAAATCGTCATTTGATCGATAATCAAATAGGGAAATAAACTATAAGCAATCCCAAGGAAGGCGAGTAAAAATATCACAATGGTAAGAACAAATGGGTGCCATTGCAAATGCAACTTGCCTGAATCTAAATGATTTAAAGACCGATAGATTAAAAAGAAGCAGACCAAGGTTAAGAGCGGTAAAGGTGACAACCATACAATATTTGGGAACACAAACCACTTCTGCATAATGCTCGCGCTGAAATAAGGCGTAGCTAAGGAAATTAACCCAACGCCTGCAGCCGTCAGCCACAAACTTTTACGCGCCCAGCCTACCGCTTTAGCCTGCAGTTCATCCGTGGTTTTCATAATCAACCAGGTCGAACCCAAAAGCATATAACCCATTGGTAAACACATCGCTACCAAAGCAGCAAACAACCAGCCTAAGAGCCCTGAATCAAAGCCTACAATGTAGCGGCCAATCATCACGCCTTGCGCCATCGCCGCAATGATGCTGCCTAAGTGAAATAAATAATTCCAAATGGGTTTATGTTGCGCTTCTGCTTTTACTCTGAAGTCAAATGAAACGCCGCGCAAAATTAAGCCCGCCAACATGGCGGCTACCGGAAGATACAGATTAGTCAAAATAATGCCATGGGCAATTGGAAAAGCCACTAATAAAACCCCCACGCCCAGCACTAACCAAGTTTCATTCGCGTCCCAAAAAGGCCCGATGGATGAAATCATGGCATCTTTTTCTTTATCGTTCGCGCTATTTAATAAGATGCCCACCCCTAAGTCATAGCCATCTAACACGACATAAGCAACCATGGCTACACCCATTGCACCCAGGAAGAAAATGGGCAGCCAACCGGCTGCTTGGGCAAGATCGGGCCACACTAATAAGCCCATGTCACGCCCCCATCCGTATTTGCCTGACGCTTTTCATTAGCTGGCAAATCGGCTTGACGAGCCAAATGAAAAAC
Organism: Polynucleobacter sp. IMCC30063; assembly: GCF_021395235.1. NCBI lineage: Bacteria > Pseudomonadati > Pseudomonadota > Betaproteobacteria > Burkholderiales > Burkholderiaceae > Polynucleobacter > Polynucleobacter sp. IMCC30063. Next base: position 758,613 of record NZ_JAJVCQ010000001.1, on the reverse strand, counting down.
GACCGCAATGTAGCTAATAATTAAACCAATATACAAGGCTAGATACATCAATAAACTACTGAGAACCATCCCAGTAGGCAGTTTAGTAACCGCCTGTGCAGTGGTTAATACGCCTGAAACCAAATACGGTTGCCGCCCAATTTCCGTAACATACCACCCTGCTACTACCGCAATCCACCCTGAGAACGTCATTCCCAATAAAGCCCGAAGCATCCACTTCGGCAATGAGCGCTGACCTCTTGAAAGCCAAACAGCAGCCCAAGATACCAACATCATTAAGACCCCTACGCCAACCATAATCCGAAAAGCAAAAAAGACCGGAGCTACGGGTGGAATTTTTTCAGGAAACGCTTTTAAACCTTGCACCTCACCATCAAACGAATGGGTGAGATAGAGTGAAGCTAATTTAGGAATGCTGATTTCAAAATCATTTTTTTGTTCTTTGCTATTGGGAATCGCAAAGATCACTGCTGGCGCACCTTTTTCCGTATTCCAAATACCTTCCATCGCAGCAACTTTAGCGGGCTGATATTCCAAGGTATTTAAACCATGTGAATCACCCACATACATCTGCAATGGAATTAAGATAGCGGCAGTGATGATGGCCATTCTGAGGACCGCAGCATTCGCAATCGATGTACTGCCTCTGAGCGCCCGATAAGCAGAAATGCCTGCTAATAAAAATGCCACGGTTAAAAATGAGGCAATGAGCATATGCGTAAAACGGTAAGGCATCGATGGATTAAAAATAACCTCGAGCCAATTACTAATATGGGCTTTACCATCGATCATTTTAAAACCTTGGGGCGTTTGCATCCATGAATTTAATACAATGATCCAAAAGGCAGAGAGGGTTGTACCAAAAGCGACTAGAAATGTCGCTAAGGTGTGCACTCCTCGAGAAACACGCTTAGCACCAAACAACATGATGCCGAGAAAAGTTGCCTCTAAAAAGAAAGCGGTTAACACCTCATAGGCCAACAATGGTCCAGCAATATTACCGACCGTTTCCATATAACCTGGCCAATTTGTACCAAACTGGAAACTCATCGTAATACCGCTGACTACACCCAAGGCAAAAGTTAAGGCAAAAATCTTGACCCAAAATTGATAGGCCTGAGCCCAATATTGCTCACCAGTGCGATTACCTTTTATTTTGAGATATAAAAGAAACCAACCCAGCGCGATGGTAATCGTGGGAAACAAAATATGAAAAGTAATGTTCGCACCAAACTGAATGCGACTTAATAGCATCGTATCAATCATCTAAAACTCCGCCTCTAATAAACCCCAATTAACTCTATTTTGCGCTTGATTACAAAGTCTTGCTGAAGATGGGCTCGAGCAGTGCTGGACAAACCCCACCGGTTCACGGAGTCTTTTGCGTCAATATGTTTAAATCTTCGGGGGTATCGATATCGATTACAAAGTGAGCATGATCGGTTTTCAAAAAAGTAATCAGCTCAGGATGTAAATCAGCGTATTGACGGCAACTCAATTGCTCCGTCGAAGCCAAAATAGCGCGCATCACTGCACCAGAAAAAAGTACCGGATTGCCCCGTTGTCCAGCAACCTCTGGAATCAAAATAATTTCGGGCGCACTGGATAAGCCACCCTTGAGATTAGCAAGTTGACTAAATTCTTCTAGCAGTAAAGTGAGTTCAGCGCGCCCAATAAACGGCTGATCACACAACAGCATGATGATGACATCGAACTCGCTACCGAGGGCTTCAATTCCTAAACGAACCGAGCTTGCTTGCCCGAGTTCGGGCGTGGAATTACGCACTACCTGGACAGGAAATAGTTGCGCAATGGTTTCAACTGACTGATAGTAATAACCAGTCACCACCACTACTTCACTTACACCAACCGCATATAAAGCAGTTAAATGATGCTCAAGAAATGACAGGCCCTGCAGTTTAAGCAGGGCCTTGGGTAACCCCCCAATGCGACTACCTTGTCCAGCAGCTAGTAAAACCGCTCCAATGCGCATCAGGGAAAAACAAGCTTATTTGCGAATGTGGGCGTGGCGAGCCGCGTCTTGCGACATTCCAGCGCCAGACTTTCCATCCATCGCTTCTTTTTCAGCAGTAATCTCTTTACGGCGTTCTTTACAAGCAGTCGTAATCTCTTGCAATGCCTTACGGGCACGGGTTGCTGATGCTTTAATGCCTTTTTCTTTGAACTTTTCATTCTCAGCTTGGTACGCCTCAAAACTAGCGATTATTTTTTCGTGATGTGACATTTTTTTCCTTTTAGAGCAAAACAATGAGGGACTACCAAATCAGTATATCGTGCTGCTATGCCCTACATTGGTGCATGAAAATAAAGGCATAAGTCGGGTATAAAGGTGCCATGACTTTGAACCTACAAGCCTCGGTTGATAACCCCTATCGGAATTTATGTACCGACTGTGGTATTTCGCGGAGTTCCGACCCTAAACGGTGTGGTCGAGCGTGCCAATTTATTCAGCCAAAGTACCCTGAATTAGAGACACAAATTCACGGTCGTGCCCGCGACCCACTGCGCCCAGATGAATTGCACTTTGGCCCTTTTTTGCGCATGTTGCGAGCCAGCTTAAAGCAGCCTAGCGCTGGCGCGCAATGGACCGGGATCACCACCCGCATTGCTGAGTGCTTACTGGAAACCAAAGCGGTGGATGCCGTACTCACCATGACAGCCGACCCAGAAGATAACTGGCGGCCAAAACCCATTTTGGTCGATAAGGCTGCCGATTTAGCGCAATGTCGAGGTATGCGCATGGGTTATGCCCCATTACTTTCTTTGTTAGAACCAGCAGCCGCTAAAGGTTATAAAAAATTGGCCGTAATTGGGATTCCGTGTCAGGTTTATGCACTGCGTGCTTTAGAAAAAGAATTGGGCTTTGATAAGTTGTATGTTATCGGCACACCCTGCTCTGATAACACCACTACAGAAAACTTTCATGATTTTTTAGCGCTCGTTACCGACCAAGCTGAAAATGTCATTTATCTGGAATTTCGGGCTGACTACCATGTTGAAATTCGTTTTAAAGATGGTACCAAACGTGAAATTCCTTTTTTACAATTACCCCTATCCACTTTGCCGAATAATTTCTTTCCTTTAACCTGTCGCACCTGTGTTGATTACACAAACGTCTTGTCTGACATTACCGTCGGTTATATGGGTGGTGAAGGTCAGCAGTGGTTATTGGTACGCAATCAAACTGGGGAAGAATTACTCAAATTATTGGGCGATGAGGTGACTCTTACAGTACCAGGTAGTGCAGGTAAACGTTTCTCTGCTGTAAACGGCTTTATTAAAAATGTGAAATTGGCGGCGGGTGGTTTGCCACTGCGCAAAATGCCAGATTGGTTAAGGCCGCTTGTCGGTTGGCTCATGCCCCGCATTGGGCCACGTGGGCTGGAGTTTGCACGTGCGCGGGTGGAAATGAAGGCTATCGAAACCGTCTTACACTTACGGCGTGAACATCCTGCACGAATTGCCTCAATGGTGCCAAAACACATTTGGCCTTTAGTGGAACCTTATGATTTAAAGCCAGCGGCAAGTGAACTTCCTACCCCTAAGCAATCATTATGAAACCCCCAGCTAATTTTTACTACGACATTATTTCGCCTTATGTCTATTTTTTTCTCAAGTTACGTAAACCACTTGAAGCGCTTGTCGATCTAAAACCGGTCCCCATTTTTTTCCCTGGTTTACTGCGCCTACAAAATAATCGTGGGCCAGCTGAAATTCCTGAAAAAAGAATCCATACCTATACCTTCTGCGTATGGAAAGCCCAACAACTGGGTATTCCCTTTCAGTTTCCGCAGCGCCATCCATTTGCTTCTGCTGCTGCACAACGCTTATTACTACAAGAAGGTGCTGACTTCGCGATGATTGATAAAGCCTTTGATTTCGTTTGGGGTCATGGCGGCGATCCTGAAACCCAATGGAGTGAATTTTGCCTGGCGCTCGGTTTACCTGCGAGCACTGCAAAACCAAGCACTGCAGAGATCAAGCAAGCTTTGATTGCCAATACTGAAAGCGCAAATCAAGCTGGTATTTTTGGGGTGCCCAGCGTTAAAGTCAATCAGCGGGTCTTTTGGGGCTCTGATGCCATTCCCTGGATCTTAGATTTTCTTGAACGCCCCACCATGTTTGCTGAAGCAGCCTATCAGGCAGCAATTTATGCCGAGAACCCCTTACTCCCCTGAATTTTTTAAGGTCTGCGGTAAGTCAACCATGATGGCTGTGCCTGGCACGGTACAGCCTTGATCACAACATTTGCCTGCTTGGGTGTTTTGGGTAATCGGTCGCTCTGCTTGAAGTTCAGAAGGGTTGCTCTCATGAGCAAGCACACCGCGGTTCAGTAGACGTTCTACCAAGGCTACTTTATCGCCAAGCGGATAGTTACGATAAATTTCCCGTTTCATTGCTTCTGGTGACCCGCCACCATGCAAACTAATTACCGAATACCAACCACCTTGATACGACGCAGTTAAGTCTTCAATAAAGCGTGCGGTTTCAATGCGGTTGTCATAAGGAATAGCTGGGTTTGCGCGCAAGACATCGGCCAAATTTGCCGCAGTCGCCGGATTATGATCTTCATCAGGCCCTGGTAAAGCCACAATTAAACCACCAGACACATCATGTGCAATGCGCTGCATATCGTAAATTTGGGTGGCTAATAAAAGTTTGCCAATATTAGAGTAAACCGCATCGGGCATAAAGCTTTTTGAAAACGGATCACGCGTCGCGTATACCGAGGCAGCTACACCACAAGCATAAAATCCTTCGGTTATTTTGATTAGATCAACCATTTGGTCGCGTAAATGACCTTCGTCTTCGGGATTAAAACCATTGGCTTCGCACATTAAGGCGCCAGCACCAATTAAAAGGTCACCAAAACCAGCGCGTGCGCCAATACAACTATGGCGATGATGCGTAGCATAAGAGTGCGTCAGTGCTCCCGAATACTCCCATTCATCAGCATAAAAAACTTTTTCCCAAGGCACAAATACCTTGTCAAACATAACGACCGCAGTAGATTGACCATAGCGATTCGAAAAGAGTGCTGCCTTCTCGCCAGGCCTGCCTGCAGGCCGCGCAACCATCGTAATGCCTGGAGCGTCGATTGGTACAGCACAGCAAACTGCAAAGGCCGCATCAGCAGCCAGCATATTGCGGCCCGGCATCACCAATAACTCGTGCACATAAGGCGCGCCAGTCACAATCGCTTTAGTTCCCGAAATGACAATTCCTTTAGCGTTGCGCTCAACAATATGCACATAACTATCGAGATTAGCTTGTTGATGCGGGCGTTTACTGCGATCGCCTTTAGCATCAGTCATGGCAATTCCCAAAGTTAAATCGCGCTCTTGCACCTCATGCAAATAGGCTAAGAACTTTGCGCTATTTTCAGTGGTGCCCTTGGCATCATCAATTTGCGCTGACACTTGATAAATTGCATTTAAGGCATCATGGCTTAAATAGCGTTGTGCGCATCCCGTTTCTTGACAAAGCAAACGCACTGCTTCTAATTTATTCAGTAAATCACCAGCACTCTGATTAATATGCAAAAGTCGATTGACTGTTTTGCCGCTGCTCTGCTCAGTTGCCAACATTAATGGCTTAAATTCCTCACGCAAGGCATAGTCATAGGTCACACCAATGGCATTAATCCCTGGGGCAAAACCGGGCTCATCCGCTACCGAGGTAACCAAGCGGCCATTCAAATATACCGTGGGTTTATAAGACCGCAGAGAATCGCGGTATTCATTTGCAGACATCAACATAGCGCTACCTTTAATGAGTAATACAAGTAGTGTAAACAAAGTCTACAATTGGCTCTAGAACCTGAAAGATCTTTATGTTGATCACTGCCAATAACTCTGTACTCGTCATGATTGACCTACAAAAACGTCTCATGCCGGCTATCGCTGGAGGTGAGTCGGTCTTACAGCAATGTTTACGGCTTGGTCAAGCCGCCCAATTACTACAAGTGCCTATTATTGGCACAGAGCAAAATCCTGCGAGTCTCGGTGATAACTTACCGGAGATTAAAGCGCTCTGCCAAACCACCATCAGCAAAACCTATTTTGATGCCTGTCATGATGGTTTATTAATTGAACTAGATAAATTTAAACCCGCGCGTCAACAAATAATTTTAGTGGGTTGCGAAACTCATGTTTGTGTACTGCAAACCGTATTTGGTTTAATTGCAAGTCAGTATCAAGTAACGATCGTGGTCGATGCCCTTGGCTCGCGCCAGACGCTCGATAAGGAGACTGCAATTGAACGCATGGAAAAAGCGGGTGCCAATCTGGTGACAAGCGAAATGCTCATTTTCGAATGGTTGCAAACCAGTAATCGACCTGAATTTAAATCTATCCTTAAAATCATTAAATAAATCAAAATAATATGGATTTTTCTCTCGACCCCCAAACGACAGAACTGCGTGAACGCACCAAACGCTTTATCGCCGAACAAGTCATCCCCTTGGAAAGTGAACTTGATCACCATGCACATGGTCCAAGTGAAACCTTACGGAATGAATTAATCGCGCGGGCTAAGAAAGCAGGCCTACTTACACCCCATGCCTCAATTGAATTTGGTGGCTTAGGCTTAAGTCATGTTGCTAAAGCCGTCATCTTTGAAGAGGCTGGTTATTCTTGTTTAGGTCCTACTGCACTTAATATTGCCGCACCCGATGAGGGCAATATTCATTTAATGGAAGCGGTTGCCAATGCAGAGCAAAAAGAGCGCTGGCTGCGCCCACAAGTTCAAGGCCTTACTCGCTCTTGCTTTGCGATGACCGAACCGCCCCCAGGGGCTGGTTCAGACCCTGCCATGCTCATGACTACTGCCACTCCCGATGGCGAGGATTATTTAATCAATGGCCGGAAGTGGTTTATTACCGGTGCAGATGGGGCTGATTACGCCATCATCATGGCACGCCTTGAAAATACTGCACCAAACAGTGCAGATGCCAAGTCAAGCGGTCCTGCTGCGACGATGTTTCTGGCCGATATGAAACAAACCGGTATTGAATTAGTGCGTAATATGGACGCGCTGGACCAATGTTTTACAGGGGGTCATGGTGTTATTGATTTTAAGAACTTACGCGTACCAGCTAAAGATATCTTAGGAAAATTGGGTGAAGGTTTTCGTTACGCCCAAATTCGTTTAGCGCCCGCCCGTTTAACCCACTGCATGCGGTGGTTGGGCCAAGCCCGCCGCGCGCAAGACATAGCCTTGCAATACGCGATTAAACGTACTGCCTTTGGCATGCCACTATCTCAACATGAGGGGGTAGGGTTTATGTTGGCTGATAACGATATGGATTTACAGACTGCCCGTCTACACACTTTGCATACGGCTTGGCTTTTAGATCAAGGTGAAAAATGCAACTATGAATCGAGTCGTGCAAAAGTCGTTTGCTCAGAAGCTGAATGGCGTGTCGTCGATCGTTGTGTACAAATTTTAGGTGGTCAAGGGGTCACAGGCGAGACGCCGATTATGCGGATTTTTACTGATATGCGCGCCTTTCGGATTTACGATGGCCCGAGTGAAGTCCATCGTTGGAGCATGGCGCGAAAATTGGTCAAAGCTGCCCAGGACAATCAATAAATGGCGCAAGATCTTTTCCGCTTAGACGGTAAAACTGTATTAGTGACTGGTGCATCTAGTGGTCTAGGACGGCACTTCGCCCTGCTTATGGCGCAAGCTGGGGCAAGCGTGGCTTTAGCGGCACGACGTATCGATGTCTTAGAAGACTTAGTTCAAGAAATCAATTCAGCTTCACCAAAGTCTGCGGATGTAAAAGCCAAGGCATTTCAACTCGATGTGAGTAATGCGCAACAAGTGAGTCAGTGCTTTGATCAGCTTGCTGCTTGGCATTTGCCGGATGTGATCATCAATAATGCTGGCGTTACCATCACTAAACCCCTGTTACAGCAAAGCGAGAGTGATTGGGATCAAGTCATCGATACCAACCTTAAAGGCGCTTGGCTAGTAGCTACCGAAGCCGCAAGGCGACTAGTAGCTGCCAACAAACCAGGCAATATCGTCAATATCAGCTCTATTCTCGGTGAGCGCGTTGCGGGTGGTGTTGCGCCCTATGCGATCTCTAAAGCGGGCGTACTGCAACTGACAAAAACCATGGCACTTGAATTGGCGCGCTACTCGATTAGAGTGAATGCTTTACTACCGGGTTATATTGCGACTGACCTAAATCGGGTTTTTTTACAAAGTGAAGCCGGCGAAAAACTCCGTGCACGTATACCAAGTCGCCGTTTTGGCGAAGTGAGCGATCTTGATGGTCCGATTTTATTGTTAGCGTCTGATGCTAGCCAAGCAATGTCGGGGACCTCAATCGCGGTCGATGGCGCTCATTTAGTCAATACCCTGTAAAGCTCCGCTAAATGAGTGTGCTGATGAGTACGTCGTTTAATCTGCCTGCCTTTTCTGCCTATCTGCGCAATCATGGCATATCCACAAATAACGACTTACCCAAAGATATCAGTGAAGCCTTAATCATTAAGCCACTGAGTGGCGGCCAATCTAATCCTACCTTCTATATCGAGGCAGGCAAGCAAAAAATGGTGTTACGCAAAAAACCCGCTGGTCACTTATTACCATCAGCACATGCGATCGACCGTGAGTACCGCGTGATGGCAGCACTTGCCAAGCAGGGTGTTCCTGTGCCGCAGATGTTAAGTTACTGTGAAGATGAGTCGATTGTTGGCACGCCTTTTTTCTTAATGTCATTTCTTGATGGTCGGGTTTTAACTGAGCAAGCTTTGCCGGGTATGATCACTACTGAACGCGCTGCTATCTATTCAGAAATGAACCGGGTGATCGCCAGTATTCATGCGGTCGATTACCAAGCAGCAGATTTAGAAAGTTTTGGTAAGCCTGGTAATTATTTTTCCCGGCAAATTACCCGTTGGTCACGTCAATGTAATGAATCTAATTTACCCATTAGTTCTGCGCTGCAACGTTTAATGGAATGGCTGCCAGCGCATATTCCGCCTGGCGATGAAACCACCCTAGTACATGGTGATTTTCGGATGGATAATTTAATCTTTCATCCAACCAAGCCTGAAGTCATTGGGGTGATTGACTGGGAACTTTCAACCTTAGGTCATCCGCTTGCCGATTTTGCCTACCAATGCATGGCTTGGCATATTCCACCTAACTTATGGCGCGGTATTGGTGGCCTAGATTTGACCACCCTAGGAATTCCGACTGAAGCGCAATATGTCGCTCAATATGAAGCTAATACTGGCAGAAATTCTGCTGAACATTGGGATTTTTATTTGGCCTATAACTTCTTTCGTATCGCTGCCATCTTGCATGGCATTGCCCAGCGCGTAGTTGATGGTAATGCTAGCGGGGAAGACGCGATTGCCAATGCCCAACGATCTGAACCCCTTGCCGAGCTAGGGTGGCAGTGCGCCCTCCGCTACTCAGCAAGTCGCTAATACGACTAAATGCTGATACTATGGAAACTAATAAAACGAGGACAAAACCATGTTTGCCAACTCAACACCATTTTTAATTACCTGGGGCGTTACCGCCCTATCGCTGTGGGCAGCTAGCTACGTCTTTAGCGGCCTGAAATTTAACGACACGGGATCCTTAATTATTTCTGCTTTGGTATTAGGCTTTGCTAATGCACTAGTAAGACCGCTATTAATAGTCTTTACCTTGCCGCTCACCGTCCTCACCATGGGTCTGTTTCTGTTGGTGATCAATGCACTGGTATTGATGCTCGTTGCAAAATTGGTGAGTGGTTTTAGTTTGGCTGGTTTTTGGACCGCATTCTTTGCCAGTATCTTTATTTCGCTACTAAACGTTTTTATTAGCTCTTTGTTTACCAGTAACTAAGTTGCGATTTAAAAATCTCCACACTCAGCACCTTTTTAAATTTGAACTATTTTTATAATCGTTATAGTCCGTACAAAGTAAACAATTCTCTCAAAATAAAACTCTATTTATTTTAGTTGCGAAAGGTAATGAGCAATCGCCTTTAAATCGTCCTCATTCATGCCATAGAGCGAGGCGACCATAATAGTATCTCGCCCAGTTGCCTTATTAGAGCGAAATTGCCGCATAGTGTGCAAAAGATATTCCTCCCGTTGGCCGGCAATCCGAGGCATTTGATCTCTACCAACATAAGTTGGTAAATGGCAAGTGCCACACAAGGCTTCCTTCGAAATATACTCACCTTGTACATACAAAATTTGATTACGGATACCCGCTTGAGACTGAGCAGTTTGGCCTGCATAAAATTGAGCTATTTCAACAATCGTAGCATCACTAAATCCATCAAGTAAACCCTTCATTTCTGGCGGAATATTACGTAGACCTTCCCGTATCATGATCATTTGATTTTCAAGAAAAGTTTTTGGTTGGCCAGCTAGCGAGGGGGTGCCAACAATCTTTGAGTTGCCATCAACCCCATGACAAGCGCCACAGGCCTGTAATTTACTAGTGATACCTTGAGCAAACAAAAGCGACGTTGCGCTAGAAAAAATGATACCTAAGGCAAACGTCGCTATTCGTAAAAACAACAAAATAATAAATCTTTTTATTTAGCTGCAAGTTGCTGCTTACTATATGTCACTCTATAAATAGCACCAAGCTGCTCATCTGAAACCAACATAGATCCATCAGGCATCTGCATTAAATAGGCTGGGCGGCCCCAAAAAGACTGATCAGCTGGGTTTAAAAAACCAGTAATAAAAGGTGTTATCTTAGGATTCTTGCCATCAGCTCCTGCTTTAACCATCACCACATCGAAGCCCGACTTTTGATTACGATTCCAAGATCCCTTACGTGCAATTAATGCGGCATTCTTATACTCTGGTGGGAACATATTGCCGGTATAGAACTTGATTCCCATAGTAGCTACGTGAGTGCCCATCAAAGCAACAGGTTGCTCAACCCCCTGACAAGCATTTGCTTTCGTAATGACATTGTCGGGAAGATTGCCTTGGTGGCAATAAGGGAAGCCAAAATTTAAACCTGTCTTAGAAAGTAGGTTTAAAGTGTCATTGGGCTTATCGTCACCCATCCAATCACGCCCATGATTTGTAAACCAAAGTTGCTTGGTTGTAGGATGCCAATCAAAGCCAACGCTATTGCGCACACCCGTCGCCAAAACTTCCATTCCCGATCCATCTGGGTTATAGCGGCGAATTTGTGCATATTCTGCAGTGGGTGGCTCACAAATATTGCAAGGTGCGCCAAAGGGGATATATAGCTTGCCATCGGGACCAAATGCAATGTACTTCCAATTATGGTGCTGCTCAGGAGGTAGATTAAATTTAGCGGTTAAGTCAACTGGTGTAACGCTCGCATTTTTATCTATACCGTCAAAGCGCAATACTTTATCAATTGCCATCACATATAAAGAGCCCTTATTAAACGCAACTCCTGCAGGTTGGACTAATTTATCGACTACTATTCGATTCGTGCGCTCTTTCCCGTTATCGGTGACCTCATAAACACGGCCAATAGCACGGGTGCCAATGTAAACTTTGCCATTATCACCAAGCGCCATGGCACGTGCGCCCGGCATTCCAGTAGCCCAAACCTCAATCTTGAAGCCGGGTGGTAGCTTGAGTTTATTAATGGGAATATCACTGATTGGCGTTGCGGTCATCTTGCCTGCTAAGGGGGCCAAAGTTGAATTGGCCATATCAGGTCCCATTCCTTGCTTCCAAGCGGGGGGTGGGGCGGCGGCGGCAGGGGCTGGGGCGGCTGCTGCTTTTGGCTTCTCTGGCGGAGATGAGGCACAGCCTGCCAAGATGACAACAATTGCTGTAACTGCCCATAAAGATGCATTCAATTTGACATCGTTATTTGTGGAATTTTTAGATAAGTTCATGCTTTTCCTACTTTCTTCGGATGGATCAAAAACGACTTATTAATTTAATCACTTTTTAGACTGTTATAACCAAGTCTTTACTTAGGGTTTAGCCTAATTAATCTTCTGTTAGTTCCTCAGCATGAAGCGGGCAAAACCTGATTAAAGCCCTACTCTAAAACACTAAGCGCGCGCCAACAGATACGGCTAAAGGCATTCCCGCCTGATAACTACTAGCGCTATTAGCAATATTAAAAGTCACATATTGGCGGTTAAATAAGTTCACCACAGAAGCAAAAATTGTCGCCTGCGGGGTAATCTCATAATTGGCTCTAAAGCCAACTACCGCATAAGCTGGCACCGGAAAAGCATGGGCTGTATCCATCCATGAATTTCCCGCATAACGCACGGTTGCAGTCAGGCTGGCTTTAGGTAAGGGGTAATAAGTAATTCCAGCACTGCCCAAATTTTGGGGAACGCCGCCAACTTGGCTATTCGTCGGGTCACTGGTGGCAGTCCAAGTTAGACGGGTCACGGTATAGGTATAGCCACCGTCAAGACTCCAGTGTGAATTAATATCGTGGTGATACTGAAATTCAAGGCCTTGACTTAATAAATTTTGATTATTGGTGAAGTAACTAATCGAACTCGAATTACAAACTCCTGCTCCGCCATTTTTAGTTAAGGGATTGACTGCACCAGAATTACATAAATTTTTAGCCAAAGCCACATCGGTAGAATTTGCCGCCTTCAAGGTGTAATTGGCAACTGCATTGGTAATGTAATTATTAAAAGCAGTGACTTGCGCAAAACCCCCGCCCCAGCGGTAATCGCTTCCGAATTCAAAACCTTTCATCGTTTCTGGAATTAAATTAGGATTAGAGAAGTACCAACCTGTCGCCGAGCCATAGGTCCGCAAAGTATTGTTTAAGCTGGGCGCGTGATAAGCCTGATAAGCAGCGGCCCGAAAATCCCAATCTTTGCTTGCTGGAAATAAGAGTCCCAGAGAAGGATTGAAGGGGTTCACATTTTGGTTTTTAATGGTTTGCACCGTTTTATTATTGCCATTGGGGCCAGTGTTGTAATACGTGGGTGTTTGACTATTCCACGCATCAATTCTGGCGCCTAAAGTTACCTCAAGAGGAATCGTTGTGCCCTTCGACTTCAATTGCCCCATCAAGCCATAAAAATTTTGCTGACCTTGAGCATAATTAATCGCTGCTACATTACCATTGGTTGTTAAGTTATTGGTGGTATTCGAAGCGGATATATTGCGCGCGTCAATTCCCACAAGATATTGATCAACTAATTTTGATTTTAAATTATGGGTATATTGAGCAGACGCACCAACCGTACTATAGGGATCGGTGTAATTAGCATTGATATAAGGCGTGCCGTTGGCTGCGGTTGAACCGCTTTGTTTATAAAAATGGGTCTTTTCATAAAACGCGTTGACATCAATTTTTTTATCGACATCTAACTTTGTTGTTGCGCCAGCCGCGATATTGGTTTCCTGAATAAAATTGGGTGCGATACTGTAATTGGTACTTAAGTCTTTCATGGTGCTATAGCCGAGCCGAAAAAAACCTGAGGTATCTTGAGTAGGCTTGAAATAATTCTGCAAACGAATATTCGAGTTACTTGCATTATCCGTACCCATGCCGTTTTTTATATTATTAGGTGAGGCCGGTGAAATAGTGGCGTAATTTTGATATCCCAAGGTAGAGAAAAAATCAGCCGAGATACGCGTTTGCAAAGCATCAGATGTGACGATATCTTTTGAAACAGCTACGTTACTGGTATTAAAGGCACCGTAGCTAGCCGAGACATCTTGCGAACTATTTTTTGGCGTTTTGGTATTAATGTTAATCACCCCGCCCATGCCATAGTTACCCCATAAATTCGAGACGCCTCCACGGACAAACTCTACACTTTCTACTGACGAGAGTGGGACCAAATTCCATTGCACTGTGCCATAGAAGGCATCATTAGCTGGCAAGCCATCAATTAATACTAAGGTACGACCAAAACCTAAACCACGCACGTTAATACTTTGGCCAGTGGGATCTTTTTGATAGTAAGGTACATCATTTAAAAAAGTACCAGGAACATTTTTTAGCACTTGATCTAAGGTTTGATCAGGCGCCACTTCCAACACTTGCGGAGTCAAAATAGTAGTGTTTAAGGGAATTTGATTGAGTGGCGTATCTGATCTCGTAGCATTGACAACCATATCACTTAATTTTTGATCATAGTTGGCTGGCGGGGCAATTTGTGCGACTGCCAACCTAACTTGCAAGGCAGAAAATAAAACCATCACTAGGATGGCTTGAACACTTTGCCGTATTACTTTCATCGCTCAAACACCGAGATTCATTCCCTTAATTCACGCCGCAAAATTTTGCCTAAATTGGTTTTCGGTAAGCTTTCTTTAAATACGATGTATTTAGGCCGTTTATAGTTAGTAAGTTGGGCTTTACAAAAATTCTGAATACCTTCTTCCGTTAGATTACCCCTTGGTTCGACGGATAGATTCTCGCTTGGATCCGCAGTTACATCCTGTACTACAAATAATTTCACTGCTTCACCTGTTTCTTCGTCTGGAACCCCAATTACCGCACATTCCATTACCCCATCGAGTTGCATTAAAAGCGCTTCTATCTCATTGGGATATACCTTAAATCCAGAAACAATAATCATGTCCTTTTTACGATCAATGATTTTGACGTAGCCATCTGCATTCATCGTGCCAATATCGCCTGATTTAAAAAATCCATCTGTCGTCATCGCCTCACGAGTATCTTGCAGTCTATTCCAATAACCTGCCATCACTTGCGGTCCGCGAATACAAATCTCGCCCGGCTCGCCAAGCGCGGTCGGCAAACCATCGTCGCCTCTTATTTGGATCTCTGTACTGGGTAACGGTAGACCAATGTGCCCCGTAAATTCCTTAATTAATGGCGTATTTACACACACCACCGGTGCTGTTTCTGATAAACCATAACCTTCGGCAACGGGTACACCCGTCATTTGTTGCCACAAATCGGCAACGTTTTTTTGCACTGCCATACCGCCGCCAATGGTAACTAGCAAATTGGGAAACTGTAGCTTAGCAAAATTAGGATGGCGCAATAAGGCGGCAAGTAAAGTATTCACTACAGGGAAAAGATGGATTGATGGATTTTTTGCTAACAATTGAATGAAGCCCGCAATATCTTTTGGATTTGGTACCAAAATGTTTAAGGCGCCCCGCTGAATTCCCACTAAAGCACACGCTGTTAACGCAAAGATGTGATACAGCGGTAAAGCACATAAAAACACTAATTGATCATCTTTGCTGACCGTTGCACCAGCTGGCGTTTTTAAGGTCAGCGCTGGCTCTAACCAAACATCCACCTGCAGTACATTAGCCAAGATATTTCGATGCGATAAAACCGCTCCCTTGGAAACTCCAGTTGTCCCGCCGGTATATTGCAAAAAAGCGATATCCGCGGACAAAATTTGCACCGCCTGTAGTTGCTTCTTTGCGCCAATGTGTAATGCGCTTTTAAAAGCAATGCTACCTTCAAGATGCCAGGCTGGTACAACTTTTTTAACATGACGTAAAACAAGATCAATGGCCCACCCTTTAATGCCAATTAGCTCGCCAATACTAGTAACGATGACCTGCTTCAATTGCATTTGCGCGTGTATGCTTTGATAAATATGAGCAAAATTTTCTAAGATGATTAAGGCGGAAGCGCCGCTGTCCTGTAGCTGATATTCCAATTCGCGGGGGGTATACAGTGGATTAATATTGACCACCACGAAGCCCGCTCTTAATATGCCTAGCATCGCAATCGGGTATTGCAGAACATTTGGCAGCATGATGGCAATCCGCGCGCCGCGCTCTAAGCCTAAGCTTTGTAAATAAGCGGCAAAATCTTGCGAAGCCTGATTGAGCTCGCTAAATGTTAGCGCCTGGCCAAAATATTGATAGGCTTTACGTTGCGAAAAGCGCGTAAACGATTCGCTAAATAAATCAAGTAGCGAGTTATACCGTGAGATATCAATCTGCTGAGGGACTCCCGCAGGATAGTTTTTTAACCACGGCTTATTTAATTCATCTCCCGCCGTATTCATGATGAAGCCCTCTTTCAAGAAACTTAAATCGCTCTGTCAGTTATAGAGTTAAATGCTGAAACTGATTAATAGCGATTTTATTTTCTATTGCGGTTCTATTTTCTATTTTGATTTTAATTTTGCTGATGATTTTGTCGTACTTGCTTTAGCTACATGTACCTTAACTACTGGCTCAGTTTTGCCCATTAAGGATGCGAGTAAAGGATTTTTTCTGGCGAGTGCATTTTTTTGCGCTGAAGTATCGGCTTTACCAAGCTGCTTCGCTTTAGTTGCATTTTTCATTTGGTGGGCCACTGCTAGCCCTTGATTTTTATATAGATCCGTTTTTTTCATGATTTTTTTACTTAAAGACGATCTTCAACACCATCTATAAAGCCGCGAATTGCGGTATTAAACGCAACGGGCTGTTCAATATTGGATAAATGCGCAGCATTTTCAATAATGATCATTTCAGAGTGCTCAATTAAACGATGCAGTACCGTGGCTTGATCAACGGTACAGGCTGGATCTTGTCGACCAGTTAACACCAGGGTTGGCGCTTTAATTTTTAAGAGCATCGCGCTATGCGTCATATCCCGTACCGCACTACCGCAGGCAATATAGCCCTCAACGCCAGTCCCTAAAATCATCTGCCGCACCTTTTCAATTTCCGCTGGTGAGCTATTAATAAAATCATCGAGAAACCAGCGCTTTAGGGTGCCAGGCATCAGCCCCGCTATGCCCTCTTGCTTAGCCGTTGCGAAGCGCTCCTCCCACAAATTGCGCGGCGGCATCTCACTTGCGGTATCGCACAATGACAGCGAATATACTCGCTCTGGAAAACGCGCACCTAATTGCTGACCAATCATGCCGCCCATTGATAAACCAATGAAATGTACTTTGTCTATGTGCAATGCGTCTAACAAACCAATGGCGTCATCTGCCAATTGCGCCATACTGTAAGGTCCGCTAGTTGTGCCAGAGCCACCATGACCACGGGTGTCATAGCGCAAAGTACGATACCAATCGGTCAAGGCGGGAATGGTGCAATCCCACATAGCGTAATTCGACATGAGGCTATTACTTAGCAATACGACGTGGCCGTTTTCGGGTCCATCGAAGCGATAAGCTATATCGATGCCATTCACTTTTATGCTAGTTTTGCCGGTGGTTTGAGCTGAATTTGTCATGGAAATAATTTAGGTTCTATACTTTACGATTATAAGAATGAGGTAATAAAAAGAGTTAGATCATTATCTTACTCAAAATAGCTCAATAAATTACGCCGCACGGCTAACCCTAAGGAGACAGTATGAAGCATTCCAACTGCACTAGAGCTAACCCTATAAAGCCTTCTAGCTTGATTTCCCCACGTATTTTTACTCTGCTCATTGCCTTTAGCTCGATTTGTGCAGTTGCTACCCTTTCGGCCTTGTCTTTATATAGCACTAGTGCTCAGGCCCAAAATTACCCGACGCGCACGGTCAAAATGATCGTGCCCCTCACCCCCGGTTCAGGCGCCGATATCGCTGGGCGCATAGCTGCCAAAACCCTGACAGATATATGGAAGCAACCAGTCATTATTGAAAACCGGCCAGGTGCTGGTGGCCTTATTGGTACTGGTGTAGTCGTGAATTCAGAACCAGATGGGTATACCTTGTTAGTACAGTCAGCGTCGTATGCAGCTAATCCGGCTATTTATAAAAAGTTACCCTATGATCTTAAAAGCCTAACTGACGTCAATATTTTAGGAAATAGTCCCTATGCCTTAGTCGTGTCAGCAGAGAGCCCCTATAAAACCATTAAAGACTTAGTCAATGCCGCCAAAGCTCAGCCCGGAATCCTGCCTTTTGCCAGTGCGGGAGTAGGAAGCTCAACCCATCTTGCTGCTGAATACTTTAATCAGACCATGGGCATCAAGATGCTACATGTTCCCTATAAAGGCTCGCCTGAAGCAATCCAAGAAACAATCTCGGGAAGAACTGCCTATTACATGGCACCATTGCAAACCGCAATTGCACAAATTCAAGGGGGGAAAGTACGCGCGCTTGGTGTAACTAGCGCTACTCGAGCTGAAGCCGCGCCCGAGATACCTACCATTGCGGAACAGGGCTTTCCCAATTTTGAAATTGGTTTGTGGGTTGGCGTTTGGGCGCCCTCGGCTACGCCTAAAGCTGTTCTACAAAAAATCAATACTGATATCAATCGCGCTTTACAAGATCCCGAACTTAAAACTGCTTATGCAAAAGCCGGTATTACGATTAAGTTAATGAATCTAGCTGAGACTGAAAAATTTGTAAATAGTGAAATTACGAAGTACCAAAGGATTGCGAAAGACGCCAATATTGAGCCGCAATAAGCGTGCATTCGACCCCCCTTTGTCAAGCACCTGCTAGCGAAATACGCTCCCCGCGGAGTGTATTTCCTCGTGGCGCAGTCGATTGTCATGCCCATGTCTGCGGCCCTGCAGCCCAATATCCGTATGCTCAAGAGCGCATCTACACACCTCCGGATGCCAGCCTAGAAGACTATCGATCACTGCTACGGATGTTAGGCGTTGTTCGTGCGGTGCTAGTACAACCCAGTGTGTACGGCACCGATAATCGCGCGCTCATTGATGCCCTAAAAACGGATTCAACGCACTTGCGTGGCGTAGCGGTATTACCAATCGATAGCAAGATGGTGAAGGATAAAGAGCTCGAGCAATTACATGCTGTAGGAGTACGTGGTTTACGTTGCAATCTAGTTGATGTCGCCGATCCTTCGGGTAGCTTACCAATTGAAGCGCTGACAAGCTTAGCTCTACGGATCGCGCCATTGGGCTGGCACTTAGAATTACTCATGCATGTGAATGCGTATCCGCAGTTAGCCTCTATCTTTGCGAACTTTCCGGTTGACTTAGTGTTTGGTCATTTTGGTTATTGCCATGCCAAGCACGGCATCCATAATGCGGGCTTTCAAGGACTACTGAGCCTGATGAAAGATCAACGGGCTTGGGTCAAAATGACAGGGCCCTACCGTATTTCTGCGCAATCAGCTGCTGCTACCAAGACAGGCGCAATTGCCGACTTATATGCTGATATGCGTCCCTTTAATGATGCAGTACTGGCAGCCAACCCAAAGCAACTAGTTTGGGGCAGCGATTGGCCCCATGTGATGGTAAAAAACACCATGCCCCATGATGCTGACTTATGTGATCTATTTGGCGACTGGGTCAGTGATGCTCATTTACGCGAAACTATTCTGGTCGATAATCCAGCGATGCTTTATGATTTCTCGTAATAGGCAGTTCGCCTTGCATAAACAAAAAATAACGCCAGGGTAATGAAAGCTACTAAAAATTATGGATATTATGTTAACTGTTTTTTTGGGGGCGCTCTTTATGGTGCTGCCCGTTATAGCGGGACGCTATATGTGGAAAAATTATGATCGTTATTTTGGCCGCAACGATCCCGCTTATATGGATACCCTCTCATATTTCGTGAAGAAATTAGGTCTATCTTTGCTAGTCATCTTTTTAGTTCTAACTTTGGGGATGGTTTTTATCTTTCAAAACCAAGCCCCACTAGCCATTGAAAAAGCAGCGGCAAAAAACACCGTGTCAGCTTCTTTAATTTAATTATTTTTCGAGCGCGCCATACACTAACGCGTTGACTTTCTCACGATGAATTTTACGAATGTCGCCTGGGGCAACTGCCATCATCACTACGACCATTTGCTCTTTGGGATCAACCCAAAAAAGGGTGCCATTAGCACCATTCCATGTGTAGTCGCCAACATTGCCATTAATCGCCGATAGACCGCGCTCCATGCGCACAGCCACACCCAAACCAAAACCATATCCAACCCGTCCAGGCTCGGTTCCACCAACTAAATTTTTGATGTCTTTGTTTAAATGGTTCGATGTCATAAATGCCACGGTCTGCGGGCCCAGCACCCGCTTGCCATCTAGGCTACCGCCATTCAGCATCATTTGGCCAAAACGAATGTAATCACCTGCTGTAGAAAATGCACAAGAACCACCACAATCAAATTTCACCTTATCAGTCAAAATTTTGATTTTCTGTGGCTTCCCGCTCATTGGATCAAGTGGTAAGGGTTGGGCTAAACGTGCACGCTGGTTATCAGCAACCTGAAAGCTTGTATCGGGCATCACCACTTTTGACCACACCCGCTCTTGTAACACACTACCGAGAGGTTTGTTGGCAATTTTTTCCTCGATTAAACCCAATACGTCAATACCAAAACCGTAATCCCATACTGTACCTGGCTCATAGAGCAAGGGGATGGTCGCAAGCTTATCCATAAACTCTGGGCCGGTGTAATCAAAAGCTGCTGTTGCCGAAGCACTTGGAAATAATTTATGTACTGCAGAATTGCCGCGTGCACCATAAGTTAAGCCATTGGTATGGCGCATCAGATCTTGAATCGTAATTGGATTCTTTGCTGGTACCGTGGTCAAGCTGCCATCGGCAGCCACGATACCGACTTTCATATCTTTCATTTGGGGATACCAATTTGAAATTGGTGCATTTAGAGGCATTTTGCCTTCTTCATAAAATGTCAACGCACCCACTGCGGCCATTACTTTCGTCATCGAAGCTAAATTAAAGATTGCGTCGAGCGGCATTGGCGTATTCGTTGCCTTATTTAAAAAGCCATACGATTTATAGATCACCAGCTTGCCATTTTTTGCTACAGCTAAGACTGCTCCTGGCATCCGATTGTTGGCAATTTCATCGGCAAAGAAAGCATCGATTCGTTTAATACCATCAACACTGACCCCTTGACTCTGGGCATTAGCCATCGGCAAAGGCGGAGTGTTACCAGCTGCATGAGAAATGCCCGATGCTCCAAATAGGGTGCAAGTCATTAGACTAAGTAGGAACTTTGAATTCATGAGGTCTCCGAGCGTTGGTATGTTTTTTTGAATGATACGACTTTATTTAACTTCTGCCTTGATCTTTTTTGGTCTTCCGCCTTTTAAGCCATTTACCTTGGATGAAGCAGCCTTTACTGTGCTTTTTACACTGCCTGCTTTTGCTAAATGTCCTCGCATAGTCCAATTTGGACTGCCAAATATTCCAGCAAGTAATCCTTGTACTGATAAGTCAGCATCTAATTTGGGCCAATGTAAACCTGTGCCCATTGGAGTTAATTCAAATTCAGCTATTACACTTTCAGGCATCCCTGCTAAACCCTCAGCCAAATGGGGCGGAAATGAAAAAGAACTCCCATTAGCTAAATCAAGCACAATTAATTTTTTTCTTTTATCGTAATGCGCGGTAATTGCGAATAGTCCTGCTGCCTGCTCTAACTTACCAAATGCTTTGGCTTTTTTAATTTGCTTGCGTGAAATTTTAATAATTGGCATGAAGTTATTTTAACCTATCATGTTAGGTTATTTTATATTGCCTTATCAAAAATAGGTCTTCAAGGCCTTAAAAAGACTTTATCAACTTTATATACCTAAAATGATATATAAGATCAACTTTATATTATTTAAAGAAATAAGCAGGTTCTAGGACAATCCTTTCCTATGTACCAATATGACCCCATTGACCAAGCCCTCATAGATGAGCGAGTAATTCAATTCCGCGACCAGGTAGAACGCCGCATTAATGGCAGTCTGCCAGAAAGCGAGTTTCGGCCTTTACGCTTACAAAATGGGCTTTATCTACAGCGGCATGCTTATATGCTGCGCGTTGCCATCCCCTATGGCCTTATAAGTAGTAAGCAATTACTTACTTTAGCGGATATTGCCGATCGCTACGACCAAGGATATGGGCATTTCACGACCCGGCAAAATATCCAATTCAATTGGGTTGAACTTGAAAAGACCCCAGATATTTTGGCTGATCTAGCTAAGGTAGAAATGCATGCGATTCAAACCTCGGGAAATTGCATCCGCAATATAACCAGCGACCCCTTTGCTGGTGTTGCTGCCGATGAAGTCGTCGACCCACGGCCAATCTGTGAGCTACTACGGCAATGGTCTACTTTGCATCCAGAATTTGCCTTCTTACCGCGCAAATTTAAATTTGCCATCAATGGCTCAAAAGAAGATCGCACCGTTCTCTTGTGTCACGATGTTGGTATTAAACTGCACAAAGATCATCATGGTGAAATACTGGCTGATATTTATGCCGGTGGCGGAATGGGTAGAACGCCGATTCTAGGTAATTTAGTTCACACCAATTTACCCTGGCAGAAATTACCGAGCTATTTAACGGCATTATTGCGGGTTTATAACCGCTTTGGTCGTCGCGATAATCTCTATAAAGCCCGCATCAAAATTTTAGTGAAGGCCTTAAGTCCGGAAGAGTTTGCGCGCCAGGTGAATATTGAATGGCGCCAAATTCAAGAGAGTGATCACAACTTTACCCCTGCCGAGTGGCAACGCGTTGCACAACACTTTACTAAACCAGCGTATCAAATACTCCCATCACTCGATTCAGCTACGGTTGCATCACAAGCTGATACAAGCTCACGCCAAGCATTCCAGCGTTGGCTCGAGCGTAACGTACGCGCCCACCAAATAGCAGGCTATGCTAGCGTCGTACTTTCCCTTAAACCCCATGCAACACAAGCTCCTGGTGATGCGACTGCCAAGCAAATGCGCGCTATTGCTGGGCTGGCGCAGACCTATAGCTTTGGTGAGTTACGGGTAACGCATGAACAAAATTTAGTGCTTGCTGATGTCGAACAAAGTCAATTATTTGCCCTGTGGTGCGAAGCCAAAAAATCAAATCTAGTTTTACCTAATATTGGCTTACTCACTGACATCATTGCTTGCCCTGGTGGTGATTTCTGCTCATTAGCGAACGCTAAATCTTTGCCTATTGCTAAAGCAATTCAAGAACGCTTTGATAATCTAGATTATTTATTTGATTTAGGTGATTTGTCCGTCAACATTTCGGGATGTATTAATTCTTGCGGGCACCATCATGTTGGTAATATTGGAATTCTGGGCGTCGATAAAGATGGTGAAGAGTGGTATCAAATTACGCTTGGCGGCGAACAAGGTGTAAACGCCGCTATTGGAAAAGTGATTGGGCCATCATTTGGTGCGCTCGATATTCCTACCGTCATGGATGACATTCTTAAAGTGTATGTGAATGAACGCCAGAGTGATGAGCGTTTTATCGATACCTATCGTCGCTTAGGTATTGCGCCATTTAAAACTGCTGCATACCTCAAGCAAAACTTATCAGTGGAGCTTGTATGAAAGCTACAGCGCTAATTGCATATCGCCTGGGTCATCGCGCCACTTTTATTCAGAATGAATGGACTGTTTGGGGCCTACCGTCAGCTGAAGACAAGTCAGACCAAGACACTAGTTCAGACCTGCCCCCAGCGGTAGGCAAGGTGATCGTTCCCTTCTCTTGGTGGCTAGAACATCGAAACAACAATGAGATCACCAGGCGGACTGCCCACGGTGAGATCGCAGTGTGGTTTACAGGCACAGATGATGTCCTCGCCCATGCTGCAGTAATTAAAAAGGCATCAGCATGGCCTTTGGTGGCTGTTCATTTTCCTATTTTTACGGATGGCCGCGGCTATAGTACTGCCGCATTGTTACGTGAGCGCTTGCATTGGCAAGGCAATATTTTAGCCATTGGAGATGTGCTGATCGATCAACTACGGCAAATGAGTCGGGTTGGTTTCGATCAATTTTCTTTGCGCGCAGATCAAGATCAAACCCTGGCCTTGAAACAATTCTCGCTCTACAGCGTTAACCTTCAACACGCCTGGCGCGATTCTCGAAGTCAACTTATTCAAGCAGCTAAGTATGACTGTCTTGAAGAAGAATTGCAGGCCGCTTAGTGAGCAAGGTATATTTAGTTGGCGCAGGACCCGGCGCTGCCGATTTAATTACTGTACGCGGAGCGAACTTATTAGCGCGCGCGCAAATTGTGTTTCATGATGCTTTGGTTGAGCCTGAAATGCTTGCTTTGTGTCCCCAAGCGATTCTCGTACCAGTCGGTAAACGCTGCGGGCAATTATCATCATCGCAACGTTTTATTAATAAGCGTTTAGTTGATGCTGCCCAGCGTTATGAAACTGTGGTGCGCTTAAAGGGTGGCGACCCCATGCTATTTGGCCGTGCTGATGAAGAATTACGCGCCCTAGAAGCAGCTGGGGTGCCAACTGAGGTCGTGCCAGGTATTACGGCTGCGCTCGCCGGTGCAGCGGCCATTAAGCAATCGTTAACTTTGCGTGGCGTGGCTCGGAGTGTGGCCTTCATTACTCAAGCGCAAGCAAGTAATATAGTCACAGACTCTGTTGGGCAAATTGCACCGATATCAAGCCTTCCCAACGCACATGCTACTGCAGATACCTTGGTGTATTACATGGGCCGCAAAGATGCAGTGAGCATTGCACAAGAATTAATTGCTCAAGGGCGCCCTATGAATACACCTGTACATTTATTAGAATCTGTCAGCACTCCACGCGAACGCATCTTTACTACTACTTTAGCTGAACTTACAGATCATCAATCCAAGTCATGGTTTAACAGTAATTCGCCGCTCTTAATCATGATTGGTGAGGCTTTAAGAAGTAGACAAGAATCTCCAGTGCAGATTCAAGCCGCAGACGCCGTCTTAAATTGCTCGGCTACTGAAATCGATAATGGCTTGCAAGACCTGAGTGTCTTCGCCGACAGCCGACGAAGCGCTTAAAGATACTTGCGGAAATTGCAGTTGGCAGGCCTGAAGTAATTTGGGGAAATCGTTGCGTAAATGTCCGCCCTGTCCAAAAAATACCGGAATCACTTGAATCGCAGTAGCGCCTTGGCCCACTAATTGAGCAACTGCCTCTGCCAGATTTGGCTCCATCATTTCTAAGAAAGCCACTGCGCTAGGAATTTGCGGCTGTTGCTCGCGCCATAAAGCGCTTAAGCGATCAAACGGCTCACGCCAGCGGGCATCACGCGCCCCATGGCCAAAAAAGATTAGCGCTTTCATCATTATTTTTTAATTTAAATTGAACCTATGGATTTTAATCTGGCTAATGTGCTGTCGTGTATATTTATTCTTTTATTGCCTCCATTGAACTATGTCAAGCTTACTTAATCAAACTTGGGCCATTGCGCTACTTAGCGCCTTACTAATTGGCTCGGTCTTAATGGCAGTGCACCAAGCCGAGGTAATTGCCCATAAGGTTGGCGAACCATTCGGCACGCTAATCTTAGCGCTTTGCGTCACCATTATTGAAGTGGCGCTGATTGTATCGATGATGATCACGGGCTCTGCGGGCTCCGAATTAATTGCTCGCGACGCCGTATTTGCGGTGATCATGATTGTGATTAATGGTGTTATCGGCTTATGTATTTTTATGGGTGGTCTGCGCCATAAAGAGTTAAGTTTTCGAATCGAGGGAAGTAATACCGCACTAGCTGTTCTAGCTGCTCTGGCTATATTTAGTTTAGTCATGCCGGTTGTGACTACCAGCAGTCCAGGGCCAACTTTTAACAATAGTCAGCTGGCCTTTGCTGGTATTGCTTCACTAGCGCTTTATGGGGCATTTGTCTTTTTTCAAACGGTGAGTCATCGTAGCTACTTCTTACCACTTCAGGCTACGCAAAAAATGGCTGGCGTAACGCATGCCCCACACCCGAGCAATCTTAAGGCCATTATTAGTGGCATTCTGCTAATCGTAGCTTTAGTGCTAGTGGTGGGCCTAGCCAAAGCCTTAAGCCCTGCTATTGAAGCTGGCGTTATGGCTATCGGCGCACCTAAAGCTGTCGTCGGCATTGCGATTGCCACTTTAGTTCTCTTGCCCGAAGGCCTTGCCGCAGTTAAAGCGGCGCGCGCTAATCAACTGCAAAGTAGTTTAAATTTATCGCTGGGCTCAGCACTTGCTAGTATTGGTTTAACCATTCCTGCGGTAGCCATTATTTCTATTTGGTTTAATTTACCTATTAGCCTTGGAATTAATTCAGTAGGCATCATTTTTCTTTTTCTTACTTTCCTTGTGAGTGTTCTCACTCTCGCCATTGGCCGAACTACCCTCATGCAAGGCGTGGTGCACTTAATTATTTTCTTTGAGTACCTGTTCCTGAGTCTGGTACCTTAACAGCAGTTGCATCAGTAGTTACATCAGCAGCATCAAACAAAATACGACTCACTTCGCTATACCCCAATTCTTCGCGAATGCCGACAAATACCAAGTAGGGCAGAATAATCAGCCAGTAAATAAAGCTGGTAGCTGCTAAGCGGTAGGGGTCACCTTGTTCAAAATTGAGTAGCGATTCAAAAAAGGGTTTGTGATGGAAGAGACCCTCCAAGCCTGCCTCAAAAAAACTAAGGGCTAAGGCTACAACTAAATACACTATCGAGTGCCGCATCAAAATCCAAAAAATCGGTTTCCCCTTACCAAGGGCCATGGGAAATAGACTTTGCCCTAAAAGCATAAATTTTGCGCACAAAGCGGCTTTCACTAAGGCAAAACTGAGCGTCAACAGAGGCAATTCATTAGCGCGCAAAATTGAATTTGATAGTAAAACTAGCGCACTAAACCAAACACTTAAATATAAGAATAGAACAATAAATTTTCTAGTCTCATTGATCGCACTGTTCTTTAGACCCGCTAGAAAACCGGCATGGTGGGGAAATAAGCTCAAGGGGTTCTTTATTAAAGTTTGAATTGATACATTTTAGCGGCAAAATGGCTACCGCAAAAGATGATGCATAGGCGAGAATACAATGCTGGCCCTTAAAAATTCAATATAATGACTCATTACGCAAATTGCTGCGAATTGCTACGCACCAACGTACAACGTAGCCCCAAAACATGAATCAAGTGAATTAATAACTAATGATAACTGCGCTATGAAGGCCTCTATAAAGCATATTATTTTATTAATTTTCAACCATATCATGGCGTTTTTAAGTCGCCATCCGCAATTACGTAAAACTGGCATTGATTTTCTGCGCTCCACAGGCATCCTGAAAAGACTTAAAAAAATGTATTTCGTGCATTATTTAGATCGCAATAATGCCCTTTCCCCTTATATGATTGGACCAGTGATCGCCATTGATATTACTGAAAACCAGTTAACCGAACGCGGGCGAAAAATATATCAAGAACTAAATCAGCAGCTTATTAATACCAAAAAAAATAGGGCTGAATAATGCGCATTGTTCTCGATTTACAGGGCGCTCAAAGTATTAGTCAGTTTCGTGGAATTGGTCGTTACTCCCTATCACTAGCACTAGCCATTGTGCGTAATCGAGGTGAACATCAAGTATTTATTGTCCTCAATGGTATTTACGAAGATACGATTGAACCCATACGCAAATTATTTTCTCCATTTTTACCCAATGAGCAAATCAGAATCTGGTATGCGCCAGGACCAATAGCCGAAGATCGTCAAAAAACAGATTTGCGAAGAGAGGCGGCAGAATATATTCGCGAAGCATTTATTGCGCAACTTAATCCAGACATTATTCATCTTTCTAGTTTGTTTGAGGGTTTTTGCGACAACGCCGCTACAAGTATTAAAAAATGGCATTCTGAAGTTCCTGTTAGCGTAACTTTTTATGACCTCATTCCCTACGTCAATCCCAAAGAATATTTAGATTCTCATCCCATCTATAAAAAACATTATTTACGAAAATTTAACTATTTAAAGAAAGCCTCATTATTGTTGGCAATCTCTGAATTTTCTCGTCAGGAGGCATTAGAAAATCTTCCACTGCCTCCAGACTTGGTTGTGAATGTTTCTGCAGCAGCGGATGATATTTTTAGTAGTACTAAACCCAGTGTCGATCCAGAGGATTTACTAAAAAAACTCGAGATCAAACATCCATTTATTTTGTTTGCAGGCGGCGAAGATCCGCGTAAAAATTTACTCCGTTTTCTGAAGGCTTACAACCAATTACCCAGCGAAATTCGCCAAAATCGACAACTCGTGTTGGCAGGGAAAATTTCTCCCGTAAATCTTGCTCAGCACCTCAAAATATCGAAAGAGTATTCCTTTGTAAAAAATGAAGTTATTTTTACAGGCTACCTCACAGATAGTGAGCTACATACGCTTTACTGTACGTGTGAAGTATTTATTTTTCCATCTTGGCATGAAGGCTTTGGGTTGCCTGCCCTTGAGGCTATGAAATCTGGGGCGGCTGTCATTGCCTCAAATATGACTAGCATCCCTGAAATCATTGAGAATCCCGCGGCCTTATTTAACCCCCTTTCAACCGAGGCTATTACTGAAAAATTGCTGTTTACTTTAAGTAATGAGGAATTTAAGCAATCTTTAAGGGCTAATGCCCAAGTCCAGGCAAAGAAATTTTCTTGGGATATTTCGGCTAAACGCGCAATAGCAGCCTTTGAATATTGCCAATCAAAGCATCTCTCAAACCAAAAATTGATTACTAGTGATACCGCCTTGAATTATTTATTAAAGCAACTTACAGAAACCACTTTTATTGAGTTCCCACCCAATAAAGAAGATCTCCTCAGGCTTTCAGCATGTATTGCACAAACCTTTCCAGCAAACAACCGAAAACCGCAGTTATTAATTGATATTTCTGAGTTAGCAGTACTTGACGCTAAAACTGGTATTCAACGCGTAGTCAGATCTATCATTACAGAGCTGCTCCATCAACCTCCTAAAAATTATGAAGTTAAATTAATTTATTCTGATAAAGTTAATTTAGGCTACCGCTATGCGACAGCCTTTACTAAGCAGTTTCTCGCCCAATCAAAAGTGCCTGCTATAAATGATCAATTACTACCAGATCTGCAAGATGAGGCAATTGAAACACAAACGGGTGATATTTTTCTTGGGCTAGATTTACAGTCGCAAAATATTCAAGTTCAACAACAATTTTTAAATGGGCTACATCTCAACGGAGTCAACATATTTTTTGTAGTTTATGATTTGCTTCCGGTGTATTTCCCGCATGCCTTTCCACAAACAGTCGATCTAATTCATGCCCGCTGGCTCAAACAAATTAGCCAGTATGATGGTATTTTCTGTATCTCCCAAGCAGTAGCAAATGACTATAAATCATGGGCGCAAGACCAGATTCCTAATCTATCACCCCAATTTCATATTGAATGGTTTCACTTAGGCGCGGATATTCAAAATTCAGTCCCCACTTTGGGGCTGCCCGCAAATGCAGCTGAACTTTTGAACAAATTAACTGCCGTGCCTAGCTTTGTTTTAATTGGCACGATAGAGCCTCGTAAAGGTTATCCACAAGTCCTAAAAGCATTTGAGTCATTATGGGCAAAAGGTGCAAATCTGAATTTAATCATCATTGGCAAGCAAGGCTGGTTGATGGATGAGTTTGTAAATAGTATTAATCATCATCCACAGCTAAACCTCCATTTATTTTGGCTGAATAGCATCAGCGATGAATACTTAGAGGCTGTTTATGCTGCTAGCACCTGCCTCATATCCGCATCGGCGGGCGAAGGATTTGGTCTACCCCTCATAGAAGCTGCTAGCCGTAAACTACCTATTATTGCCAGGGATATTCCTGTTTTTAGAGAGGTAGCGGGAAATAGTGCTTTTTACTTTACGGGCGATGAGCCCAATGACGTGGCGAGCGCAGTTGAGGCTTGGCTACAGCTTTTTAATAATCAAAGCCATCCAAAGTCGGATACTATGCAATGGTTGACGTGGAAAGAAAGTACCCAAATGCTAGTTAATAGGTTATTACACTTAGTCGAAGATCATTCGAACCGTCCAACAATCAGATGATTCATAAAAAGCTCGCCCCCCTATGGAAATTTCGAGCCTTTATTTTAGGCAGCGTTAAACGAGAATTTCAGTCTAAGTACCAGAATTCTTTATTGGGTATAGCTTGGCCCATTCTTAATCCACTAGCCATGATCTTCATTTATACCTTGGTGTTTTCACAAGTGATGCGCGCCAAGCTACCCGGGGTTGATAGCACTTTTGCTTATAGTATTTATTTGTGTATTGGTATTATTACTTGGAACTTATTTGCAGAAATTACATTGTGCTCCCAAACTGTTTTTTTAGATAACGCAAACCTGCTAAAGAAACTTAATTTTCCTAAATTATGTCTGCCTATCATCGTCATAAGCAATGCCATGCTCAATTTTTTGCTGGTATTTCTGATCTTCACTGCTTTTCTAGTGCTCACGGGCTCATTTCCAGGATGGGTATATTTCGCAGTCATTCCCTTATTATTAATTCAAGTTGCTTTCGCCATTAGCCTAGGAATTTCTTTGGGCATACTAAATGTATTCTTTCGTGATATTGGACAGATGTACGGTATTTTTCTGCAGTTCTGGTTTTGGCTTACGCCCATTGTTTATGCCAGTGATATCTTGCCAGTGTATGCCCGACCTTACCTAGCCTTAAACCCCATGATGAGCATAATTGACGGTTACCACGCAATCTTTATCGCAGGTCAATATCCACAGTGGAATAGCCTGTGGTATGTTAGCCTATTAACCCTAGCTCTCGCCTTCATTGGTGTCCATCTATTTCGTAAGCACGGTGCAGAAATGGTTGACGAACTGTAATGGATCAAACCTAATGCCCGCTATTGTCGTCTCGAATCTAGGCAAAGCCTATAAACGCTATACCAATCGTTGGTCGCGACTCGTCGAGTGGTTATTGCCATTTAGCCGTCCGCGCCATCAGCAAAATTGGATTTTGCATGATGTTAACTTTACGATTGCAGCGGGCGAGGCTTTTGGCATTATTGGTACTAATGGGGCTGGTAAGAGTACTTTATTAAAAATGATTTCCGGCACCACCCATCCTAGCACTGGCACCATTACTGTTAATGGCCGTATTGCTGCCTTACTCGAGTTGGGTATGGGCTTTCATCCCGATTTCTCTGGGCGGCAGAATGTATATATGGCGGGACAACTACTTGGTTATAGCGTAGAAGATATCGCCCTACTCATGCCGGAAGTTGAGGCCTTCGCTGAAATAGGTGAATATATCGACCAGCCTATCCGCTTTTATTCGAGCGGCATGCAAATGCGCTTGGCTTTTAGTATCGCCACTGCACAGCGTCCCGATATTCTAATAGTTGATGAGGCTTTATCGGTCGGTGATGCCTATTTTCAACATAAATGCTTTGATCGTATTCGCGAGTTTCGTGAACAGGGCACCACTTTGTTGATTGTTTCGCACGATAAAATGGCAATTCAATCGATTTGTGATCGCGCGATTCTCTTAAACGCAGGTAAGATTGCACTCGAAGGTAAGCCAGAGGTTGTCATGGATTATTACAATGCGCTTATTGCGGATCATGAAAATCAACATGTACGCCAAGAAGCTTTAACTACCGGTAAAGTACAAACGATTTCTGGGTCGGGCGAATGTAAAATTATCAATCTCAAATTAGTCAATGCAGCGGGTCAAAATACCGATATCATTCATGTCGGTCAGTCCGTTAGTATTCGGGCTACTATCGCTTGCGAGCAAGATATTGAATCGCTGGTATTTGGTTATATGATTAAAGACCGTGTTGGCCAATCGGTATATGGCACCAATACACACCACCTCCAAAAAACCTTACATGATCTAAAAAAGGGTGAACAAGTAGCTTTCGATTTTCAGTTTGACGCAAATTTAGGTGCAGGCACCTACTCTTTAGCGGTTGCTTTACATGCTAGTGATACGCATATTGGTAAAAACTATGAATGGCGCGATCATGCAATAGTATTTAGCGTTATCAATACGAAGCATGATCAATTTCTTGGGGTAGCTTGGTTACCCCCCAAAGTGGAGATACAGCAATGAGTATCGATTTTTATCGCGCCCTTGAGGACCAGTTTCGAGAATCACGCGAAATTATCAAGAAACGGCTGCAGGTATATCAGCCTTTTATTTCTGTAGTGAAATCACTTTACCCCCAAGGGCCAGCCCTTGACTTAGGCTGTGGGCGCGGCGAATGGCTTGAAGTCTTAAAAGACAATGGAATCACAGCATATGGCGTTGATCTAGACGACGGCATGCTGGAAGCTTGTCGTAAGCTAGGTCTAGAAGTAGAAACGGTAAATGCCATTGACTACTTGCAGAAATTACCCAATGATAGCCAAGCCATTGTTTCTGGCTTTCACCTTGCTGAACATTTAAATAGCGACGATTTGCATACTTTAATTAAAGAAGCCTTACGCGTACTAAAACCCGCAGGCTTATTGATTCTTGAAACGCCTAATGCTGAAAATATTACTGTAGCCACCACGAATTTTTATTTAGACCCAACCCACGATCATCCAATTCCATCAAAGTTATTAAGATTCTTAACTGAATTTCATGGCTTTGCACGTGGCAAGGTCTTAGGCCTGCAAGAATCGCCTGAAGTGAAACTAAAGCAGTTTCCTAGTCTTTACCAAATCTTTAATGATGCGAGCCCAGACTATGCAGTCATTGCTCAAAAAACTGGTAACGCGGCAGAACTAGCTCAATTTGATGACTTATTTAATCAGGTATTTGGCTTATCACTACATGAGTTAGCGAATCGTTACGATAGCCGGATTGATACCCTAGACCAAAGACAAACAGCCTCTGAAATTAATATACAGCGGTTTAATACCAACCTGCAGGAATTCAATAAAACCCTACAGGATTTTGAACAAAAACTACTCGTGGTCGAAGATAAAACCCTACTATTAGAGCAACGCATGGCAAAAATACTGAAAATATTGGCGCCATTTAAATGGCTAAAGCGGCAAATTTCTAAATAATGGGAAAAGTATGCTCGCGCGCTCCTGATTTCCTAAGGCTGAAGGATGTTTATCTAATTCATGAATGTAATACTGCTTAGCTAGCTCTTCATTTTTACTTGCTAAGGTCATATCAATGACTTCGATATCAAGTGCTTTAATTGCGGCTAGTATTTTTTCATTGTTATAGCTGCCAACAAACCATTTTTCATCAGCCTTAATAAACCCCAAAATAAAGGGTTGCCCTTTGTGTTTTAAATCGGCTTGCATGGTTTTTAGAATACCTAAATACAACTGAATTTGCTGATCCTGATCTGCGGTTACAAAAAGACTATCAATCAATAGTTGATAAATTTTAGAAGAATTAACGAGGCCACGAATGGCTTTAGGAGACTTCTCAAGCCAAGAAAAAGAACGACAGTAGCCATCACGCTCTACAAGGCCATTGGCTAATAATTTATATTTGGGTGAGCCAAAGGAATAAAAATCAACGCAAGCTGACCGACTAGCATGCCAAGGAGAGGTTTGGGCGTACTGTAAATTTGCCTTCGTATCAAGCTTACTTTGTAAGACTGCTAGGGCTTGGTGCATCCCCCAACCATGCACGCCGTAGTTCTTCACTACTACTGGCTGTTTTTTTTCTAAAGCTATCTTGCCAGTAAAATACTCCATAGTTTGGTCATCATTAAGGCCTTCGCCAAAGATAAAAGAATCACCTAGAAAATTAATGCGCGGCAAATTAATGGCAGTCATATTGTTTGCATCTTTTAAATCTACGCCAAACTGGGGGGTTACTCTAAAGCCATCAGCTCCAATCGTATATGTTGCGGTATAGATAACTCCGCCATTACTGGCTAATGCGCGTGATTGAAAAATGCCTGCTTGCGGCTGACTTCCAAATGGTCCTAACTGCCAATACGCGGGTGTACTATAACTAAAGTTAGTATCGAAATACGACCTTGGAGTTTCCTCATTGGTTTTTTTTGCCATTAGTTCTGGCAGGTAAGCCAATCCCGCCTCCACCAGCGCAAGGGTTACGGTAATGGAAATAATGGCTATACAAAAACTGCGTAAGAAAGCAGAAAAGCCTGCCCAAGCCGCCAAAATAAAACTGATAGCCCAGAACAATGCACTAACACTACGCTGAGCATAAGCGTAATATAGTAAATAGCAGGCAAGACAGATAAGACTAAAAAGAATGAAGGTATGAATTGCTACTTTTTTTTTAATCAAGTTCATACGCATTTTTATAGTCAAGCTTTAAGGCTGGATCTTGATCTTCTTTACGCATAATTGCGTTACCAACTACCAAAAATTCAATTTCGGTACCCATTAAGCAGCGGAATGCATCCTCTGGTGTACATACAATCGGCTCACCACGCACATTAAATGAGGTATTGACTATCACTGAGCAGCCAGTTTTTTCCTTATAACGGGCTATAAGCGCGTGATATTTAGGGTTAGTCTCTTGATGCACCGTTTGAACCCGCGCAGAATAATCTACATGGGTAACCGCGGGAATATCGGAGCGAGGAACATTTAACTTATCAATACCAAATAATTGCTCTTGTTCTTTTGTCATTGCCTTACGCTTAGACTGTTGAACATCAGCTACCAGCAACATATAGGGGCTATCTACTTCGATTTCAAACCAGTCGGTGACATCTTCGCGTAACACGCTAGGGGCAAATGGTCTAAATGATTCGCGGTATTTAACTTTTAGATTAAGCAATTTTTGTACCGCTGGTGAGCGTGAATCTGCCAAGATAGAGCGCGCACCTAATGACCTAGGACCAAATTCCATCCGTCCCTGGTGCCAGCCAATGGCTTTACCCTCTTCTAATGCTTGGGCTGTAAGTTCAATAATCTGCGCATCGGTATGCGTAGTAAATTTAGCCCCAACACTTGCGAGACGTTGTTCAATATCGTCTTGTTGATATTCGGGCCCCAAATACGAACCACTCATACCATCTTGTAATGTTGGGTCAACGCGGCGTTTGCCACCCAACATGAGATAGTAAGCCCCTAAAGCAGCGCCCACAGCACCTCCCGCATCACCTGCGGCTGGCTGAATCCAGATTTTCTCGAACACGTTCTCCCGCAGCAACTTACCATTAGCAACGCAATTTAAGGCTACGCCACCGGCAAGACATAAATTTTTCAGGCCGGTTGATTTGGCAATACCTTTAGCTAACTTAATAACTACTTCTTCAGTTACTGCTTGAATCGAGGCGGCTAAATCCATCTCGCGCTGCGTCAAAGGAGATTCTTCTTTACGCCGTGGACCACCAAATAGTTGGTCAAACTTGGCATTAGTCATGGTCAGGCCTGTACAGTAATTAAAGTAACTCATATCTAAAG
Source organism: Polynucleobacter sp. IMCC30063 (assembly GCF_021395235.1). Taxonomy (NCBI): domain Bacteria; kingdom Pseudomonadati; phylum Pseudomonadota; class Betaproteobacteria; order Burkholderiales; family Burkholderiaceae; genus Polynucleobacter; species Polynucleobacter sp. IMCC30063. Next base: position 723,620 of record NZ_JAJVCQ010000001.1, on the reverse strand, counting down.
AAAAAGAGCCATCGTCTTTAATATCGATCAAGTGGTCTTTCATTAGTTGAGCATACTTCGGCTCTCCATAAGGCGCTAAACCCATCACCTTATATTCTCCAGAGTTCACTTTAAAACCGGTGTAATACGTAATGGCGGAGTAGAGTAAACCCAATGAATGAGGGAAATGAATTTCCTTTAATACCTGAAGGTCAGAACCGTTGCCCACTGCTAAAGACGTTGTGGTCCACTCACCTACCCCATCCATCGTAAGAATAGCGGCCTCTTCAAAAGGAGAAGGATAAAAAGCGCTGGCGGCATGACTAAGATGGTGCTCTGAAAATAATAAGCGCTCGCTCCAATCAATTTGGCCGCCCCAATGGTCTTTAAACGCATTAGCGATCACTGATTTTTGAAAGAGCTTATCTTTTAACCAGACTGGCAAAGCAGTAGCAAACGACTGAAAGCCAACGGGCGCATAGGCCAAATAGGTTTCTAGTAAGCGTTCAAACTTTAAAAAGGGCTTGTCATAAAAGACGACGTAATCAATTTCAGCAGGTTTGCAAGCGCCGCCATTCACTCCGCCCACACTCAGACAGTAGTCAATCGCATGAATCGGAAAGCCTTGATCATGTTTCTTACGCGTAAAACGCTCTTCCTGAGCAGCGGCAACAACTGTACCATCAACAACTAAACAAGCAGCTGAGTCGTGATAATAAGCCGAGATTCCCAGAATTTTCATGAGCTAAAAATAGCTAATATTAAAAGAGCGTGTAAATAAATGGCGCAACTACAGCACTCTTTGCTGCCAATATTAATAAGCCACCTAGAACTACCATCACAATGATGATGGGTAAAAGCCATAATTTTTTTCGCACTCGCAAAAATTTCCATAACTCTTTAATAAAATTCATTGCTATTCCTAGTATGTGTGAAATGCATCAATTAAAACTGCTCTTTAAATGATTCGGGTTGAGGACCTGGCGGGTTGCGCTCAATCCAATAAGAATTAACATCGCGTTTACGTAGTAACAAAACGTCACGCCCAAATAGACGCGTAACAATAGCCACAGGGGTAATGACAATGAAAAATAAAATTCCCAATACGATGGGGCTTACTACTTTACCCATCAATAGGCCTAAGCGATACCAGGCCTTATTAAGTGGCGACAAAATACCGGGGGCCATAAAGGTCAAAAATAGGAATAGCCCAGAAAGTGCGACCCAGAAATAAACCCAAGCGCGGGTCAATAGCTCAAACCAGCTATATCCGGCTACTAACAGAAAAACAATGGTGAACAAGAGCCCAAAACTGCGATTAGAGGGCAGTACAGAGCCTAAATGAGATTGGTTTGTGGTGCTTTCAGACATTGGGTAAAGGATGAAATATTTCCGCTCATGAGAGCAATTTTTAGTTTGCCACTTGATTATAAAGGGGTTCGCGTTTTTAGCGATTTTGCTAAAACTGCCCCAAATATGCAATAAGGCCTTGTTTTTAGGGCGATTATTTTCCTTTTGCCCTTAAAATATCGCTATGTCATCCCTGCTTCTGTCATTTTTTAGCTCTCTGCTCAGCATTCTGTTCATTATTCGCTATCAGCACCTTCACAAACGCTGGTCGGCCGATTCTGATTTATCAGGCCCCCAAAAATTCCATACAGCCTCAGTTCCTCGAATTGGGGGTCTAGGTATCTTTTTTGCCTTGCTTGTTACTAGCCTCGCCGCTTACCTCCAATCACTTAACTATTGGCGGGAATTGCTCCTCTTAAGTCTCGCGGCTCTTCCTGCATTTGGACTAGGTATTGCCGAAGATCTTACAAAACATATTAGTTCTACTTGGCGCCTCTTTGGTACCGCCATTTCTGCTGGCATCGCAGGCTATTTTCTGAATGCGTGGATCAGCAATTTGGGTATTGCTGGTATCGATCAACTGCTGGCTATCCAAGCGGTTTCGGTGCTCTTTACTTGCTTTGCAGTGGCTGGGCTCGCTAATGCTTACAACATCATTGATGGATTTAATGGCTTAGCCAGCATGATTGCCATCATTGCCCTTTTGGCCATCAGCTATGTAGCCTTTCAAGTCCAAGACAAAATGATTATTTATCTTGCACTAACCATGGCTGGCGCCATCGGTGGGTTTTTTATTTGGAACTACCCTCGTGGCCTCATTTTTCTGGGCGATGGCGGGGCTTATTTAATTGGCTTTTGGGTCGGCATTCTATCGATCTTGCTCGTTTCGAGAAACCCCCTAGTTTCTTCTTGGTTCGCTATTTTGGTGAATGCGTATCCCATCTTTGAAACCCTCTTTACCATTTGGCGGCGCCTCGTGCACCAAGGCAAAAATCCTAGTCTGCCCGATGGAGCGCATTTTCATAGTCTCATTTATCGCCGTATGGTGAAGTGGGCTTACGGCCCCAATCTCTTGCCTGATCAAGAATATTTAACCAATTCCAGAACCTCGCCCTACCTTTGGGTCATCTCCAGTATTAGCATTATTCCCGCCATACTCTGGTGGAAGCGCCCCTTTGTTCTTATGCTCTGCGCCCTCATTTTTGTAGTGATTTATATCGTGCTCTACCGCGCAGTAGTGCGCTTTAAAAAACCAGGCTGGTTTAAATAGCAAATAGCTAGGCACACTGTACGCACAATTTATCTTTTAATCTAAAATTCAGTATGAAAAAAATTCTTATCACGGGCTCATCTGGTCTCATTGGCTCTGAAGTATGTCTATTTTTTGCCGAACAAGGTTATGCTATTCATGGTGTAGACAATAACCAACGTGCGGTTTTTTTTGGCCCACAGGGAGATACCCGCTGGAACCAGAAGCGCCTAGAAACTAGTATTAACAATTTTCACCACCATGAAATCGATATTCGTGATCGCACTGGTCTCATAGCATTAGTTGCTCTACTCAAACCCGATGTCATTGTGCATGCTGCTGCTCAGCCCTCTCACGATCGTGCCGCCGCTATCCCATTTGATGATTTTGATACCAATGCCGTAGGCACTCTTAATTTACTTGAAGCTGCAAGACGTGCATGCCCAGACGCGCCTTTTATCCACATGTCCACCAATAAAGTGTATGGAGACGCACCTAACTTACTGCCCTTAGTTGAATTGGAGACCCGCTGGGAGTTTGCAGATCCTGCTATGCAAAATGGCATTGCAGAAACATTTACTATTGACCAAAGCAAGCACTCCCTTTTTGGCGCCTCCAAAGTAGCAGCCGATGTAATGGTGCAAGAATATGGCCGCTATTTTGGCATGCAAACCTGCGCACTTAGGGGTGGCTGTCTAACTGGCCCCAATCATAGTGGTGTTGAACTACATGGGTTTTTAAGTTATTTAATTAAATGTAATCTAGAAGGTAAAAAATATACGGTGTTTGGCTATCAAGCCAAACAAGTGCGGGACAATATTCACTCTTATGATGTTGCACGATTTATTTGGGAATTCATTCAAGCCCCGCGCTCAGGTGAGGTATATAACATCGGCGGCGGCAAAAATAATAGCTGCTCAATGATTGAAGCATTTGATCGTGTTGCACAATTATCGGGCAAAAAAATGTACTGGGAATATAGCGATAAAAATCGTGAGGGCGATCATATGTGCTACTACAGTGATCTATCTAAAATGAAAGCGCATTATCCTGCATGGGATATCACTAAATCATTAGATAGCATCTTTACAGAGATTGTCGATAGCTGGAATGTGCGCAAAAGTTAAGTGCGCGGCGATACTGTGCATTGCTTAATTCTTAACCGTAATTACCCGCCTGGGGCAGGCATTACTGGCACATCTGCTAATGAATTAGCTGAGTATTTGACTATGCAGGGTGTCAAGGTTGAAATCATTACTACTCATGGGCAATACGCAGGGGCTGGTTCACGCAAAGCAGTCTTTGGACAAGTTCACTATGTGCCCGCTTTTTATAATGGCAAAAATAAGTTAATGCGCTTGTGCGCTAATTTAATTGAAGGCTTTTTGATGGCGAGAAAAGCTAGGGAACTCCTACAAGCGCCTTGGATCTGCATGACTGATCCGCCTTTACTGAATTTCTGGGTTGGTCGACTTGCAAGCAAGCTCAACATTCCTTGGGCTTATTGGAGTATGGATCTTTTCCCGCAAGCTTTTTATGCTGCCAAACTAGTTCAGCCCAAAAATTTTATCTACCAATTCCTCCTTAAGTCCATTAAACGCCATCAGCCGAATTTACTCATTGCCCTAGGCTCCAAGCAAGCAGAATTTATTCAACAATCATATGACTGGAGCATAGCTTGCCTTATTTTGCCTTGTGGCGTTTTAAAGAAAAATAGAGCTGAAGCAAAGCCTGCTTGGGCTCAGCAGAACGGTAAAATTCTATTGGGCTATGCAGGCAATTTGGGGCAAGCCCATGAGCCAGAGTTTATTCTTGAGCTAATTCGTCAAATGGATGCCTCGCGCTTTCATTTCATCCTTAGCACTTATGGGGCAAAGGCGCAGGCCCTATTAAATCTTGCAAAGAAGATGCAAGGGGTAGAGATTTTGGAAACTATTCCCCAGAACCAACTGCAATTTATTGATGTACATCTTGCTACCTTAAGTCCCTCATGGGATCATGTCTGTGTGCCATCAAAAGCAGTCAGCTCTATTTGCCAAGAGGCCGCACTACTTTATTGCGGCACAAATACTAACGATAATTGGCACTTACTAGGCGACGCGGGTTGGCATATTGATCCCACAGCAAATCTATCTAGCCAAGTGAACCAATTTTATGCCCAATTAAACCCGGCAAGGTTGGCGCAGAAAAAAAGTAATGCCGCAGTTATAGCGATAGACTTACAAGAGACCCAACAAAAAGGCTTTGCTGCCATCCTCCAATTTATTCAAGGCAATCAAAAACACTAACGCATTACACCGTAATACCTAAAACATGCGTAATGGCCGTCTTAATATCCACCCCATGCTCTTGTTTGTAACGCTCAACCTGAGCCACATTATGATCAGCTAAATTACGATACCAATAGCCCTGTAAGCGATGAAAAGATCGGCCATTAGCATCATCTAAAAAGCCGCCCAGTAATATATAACGATACATAAAATAAGCCATTGAGCGCAGCCCCTTTGGTAAGCGCGCATAAATTTTTTCTTTTATCTTACGCTTTAAGCTTAGTTGCGAAACTACTGCTTGCGATGCCACTGAATCGCTTGCAGAAAAATGGTACTTCAAATTAAGTAAATCTACTGCCTCGCGCTTTGCATAATTTTCATGTTTGGCTCGCCACCATTCCAAGCTTTGCAAATTATTATCAATAATTGCACCGGATAAATTCAGCGATTGTCCATCTAGCTTAATATGCTCATCCATCCAGCGCGATTCAGAGCGGCCATGACCAAAACGAAATAATCTTAAGGTACGTGTCCCCCCCATACCACCATATTTTAAGAGCGATCCCTGAAAAACCATTTTCCGAATACATTGCAATCCAACAATGGATGAATTAATAGTTAGTAAAGTTTGCTTAATCTCATCAATCAATACAGTCGTTAAAATTTCATCAGCATCTATTCTAAAAACCCACTCTGTACTAGCGGGCAATTGACTTAAGGCCCAGTTAAATTGCACTGAATGGTTATTTTGCCAAGCACGCTGCAAAATATTTGCTCCACAGCGCCTGGCGATATCAACAGTATCATCGGTTGAAAAAGAATCTACCACGACAATATTTTTTGTTAAGGGGAAGATACTCTCAATGCAGCGTTGTAAATGTAGACTTTCATTGAAAGTTAAAATAACGGCGGTAATTGAATTCATATGCTTTGTAATTTAAACAAGAAAATTATTTCAAAACTTGCTTAAGATAAGCTGCTTTGATCCAAGCTAAAAATTGGGCGCTAAATAAAGGCCAGCCATGAATTAGCAAAGCTAAACGGTACTCTTGGGTAACCGCTTGAAGATGTTGGTCCGTGCCATAAGCTTCGTTAACCACTAGTAATTGGTTAACTAAAGACACCTTTAGTCGCTCGGGATGAATCCGCAAGAAATGCTCAAAATCAGCCAAAAAACGATAAGACTCATCAAATCGATGATCTTTTAATAGACTTGTGCGATAAACGATCGCTTGATGCGAAGTGGGCAAATTCCAATACCGCCACCAGATGGGTTTTGGCATTCTTACAACTCCCCTTACCGAAAAACCAAATAGCACTAAATCGACATTTTTTTTAAATATATTTTGAATGTAATCAACACAATTTTCATTAGCAAAGATATCGCCACTATTTAGAAAAAGAATACATTCCCCATGGGCTAGCATAGCCCCTTTATTCATTGCATTATAAATTCCACCATCTGGTTCAGATACCAATCTATCCCTTACTCTAGTAAATTGATTGGCCAGAGCAAGTGATAAATCAGTTGAATTGCCGTCAATAAAAATCCATTCAAAATCCTGATTACTTTGCATGCGCAAGGAGGAAATTGTTTTTTCTAGACCAATTTCATTATTACGATTTATGGTAATAATAGATAGCATTGGTAGGCTTATTGCGCTTTCAATACTTGATTTGAAGCTGGCAAACCATGCTCTATCTGCTTACTACCTGCAGTTTGATTAAAAGCCAAGATTGCCAGTAAAAGACCTCCAAAAGAAAGTCCATTAGAAAATCCACCTACCGAAAACGATGTGCATAAAATCGGCACCAGCAAGAGTAGAGCTAAATATGACCCCGTTCGTTTGCGCAACTCCCAAAAATATAAACAAGGGATTAATATCAATACATAGATCCCAAATTGATAAAGTGCCCGCGCAACGAAAGATTGCAACATAATAGGGTCACAATTAAAGTAATTACCTGTAAACCAATTGGCGTAACCTTCCATCCTATTACAAATCCCTAATGGAATTTTTTGATAAACACCCATTCCAAGAGGATTTTTTAATATCTCAATAAAGCTGTAATCATAAAAAGATAAAAGCCCTAAAAATGTTTTTAATCGGTCTACTTGATCAATATTTGTGACATTAAAAGATGATACTCCGCGAATAAAAACCAAATATCCCAATACACAACTTATTGCAATGCTAACCCAAACTATTTTTTTGCGGTCAAGTGAAAAGAGATAAAAAATAGAAACAACTAAAAAACTAGCTAAACCCGATCGACTTCCTGTTAGCAAAATAGAGATTGCGACTAATAAATAAATACGAATATCCCTATCGCGATAAATAAAAGTAATGATAGCAAAGCAATATAAGATCAAAGGTACCTCAAAATTATTCTCAAAAAGAAAATTAGGTCTTGTCATAAAATAGCCATCACGAGCCCACCATAGCCCAATATTCCCTATTAACAATAGGGGGTAAGCAACTATGAAACCATATGCAATTGATTTAATTGGCCAGTCTACGCGCAACCCCGACATCAAATAAAAAATAATTAAATAAAAAAATGGTTTTACAGAAGTCCAATAGCGATTATCGAACTCTGTATCTAGGCGGGCTGGAGAAAAACAAAGAAAGTAAATGAGAAGTAGAACTGGAATAGCAAGTGCAGGCGAAACGATTTGGCGCATTTGAAAAATGGCCCAAATTGCAAATAAGCCAATCAGTACATCAGGTAAAACAGTGATTGGCAAAGGGCTATAAAAAGTCAAGGCTGACAAGATAAATGCAAGCAGCAATATGCCAGTAACTAATCGATAATTTCGCAAATGCAGTCGCACTAATTGATACGCCATTATTATCACCGCACTAAATGCCAGCGTCACGACTGTAGCTAATATTCTATTATTAAGAAACTTCTGTACAAAATAGGAAATAGCGAAATAGTTCACGAAGTCATTCATTCAGCGTGGCTAAAATAATTTTCCATATTGAAATCGCAACCAATCTAAAAAACAATTCAATAGTAGTCCTAATAGCAAGCAGCCAATCAAAAGATGCCAAAAACGTGGGCTAACATGTTGGTCGCTAACTCGAATGGGCGAACTTTGCAGAGCATTCTCATTCACAATATACTCGCCACTAACCGTTGGATTAACGCCAAAAACATACCTAAGATAATTATCTTTTTGAACATTACTATAACTAATTACTTCTTCTGCAATTAACAGAGCACAATTATTTACTAACTCTCGACTCGGTAAGCGAATCACAACCTGTAAGCTGAGTCCGTAATTTACTTCATTGGCAACTATCGCATTTACTAAGCGTTTTCTATCTGCATTGCTATCGGTTAAGCCACACCCCTGCAAAACACTCAGGGGAAAGTCTTCAGGTCTTAAGAGGTATTTTTTTACATCTAAAGCCGTTGGCACAGTTTTAATAATATTTTTTTCTACAATGCCTTGGGCAGTAATGCCATTTGACGATGGCATTTTAATCATCAAACTAGCCTCATAGATTCGTGGCGAAACATAATAAATAGCCCCCCCTACAACCAATCCACAAATACCAAAACTCAAAAGTCGATAACGTGTTTGAGCAATATAAGTAAAAATCCACTTAAGGGTCAGGATTTTTTTAGGTTCTTGCGCCCCGTCAACAGTTACATCAGATAATTCAGACATTTTGTATTTTAGAGTGAATAAGGCTTATTTTGTCATACCCTCGGCGGTGTATGTGTCTACCCGTTTAGAATATGGCAAAACCTGCATTACTGAAACCTTCTGACTGCCGTCAAATTTAATGAAAAATGCCCAATTGTTCCCCAAATTGAATCTCTTTAAGATAGTCGTCACTATTGGCGTAATAATCTATTTCTTTGGACTAGCCATCTTTTTAATTCAATTTATTCATGAGAGGGCGCTAGCGCCCCGCTACTCAGCTAGCTTAAAAGAAGGAATTGATTTTACTAGATCAGGTTATCCAGCCTTTATTAAACAAGTTACTGGCATTTCATTTCATGAAAATTGGGGGCGCTGGACCGATGAACGAGGTGCAGGAAAAGTAATATTTACTTTTACAGAGCCCTTACCAGACCGTTTCACACTCGTTATATCTGCTAAAGCTTATGGTCCAAATGCTGCTGCTCCTACCTTAATTAGGATCGGTGATGTCACCCAAAACCTCACCATCAGCAATACTTCGACATTTGAGACCTATCGCATTCCCTTTGTCTTAAATCAGCCTAGCTCGACCATTGCCATTACGCCACCAAAACCAACTGCGCCTCCATTAACTGACCCCAACTACTCTGATCGAAGAAGGCTGGGAATCGGGCTAGAAAGTATGCAAATTGTGCTAATGCCTCCTATAGAATAGATACCACTTTAATCCATAGCATTTCATCTTTAACTTTAAATTGAACAAAATTTCTTATCCTGCTTCTTCCTGTTATTTAAATCTTCTCATAAGGAGCTTAATAGCCATAAGCATTTTTATCGGGAGTATATTTTTTGCTTTAATAATTTTTTTTATTGCAGATTACGCCTATTCAAATCTACGTCCAATTGACAAAACTGGTGGCACCTCGTTGATGCTTTTCAAAGATCAAGGCTGGTATGAGCTAAACCCAAACCAAAAACTTCAAGAGCAATGGGGGAAAAGTACCTTTGAAGTAATAACCGATCAACTAGGATTTAGAACGGGTCCCAATAAACCGAAATCTGGAAAAGCAGAGATTATATTTTTAGGTGACTCTTTTACGTTTGGAATGAATCCATGGGAAGAGAGTTTTGTTGGATTGTTTGATAATGATTCAAAATTAAAGATTATTAATGCTGGGGTAGTATCCTACTCCCCTACTGCATACCTCTACACTTATCAAAAAGCTTTAAAAACTGAAGCACTAAAAAAAGAGCATATTGTAGTAATTGGTCTAGATCTAAGTGATGTTCAAGATGAAGCCGCATACTATCTAACCGGATTAACACACCCTATTAAAAGGCAATTCTGGGGAAAGGCCTATCAAGATCCAAATACAAATTTTTTTATATCGATGCAAAAATTTTTGCAGAACAATATGAGATTGACATATCGAATTTTTATGCTTGTCGCAAATTCGCCATTTATAAATCCACCAGAAAACGTCTTCATCACCACTCGGTCGGCATTTACGTGGGAAGATTGGAATGTATTAAATCAAAAACCTGGGGAAGAATATACACCGTTTGGCAGAAAACACTACGTAGGATATGCTCCCCTTGGAGTTGCTGGGGGCCTAAAAAAAATCAATCAGAATATTGCTGAGTTAGTTAAGCTTGCCAAAAAAAATAATTCTAAAGTTTATCTACTTATTTATCCTTGGCCTGCGCAAATTAAATTTGCACAAAAATTTAATTGGTCTAACTATGCCAAAAATCTATGCCTAGAAACCCATTGCGATGGAGTAATAGATGCAACCCCAATATTTATAGATTACGCCCAAAAAAATCCTAACTGGTATTTTCATTTGTATACAGCTGGTGATGTTCACTTTAATCGAAATGGAAATCAAATTATTTCTAATGAACTAAAGAAAAAACTAAGTCATGAATAACGCCTGCCTTGTACTTTAATTGCTCAGTCAAAGCGCGCCGCAATTAACCCAATCGCAATTGCCCTTAAATCCGTATCAGGCCCATAAATCCGCTGAGGTTTGGATGGTGACTCAAAATACCAATTAATAATAAGCGGCTCTTTTGGGGGCTGCGCGCTAGCTAAGTTAAGCACAATATTCATTGGTGAGTCAGGTCGTAATTTAATATTTATTGGGTGCTGATGATTCATAGTCAATGAAAAACGCTGCTCATGGTGTTCATCATTAAATAATCCTTGAAATTATAAATGTAGTGTTTTAGCGCCAAGAGGAATCTTTGGAAATACTAATTGCGCCTCACTGCCGTTTGACCATACACCCCAACTTTCAGAGCTATGCCATCCGTAAGATAAGTAATTAATGCCTTCGCCTTTTTCTTTAAAGAAAATTAGTTGACCAGTATTCAAAGTTGGCTCAACTATAGTAATTTCTTTTAAATTACTTCCATCGCCATTCTTAGGCAATACACAAGTTTGGCAATTCTTCCACCCAGGCGCTAGCACAATCAAGTTATCCACTAGTGCCAATAAATCATTTTGCGGATTAAAGACTGCTGAAAGTGCTATGAGGCTATTTGGGCTAATAACATATAAGGTCATTGGATCAAGTGGCCCTAGACGCAAAGCCTCATTAATGAATTTACTTTCTAGTGCTTTTTTAGTTTCATCTTCACGGGCAAAGCTAGCAGAGTTTGTCTCCATTCCATGTTCTAAGGCAAACTTAGCTAAAGGACTATAGTAAAGCGTCGGGTCGGCCTTTAATACCCGCGCATAATGAGCGCCAGCAATAGGCCAAAAAGGGTCGCGAAGTGGACTTTCAAAATGGGTTAACGAGCTCCCGCCAGTAGCCATTTGATGAGATCTCTTTAAATAGCCAGCGCTCGAATCCCCTAGCTGAACCAATACCGTTAAGCTCAAAATCCAGAATTTCAATTTAGGGCGATAACTATGCGTCACTCCCCACAAAATGAAGATAATTAATAGGTAATATGCAGGCCAAGCCATACGCGCTGAACCGCGCCAAATGCTCACTAAATCGAACCAGGGCTGAGTAATCGCAAAGTCATAATGCCATGTACCAATGCCAATTTGATTAGACAAGGCAAAAACTAAAAGTAGTAAACAAGCTACTACCGTAAACCGATAGCGCTTGATGTTGAGCCAAATTGGTGAAAGGTTTTTAAACCAGCTGGGAATTGCTAATAGGGAAAGGCATAGGAGACCTAGGCCTAAATAATTAAACCCCTCAAAACGGCGTCCTTCGATTTCATAAATTTGTAATCGAATACTACTATCGCTCAAATTAGGTAACACGTAACTCCAAGAATCTGGATCAATAAAAGCGAAAAGATTCATACGCCAAATACCAAAATGTTTACTACCAACACCTAAAGCCATAAAATAACCAGCTGCTGCCATGAATAAGAGTGTCAGTAAAATAATGGTTAAGCATTGAATCGAAAAATTAATCAATTGCGATAATCGCTCAGCTTTATAGGCTTGATTCAATAGACTACAAATCCATAAAATACTTACAATTGTTAGTAAGTAAAAATGGATCCAAGATGTTAGAGCCATAAGGAGCGCCCAATAAAGCGGTCGGGCCTTTTTATCGGGAGTAAAAGTCAAATAAAAAGCAGCTAGAATTACAAAGTGGCTGGCAAGTGCGCCCACAAGACCAACTCGCCAAATAAATGCGGGCGCAGAGCCCAACAAAATACAGATACAGAAACGTAGCCAAAACTGATTTGATAACAATTTGCTTATCAGCCAAGCAAAATAGGCTTGCAATATAAAACAGACTAAGTACCAAATACCAAAGTATTGGAATTTTTCCGGCAACAAAGAAGAAAAGGGTTTTAATAAAATTGCCAATAGAGGCAAAGAGTCAGTAAAAACAATTGAGGAGCTTGTTAAATGGCCGTACTGAGAATTGGCCCCTAAAGGCCATGTCCAGGGTGCATCTCGATAGTTTGCCCAACCCAAGTAGTGCTGCAATAAGTCACTATTATCTAACCACCCTATATTGCGTGGATTTATCACTGAAATACTGAATATTAAGCAAAATAGCCCAATCCCTATCATGATGGGGACTAAAGTATCAGGAAAAAACTTTAGGCGGGTTAAAATGGGCGGCATGAGGGAATAAAACTGTATAAGTTGCCTATTCTGCTCAATATAATTAATAGTTCACTTAAAACTATAATGGGACGCATTACATAAATACGAATTATTACCATTACACCACATGAACGATCCCACCAAACTTTCTTTGGTAGTACCAGTCTTTAACGAAGAGGAGGCGATTGGCTTTTTTCAGGCGCAAGTAAACGAAACCTTTATTCATCATCCAGAAATTCAACTTGAAATTATCTTTATTAATGATGGCAGCACTGATAGCACATTAGAAAAATTAATCGCCCTCCAAAAAAGTGATTCGCGTATTGTCATTGTTGACTTAAGTCGTAATTTTGGCAAAGAGGCAGCGCTTACTGCCGGAATTCAAATCGCTAGTGGTGAAATTGTGGTGCCCATTGATGTTGATTTACAAGATCCGCCTGAGGTCATTTTTGCAATGATTGCCAAATGGCGCGATGGTTATGAAGTAGTTTTGGGCTATCGACAGAACCGTGACTCTGACTCAACTATGAAACGAATTACGGCAAATTGGTTTTACCGTATAAATAATAAAATTTCCGATACACCATTAACTCCAAATGTTGGCGATTTTCGCTTAATGGATCGTAAAGTTGTAGAAGCATTGAATCAACTACCTGAGTCAAGTCGATTTATGAAAGGCTTATTTGCTTGGGTTGGCTTTAAAACAACGCATGTGAATTACACCCGCCCACAAAGAATTGCGGGCAAGACTAAATTTAACGGCTGGAAACTTTGGAATTTTGCAATTGAGGGAATTACTAGCTTCAGCACTAGTCCTTTACGCATTTGGACCTACCTTGGGATCATTGTTTCTTTAATCTCTTTTTTTTGGGCCTTTCGTATCATTATTCGTGTGGTCATACTGGGCATAGACTTGCCTGGCTATGCCTCGATCATGGTTGCAGTTATATTTTTAGGAGGGCTTCAACTTATCGGCATTGGCGTACTTGGCGAATATCTTGGCAGAACCTATCTTGAATCTAAGCGACGGCCAATCTATTTGGTAAGAAATATTTATAAATAATGGGGTAAAAATTATTTATGAGATATCTGATGACCTTGGGGTTAGTAGTTGAATTATGAATGATCAATAACCTATCATGCACGCTGAATTCGACTCCCTGGCAAAGGAATATACTCATCTCCTTGATGAGGCTGTTGCCCTAAGTGGTGAGTCAAGCGAATACTTTGCTGAATATAAAATTGCTGATTTAGCAAAAAAATGTCAGGGGATGGACGCCCCCCTTAATAATATTTTAGATTTTGGAAGCGGAATTGGTAATTCAGTCCCATATTTTCGGAAATATTTTGTCGATAGTAGCATCAGCTGCGCTGAAGTCTCTCAAGCTAGCATAGACTTTGCCAAAGCTCGTTTTCCAGGAAACGAACTTTATTTAAAAATAGATGATTCTCTAAATATTGATAGTAATAGTTACGATATCGTATTCAGTGCCTGTGTATTTCATCATATCCCACCATCAGAGCATTCCTATTGGCTTAAAGAGCTATACCGAGTGCTGAAGCCCGGTGGTATATTAGCAATTTATGAGCATAACCCGCTCAATCCTTTAACAGTTTTAACAGTAAAAACATCTCCTTTAGATGTCAATGCTAAGTTAATCTTTCCAAGAATTCTTTGCAAGCAAGCAACTAAAATTGGATTTGTAAATACAAAAATTAGCTACAAGCTATTTTTTCCAAAATTTCTATCCTTGTTTAAGTTTCTTGAAAAATATATGGGTAAACTGTGCTTTGGTGCTCAGTACTCTTTTATTACTCAAAAACCGTCCTAGAAAATGATTAGGATTTGAAATATCGAGTTAAACCTTTATTCAATCTTTAAATCATCTTGCATTTCGTGCTTAAATCGGCCTAAAAATATGACAATTTCAATTTCTGTGGTTATTCCAGTATATTTAGGGGAAAAGTGTCTTTCTTCAATAGTCGACGAAATTGCTCTCTTTGCTGATCTTTGCTTTACCCCAAATAAAATTCAATATCGCATCAACGAAGTTATATTGGTTCATGATTGTAGCGACGATCAATCTGATTTAATAATTGAGAATTTAGCTAAAAAGTATAATTTTGTAAAACCAATTTGGTTAACTCGTAACTTTGGGCAACATGCAGCAACTTTAGCTGGAATGTCTGCGGCAGTAGGTGATTGGGTTATCACTCTCGATGAAGATGGTCAACAAAATCCAAAATATATTGGTGAAATGCTAGATTTTGCAATTGATGATAATTGGCAAGTAGTTTACGCCAACCCTAAAAACCCTCCCCCGCATGGATATGTAAGAAATCTATTTAGTAATGTAGCAAAATATATTGCTACTTTATCTTTAGGTACCGTCTCTAAAAGAGGAGTGTTTAATAGCTACCGCCTAATAGATGGAGAAATTGCGAGACTTCTTGCCGCTTATTGCAATCATGGTATTTACTTGGATGTTGGCATCACTTGGATTGCCAAACGGATTGGTCACTATCCTGTTATTTTAAGAAAAGAGAGTAGGAAAACAAGTTACTCTTTCCCAATGTTATTAAATCATTTTTGGGTAATGATTCTTTCTTCTGGCACCCGCCCACTAAGGATAATCACCATCATTGGAATAGGCTCTCTATTTATGTCATTTTGTTTTTTAGGTTATGCATTTTATGGAAAGTATGTTTCAGAAACAGCAGTAGCAGGCTGGACATCCATTGTCGTCATAATTTCTTTTTTTTCTGGCTTAATGATGGTTTCGATGGGTATAGTAGCTGAGTATCTAGCCTTAACCACAAGCATAGTCATGGGTAAACCTCTTTATGTTGCCTCTAGAAAATCGACTAGAGCCAAAAAGTAAAATACCTGTTTGCTGGATTATTGGCAAAGGTGGATTGCTAGGTAACAACCTATTAAAGCAGGTATTGCTTTATCAATATGAAATTTTTAATGGCTCCGATTCATTCTCATGGGCGAATGAGGAGTTACTTAAGAAGCAATTTCAACTATCTGTAGCTCAATTTTTCAAAGTAGCTAACGGAAGAAAATGGATTATTTATTGGGCTGCAGGTAGTGGAAGGATGAATTCCACTGAGACTAGTATGGATGTCGAAATAAAAATCCTTAGTTATTTTGTAAATTATCTCCAATGCGAATCTGACCGCATCCTGAAGAATGGGGTTTTTGTTTTTTCAAGTTCTGCAGGCGCCATCTATGGTGGCTCTAAAGATTATCCTATATCGGAGAGAAGTTCTACAGCCTGCGTGAATGCTTATGGAAGGGGTAAATTAAAACAAGAATCAATAATTACAAGTTTGGCGAGGGACGGAAAAGGCGCTACTGTTCTCATCTACAGACTATCAACTCTATATGGTGTTAAGCAAGAAAATCATGTGGAACATGGGCTCCTGTCCACTCTATCCCGCAGTATTTATCGAAAACAATTAATTCATATCTACGTACCATTAGATACCATGCGTGACTTCATAAGTGCTGATGATGCTGCAAAAATAATTATAAAAGATGTGGCTTGCGTAGAATTATCATCGATAATTCAAATTAAAATTATTGCCTCAGAAACATCCACTTCAATAGCGCGCATTCTTACAATATTTAAAGCAATTTCGAACTGTAAGCCACTAATTGTTACTAGCGCTAATTTTTGGGGGCATGCATACCAAAATAACTTGGTATATAAGTCAGATTATCCCAGCTTAAAGCGTGAGGTCAAAACTAAGTCATTAGAAATTGGCATTGCAGAAATTCTTTCAGCGGAAAGTCTAAGGGCAAATTTGTGAATTTTATTCCGATAATTTTTGGAATTGCTGGTTTTTTTCTAATTGTGGGACCTCTGGCGCTTAATCCCTCCAATATTGCTTGGTTATCGGGAGGTTTTGATCCCACGCAACACTATCTTGGGTGGGTCTTTTTTCGAAATGGGCCTTGGACTTTTCCGCTGGGATTAAACCCTAATTTTGGTTTGGCAATAAGCTCTTCTATCGTTTATTCCGATTCAATTCCATTATTGGCGCTACTTTTTAAACCTTTTTCTTCTTGGCTGCCTGAAACATTCCAATACTTTGGTATTTGGCTGCTGATTTGCTTTATCTTACAAGCATGGTTCGCATGGCTATTAATGGGCTTAATTTGTAACAATAGGTGGCTCCAAGCCTTGGGCATGGCAATACTTGTTTGCTCACCGCCAATGTGGTATCACCTAGGCTTTCAGGTGGCTCTAAGCAGTCACTTCCTGATTTTAGTTGCTTTATATTTATTGCTTAAGCCTCGTGGAGCTAATTCGAATAATTGGCAATGGGTATTGCTAATTTGCATTACGGCATTAGTTCATTTTTACTTATTAATCATGATTTTAGCTTTCTGGTTTTGTGAGCAAATCTCTCTTGTCATCAAAACTCCAAAGTCCGACTATCAAAAATATATTATTTCTAGTATCGCTACGATGATGATGTTAGTAGTTGTAATGTGGCAGGCGGGGTATTTTGTTCTAGGAAATAATGGCATTACTACCAGCAATACTTACGGTATCGGAAGATTAAACTTATTAACTCCATTTAACCCCCTGCGCTGGTCATATATTTTTCCAGATATTAAATCGATTGAAAATATTTACGAAAATTTTAATTTTTTAGGTAGCGGAAATATATTAATGCTCGGTTTTACAGTGCCCATTTTATTAAAAAATTGGCGACAGATTATTACCCTAATGTCTCAATATTGGCCCTTATTTTTTTGTACCTTATTCTTTTTGTGCTTTGCCATATCGAATCAAATTTTCATCGGCACTTGGCATATAACAATTCCACTGCCAAACTCTTTATTGGCTTTAGCTAGTATTTTAAGAGCCTGCGGTCGTTTTTTTTGGCCAGTCTTTTATCTATTAATTTTATTTTCCCTATATCTCATTATTCGGTTTTATTCTAAAAAAAGCGCATTTCTAATTTTGACTATTTGTTTTTTTCTTCAATTGGGTGATACCAGTGCAGGTTGGCTTAGCCAGAGAAAATTTCTTATGCAGTCGGCAATAAGTCAATTTCCCAGCCCCCTACAAAATCCCTTTTGGGAAACTGCAGCCAAGCATTATCAAAATGTTGAGCGTACGTTATGGCCTACTCAGTTGATTCACCGTTACTACTTAGGCTGGATGACATTTGCCAGCTATGCAGCTACTTATCATTTGGCAACTAATTCAGCGTATCTTGCCCGAGTAAATGAAGAGATGATTACGAAGGGCAGTCAAAACTTTAGTCACCGCCTACAAAAAGGTGAGTATGATCCAAACACTTTATATATTTTAGAAGACGAAAAGGTAATCCCTGCACTACTTACGCTTAATTCAGAGCGGGACTTATTAGCTAAAATTGATGGTGTTAATGTTTTGGCCCCCAATTGGTATCAATGTAAAGATTGCCAAAAGATCAGCACTGATAAATGGCTTAATTTGAATACAATTTTTCCAACTTTAGGTGAAGAATTTTATTTTTCTAAGAATAGCGCTAAAAAATATCTTCTTGAAGTTAGCCAAGGATGGTCCTATCCTGAGGACTGGGGTATTTGGTCAGATGGCGAAACCGCGAAACTTTTTATAGCGCTGCCACCTAAAAAAAATCCTCGCATTCTTTCTTTGAAATTAAGGGCTTTTACTAATCAAAAAAATCCAAATCAAATCATTAATATTAGGGTAAATAATCAACAAATAAAGTCGATTTTTCTTGTGCGTCCCGATCAAAATAAAATCGATATACCAATTTCAGTAAATGATCTATTGAAAGGATCATTAGACATTGAGTTTCATTTTCAGAATCCTGTAAAGCCGGCAGATTTTGGTGGGGGCGATGATACTCGGCGCTTAGCTATTGGCCTTGAATCTGCAGTTTTTCATTAATAAAATTGAGCGTTCCTTTACAATTGGAATATGCGAATAGCCCTGCTTATCCCCACTTATAACGAAGCGATTAATATTGAGTTATTACTTAAATCACTCGCATCTACTATTGCAACCATTCCCCAGGTGCAATTTGACATCTTTGTCATCGATGATTCCTCCCCAGATGGTACCGCCCAAGTTGCCCTTGAGCTTAATCAGCAGCTTAAAACTGATCGTTTTCAAATTCAAGTGATTAATCGGGCTAAAAAAGAAGGTTTAGGAAAAGCCTATATCAATGGTTTTAAAACGATCCTGAGCTTAAATCAGCCACAAGATTTTGTCATGCAGATGGATGCCGATCTTTCGCATAGCCCAAAATATTTGCCCCAGTTTATCGACGCAATCAAGCAAGGAGCGGATTTTATCGTTGGCTCTCGTTATATTCCGGGCGGATCTGCACCTAATTGGGGTCTACACCGTAAAATTGCTAGTCGTGGCGGAAATTTTTATTCACAACTGATGTTAGGGAAAAGAATTACTGATTACACTGGCGGCTTCAATCTGTATTCAATCGAACTTCTCAAACGACTCGATATGCAATCGATCGAGCAAGATGGTTATGGATTTTTAATTGGCCTAAAATTTAAGGCATCAGTTCATAGCAAGAAAATTATTGAAGTACCAATTCAATTCATGGATCGTGAATATGGTAATTCAAAAATGCCGATATCGACTATTTTTAAAAGCTTTCTCTTTGTCACTAAAATGCGACTAAGTTATATGCTAGATCAATTTAAACATAAAAAATAAACTTTTGTTGCGATGAACTCTGCATCCGCACCTTTATCCTCCTTATTGCGCTATTGCATTTATTTTTGGGCGATACTCGTTTTACTCAATTTCACATTTTTTACCTTTAAAGACATTGTCATCGATACCTACCCTTTTAAAGTTGAGGCAGGCATTCAACAATCGCTAACTCCTGAATTAATCACTATGAATAAATTAGCGAAGGCAAACGATTTACATAGCTTTGCCGTCTCTAAGCCCCTCGATGAAATGGGCTATCTTGGTCTGCGTGCTGCTGAATTTTTATATCCTATTAGGCTTTCTCAAGATAGTTCTTCTCTATTTGCAACCAAAAATGAACTTGTTCCACTGGGCTGCCATCTTCTGGCTCAGCAGCAAAATATAGTTTTATATGACTGTCGTTAGACAATTGTCAGACACCCAATTACATCTTTGGGATAAAAATCCGCACAATCTATTGGTAAATGTTGCCCTTACGCTTCACTGCACCTTAATTGGAATTTACTTATTTTGGCTTCTCTCCCTACCGCCAGCCCTTTCAAGATTCCTTGCAATTAGCCTCGTGCTCTTGCTCATTCTCTCAAGTATTTGGTTAATTAAAAAAATTCAATTCACCTGGCCTTTGCTTGTTTTTTTCTTAATTGGTTTAGCAATTAGCTTAAGCACTGGAACCATTGGGTGGGACGCTAGGCTCACATGGTTATTTCATGCCAAACGAATTTTTTATGAAAATAATCTCTATGCTCAGCTAGATAATTACTCCAATGGCCATAATGATTATCCCGTTATCGTCCCAGCACTTGCTGCTTGCTTTGCCCAAGCGATTGGATATTGGAATGAAGTATTTCCCAAATCATCCTCGGTCTTTTTTATATTAGCAGCCCTCTGTGTTTGTACTTTGGCTTATGTCAATGCCACGGTTATCGTGCTTTTTCTGATTGCTGTCATTCACGTATGTGGTGAATATCTATTTAATGGCTATATGGATGCTATCGTTTCTCTATATTGCTGTGCAATTATCCTGTTATTACTTCTATTCTGTAATGTAGAAACGCGCTCTTGGATAAAAGAGCGCCCAATTAGCTTAGGACTATTACTCACTTTACTATTAAGCGTCTGTTTACTGATAAAAAATGAAGGCATGATCGCCGTAATTTGCATCAGTTTTTCCGTAATTTTTCTGGATAAAAATTTTCCAAGAAAAATATATTTTCTTGCTTTGGCGTGTGCCTTTATTTTTTATCTTTTAACTTGGAAAATGCCGTTAATTAAAGCGAATCTAACTAGCGATCTACTGGAAAGTGACTTAAAAAACCAACTCCTGAATCGACTACACGATTCCCATAATCTCAGTATTATTTTTACTGATTTTCTCAGCCATACTAGCTTATATTTATCTCTCTTGGGATTAACCCTTTTGATTCAATTTCGGCTTTGGAGACAATTCATTTTTCCAGTAATTTTTGTTACAAGCTACTTCTGTATTTTATTTTTTGTTTATTTATCCACGCCCTCAGATTTAATTTGGCATCTTACCGTTAGTAGTGAGCGTACTTTGATGCCAATTAATGTGACAATTCTAGGTTTTTGTATATATGGGCTACAAGAACCAAGTGCGCGTTTGGTTTCAAGTGCCAATCACCTCTTAATCAGTTGGTCATGGCAGCGTAATTTAATTGCCGGAATTAGCTTGTTGTCCGCCATCACTTTCATTGGTTGGTTAATACTTGAAAGCCCTCTAAAACTTGGGCAAACCATCTCCTTTGCAAAGCAGGGCAATGGCTTACCCTATCTTGAAGAGGTTGGCTATTCCGATAGAAGCGGTTGGGCTCATCCCGAGCAATGGGGTAGTTGGGCTATTGGCTACAAATCTACATTGCATTTACCCATCCCCCGTTTCCCGGCTGCACACACTTTAGACCTGGTAGTTCAGCCCATGCTAACGGATACTCGCCCAAGCCAAAGTTTCACAATTTGGATTAATGGGCGCCCATGGAAATCATTTACTGTCAGTAAATCCCCAGAAGTTATTGCGAATATTCCCGTCCCCTCCCTTTGGGAATCAAGGGCACCTTTGACCCTTGAAGTAAAACCGACCGATCCCGTTAGCCCAGCCCAATTGGGGCTTGGCACAGACACTCGCTTACTCTCAATCGGCCTCATTTCAGCAACATTTAACAAGTAAGCAAATCCATTTCTATAATGTCATTACTCTCTATGGCTAAATATTCCCTCAATTAGACCTATCTTGCTTAAGCTCAGCCTTCCAAAATCCAAAGTAATTATCGTTAATGTATTTTTTTTAACGCTTTTACTTTGTGGTTTCTTTATTTTTAAAAACTTTAGTATCTCTGCAGATGAGGAAATTGAACGGCGGCTTGGCGTTATTACCCTAAATTACTTAACTGATCTTTTTAATATCGCGCGTTTTCATGCTGACCCCATCCTAAATAGTTTTCGCTTTTGGCCCAATTTAGATCAATACCACGATAAGACCTATGGCCCTCTTTTTGCTGAGTTTTCTGTCTTACTTGAGCGACTTTTGCAAATCAATAGTGAACGTCAAATTTATTTTTTTAGGCACCTCCTCAATTTTTTGGTTTTTGTTGCTGGGGTTTTTTCACTTTATCAAATAGCTGCCCGGCGATTTAGCAGTTGGCAATTTGGCTTACTTGCAGCTCTATTTTTAGTACTTAGTCCGCGCCTATTTGCTGAATCTTTTTATAACTCTAAAGATCTTGTCTTCATGGCCTTTTTTACAATAGGCATTCAAGCTTCATTACAGTTTTTGCAGAAAAAAACATTGCTCTCGGCATTATGGGCAGGTCTAGCCATTGGCTTAGCGATGGATATTCGTACGATGGCGATTATTTTGCCCATGATGATTGCTGTATTTGGGCTCATTGATGCCGTAAAAAAATCCCCTCGGCATATTGCTTTACTGCGCTGGGGGCTGATATTCCTGGTCTTTATTCTTGTTGCCGCCTTAACTATGGTGGCATTCTGGCCATGGCTGTGGGCGGCACCTTTGAGTCGATTTATTGAAGCCTTATCCTTTTTTTCCCGTTTTGTGCGAATGGATATTTTTGGTCTGTATCAAGGGTCTTTATTGCGCTCAACTCAATTACCTTGGCACTACGTACCGGTTTGGATGGCTATCACTACTCCAATAGCCTATAGCATTTTGTTTCTCATTGGTGGAATTGGTATTGCCGTTAAGTTCATTGGCAATGGTTTGCAACTATGGCGTAACCCTGAAGAAATGCAAGATATTTTTTTTCTAAGCTTAGTGCTTGGACCAATTGCCGCAGTAATATTCTTGCAGTCAATTCTTTACGATAGCTGGCGTCATCTCTATTTTATTTATCCCGCCTTCCTATTGGTAGCTATTAGAGGCTGTACTATCGTTTGGGAAGCGCTAAAACAAAAACCTAGGTTGCAATGGTTTGCCGCTGCCCTACTTAGTATTAGCCTCATTAATACTGCCATCTGGATGATCCGAGCCCATCCATTTCAAAATGTTTACTTTAATATGTTGGCGGGCACGAATTGGAAAGAAAATTGGGAGGTGGACTATTGGGGCATGAGTAATCAAGCCCAGCTTGAATATATTCTTGCTCATGATTCTCGCCCCAAAATTACGATTCGCCCCGCTAGCTTCACCAATATTGGTCTAGCTTTTTACATGCTCAAACCACTGGAGCGCGCTCGGCTAGAAATGGTCAACGAGCTCGATCAGGCAGACTACCTCATTACCAATTACCGCTATAAAGATGAGGTCTTCGTTGCTACCAATGCTGACTTTAAGACCTATCATGATATTAAGGTCAATGATGAAATCATCTCTACAAGTTACAAACGCGCTCAAGAGTCCGCCGCCCTCAATCAAAACCCCTTAAAGCTCAACGTACCGGTTTTATTTGGGCAATCCCAAAGCGGTGTTGCATTGCTGCAGCGCGGCGGAGGCTGGGCAAGCCCTGAGGCTTGGGGAACTTGGTCAAATGGCTTTGCAGCGCGCCTTATTCTGCCTAAGGCACCGATAGGGGCCAATACCCTAAAAATCACTGCTAGGGCGATGATTCGCCCTGGAGTTGCCCAAACTGTCGCTATCAGCATCAATGGAAACCCGCTTATTAGCGCTCAATTGGATCAAGCAGAGGGTAACACCATCCTTATCCCCTTAAACGCAGCCTTACAGGCCTCTGATCAGTTAGAGATCAGCTTGCAGATACCTAACCCAATTAGGCCTATCGACCTAGGCATGGGAAAAGATGACCGGCTATTGGGTATTGGCCTGCAATCGATTGAATTCTTAAAATAGCCCTTCTTTTTTAAGAAAGAGCTGTTGCCACTACCTAGGGCTGACTAAAGGTAAAGCCCATAAAGCCTAGGGCAAGTCGCCTACTGTCAATCGGGTTAAGACCAATTTCTTTGGGGCTAATGGCATTAAAAAACCGCAAATGGATCTTCACATCTTTTGCCGCCAGTAAATCAGGCGTCGCTAGATTATCTAGTGTCAGCTGAACCTTGTTACTACCTCGATCTGTGAGTTCAACGATTTTTTCTGGACCGTTGTTAACGGAAATAGCCACCTTTTGCAAGGGATGCGTTTTGCCAACCAGTGCCTGAAATTCTAATTCCAATAGCAATGGCTTGGTAGTGAGCCGATTGAGTGGCAACGGTAGATCGAGCATGGCTTCATTACCAATCGACCAAGCACCCCAAGACTCTGGCTTACCCCAACCCCATAGTAAGGCGCTAGCTGCACTAGGGCTATTACCAAGCAGAACGTGCTGCCCCAGTAATATCGCCGGCGGTTGGCTTGGCAATACCTCACTTAACTCTACAGCTGCGCAAGCTTGGCATGAATACCAATTTGGCACAAAGATAATCATTTGATCTACTTTTGCTAAAAGATCTGTTTTGGGATTCATTTGCAATTGAAATAGACCGAGCCGATCCTCATTGACGATATAAATTGATTTAGGTGCAAACTGTCCATTGCTAATGTCATTTAGCCAGCGTTGGTTTTGCTGCTCCGTAGCAAGCTCATCCATGCGCGCAAAATAAACGTCATTAGTCTTGAAATGCCCTAGCATCGCAATGCGAACTGTCTTAGCCCAACTCCAATCTTGGGGAACGGGGGGCACAATTTTAATTAAATTCTCATAGTGCTTTGCGGCCAGGCCCCAAAAGTTGGCATTGTAAGTTCCTGTATCTTGACTTGTAATGTAATTTGACTCGCGCATATAAAAATCATGGCGCTTTGGGTACCAACCCACACTCGTATCCCCAATTTGCAAGGTAAGTGCGAAGGCGAAAATGGCAAGGGCTTTTTTGTGCGCACACCGCTGGATAATGAGGGTGATAGAAGCAAAGAGCATAAGGTAGTACAGCGGCCACATTAGCCGAGCTGAGGAGCGCCACAGTCCTAGAAAAAGCTTAAATCGATCGGGCATGGGAATCGTCAAACTCAGCCAAGGCCCAAAGCGTACTTCGTTTGAAAGCGCAATTAACGCCATGACAAAAATAGCGATGAGTAAAGGCCAATACTGCCTGACTTGATTTTGTATGTGTATGCGATCCCTAAAGCCCAGCGGTAGCGCTATCAAAAATAAGAGGCAAGACCCAAGACCCAAATAATTAAAACCTTCAAAATTGCGCCCCCAATCCAAGTAAAGCTCTTTGCCTGTTTTCATATCGCCAATAGAGGGTAGGATCCAAGACCAGCCTTTTGCATCAAAAAAACCTAAAAGATTAGCGCTACCTATCCCATAATTACCGCCACTGACAGCTGAGCCCATGACAAAATATCCTGCCTGCCAACAGACTAGGAAAACACAGATCCCAATGAGGCCAATTTGTAGCAAGGTGGTTTTAAAAAAGATCCTATAGCCATCATTTTTATTGCCTTGTAGATGATTGACATTGCAAGAATTGGCCAGCCATAAAAAAGCGACCATCGTTAGTAAATAAAAATGCACTAAAGCAGCAACGAGTAAAAGGCAAAGCCAATTGCCAAAAAATCGCAAACTGGAAATCGGCTCCTGACGAAAATTAAAATAAAGCGCAGCAAGAATTAAAAATTGACCTGCTAGCGAAGAATTTATGCCCATGCGCCATAACAAAATGGGCGAGAAGACAAAAAATCCCAGCCCCATAAATAAAAGCCAGTAGGAAGTCGTTACCAGTCGCAATAACTTCCAGGCAAAATACGCTTGCAAAATAAAGCACGCCAATGTCCACAAGCCAAAATACTGAAATGGCTGTGGCAATACCGCTGAAAATAACTTAAAAAAGATCGCTAAAAGCGGAAGGGAATCGGTAAATACAATTGAGGAATGACTGGTCATCCCGTAATTGGGATTTAGGCCAAGCGGAAAAGTCCAGGGGCCTTCCCGGTAAAAAACCCACCCCGCGTAATGCTGTAAAGGGTCGCCAAGCGAGAGCCATTCGACTCTGGCTGGATTTAAAGCAATCGGGCCAACAGTGAGGATAAATGCCAGTAGGCCCCATGCCAATGCGGCAAGAACCCCAAAGCGACGTTTAATCAAGGGCGCAAAAAAATGGGACATTGAATCGGGGCGCTCACGTGTAGTTAGGTCACTACCCTAAGAAATAAAGAGATCCTAGTTTAGCCTTTAAAATAGTGCCATGACCGTACCAGCCGATAACCCCAATAGCAAAGAACTGCAACCCCAAGGTATTTTTCAGCTATTAGGGCGACTCTGGCATCACCTCAGTAAGCGGCGCCAACATCAAATTGAACTCTTGATTGTGCTGATGATTTTGGCTTCCTTTGCGGAGATTTTGAGTATTGGCTCAGTCTTGCCTTTTTTGGCGGTACTCACCGACCCGAATCGCGTTTTTGGCCTACCCATTTTGCAACCCTTGATTCAAATCCTGGGCATCACAAATAGCGCTCAACTTATTTTGCCTCTGACCATTCTCTTTGGCTTAGCGGCTATTTTTGCTGGCGGGATGCGCCTACTTCTGTTGTGGACTAGTACTCGCGTTTCTTTTGCTGCCGGGGCAGATCTAAGTTACGGGATTTACGAGCGCACCCTTTACCAAGATTACGCTGTCCATATTTCTAGAAATAGTAGTGTTGTCATTGATGGTATCTTGATTAAAACCAATAGCATTATTTTTGATGGCCTGATGTCAGCCATCACACTAGTGAGCTCACTAGTAATGCTCGTCCTCATTTTAGGCGCCCTCATTTGGGTTGACCCACAAACTTCGATTCTCGCCTTTGTGGGTTTTGGCTTAATCTATGTCGTCGTTCTGTTGGCAACAAAAAAACAATTAAAAGAAAATAGTGCACATATTTCAAGTGAATCACAGCGCGTCATTAAAACATTGCAAGAAGGTTTAGGTGGTATTCGCGATATTTTGATTGATGGTTCACAAGAAGAGTACTGCAAAGCTTACCAAAGGGCTGATCGAATCCTGCGCCGCTCCCAAGGTAGCAACTCATTCATGATTATGGCGCCGCGCTTTGCAGTGGAGGCAATCGGCATGCTCTTTATAGCAGCGCTTGCCTACTTTATTACCAATGAAGGCACAAGTGTAGCTCGCGCCATTCCCATTTTGGGAGCCTTAGCTTTAGGAGCGCAGCGTTTGGTTCCCATACTGCAACAAGCTTATGCTTCATGGGCCTCAATTAAAGGTAGCCAAGGCGCACTAGTGGGATCCTTAGAACTCATGGATCAACCGCTCCCAAAGCACCTCCAACTTGCTACGCCTAAACCTATCGGCTTTCAGCATAGCATCGTCTTATCCAATCTTGGATTTGCCTATAGCCCTACCCTAGCGCCAATTTTTCAAGGGCTAAATCTAAGTATTGCCAAGGGATCTCGTCTAGGTGTGATTGGTGCTACGGGTTGTGGAAAAAGCACTTTGCTCGATATCATCATGGGGCTTTTGCCACCGACCACAGGGCAACTCATCATCGATGGAAAAAATATTGACGACTCAAATCGCCGCGCTTGGCAGCTCCATATCGCCCATGTGCCCCAAGCTATTTATCTTTCAGATTCATCGATAGCTGAGAACATCGCTTTTGGCGTGCCTTTGCAAAGCATCAATTTAGCAAGGGTGCGAGAAGCAGCGGCGCAAGCCCAAATTTTAAATTTAATTGATTCCTGGCCAAACGGACTAGATACCGAAGTTGGGGAGCGCGGGGTGCGTCTTTCAGGCGGGCAGCGCCAACGCATTGGAATTGCTAGGGCGCTTTATAAAAAGGCAGATGTGATTATTTTTGATGAAGCGACTTCCGCCCTTGATAATGACACTGAAGAAACCTTAATCCAAACGATTGCCAATTTAGATGCCAAACTTACCATCATCACCATTGCCCATCGCCTCACGACTTTGCGTAATTGCACACAAATTATCGAGCTCGAAAAAGGCGTAATTGTGCGCACCTGTCAGTATGCTGATTTGACGATCGACTAATCGCGCGAACGCTTTTTTAAAAATGAGCGCGTCCTGATTTTTTCTGACTTACCTTCAACAATTAAATTAAAGTACCCATTAGCGCCCTACAGCGCCACAACTTGCGCTAAGAAGTTTAAAAATGGCCTATTTTTTGTCGATTTGCGTCCTGCTTTTTGCTAAAAAAATAAAGCCTTTCAAGCACTTAGGTCAATTTGTTTTTTCATTTTCCTAAATGCTTAACTCAGTGCTTACCTTAGCGCTTACCTTAGTGCTTACCTCAGTGCTTACCTCAGTGCTTTCCTTAGCATCTTAATGCTGAACTACCGGTATTACGGCCTGCGTGCTTACTTGTAGATTAGCTAAACTGGTTTGCATTGGCGCTAGACTGACCTTTACTTTTGCATTTCGTGGCTTTACTGCCTTCTGCTTAGCTTTTCCGCTATCTTTGCTATTGGCCATGCCGTTACCTTTAGCATTACCATGGGCTTGCTGCGCTTGATTCTCACTCACTATGCTGTGCAAGATCCCGCTATAAAGTACGGCGTTTTTCTTCAGTCTTTCATAGGCTTGTAATTGCTTACGTAAATCCATGCGCGCTTTCAGTCCTAAGCTTTGGTGATGCTCAAGACGGGAATGCTGCGCGGCTTGCAAATAAAACCAACTTTGTACATAAGGATGGGCTAACTTACGAATGCTATCCCAGTGAGCATAAAAATAAGCTAGCTGATAGGCTTTTTCTAGCGCCAGCCAAAGGGCTTTGGAACTTTGTTGCCAAGCCGGATCCAGTGTATTAGTAGCAGTATTAATAATTGGCCGCTGAGCGCTTTCTTCAGCTTGGGCGCTTGCGCATAAAAAGAGCTGTGGATACTGTTTATAAACAGCCACTAAATTGGGAATGCCCACATAGTTTTTTAAACAATCGTCGTATTGCGTACACACGAGTCGATAAAACTTTTTCTCAAACTGAGTTACTTTACTAGACAGATCAGTAAGCCAAGATGGAGCGCTAGCATGCAACTTTTCTGGAAGATCAGCAAATTGCGCGACCATTTGTGGGCTTAATCGCTCATAAATACTTTGTCTTTGCGCTTGAATGGTTTTATCGATGCGTTTAATTTTCCAAGCGTCTTCGGCAATTTCGCGGGCAAAGTGCCCTTGAATTTCATTTTCAGGATTGAGGCTTGCGATAATCTCGCGACAAAATCGCAAAAATTGGCGCCGGTCTTCAAACGGCAGTAAGACCTCTTTGGCAAATAAGCCATGCTGAAATGCGTTATATTGTTGTCCCATTTTCATCTCCAAACTCAATTAATATTGTGAATAAACTTACTCTGCATCTCATCTAAGCGCAGCTACTTCTGCTGCTTGGGCGTATAGGTCACTTGTACGTGCACCCCAAAACCTTCAAACTTGCGCACCGCATTTAAAATTAAAAAAAGTGACGTTGAGCTCGGGTTACCTTTTGATGAGAGCATGCGGTGAATACTTTTACTTGGAATGCCAGTATTCGTGGCAAGTACTTCATAGCCCATGGCGCCATTAATTACCATACGCAATAATTTTTTGCCAAGCGCAAAATCCCCTTTAAAAAAAGCCTCCAAAGCACGGGTATAGCAATCTTGGCGCATCTCAGGCGAAATTTTGACTAGGCGCCTGGATTCGCGAATGATGGTTTTTATTTCCTGCAACTGCATACCTTGCGCCCTTTTCGTATCTGCTCCAAAAACTTGCTTGGCTCTGCTCTGCTCTGCCCAGCTCTACTCTGCTCTGCCTGGCTTTTAGTCAAATTCTTCTTGCCTAAATAGCTTTTGTTCTTACCCTATTTTTTAATAGTAACATAATTAAAACTATTAAGTCAAATAAATTTTGGGCTTAGTAAGTTAGGCTTGAGAGCTGGGAATTACTTGAATTTGCCCGAAATGGCGCGGGGCAACTTTGGACTTTGAGCCCATGGCGGACTCAGATTTGATGGAGGCTTACAGGCGCCAGCGAACGCCGGCACCGGATTCGGGGGTACCGATAAATTCAATGCCGGCAGCTTCAAAAGCTTTTTGAACTGCTGCAAAAGTTTTAATGTTCCCTGCTGGGACACCCTCAGAAGCCTCTAAGCGCATAAGAGCCGAAATGCCTATTGCTGATTTTTTTGAAAGCTGCTCCCTTGACCAATCTAATAAAGCCCTGGCCGCGCGAATTTGGTCGCTTGTAATCAAACTTTTTATAACCTATAATGAATTAAATTAGTTCTAATTTGAATTAATTTATATTTTAAATAAAGTAAAGGAGTTCGAAAATGCTTATAAATCAAGATTTTACACAAAATCGCACGCAATTCATAGGTGGCAGCGATATTGGCGCTATTTTAGGTCTATCCCCTTACCGCACCCCCATTGATGTCTGGCTAGAAAAAACTGGAGAAGACAAAAGTAAGGAAGCCAATTTAGCCATGCGCTTTGGCAGTTTTGCTGAAGAATTTATTGCCAAAGAATATGCCAAGGCTACAGGGCAAAAGTTATTAAATCATCCAAGCGCTATTACGCATCAAGAGCATAATTTTTTTAAGGCCCATATTGATCGGTTTATTTTGAAAAAAAATACTCCCCAATTTGATGATGATCTGAGTGACATTTTTCCGCCTCAATTTGCAAATCAAATCAATAAAAATTGGGTGGAAAGTCTTTTAGAGTGTAAGACCGCAAATCCATTTTCGCAAAGCCAGTGGGGGGAAGCAGGATCAGATCAAGTGCCCTTAGTGTATTTATGCCAATGTGCTTGGTATTTAGCAATTACGCAAATGGAGCAAATGGATTTAGCAGTGCTTTTTGGCAATCAGGATTTTCGTATTTACACCATCAGACGCGATCTGGAATTAGAGCATCTCATTTTAGAAAAAGCCTATGCGTTTTGGGAGTGTAACGTGCTTCAAAAACAAAGACCAAATGTCAAAAACATACAAGACTGTCAAAAGGTATTTGCCAAAAGCGTGAGTAATAAAAAAGTGGAGGCAAGTAAAGCGACCCTAAGCCATTTAACGCAATTACCGCTTCTGCATCAACAGGCACTCGCCATTGAAAAAGAAATTGACCTTATCAAGCAGGCCGTCATGCAAGAAATGCAAGACGCTGAAGTACTGCTTCACGAGGGATTGACAATTGCAACCTGGAAGGCGCCAAAGGTAAGTCTTCGCATTGATACCAAACGTCTACAAACCGACTATCCCGACTTAATTAAACCCTATCAAGCTCCCATAGCCAATACCCGTAGACTCGTTCTAAAAGAATTTGAGCTGCGAGTTCAGTAAAAAACCCCCAAGTCAATAGGAGACTAAAATTGCATACCGCGTCACATACCGCATCAATACTGCAAACCTCCCTTCAAAGTAAAGGGGCAAGCAAAAAAACTACTAAAAATAGTAATTTAAAAGAGGAGGGTTCTTGCATGATTGACTACGCATTAAGTAGCGCCTGTCAAGCCATTGCTATTAGCCCGCTTGACCTAAAAGTATTAATGGAAAAATTAAAGTTAATAGAGGAGTTACCTAGGCTCGCTTTTTTACGGCTGATTGAGCGATACCACCTAGATCCATTATTAGGAGAAATCTCGGTATTTCTTAAAGAGAATGAAGCGAACCCCGTGTATCTGCCCTTAATTACCATTGATGGCTGGATCAAAATCATGAACGCCCAGCCGGCATTTCAAGGCGTCACTTTTCAAGAGGCTCTTAGTGATGGAAATTCAGAGCCCTATTGGATGGAGTGCACTATCTTTCGATCAGACCGAATACATCCCATTACCGTTAGAGAATATTTTGCAGAAGTAAAAACCAATCAACCCATCTGGCATGAAATGCCCATGCGCATGTTGCGCCATAAAGTACTAACGCAAACCGTGCGTCTAGCTTTTGGCATCAGTATGGGCGAGCCCACTAATCTCATTACGGAAGCTAGCAATATAAAGGCCAAAACCACAGGTGGTAAGCAAAATCCGCTGGTGCCAGTAAATCTTGAAGCCAACTCAAAACCAAGAATGCAATTACTTAAAGAGCGGTTAATAAGCGCTTAATGAGCAGCCAAAATCAACTCAAAACAAGGGAAGGATTCATTAATATGGATTCTAATTGAGTCATCGTTGCTTGAATTGAGTAATGCTCTGAGACATATAATCTACCCTTGATACCAAGCTCTTTTAATGCCGGATCATGAAGAACGTGAACCAGGGTATCAATAAAGCAATCAAGTCCATCATCTTTCGAATAAATAACACCGCTGACTGACTGCGGAAAGTGTCTCATGACATCGGGGAGTGGTGTAGAGATGACGGGTAAACCTGAAGCTAAGTATTGCAATATTTTGATCGGAATAATTTCCCGTGTAATCTCATTAATCATAAATGGGCAAAGGGCAATCGCAGCTAAAGAAAGATAAGCTGGCAAATGTGCGTAATCAATCATGCCGCAAGTAAATACACAATGTTGGGCGTGATTAGCAACAATCGCCTCTTGAATAGCAGCGTCCGATGGGCCAGCACCAACAATTAATAAGACAAAATGAGGGACTTTTACACGAATAGCCTCCATTTGAGTAATTAAGCTCTCTAGCTGACTAAATGAATAAGTCGTTCCTAGAAAAACGCCAATAATAGCGTTTTCGGGAATACCCAAAGCACGCAAAAGATCTTGATTAGGGGGTAGTGCCAAAAAGTGCTCTGTATCGACCCCATGATCGAGAATAGTGCATGGTGCGTGATTAGGGCCAACTAACTCTTTAACATAGCGCTGCATACGAAGATTAGTCGCAAGTAAGGCTGTAGCTTTACGGTAAATTTTTTTTTCACCAGAGCGCAAAATCCAAGACTGCAAGGGATTCTTGCGTAATCGATGATAAGCATCTAAAAGACGATAAATAACAGGGACACCGAACTGCTTAGCAAGATCTATTGTGTTTGTACCATTGACAAAGACAGAATACAAAAGAATGGCATCAAACGAATAGGCTTTTAATAATTGCTTAAATTGTTCCTCAAATCGGTATCTTGCCCACAATACACCGATAAAAGGAATTGGGATATGTGGAATGCTAATTAAATTAATTTTTGCTAAGCTCGTTTTGCTCACACTTTTAGTAGTTAAAACAGTGCTATAAGTTTGCTCATCAAAATCAAACACTGTTACTTCATGTCCTAGAGCCGCTAAGCGCTCAGCAAAATCTTGATACTCATATACAGGTTTATTGAGGTAACTGACCTCATGAATAACAAGAAAGTTCATTACATTCCAATCAATTTTGTAGTTTAAGTAAGAATATACTTTAATTGGTTATAATTAGCTTCTACCTTATATACAAGAAATTTAAACATTACTATTTAAAGTTACTTTTTTTACGCATAAATTTAATGTATTACTGATAAAAAATAGCCAATGAAAAAATCTTATTTTTCTAAATATTTTGATGACTTATCTATTCTACTTTCGGGTAACGATTCGAATAATTTAGGAGAGCTTTCAAACGAACTTGTCAATATTCGCAGGGGTAAGGGAAAAATTATTCTGGCAGGTAATGGAGGTAGCGCCTCTATTGCTAGTCATGCAGCTGTTGATCTTACAAAAGCAGGCAAGATTAGAGCAATAAATTTTAATGAACCAAATCTCATCACATGCTTTGCGAATGATTTTGGTTACGAAAATTGGCTTTCTGAGGCCATAAAAGCTTACGCTGACTCGGGAGATTTGATTATTTTGATAAGCAGCAGCGGCCAATCTAAAAATATTTTAAATGCTGCCCATGCTGCTGAAGATTTAAAATTAAAGATTGTTACATTCTCAGGATTTCTTGAGGAAAATCCGCTTCGTAAATTAGGCCATCTTAACTATTATGCTAACTCATCATCCTATAATTATGTTGAAATGATTCATTATATTTGGCTGCTATCTGCCATTGATTTAGCTATTTCTATCCAATAAATTAGGAGTTTTAATGCGGGCTATAGTTACAGGTGGTGCGGGCTTCATAGGTAGCCATCTTGTCGATTCTTTATTAAAGAAGAATATCTCAGTAATAGTCATCGATAATTTAAGCACTGGAAACCTTAATAATATTGAGCATTTTAAAAATAATATTGAATTTGTTAATGCTGACATTGGAGAATCGGGTAGCTGGCAATCGAAATTCAAAAATATAGATTGGGTATTTCATCTTGCAGCTTTAGCAGATATCGTTCCTAGCATTAAAAATCCTGATGCCTATTTCCAATCTAATGTAATTGGTACATTTAATGTTCTGCAGGCCTCCCTTGCTTCAAAAGTTAAAAAACTAATTTACTCTGCATCGTCATCTTGCTATGGCATACCGGATAAATATCCAACTCCAGAAGATTCAAAAATTAATCCTCAATACCCCTATGCATTAACAAAAAGATTAGGGGAAGAGCTCGTTATGCACTGGTCCCAAGTCTACAAATTACCGGCTATTTCTTTGCGATTTTTTAATGTTTATGGTCCTCGTTCAAGAACTTCTGGTACATATGGCGCTGTTTTGGGGGTATTTCTTGCACAAAAACTAGCAGGAAAACCCCTTACGATTGTAGGCTCTGGAGAGCAAACTCGAGATTTTACTTATGTGACCGATATCACTAGCGCCATTATTAGCGCTGCTGAATCCCCCATAAGCCATGATATTTTTAATGTGGGAAGTGGTTCAACTATATCCATCAATAGTTTGGCGAAGCTATTAAGTGATAATACAGTTCATATTCCGAAGAGGCCAGGCGAGCCTGATAATACCTATGCAGATATTAAAAGAATAACCTCTGAGTTAAATTGGACGCCTAAAGTAAATA
This sequence comes from Polynucleobacter sp. IMCC30063, assembly GCF_021395235.1. Lineage (NCBI taxonomy): Bacteria > Pseudomonadati > Pseudomonadota > Betaproteobacteria > Burkholderiales > Burkholderiaceae > Polynucleobacter > Polynucleobacter sp. IMCC30063. The sequence goes on along the minus strand of NZ_JAJVCQ010000001.1, from coordinate 689,032 downwards.
TTAATAGTGGCATCAAATTAGTATTAGAAAATATAGACTATTGGAAAGATGCTCCTGTATGGACGCCCGAATCGATATCCGATGCCACTAGGGACTGGTTCAAATATCTAAGTTAAGTCAAATTAAATGAAGACGCTTTTACTGGCAGCTGGACTGGGAACACGCCTTGGTAAGCTCTCAGAAAAACTCCCTAAATGTCTTATGCCAATAGGAGATTTTCCTTTACTGTCGTACTGGATCGATTCAATTCTGAATATAAAGTGCCCATTAATCATAATTAATACCCACTACCAAGCAAATTTAGTATCGAATTTTATTGGATCACTACATCTAGGTAGCCTAGTTAAAATTAGTTATGAAAATCATCTTCTAGGAACCGCTGGAACAATTCGTAATAATGCAAATGAATATCAGCTTGAACCTTTATTAGTCATTCATGCTGATAATTGGTGTCCATGTGATTTAGGAGATTTTGTGAAATCTCATAACGTTAGTCTTCAAAAAAATTGCCTCATTACTATGATGACATTTAATTGCGATAATCCGGAATTATGTGGGATTGTTGAAGTAAATAGTAGTGGCATTGTTCATAAAATTTATGAAAAGACTAAAAATGCGAAATCTACTCTCGCAAACGGAGCAATATACATCTTAGATCCATTTGTTGTTCAATGGATTGTAGATCGTCCAGAAATAACCGACTTTAGCACTGAAGTGTTGCCCCATTTTCTTGGAAGAATTTCAACTTGGCATAATTCTAACGTTCTAAGAGATATTGGATCCCCAGAAGCCCTAATTAAAGCTCAATTTGACCCCAAGCCCATAATAAAACATCAAATTCCAGATTGGCTGTTAAATCTTCATCATGAAGTAAAAGGTCAATTGCTTCCCTAAAAAATTTACCTTATTGGAACATACTATTTAAGCTAACGATACTTTCCGCTTTGTTCCTAAATAAATTGTTGCAGTAGGGGGATAAAACTTGAAATTTTTTATAGACATCTAATTTTTCATTAAACGAAAATTTTTCTCTTGCGAAATGAATTGTTAAACCAATTTCTAGAATTTGTAAAAGCAATTTTATGTTTATCTTTCCTGAATAGCAAAATTGATTAAATGTAAAAAAAATTACACCGTCTAAATCATTTGTGCGCATCAATTTTGGCAAAATAAAAGGCTGCTGCTTTATAACTCTAATCTCTTCTGCTCCATAAAAGACAATTTTACCCTTTAAGGTTTCCGCCATAAGCCTCATAATAAGATGCTGCTCAGGTTGCGGAGATGGCAGAGAAGAATCTATGCAGGAATAATATTGCTTCATTTTGTTAGCTCATAAAACTCCAAGCTATTACCTAAGCGCACCACTTGAGAAGTATTAATCACATCAAAAAATTCTAATTGATTTTTCATGCCTGGGGGGCTGAATAGATTTTTAAATCTAATATTAAGGCTTACCCTTGTTTCCATCTCCTTATTAATTTCAGACCCATGGATACACCCTGTATGAAAGATTAAAGCCTGACCGAATTTTACGTCTGGATTTACCGCTAAACTTTTGCTAAATATTTCAAAGGCATCCCAATCCTCTGGATTATTATCTAAATATTCAATTGCCTTTGTACTGTGCTTGGCATCAAGAATATACATGCTCTTCGTTTTATAACAATCTACCAAAGGTATCCACACTACAATCTCGTATGGTGAATTTAGTGGGGCATCTCTATGAATTTCAGAAGGATTAGGATCTCCCGGAGGCTGCAACACCAAATTACAATTTTTTTGGACTAAGATATCAGGCCCTAGAAGTTCTATAACTACATCCCTAAATGCATTAAAAACTAAGTGACTAACATTAAGCTGGGAATTTATACAGGAAATTGTTTCAAGCCTAAACTTGTTGAGCTCAGCTAAATTCAATGCTTGTATGTGCTTGTGAAAATAATTTAAACCGCTTTCAGATAGCGGATCTTTTATGGAATAAACCTGTGAAATTATTTTATAAATCTCATCACGCAATTGACTGATTAGCTCAACTTTAGGGCAGTCAATAATTTCAAAACCATTTATCAAAAAATCTTTGTTCATTGGTTAATACTACCTTCCTCCGCCATCAATACGAATAATTGATCCAGGCATAAAACTAGAATGTTGTGATGCCATAAAAGTCACTAAGATTGCAATTTCCTCTAGAGATCCCATTCTCTTAATAGGCAAATAATGAGAAAAATACTCATTTAATTTAGGGAGATTTTCTCTCTTCATACGCCCATAATACCTATCTTCAATATCAAGTAAGCCAGGTGCTATTGCATTAATAACTACATTATGCTGTGAGACTGTTTGACTTACCGTTTTCACATAACCCTCGAGCGCATATTTAGCACTTACATAAGGGGCGTATCCTTGCTGAGATTGAGTGGATAACGTAGAAATATGAATAATACGACCAAAGTGCTTTTCAACCATCCTGGGGATAACAAAGTTATTAATTGCAATGGCAACTCCAATATTATATTGCCATACAATATTCCATTTTTCTACTTCGCTAAATGGATCTACGACCTTTAATGAACCGCCCAAATTATGAATCACTATATCTGGGGAAAAATTTGAATTTTTCAATGAGCTAATTAATTGACTTACCCCCCCCTCCTCTAGCAAATCTATACCTAGAATTAAATGATTATTTTTGGGTCCCGGTAACTCTGAAAGTAGCAACTCTAAAGCATTTTCATCTCTAGCAACTGCAATGATGCGAGCTCCTTCAGAGGCGAGTTGAATTGCAATTTGCCTACCTAAATTCTTGCTTGCACCCGTTATTAGGGCAACTCTACCCTCAATCTGCAAGTCCATTGACATCCCTAATTAATTCTTCATTTTTTAGTGGCATATTTCCTATTCTACCAACTTGAATTGCCGCTGCGACAGATCCAATAAGGGCTGCTTCCCATATAGACGCACCTAAGACAAGTGAAAGGGATGCAGCAATTAACAATGAATCCCCGGCTCCAGCAACATCTTTGGGATTAACATTTAGTGCTGGTATGCGATCTGTTACCCATAGACTTGTAGAGGTTTTAGGCAGCTGAATTAAAGCACCATCAGCGCCAAGCTTTAATACAATATTTTTTGAGCGACTATCCTCCATTAGTTTTTCGGCTAGAACAACTAAACCAGATTCAAAATTTCTGGTACTTATTCTTGCCTCTCTCTCGGTTGGAGTAATCAAATCCATATCTTTGAATCTAGCAATATTCCCTACTTGCGACGAAGACTGACTATCTGCAGAGCAAAAAACTCCATGCTCTCTTGCCAATTTAATAAGTTCATCAATTAATTCTTGCGGTAGACAACCATAATTAAAATCAGAAAATACTAGCAAGTCAATTTGGCTAACAATGCCCTTAAAGCACTCCAAGATATTTTTTTGTATGTCTACAGAAATTGCGCCCTGATGTAAATGACTAACGCGTAGTAAAGTTTTATCTTGTGCTCTATATCTCTGCTTATGAGTTGTTGGTCTTTCAATATCAGAAAATATAACTGATTTAACATTTAATTTTTCTAATGCATTAGAGGAAAATTGCTTATTTTCATCTTCCCCAGCAACCGAAATAAATGAAACATTAGCGCCAAGAGTGGCGGCATGTGCAGCTACAATTCCAGCACCCCCAATAAATTTAATACTGTCAATCGGCGAGACAACAAGAGTAGGATCTTCCTGTGACATGCCCAAAGGCTCACAACTAATATATTCATCAACTATTAAATCGCCTATTACGCATACTCGCAAGCTTGAAAATTTATTAATGAAATTAATTAGTCTATCTAATGATATTTTATGATTCTCAATGTAGCTTTTTGGGGACTTCATTGAGCTATTTAAATAGGAATTAAATTCGCCTCTAATGAGATCTAGCGATGAGAACATCGCCTCTCCAGAGCTAAATATTAATCTACCACCATACTTTTTTATAACCTTCATTTCAGGATTAATTTTTTTTTCAAATTCCTTACCCTTAACTACAATTTCAGGCTTAAGCACTTCTATTACTTCTTCTATCGGCTGATCAATTAATATAACTTGGTCAGCCATTTTGTTAGACTGCACCGCCTCTAACCTATAATTTTCTGGAATATGTGCGGATATGCCAGCCACTTTATCGCTCAATACTCCAACAATTAAAATATCACCCAATTCCTTTGCAAATCTTAAAAGTCTCAAATGTCCTGGATGCAAAACATTAAAAGCGCCGTAAACAAAAACTTTTTTCATTTAGTTTTTATTACCTGCAAATCTGGTAAAGGTACGATCCAGGCGCCACCATTTGATAAATAATCAGTGTGGCGACTTTTAATTGATTCAGCATGTTGCCATGCAAGAATTAGTATGTAATCGGGTGGAGATTCGTATATCTTCTCAAATGGATAAACAGGAATATGGACACCTGGCGAGAATGTACCATGCTTAGCAATATTATCATCAACTAAATAATCTAAATACGGCGCTAACTTGAAGTGATATAACAATGTTGTCGTACTATGAGAGGCGCCAAAACCCACAATGCTCTTATTGGACGACTTAATTTCAGTTAAAAGAGAGATGATTCTATCGCGAGATAGGTTGATTTTTAAGTCAAAATTCTTGAAGAAATCTTTATCCTCATTATTCTCTTCTTGACAAATTTTATCAACATTATAACTAACGGGATATTTCCCGCCCTTAATCTGGGCGACAACTCTCAAAGAGCCTCCTTTAGGAGAAACTTTATGGGCATTGATTATTTGAAGATCTGCTAAATCAAATAATTTTATTAGAACATTAAGAGTGAAGTAGGAAAAATGTTCGTGATAAATATAATCGAACATCATTCCCCTAAATTGATCTGGGTGATAACCAGTCTGCACAACAAATAAACCCTCTGAATTCAATAGCCCCTTAACATTATTCAAAAAGTCTGAAAGATCATCAACATTAGCAAACATATAGTTTGCAGTAATTAAACGTGCCCGGCCATAGTTTTGCTCTATTTGATTCTTAACCTTGAAATCAAAATAGCTATTAATAGTTAAAAACCCTTGGGAATTAGAATGATTTGCAATAGCTGGCGCGGGTTCAACTCCTATTGGTTCAAGTTCGCCGGCCTTAAACGCCCTTAACATCAATCCATCATTACTGCCAATATCTACAGCAAGTTCATTTGCTGGAATCGAGTATTCTAAAATTAAACTTTTGACATAGTCCTTGTAATGCTCCCCAAGACCTACAGTAATGCTACTTTTATAAACGTAATTTGAATAACTGATTTCTGGATATACGACATAGGGTAAAAAAACATATCCACAATTAGAACATTTAGCAAGCTCTAAAGGAAAGGTTGGCTGCTCTGTATTGAATTTATCTACTCTAAGGTAGGCATCTTCCAGGGGGGTGTCTGCAAGCTTTAAAACCGTATCCAGATTCACTCCGCGGCAAACTCGACAAACAGAATCTTTGCGAACCGATTTATTAAGCATATATTAAGAATTTATTATTTTATTGACATTAGATTATATTGTAATCCTTAAAAAAAATAGTCTCATCATAATTAAATGGGCCCTGAGTAACCTCTTTGAATACCAATATTTCTGAGAGAATCAAAAATGTATGAACTTTATCTCTGGGCATTTTATAGTAGAAGATTTTACTTGTAGATAAGTCTCCCATTTCTATAACTTCTTGAATCTTACCGTTATCCCCAAAAAGTAATATATCTACTTCACCCTCAATTATATATATTGATTCATTCCTATTGGTATGTTTATGGGGAATAACTTTATATTCACGAGTATGCACAATAATCATTTCATGTACTAAATCATTTGGATCATCGTGGGTGCAAAACCGAATCTTCTTTTCGGGATTAGCCAAGGCCATTGCTTTCAATTCCGCTATATCATCGCGAGTAAAGCTAATTTCACCATCATTAGGATACAAAATTAGGGGTGAATTCTTTTTATAGCTTTTCATAAATCTAAGGATAAGATATCAAGAGAACTGTTTGGGAAAATTGAGGCGAATCTTCCGCCCTCGTTACTAAATTTTTCATGCTTTTTAATTACCTTTTCGTGATGCGCTGGATTTAATCCAAGCAAACACAAATCTATATTATCCTTGTTCAATAGTTCAGATGTATTTATTAAAATATTTGATTTTAAAGGTAGGCGGTATCCTATTTTATTTAAATCGTCATCAATTACAAAAGATATATGACGTGCAAGATCCATATATGCTAGAAAAGCAATAGTATAGTGACCAGCACCAAACGCTGCAACTCTTAAGCCTTTGTTAGCAATCTTTTCAAAGAGCTCCCTAATGACATCTTTTCGCTCAAGGAATAAATTCCGATAGTTATTTGCAAGCCCAAGCTCACTCTTAAATATATTTTTATGACTTTCTTTGTGTTCAATATTTTTAACGATTGCAATCATACAATTTTCTAGTGGATACTCAACTTCATAAAAGTCTACTATTTCGAAGCCATTAGTGATGAGCAAATTTTCAAAAGAATTTTTAGTGAAGTAAAAAAGGTGCTCCTCCCAGATCATAGTACAGTCTCCCCCTTGCAGAGGTTTTGTGCAATCAGGTAATTCAATCACCAAATATCCATTGGTATTCACAACAGCCTTGATAAATTCCAAGAATTTATCAAGGCTGAATGAGTGCTCAATCACGTGTCGAAGTATAAGCACATCTGGAGCGCCATATTTTTCTCTTATTCTTATTCCTGCCTCTAAATTAAGCATCGCTTGATATGTTTCTATCCCTGCATTTTCTTCAAAAACATGGAGGTCAACCCTTGGATCTATTTGCCAAATTTTTTCATACCCAAGTGAACTAATTCGTCGTAAGGTACTTTCGTCTTTAAAACTATACCCAAAGAATGTTGAGCTCTTTGTAATACCGGGAAGCTGTAATAATCTACTTACTAAGTCATCCAAATGATCTTCTGGCTCAAATGCCTTAATCCAGGGCACCCTTGGTCTAAGCTCTTCAAATGGCATTGCAGGATCTAATCGAATTATTCCACTGTCCTCATCCATTATTAAACCCAATGGATATTCGGGAATAGCTGATCTATCACCCTCTTTTATAAAACGATTCGAGACGGGCTGAGCGCCTAGATCTAAAATTTTCATATATTTACTGAGGCCACCTTAATACACCTTTACTTTCATACATTTTTTTTAATCCAGATCTAAGACTTGTGAATTTAAAATCATTTGACATTACAGATTTAATTAACTTTGGATCAAAAATTAGATTAAATGAATCCATGTTTCGCAACTTTGATCTGCTCTGTGTTTTGGGTAGCAATTTTTTTATTTCAACTAATAGCTTCTCAAAGCTATAACTTATACCAGAAACAATATTTAAGGGGCCATCAATTACTTTTTCCATGGTTACCAAATTCATCAAAACTGCACATAAATCATCAATATAGATAAATTCTCTTAATTCCTTCCCATCGCCCCACACATTTATTTGCTTATTCAATAATGCATGCCAAATGAATCCTGTTGGACCATATGAAAGTGAGCTATCACCATCTCCGTATATCAATGGCGGCCTTGGAAAACAGTACCCTATCCCTCTTCCTTTGCAAGCTTTAGCAATGATTCCCTCCATGTATATTTTATGAGCGCCATAATAAGTGGAAGGATTAACTAGTGTATTTTCGGAAAGCAATATATCTTTTGGATGCCCATAAACCTCTGCAGAACTTATATATATCACCTTACTAAGCCTGCCTGAACTAGTTATCAATTTTGCAATATTGTCTGCAATCTTATTGTTCTCTAACAAATTTTCAATTGTGTCACCAAATTGTTTTTTAATTCCAGCGCAGACCATTAAGCATGAATTATTTGGTATCAACTCAACGAGGTCCAAACATTCTTTTTCAATTGATAAATCAATCCTCCCAAGACAGCTACCTACTAAATTAATTTCTGGATGGAATTCAGCAGTAAAAATTTCTAAGGCAGTCCCCACAAAACCAGAACTACCTAAAATCACTAGGGATATCTTTGAGTCCATTTTCAATGACTTTTTATTTATTCAAAATAAATAAACTCGTAATCACCAACGTACCTAAATTTGTTAAATAGCCATATCCATTCAATATTGCTAAAAAAAGAGAGGCAGGTTAAGGCCCAGCATTCCAAATTAAATAACTCTTGGAAATTTCTATAACTTTCAACCATAATATAAGAATTTTTTCCGACCCTATTAATTTCATTAAATATATTCTCTAAATCAAAAATAGTAAAATTATGAAGGGTAGCTAATGAGACCACCAAATCAAAATGCTTATCGTCAAATTCCAGCTTTTGAAGCAGTGACCTTTTAAGTATAGCGCTCTGAATCTCTTCTTTTGAATTTTCAATCGCATACTCTGAATTATCAATACCTACAATCTCGAGCCCAGGTTCTATTTTTAACATCTCGAATATTAAATAACCCTTGCCACACCCCAAGTCAAGAACTTTTGAACCACTCTTTAAGTCATAGCTTTTTATTAGGCCTAGAGCAACAGGAGCCCATCTACCTGGAATATATTTATATCCGCCATAACCGTAACGCCTTTCACCATCCCAATAATCAAATCCATATTTAGAGGCTACCTCCATACAATGCACTTTCTGATCAAGCATGCGCTCTAAATAATTTCTATTTGTAGATGTATGTAGCGGGGTAACCAAATTCATAAGTTTACCCATGATAATTTAACCCATCAAGGCATCTTGGCAATACTTTTTCGACGAGAATAATTTTTTCTATTCTTGCAACTTCATCTTGCTTAGTAATGGATAACCGTTCGCATGCAAAATGTATTTCTTTTCCCTTACTTAAAAAGCTTTGGAAAACACTAGACCTATAATAATTATCAGCAGGCATTTGAAATAAACTATATGCAACAATCCCATCGATATCTGATAAATTATTTATCAGCTCATTAAGAATAAGAAAGCAATTTTCCATCGCATATTCAGTAGCGCTAAGCAAGTATTCATAATTTTTATTCTTACAATAATCCCGAAGTACAATATTTTGTATATGTTGCGGTGCCCTCGACCCGTTCCATTCTCTGCTTGAGATATATCCCCTAAGCTTTTTCATTTTATTTTCGGTAATTTATAGCTTAATCCATCCATGGAGGCGGGTTTTAATGATATCGGCTCGAAGAACTCACCATTTTTTTTATCTCCATATGGAGTAAATACGCCCTTAAATCGGCAATTCATTGACCACCTAGTCTCATTTTCTTTGTTAATTCTGTTGCCGTGAGGAAGTGCTTGGTTAAATACCAATAATTCCCCTAAATTAATATTTAGGAATTTGGCATCAGCTTCATACAACTGATATAGATGCTCACTATCATTAACAGGCATATTTTCAATTATTTTTAGAGTCGCCAAGTATTTATCTTTTGGAACTATATACATTGACTTAGTTCCATGGCAGTTAACAAGAGGCAACCATACCACCACCTCAAATGGTGAATCGCCCGACCAAGTATCAGCATGTATGGGCAATAAAGAACTACTATCTCCAGGAAATTGAATGCTTAAATTTACATTTAGCTGCATAGATATTTCATTAGAAACAATCACATCCAAAAAAGGTTTTGCGATTAAGTAGTAATTAACACGGAATTGTGGGTCAGAATTTATTTTTTTAATTACTTTTAACCTAAAATCATTTAAATCGTGAATATTTATAAATAAATGTACATTATCAAGAATATTTTCTTCATAGTTTTTTGGGATTTTACTGCCTAATAATTCCTTAACAATTCCTAGCAGAGTACTTTGGATAAGAGATAGCCTATTATTGTCAATTACTTTGGCAATAGCATAGCCATTAGAAGTATATTCCTGCGCCAGATTATCTTGGTCAACCTCTCTGCTGTGCATATCTAATTCCTTAGTTGCTTTAACATTTGATCTTTTAATTTTAGCGCTGTTATACCCCAATAGTTCAGTAAATCATTTTGGCTGCCGTATTTATCACTAAACTGATCTGGTATACCTAACCTAAAAATTTTATTAGACTGGGTTGGGTTCAAGTCATTGCATAACTCTAAAACAGCGCTGCCAAGACCACCAATACGGGAATGCTCCTCTGCAATAACAACTGCTTTAGCTTTTGGAATAAATTCAAGAGCTAGATCGACATCTAAAGGCTTAACGGTATGGCAATGAATTACCCCGATATTGATACCCATCTCGTTCTTTATTAATCTAGACGCCTCTAAGGCTATTTGCGTAGCAACCCCAGTTGTAACAAAGACACCGTCACCGACCTCCTTCATTACCACTAATTTTCCTAATTTAAAGGGCTTGCTACTGTAATCTGATATTACAGGATCACCACCCTTTGCCAGCCTAATATACATTGGATGCCGATTATTCATAGATGCAAGAATAACTTCTCTCATTTCTAAGGCATCGCATGGAGCAACAACCATCATATTTGGAAGCACTCGCATAAGTGCCATATCATCCACAGCCAAATGAGTTGGGCCTAAAGGAGCATACACAGCACCACCACCATTAGCGATCAATCTTACGGGTAAATTTTGCTGACAAACATCAATGGCCACTTGTTCAAAACACCTCCTTGTTAAAAAGGTTGCAATTGTATTGACAAAAGGCTTATAGCCCTCCAGGGCCAAGCCAGCTGCCATACCCACGATATGCTGCTCACTTACACCCTCCATAAAAAACTGATTCGGAATGGTAGCCTTCATTTCTGCCAATACATCAGGTCCAAGATCCGACCCAATAAATAAGACTTTAGAATCTTGCTTTGCAATTTCATAAATAGTATTTAGAGCAGTTTTTCTCATAATCTAACTTAGCTCCTTGTATAAAGATTCAATATCAGTCTTATTGAGGCCTGATTTATGGTGCCATTCTGCAACTCCTTCTGCAAATGAAATACCCTTTCCTTTGATGGTGTGGCAAATGATTGCGTTTGGTTTCGAATCTTCGAAAGGCAATTGGGAAAAAATTTCATTCAAATTCTTAATATTATGACCATCTACTTCTCTTACAGAAAAACCAAATGCTCTCCATTTATCTACGAGTGGCTCAAGATTCAATACTTCTGAAGTTGGACCATATGATTGAAGTTTGTTGTAATCTACTAAGATCGTTAAATTTGTAAGTTGATGTTTTGACGCTGATAAGGCAGCCTCCCAAACTGAACCTTCATTTATTTCTCCATCCCCTAAAATCACATACACTCTGTTATTCATCTTAGCTAATCTCGCAGCTATTGCCATTCCAACGCCAATAGAAAGACCATGACCAAGGGCGCCTGTAGAGGCCTCGACACCAGGAACTTTATGAAGATCCGGGTGCCCGCCTAATATTGAATCAAATGCGCAAAATGTATCTAATTCAGATAACTCAAAATAACCCTTATCCGCCAACAATGCATAGAGCGCAAGGCATCCATGCCCCTTACTCAATATAAATCTATCTCTATCAGGCCAACTTGGATTGGAGGGATTAATTTTTAAATGGGAATCAAATAAAACCCTTAGAACCTCAACTAAAGACATTGAGGATCCAATGTGACCACGGCCACCGCCCTCCAAAGCTCTAACAATTAAACTTCGTAAATACCTTGATCTGTCATCCATAGATTTCTCGAATTTTGGTTAAAAGAATTTTTGCTTTATTGAACTGTTCAGTCCTAATGGGATCCAAATCAATTTCCTTTTTATAGCTATTTAAAGCCCAATTAACTGGGGGGGCTTTAAATATATTAAGAATAATCAAGCACCACTTAAGACCATAAAACGGAAGCATTGCGTCCAACCTAGCTGCAAATTCAGGGTCCTTTTTAAAGCTTTCCTTAACGATCAACAACCATTTAGCCCTAAGAATATCACTCAATTCCATACCAGGATGCCAATAAAAATCTGCGGCTAATTTAACAGGATCATCCCATCCAAAATATTCAAAATCATAGACATAAGTATTGCCAGAGTTACTCATTATCATGTTGTGCGATCCAAAATCAGAGGGGCTTAGAATTTGATATTTAAATGGTAAAGGCTCAATAAACTTCTCAATAAATTTGCTTTTTTCTTGGAACAACTGAGTAAATAAAATTTCGAACTCATCCTTAAAAAATGTGGTTAAATTTTCACTTAACGGAATTTTTTTAAATACTGAAAGTCTATAAAATATTTGATTGATTAAATCCTTTGAACTTAAGCATGCCTCGGAAGCTAAATATTTTTTGTCAAATGAATCTACTATCTTTTTATTATTTTGAATCTCGATAATAAAATTAATGGCTTTAATTAAAAATTCTTCGTTATGTACTGGCCTTAAATGGCCATCAAGCCATTCATATATTCCCCAATTCATACTTAAATTTGACGCAATTGGTTTTGGTACCAAAAATTTATTTTCGTATAACTTTTCTAATGCATACCACTCTACCTTCAGCCTGCTTCTAAAGTCACCTTGAAAATCAGGGTACATTTTAAGCGCATAGCAACATGCATCCGTACTTTGTATCTTAGCAACACTACTATTAACTCCGACCCTTACAATCTCAACTTTATCGATTTTCAAATCTGCAAATTTATAATGCAAGATATTTTTAATATCGACATCATTTAGAGGGGAATATAAGAATTCGCGGATTTCATTCCATGTTGAAAAAATTGATTGGTCAATATTCGAGACTGCATTTGATGAAAATAATAATTTTTTTACTTCAACTGGAAATTTTTCATCAAAAAGAACTTCAGGTAAATCATCAATAAAAATATCACAATTCATTCTTTTAATTGCATCTATTTTTTCCTCTCTAGTATCTGCGTAAATGACTCTCTCATTCAAAAAACATGAGGAATCGCTTAGCTCTACAAATATATTTTTCTCTAACCATTCATTAGCAACTTCTCGAAGATTAATTTTTTTTTGGTCATGATGGCCAAATTTTGTTTTATGACTTATAAAAATTAATTTATCACCCTTGGTGATCGCAGTTAATAAAAATCTCATAAAGCCCGGAAAAAGCACTGCACTGTGCATTCTCTCTCCATAAACTTCACCTTGAATCTTTTGCCACCGATATTCACTCTTATCAGCGGCAATTAATGCAGTCTTTAATGAATCTTTTAAGGAATAATCTTCTAGCCTCGTAATGGCTAAGTCCTGAAGATAGCCATCAAAAATTTGTTCGTAGCAGATTACTGTATTATCAAGATCAATTCCAATAATAGCCATTATTTCAGATTAATATTTTGCATTCTTTTAATATTGAAATACATTTCGTTATTCAGCGGGTCTATAAGCCTGCCATCATCAAATGCGCTTTTTAAGTCTTCAACTGCATCTGATATTTTATGGGTTGCTCGGAACCCCAACATATCATTAATTTTTTTAGAAGATATGTGATAAGAGCGATTATCATTTGATGGGATAAATTTAATCTTCACATCTTCACCAATTACTGACTTTACAATTTCTGCTAATTCAAGAACCGTCTGGTTCTCATACCCCGCATTAAATATTTCACCGTTAATCTTATTTTTATCGGCTTCTATAAGAGCAACATACGCATTCACCATATCACTAATATGTATATTTGGCCTTAATTGTCCCCCACCAAATACCGATATCTCTCTCTTGTGATAAGCTAAATTAGTTAGAATATTAACCACAACATCCATTCGCTGCCTTGTTGAGTAGCCACAAACAGTTGCAGGCCTAATTGTGACAACAGTAAAACTATCGTCCTTATATTTTTTAAGTATTTCCTCACAATCGGCTTTAAATTTAGAATAATCTGTAAGTGGTTCCAAAGACATTCCCTCATGTACATCCATCTCTTCTTTTATCCCATATACCGAGGATGAGGAAGCATAAATAAATCTATTCACGCCTTTAGCTTTGCTAATTTTGACTAATGGCTCAAATGCATCTAAATTTATTGCCCTTCCAAGCTCTGGGTTTAATTCAAAACTAGGGTCATTCGAAATGCAGGCTAAATGAATAACTATTTCATGCCCTGGTACGATTTTTTCAAGCAGGTCTTGATCGCGAATATCCCCTTTTATTGTTCTTAATTTATTATGAGATTGAAGTAAGTTTTCCCCAAAAAGAAAAAGGTCTAGTACAGTTACCTGATAACCTAAATCTAATAACTTTGGGACTAATGCAGCGCCTACATATCCTGCACCGCCTGTGATAAATATTTTTTTTGACATAAATAATCTTTTGTGATGGAAAAATTGTAATTAGGGCCGAATGTAACTCAAATTAAACTACTAAAGAATATTAATACATTCTTTAGTAGTTATTGTAACGATATTTGACAGTTATAAATATATCGGAAAATGGAAAAAATGAAACACTGGACTATGCAAGGAATATTTGCAGCATGTTTCCCAAAATCCATCTATGCTGACATTGTAGTTTTGAGCTCATTTATTGACAAACTCACTGAAATAATTGACAGCTAAATACTTACTAGGGCACTTAAAATACTAGTACCCCCCCAAGAGACCATCGAAGAAATAAACAAAAATCATTCTTTTGCAGCTTTGAATTTAAATCAACATGGTCTTCACAGAACCCAGCATTAATCACGAAATATCCGTCCTGCCATTCTGTCCAAGAGGCTAAAAAATACGCTTTTGGGTTTAGCCCCTTACTTCGTAGCCTTTTAAAAAAAATCCAAAAATAGAGAAAATCTATTCCAATCCCACCAGAAGGCTTAGCGCCCTCTAGGTCTACCCCATGAAAGAGACTCGTCCTCAATCGTTGCTAGGCTCGATAAAATATCTTAGCACCAAGAACCATATCACTAGACAATCGATGCAAAGGAATATATTCTTAAGTGTCTCGCACGAAGGAAATCTTATAATATAAGCTCAAGAGGCATTTTTGTTCTACCACTAAAAAAGTATTAAATATAGCCAAGTACCGCTTTTACCGTTTCAAAATTGCTAAAAAACTGTGGCTATTTAAAGTATGGTCGCACACCTAAAATTGCTTGAGTTAAACCATAACTATTTCTCAGAATAATTATGGTTTTATAGATTTCTTAAAATATAAAATTTATTGTATGAAAAATAAAAATCTTACCATCATTGTGCCAGCATTAAATGAGGAAAAAAATTTAAACAAAGTAGTCCGCGAACTTATATCTATAGCTGACCAATTTCTTTCTAAATATGAAATTCTTATTTATGATGATGGCAGCACAGATAAAACTCTAGAAATCGCCAAAAATTTAGGGGTGGAATTTAAAAACGTAAAAGTATATGCAAACAAAGTACCATTAGAATTAGCAAGAATTTTTAAGTTGGGTATAAAAAATGCAGCCTATGAAAATATTATATTGATACCAGGAGATGGTGCATTTGAAAATCTATCTTTAGTCAATGTATTTAAAAGTATTGGATTAAAAGATATGATCTTAACTTCTCGGGTTAATCAAAGTATAACAAGATCTAAGTTAAGATATTTACTTGCAAAGTTATTCTTCATTTTTAATAAAAATATATTTAATTTAAAAGTAAAGGATATCAATTCTATTGCGGTATTTCCGACTAATGAACTTAAAAAAATTAATATTATCTCTTTTAACAAGGGCTTTAATCTTGAGTTTCTTGTTAAATTAACAAGAAAGAAATTAAGTTATATGATAGTTGACGTGAGACTAAACCATGAAAAACATGTAGTTGGCAAGTCTTTAAATATATATTTCATATTAGATGTGGTGATTTTAATGTTTTATTTAACTTTTATCAAAAGACATTAATTAATCCATATGATAATGTGGAGTATAAATATTTTCTTCATTCAAACCATTTAAGATTAATTTATTTTTAATATTAATTTGAATGTCTTGATTTCTATGAGAAATAATTACAAGTGGATCATAGTCTCTTAGTGAATAATTAATTTTGTCAAAATTTATAATCCTTCTTCTTTGAAATAAACCTTTTTTTGCATCATCTATAATTTTTACTCTTTTAAAATTATATTTTTCCATTCTCTTTAAGATGCACATTGATTCCTCAGATAAGCAATAAATATATATATATCTGCTCATATTTTTTTCCATTATTAGCAATAAATTTTCTAATAATAGTTTTAATCTTTTATATCCATTACTAGATCCTGGGATTATTAAATTAATTTTCTTAGTTATTTTTTCAACATCTTTTAATAACTTATTATTTAAATTAGAATTAAATGCAAAAAGATAACAATAAAATGACTGCGCTATGTCCTCTAAGATTTTTCTTAAAAAAAATCTAAACAATTTATTCGATGAACTTTCAATTTGATTTACTATCGTGGCAAGCAAAACTAGTTGGTAAATAATATTTACCTGTTTAAATCTAGTAGACAAACCACCAGATTTAGAATTGTGAATATACTCTATGCCCCTTAAAAAATACAACAAATTTAAATTTGCAAAAATTTGCACCATAAACTCTTGATCTTCACCGTATTTTAAATTTTTAAAGTTTATGCTGTGTTTTAGTAAAAAGTCTTTTCTTATAATCCAGCCCCAGCATTCAAACTTTACATTTTCATTGTCAATGAAAAATTTTAACCAATCTTTTTTAGCAATTTTTTCTTCTGTCTCTAAATAGTCAATAATTTGCTTTTCTTTTGTTCTAGAGTAGTTTATTTTTTTAATACTGACCACATCGGCCCTATTTTTCCTTAAATTTATTAAATTATTTACCAGCTTGTCTACATTATTCACCTTTATGACATCATCTGCGTCTAAGAAAGTTACATAACAGCCTTGAGCTTTTTCAATGCCAATATTTCTTGCATTGCCAGGTCCAGCATTTTTCTTAGATTTATAAATATACCAATTATGATATTTTTTAGCACAATTCAATAAAGCCTGGAAAAAAAGTGGCTCTGAACAATCATCTATGATAATAAATTCAATTACTTGATCTTTAATTTTTATTTTATTTAAGCATTTTTCTAGATTTTTCAAGTCATTGAATGAATTAAATATTGGTATGATTACTGATAAAATTTTCATTTAAATTAGTTTTGATAAAGGGCAGAAATCAACCTGTCCGCTTTGACTTTGTAGCTATGAAAAAAGTAAGCCTTAGCGGCAAGATGGATTGATTTTGGATTATTTTAAGTACTTTTCTTTTGGCTGAATAGTGCAAGATTTCATAATTTCCATTTAACTTGATTAATGCCGAAACTCTCTTATTTTGCTACTCAATCCTTAAGAATATCCCTCATAATTATATTGAGGTTGCATATCGGATTATTGACTTTGTAAATTTTCAGTAATCAACTAAGCATAATCTGTCCTTACTGATTTCTGGCTTATTGCTAGCCTTCAAGGTACAGAATAGGGCTGTATTATCTCTTTCAAAAGCTGCTGATAAATTTCAACTAAACTAATTGAATTGTTTCATAGTTCCCTCACAACGTGTATTTCCTAATCTGCCATTCTTTGATTGATCAAAAAGCAATGTCCGCATTGATGAAGAAATGTTCGAATTAGATAGGTTGTAACCTATAGATTGTAAGATTACTAGAAGCTCAATCTTAAAGTAATTGAGTTTGTAGATAGGAGTAATAGATTTATGAAAATCTAAATCGTAATTAATTACTAGTTAATGTACTTTTAAATACCTTAATGGATATTTAGTTTGAACAGCAGCTTCTACAGTACCAACCGTATAGTCCCTACCGTTGCAATAATTACATGCGCCATAGTTACTTCTATTAACTAAATTAGCAATCTTTTTTAAGATCCCTTCGCTATTTTCCTTACCAATATCAATAGAATCCGACTTCAGCTCTGGAATTGCATCTAAGTTTTCTGCATGAGCAGCAAAGGGACATCCATATAATTTTCCATGTAACAATGTGAAAGCATCATTTACACAGCAATTACTAAATACGCTAAGAAGTTCCTCCTTCGTGCGAACTTTTCTATCTAGGGATGCACAGTCCTGCCAAGTTAAAACTCTATCTCGGCTATTACTTATTTCTTTTTCTATAAGCAACGCTTCTAGCTTTTCAACATTTCTAGATAAATCGCCATAATCAGAAATCTGAAATCTAACGCTACTATTTGAGCATTCTGCCATTAGCTCATCACGGGGCATTATTGTTCCATTTGTAAAGATAACAATAGAGCCAAAATTATGAAAAGTTTTTATTTTTTGAATTACAGGCACTATTTCCTTAAACATTAAGGGCTCTCCCCCAATAATTCTTACTTCCTTAACAAACTGTAAGGCGGAAAATAACTTATCAATTGATTCAAGTAAAGTATGTAAATCCGTATCAACTGCCTTTTCATAATATTGCATCAAATTTGAGCAATCGATACACTTTAAGGAGCATTTCTCTGTCAATACAATATCAATACTCTTGAGGAAATTTTCTGAGCCACCTTGAGCAACTTCTCTCATGAAAAGAAAATTTTCTATCTCAGAATTACATCTTTCGGCACTCCAAGAAAGTTGGCCATCACTCAAAGTTAAAGATTTAAGAAAATGGTCAGGATAACGAATCTCAATCTTTTTATGTGGGTTCTTATCCGATATTAGATTTTGTAGATATCTATGATTATTTCGATTTGAAGCAATGTAAACGATTCCGTCTTCAACTTGATCTACAGATAAGACCGAGAGACCGTCGAAAAGAGTTCCTATATTAATCAAATTGAGGTCAATAAAAGCACTCACCTCTATTTTATTTTCCCTCAAAGCTAGCGCGGTTAATTTTCCAAAATTACCAGTACCAAAGATATAATTTTTCATTTGATCATTTTAACCAATTTAATCCATCCTTGCGAGAGTTATTACTTGAGGTTTTTTTATCAACAATTTCTCCCCTAATTACTGGCCATATTTCTTCTAAATAGGAAGATAGAATAAAACTTGATTCAATGAAATTATAAATAATTTGATTATTTTTTGAAAAACAAAATTTAGAATAGTTTTGATCTATTTTCTGAACTAAGTTTTTATTGGAGAAGTGAGAATACTCAAGATTAATATTAGACAACTCCCCTTCAAAATAATTAATATTTGTCATTAGGTAAGGCTTATCACTAAACCATGCAAACGTCATCGGACCTGATCCAGCTCCTAAATGTGCCGCAGAATTTTTTATCAATGCTAAATCAAATTCAACCCCAGTATATATATCCCGTGAAATAATTACATTTTCTAAATCTCTTAATGAATCAGGTACTTCAGATAATGCACAAATTATAAAAAACTTAATATTAAGATCTTTAGATTTTTTTATAAAATCAACCCACTCCTTAATTACTGTATTTCTAAATTCTTGGTGATGATTATTATTACGGATATTAATAGTAATTGGGACTTGACCATAAGAATTTTTTTGAAAAAAATCATTAGCCCAGTCATCTAAATAATCTTCAATTTGTAACAATGGAAATATCTTCTCATTATGCCAATTTTCATATATTATTTTTTCCAATGATTCATAATATAAATACTCTCCATTTAGAAACTTAAATCCAGAGGGCCATACTACATAGATATCGCTATCTGTTATTAATTGTTCAAATTTTTTATATGAATCCAGAATATATAAAGAGCCAACATCTCTGTTGCTATAGAATACGGAATAAATTACCGAAAGGTATTTTTTTAAATTATAAGAACTTAGAGATTTAAATGACAAATCAAGCGAACCAGGGCTTTCAGGGTTATATAAAATTACCACATCAATTTTTTTTAATTTAAATCTAATTTTTAATGATATTCCTGCTGCCAATACTACTATTGCATCGCCAATACTAAATGGTTGCGTACTAGTGTCATATAAGATCAATAATTTCTTATCTGTATTTAAGATGCCGTAATTTAGTAAAAATACCCATTTTATAACTCTTATTAGACTTATTAGTTTTTTTATTATATATAGGGCTAATTTTTTAAAAAAAGACATTTTTTGAAAATATAGATTTTGAAATTAATATAGATATTATCGTAATAATTAAGTACGACAATATAACATAGAATAACGAACCTGAATATGAAAAATAAATTGTTGTTATAAAGTTTAATGCTCCCATTACTAGCGTTAATTTCATGAATGGTTCTTTTTTAAATGCCCTAAAAACCATTCCTACAGGAACTAAAGTTGTTGATAGCAATCCTCCAATTATTAACATACATATTAAGTTAAATGGCAAAAATCTGTTTGTAATTTCTATTTTAAAAAAGAAAGCTAGATAAACTAAAGGGATTATAATTATCAATATAATTAAACCTAATATTATATTTTTATTCAATAGCTCTTCAAAGTCATTTTTTAATTTAAACATATTTTTTTGAGCGATTAATTTAGCATAGTAAGTAGTTTTTATGGTCGTAATTGAAGCTAAAAGCGTCATTAATCCTGATATAAACATCCAGCTAATTCCAAACTGCCCTGCGAGTATAGGCCCTTGAAAATAAAATATAATAGGGATAAAAGTACCTGTAACTAAAAATCCAGAAATCCAGCTTAATGCAACCTTTAGCTGATGGGGAAAGATTTCTTTAAACCAATTAAAGTCAATTTGTTCAAAATTTTTCTGCTTGATAAAGCCAAGAAAAAATCCTTTAAATTTTATTATGAAAAAAATGAATACAATTGTTTCGCAAATAATAGCAATTGAAAATAACCATAGCCCTGCTCCTAAAAATATGCAAAATATTGCGCTTAGAAAGCTAACTATATATTGATAAATTTTCGTTTTATATACAAAATTTATTTCTTTACATCCTTCCAAAATTGCAAAAATTATATTTATAATTAGTTGGAGTACTAAAAAAAAACATAAGAATGCCCATGGAGCAGCCCACTCCACTCCATAATTATTTTTTTTACTAAAGTATATAAAGCCAGCTGTAAATATTAAAAAATTAACAATTACTCCACATTTTATGGTGAATATTATTGATTTTTTACTAATTTCATATAATCTATAAAATGCTAGTTTATTCTCATTTTTTTCAAGAGTTACTATATTAAATTCAGATTTTTCATGTTCGTGACTAATGTATGACACTAAAATTGTTGACAGGGCAAGATCACCTAAAATTTGAAAAAGCATAAAGCTTTGAAAAGTAAAAAAATACCCTTGTAGTACTGCATCAAAATAATTTGCAACGATAATTGCTAATGCTGCTCCCAATAAGAGCTGGGTAAGCTTTGCCGCAAAACTAATTCTTTGATCCTTTTCAAGTCTTAGTATTTTTTTTATTTTTTCCATAACAGGACCTTCTCCATAAATATAATTCTTACTTAACATGTTATTTCTTTGGTTAAATTTAGTGTAAGCAGTTATGAAGAACTCAAAAAATATTAGTTACCTTAAGTTTTGTGGAGGTTACCATTTTTTTCGTTTATGGATCTATGTTACTGCTACATAGCCATGAATAGCAAATCGAGCTAATTCTCCTTTGGGGCGCGAACTAGTACATTACAAATTACTTTAATGCACAAGCGTAGCATACATCCCGTTACGTTGAGTCCCTAACTATTTATAGTCATATGGTGTAAATAAATCTATATTTGCTTAACTGACATCGTAAGTATGAGTCTAATTTCTAAAATGTGGATTTATTACTCGTCTTTAATAAGAACATATATCGAATTAGGCCAGTAATTTAAGTAATTAGTCCTACCTATTAAGTTTAAAACTACTAACCATTTTTCAAAGCATTAAGAGCCAATACCTTAGGATTTAAAGAGTTTTTGGCTAGCATCTATAGACCCATTTACACGAGGCCATTTGCACCAAAAATTAATTTTATATTCATAAATATTTGTTGTTGCACTAGAAAAAAAATCTAATGGTCCCACTACTCATGTAAAACGAAATTAGATTCTATCTTTGACTATTCACCAGGTAAAAAAAATATCTTTATACATTTGGCCGCTCAAGTCCGAATTACACAAAAAACTAAATTTAGTATCGTTGTTCTCTATACCGTCAGGTGCCTAATAAAATAATGTAAATTACATTGCTAAAACTGTATAATTAAATTCTTATTAACGTCCTGGGTAATTAGGTAGTGCGGCCCAGCGCTATTATCAAGTGGTGGCTTAAATCCGTTCGTTTTAATTAATTATTTTTCAAAATTTACTAAAAGCTATTAGAATAAATTGTTCTATATTTAACATAAAAATAGAAGGCTAAAACTTTGAATAGAAATATATATTTTTCAGATTTATGCCATGATGCACAGGGAATTTCTGCCCCTACTTTTCCATTGGGAATTAGCTACGTAGTTAGCTATGCCAAGCATATATTTAAAGATAAATTTAAATATTCTCTCTTCAAATTTCCGAATGATCTTAATCAAGCATTATTAGAAGAATATCCATTAATGCTTTGTTTTTCTAGCTATAGTTGGAATCATAATATTGCATATGAATACGCAAAGAAAATTAAAGAAGTAAGTCCCTCTACAATAACTGTCTTTGGTGGCCCAAATTTTCCCCAAGATTCTTTTGAAAAAAATTCTTATCTTTCTAAATATTCTTGCATTGATTTTTTTATAGAACAAGAAGGCGAATTAGGATTTGTAGATTTAATTGAACAATTAATTTTTAATGGCTTCAATTCCAATGATCTAAAAAAATCTAAAGCCAGAATAAAAAATGTCATTTATCTTGACTTAAATCAAGAACTGATTAGTGGAGAGGTTGAGCGGATTAACGATATTAACCTTATTCCATCGCCATATTTATCTGGGATATTAGATCCTTTTTTTAAAATGCCTCTTATACCAATGCTAGAAACTACTAGAGGCTGCCCATTTTCCTGCACTTTCTGTACCGATGGCATTGGAATAAAAAATAAAGTTTCTCGGTTTCACCATGATAGAGTGAGTCAAGAATTAGAATACATTGCAAAACGTATAAAAAATATTGATGAGCTAATTATTACCGACTTAAATTTTGCAATGTACACAAATGATTCTAAAACTGCACAAAGTATCATGCATGTAAAATCTGAATTTGGTTGGCCAAAGTTACTATCCGCATCAGCAGGTAAAAATAAACCTCATAGAACTATAGAAACTGCGACAATTTTGGGAGGCATGTGGACTCTTGGTGCTTCGATACAGTCAACTGACAGTCAAGTACTTAAGCTGATTAAGCGCAGTAATATTTCAAGTCTTGCTTATAAGGAACTAATAAATTACGGCAATAGTCTGGAGAATAGCAAAACACATTCTGAAATTATTCTAGGTCTCCCAGGAGATACAAAGGAAAAACACTACCAATCACTTCGTTTTGGAATTGATAATAAAGTTAATAGCATGAGAATGTTTCAGGCCATGCTGTTAATGGGGACTGAAATGGCAACAATTGAATCAAGAAATATACACGGCCTTACATCTAGATACAGAGTCATCCCAGGATGTCTCGGGCTATATCCGGTCCTTCTAAATAAAAAAATTATTGCGGAATTCGAAGAAATTATTATATCTAGTGATACCCTTTCCTTCGAAGACTACAGCGATTGTAGGAAAATGAATTTGATTATTGAAACTTTTTACAATAATGCAATTTTTGAAGAATATTTTGAGTTACTTGATGTCTGCGGAATTTCTGTTTTTGATTGTCTCCTTGAAATTAAAAATAATGAACTACTTTTTCCAAATGAAATAAAGGCGATTTTTTTATCGTTTTTACGACACACTCAAATAGATTTATTTGAAACGCTAAAATCAGCAGAAATAGCAATGACAAATGAATACTTAGAAAAAAACATTAGGGGTGAAAATGGAATTAATGAACTACTTGCACACAAGGCTATGCTTTTTAATGAATTTCAACTAATAAATGAAATGGTATTTAATGCAATTAAAAATATACTTATTAAAGAAAAAAATAAGGATATAAATTTACTTATAGATTATTTATCAGAGCTAAAAATGTATATTCTTCGTAAAAAAGGAAATTGCATTAATGATTATTCTAAAAATTCATGGGAATTTCATTTTGACTTTATAAAATTATCTAAACTTAATTTTAAAGTAAACCCAATAATTTATAGGGTCGATACTCCTATTAAACTAATATTCTCTCATTCTAATGAAGCAATAAAGCATATTAAGAACTCAAAGGCACTTTATTTGAATACCCCAATTGGATTGGGCCGCTTAATTCAGCGAACTAATTTAAAAAATATGTTTCGCGAAATAAGATATGGTTAAAGTTACCGCTCTATTTGGAGGTCACTCAGGAATTGGCAGCGCAATTAAATCAAATTTAATTGCGCGTGGAGACCTAGTCTATACATTTTCTCGAAGCCAAAATAACGACCCTTTACATTATCAAGTGAACTTGGATGCTCCAGTAAATTTACCGGTTAATTTAAAAATTAATTATCTTATTTTTGCTCATAGATACAGAGGGAAAAATCCTAGTCTTGAGCATAATATAATGGTGCAAGCAGTAGAGAATGTAGTAAATCACTTTAAAAATTATTTTTATAATGATTCTTCAATTGTAATAATTGGCTCTAACTCTTCTGATTATGTATTTCCAGAGCAGTCCTCTTCTTACCACTCTTCAAGAGGTGCAATTAAGAGCCTAACCAAATATCTGGCATATTCTTTAGGAAAAAATTATATAAGATGTAATTGCGTGATACCAAGCACCCTAATTAAACCTGAAAATCAAGATTTTTTTATACCAGGCAATCCAGTTAGAAAGCTAATTGAAGAAATTACCCCATTATCAAGAATGGGCACTGCTAATGACATTGCAAATGCAGTTGAATTTTTATGTAGCGAAAAATCATCATTCATTACCGGACAAACCTTTATAGTCGATGGGGGCCTATCTATTGTGAGCCAAGAGGCAATTGCTAGAAATATTTCTAAGCTTGAACATTCAAAATAATAATTACTTAGTCCCTAAATATTGATCATAGAAGCGACATTTAGAGTTAGATTGCTCAATAACATATGAACCGCCTACAAAAATTGCTGAGTATTTAAGCTGATTAGGTGAATATTCTGGTCCCAGACATATCCCCCCATTTTTTTTAGCATCAACTATTTCAATAACATACTGTGGGAAATATATTTCATCATTCTTTTTTCTACTTAAAATACTAAATACCCCTTTATTTTTTATATCATCTCGAATATCTTCCCCAGAAAGGTAAGTAAATGAATATAAAAAAAAGCATAAATAAGTTGTATAAATTAATAAAAAATAGTTATTAGTTAATTTTAAATATTTTAAATTATCATTAATAAGGAATATTAATAAAATTGGAATGCAAAGAAAATATCTTAATTCATGTGATTGGGGCAACAAACTAATGGATAGTAAAAAAAATCCATACATTGCCACTGAAAATTTTAATTTTGCATAAAGCATCCTATTATATTTAACTGCATAAAGCCATATTGCAAATAAGGCAATAAAATTAAACCCGAGATATACCCCCCACCACCCGCCAGTTCTGGCTTTACCATATTTTTTGGGGTTTTCACCTGGGGCGCTATCTAATGAATAATAGTTATTGATACCCCTTAGGTTCCAATCAAACTCTGTTATGGAAAATAAAAAATAAATTGGTTTTTCTAGAACAGATAAGTTCATCGCATAAGCAGGTGAGGCATCATGTTGAGGCTCAGGTCCAATTAATTTTTTTTCTGATAATGGTATTGAAAAAGTAATTGGGTAAAAAGGATTGTTATGATTAATAGTATTTTTAATTATCGTAAAACAACTCAGCATCATCGAAAAAAAACAAACAATAAATAAAATAATTAATTTATTTTTATTAATTCTATAATAAATTAAAGCATATAAAAATAAAAAAGTTATTATTGAAGCATTGAGTATCGGCCCCCACATCTTGGAATTCCCAGATAATGCTGTGCTTAGAATAAATCCAAACAATAGTGCAAAGGAATTAATTTTGCTTAATTTTTCTCTTAAGAAGTATCTTTCAATTGCAATTGCAATTACAAACTGTGTAGCAATTAGTATTCCAAATGGTAAATCTGAATAAGTTGAAAAAATATGTATTGATATTTGAGGAAAGGTAAGTAACCCAATTAAAAATAGTAGCGGGTTTAATCTAAAGAATATAGAAGTAGCTAAGACAAAGATGCTAAATGACAATGAACTTAAAAGTACTGTTGCCCTAACATCATTAGAAATTTTCCAAAATATGCCCCGCATCCAATCTAACGCTAGGGGAAAGCCATGAAACCTATTTAGCATTCCTTCATCCATTATGAAAACATCTCTAAAATTATTAATATTCCATAATGCTGCAGTGAAAGGTAAATGATATGCCCAGCTATCCCAGGGGATAATCGGGCGACGATATGATATACCGACAATTAGACCTAATAATAATATTAAAAAAAGATATTGCAGAAATTTAATTAAATGGTTGACACTTTTTTTCTTATTAAGAATCAACATTGCCTTAGCAAGCATTTTATATTTAACCGATCTTTTATATATTTATTTTTTCCAAACTGTGCGATTTATATAATTTGTATAACTTAAAACAATTTTTAGAATTTTCTGTGAAACATTGGATTGAGTATAGTCATCAACTTTTTGACTAATTAATCCTTTGCTATCATTCTGAATCGTCAGATTAATTGAATCTAATATGTCGTCAGCATTAAGCCCGCACATAATTATTAATCCAGAATCAATAATTTCGGGTCTTTCATGTACTTCACGTATCATTATGCTACGCAATCCTAGAATTGAAGTCTCTTCCGCGATAGTTCCGCTATCAGATAATATACATAATGCATTAATTTGTAGTTTTATATAATCAAAATATCCGAATGGGTCGCAAAATTTAATTCGTTCATTAATTTTAAATTCCACAAATGAATTTATTTTATGTCTTGTTCTAGGATGCGTTGAAACAATAATAGGGATTTGATATTGATTGGCTAGTTTATTTAAGGCATTTATCAAAGATCTGAAGGAATTTTCATTCTCTACATTCTCTTCTCTATGAATACTCACTAAAAAATATTTTTTTTCTTCTAAATTCAATTTATTTAAAATTTTTGAATCATTAATATCGGATGAGTAATGGCTTAATACTTCTGGCAAGTGGGATCCAGTTTTAAAAATTGTCTCAGCAGGAATTCCCTCTGCAATTAGATAGCGCCTTGCATGCTCGGATAACACTAGATTAATATCGCTTAAGTGATCTATAACTTTTCTGTTTAACTCCTCAGGAACTCTTTGATCGAAGCACCTATTTCCTGCTTCCATATGAAAAATAGGTATTTTTCTTCGTTTTGCAGAGATAATTGCTAATCCAGAATTGGTATCGCCATAAATTAAAATTGCATCAGGCTTTTCTTTTTCAAGAACGTCATCTATTTTAATAATTATTTGACCAATAGTTTGTGAGGGATTAACTCCAGCAGCATCTAGAAAATAATCCGGCTTTCTAATACCCATTTGATCAAAAAAAATTTGGTTTAATTCATAATCATAATTCTGACCAGTATGTACCAATATATGGTTTGTATTTTTGTCAAAAAGCTTGATAACTTGGGACATTTTTATAATTTCAGGCCGTGTTCCTAAAATTGTCATTACTTTAAGCATTTAGGGCCTCTTGAACTATTTCTAGCTTTAATAATATTTTTTTTATTTCAGGAATTGTCAGTCTTTTGGAATTATGAGAAGTGTAATCATCTGATTGAGACACCTTTTTTTCCCCCTCGCTGAAAAATTTGGAGTAATTTAAATCTCGGGAATCTGCTGGGACTCTAAAATAATTTCCCATATCTTGGGCATGCGCCATCTCCTCCCTTGATACTAATGTCTCGTATAATTTTTCTCCATGCCTTGTTCCTATAATATTAATATCTAATTTTGAATTAAATAACTCTAATAACGCTACTGCTAAATCCTCAATCGTTGAAGAAGGCGCTTTTTGAATAAATAAATCGCCTTGACTAGCGTTTTCATATGCATGGAGAACTAATTCAACTGAATTTTCTAAGCTCATTAAAAACCGGGTCATCTTAGGGTCTGTAATCGTTAAGGGGGCGGAAGCTTTTATTTGTGATACAAATAATGGAATTACCGATCCACGTGATGCCATAACATTTCCATATCTAGTTGCACACAGGATAGTTTCTTTTTCTGATAGTTCGCGCGATTTAGCAATCATCAACTTCTCGGCTAGTGCTTTTGACATACCCATTGCATTGATTGGATAGACGGCCTTATCCGTGCTAAGGACTATAACTCTTTGCACTCCAGCTTCTATGGAAGCTTGCAATACATTTTCGGTTCCAAGAATATTAGTTTGAATAGCTTCCATCGGATAAAACTCACAGGACGGCACTTGTTTTAATGCTGCAGCATGAAAAACTAAATCTATTCCTTTAGTCGCCGAACGTATGCTAGAAATATTTCTCGTATCACCAATTATAAACTTTAGTTTTTCACTTTTAAAAAATTGTCGCATATCATCTTGTTTTTTCTCATCCCTACTAAAGATACGTATTTCATCGATATCAGTTGATAAGAAATGATTTAATACTGCGTTACCGAAAGAGCCCGTTCCTCCAGTAATCAGAAGTTTTTTGTTAGCTAAACTATTCATAATGAATTTTTAAAATCTCTTAATTCAAATAACATTTCATCCCAAGATGGTGGATGATACCCGACAGCTGCTCTAAATTTCCTGGAATTTAAAGATCGATTAATTTCGATTTCTGAATCCTCAATAATATTGATTTGACTATTGTAAATTTTTTTAATTTTTAATAACAATGAATATTTACTAATTGAATCTGATGAAACATTATATAAACCTTGCAATTGATTATTGAAAATAACATATTTATACAAAATTTTTCCAAGCTCTAATGAAGTAATACCTGAATATATCGCCCGCGAATATCCCTTAACTTCTTTTTTTTGAGATAAAAACCACTCTAATAAACCGTGTGTGCTTTTTATTTCATAGCCGATCGTAGATGTTCTTATGGTAATAGCATCTTCGTAGATTTCTCCTAAAGCCTTAGTTTTTCCATATAAGTCAATAGGATCTGGAACATCATCCTCTGAATAATAACCTTTATAGCCAGAATAAACGCAATCTGTACTTATATGTATTAACCTCGAAGCATTTTCCTTGCAGATTTTTTGCAGTTGATGAGGAAACAATGCATTAAGTTTTATTAAATTTATGACATCATTAGCAATAGGTAGTTGTTTTATTATGCCAATCGCATTAATTACAGTATCGGGATTAATTGCAGATAGTACTGATTTAAAACTTGCTATATTAGATATGTTTAAGTCAGTTATAATTTTTGCACTACTATGGTGTTGCAAACTTGATAAATTTTCTAATGAGTGCGCTCTAACAGAGCCTAAAACATCTAAATCTGGCATGCTAGATAAATACTTAAATAGCGCACTTCCAATCATTCCTGATGCGCCCAATATAAGTATTCTCATGCTTTGCCCTAAACTATTTTAAATTTATACACTTACTTAATTCGTAACTTATTTATGAAAAGTATAATGAATAATTGGTATTTATTTACCTTGATTGCAAGGATTTATTTGGGACTGACCCAATATCATATGATAAAAACGCTAAGATAAATTGAGTTCCTACGATAATCATAGTTGCAGATAACATTACTGTCCCTGCTGTAGCTGGTATTCCAGAGGAGTTAAAGAACCAATTTTTAAGGCCATATATTATTCCAAATATAAGCATACTTATGCCGATAGGCAACTCAAAAGATGCAATGGACATATCCCTTAAAAAATAATTATAAAAAATCCGTTTACTTAAATTTACTAAATGCTTATAGCTAAACTCAAAAATTGTGTTGAATATTTTTATACCAGAAATTTCATTTCCATAAAATGAATTCATTGGCACATCTTCAACTACGGCCTTAATTGTATTTAATCTAAACAGCATATCGGTTTCGAAAAAGTAACGCTTACTTATTAGGTCTAGAGGTAAAAGACTTAACGCTTTTCTATGTATCGCTGTAAACCCATTTGTAGGATCAAAAATATTCCAATATCCAGAAGTAATCTTATTTATAAGCGATAAAATAGCATTACCAAAAATACGAATTTTTGGCATTGTTCGTAATTGATCTAAATTATAAAAACGATTACCCTTAGTGTAGTCTGCTACCCCGTCAACAATGGGCTTAATCAGCACGCTAATTAGCGCTGGATCCATTTGTCCATCACCATCTACTTTGATAATAATGTCAATACTGTCAACCAATGCTTGTGAGTACCCCACCATCACTGCCCCACCAACACCTAAATTTTTTTCATTTTTCAAAAAAATAATTCTTGCATCTATTTTCTGCTGCTCTACATACCTGCCAGATTCTTCTGGACAACAATCGTCAACTAAGTAAATAGTCTTTACTTCAGGTCCAATACCCTTAATCACACTTAGTATATGTTTTTTAACTCTGTAACAGGGGATAATTACAGCAATAGTAGGCATTAGCTAGATTCAATTTTGTTAATGAAGATGACAGAATACAAGTTATATTAAAAATTACCAAATAAATTCCATGCTTTTAACTCCAATACCGAGCTGTCGCTCATCCTGCCCTATTCCTAGTGTCGCTGGAGCGGTTGGAGCAGGTATGGTAATTTCTAAAATGCTTGATTTTTCGTAATTATTAATTGCAATGACCTCCTCGGAATAATTATCATTCAATTTGAATTGGGTCTTAAAATTTCCTACTTTGAGAATTAATTCTTGATTACTATTTTTAGAAAATGCTCTGGCATTTATTTTAAGGTTAAATTTTCTTGGAAGTGGATGCTTGAATTCTAGTCTAATTTTTTTTGCAATTGACCAGGCCCCCCAAGATTCTGGATAATCAAAACCATCTATTTTTATTACATACTCGGGCCAATCATTTTTCCTAAAATCAAGTATAAAATTGCCATGCCCACCATAAAGAGTGGCATTTCCTAATGGCAGATAATCCATATGGGTTTGCTCTAAAGCATTTTGAGCAATCGGATAATCGCCTAGCAATAAAACCCTTGATTTATTTGGCGGCATCATTGATAGGTCATAGATACCATTGGGAATCAATTCTTGTGTAGTAATTGCTGGATTATCAAAATAAAATAAAAGATTAGGCTGCGGTTTAACGCTGGCTACAACTAATTCGCTAATATCCTTAGCGCCTAGATAATTACGTATAAATATGCCAACCTTGTCATTGTCAGCAGGCTGAGATCGAGTATTTTTTAAAAATACATCCATTCCTATATTGGAATAAATTGCAATCATTGGAAAAACTATAAATAAAAATAAATAATTTCCCCATCGAATTTTATATATCCAAATACACAGATTAATAAATACAGCGATTCCTAGACAATAAAAAACAAAGGGCTTTTCAGAAAACCAATCTGAAACCCAATAGGGCATCGACTTAAAGAAAAGTAAGCACAGTACAACCAAAGCGGATAGACTGCCAATTGCAAACTTAAGGCCTAATCTATCTTTATCGCGTAACAAGCTTAAGGAGGCTGACGTACATATTAGAAAAAGCGGAAAAGCAAATTCATAATATCGTCTCATGGGATAAATTTCCCCCGAGGACAGTCGCACTAAAAACCAATTAAAAAGGCTTGTGACTACAATTAAATTGCCAATAAAAATAGTTGTAATAAGATAAATTTTATTACTTGATGTGTGCCCAGCTTCAATTACTTTTTTAAAGAAATTTATTTTTAGAAAGTAAATAGTAGAAGCTATCGGCACTGAAAAAATAAATAATAAGGGTAATAAATTTACAGAAAAAGCATAAATTAGCAACTTTGAGTTTTTAATAAAGGAGTTATTAGTTGTGAGGCTATGAATTTCAGGACCAATGCCCGCAGGTACTGCCTCAGTACTTACTAATTTTGTTGCAGCCTCTACACTATCGCTATACATACTACCTAGAATTGTTAAGCCATTATTACCGGCGACTAACCAACTAAAAATAAACTTTGTACCGAACGCAAAAATTGTAAATAACCCTAATCGTATGAATAAATTCTTTGCGTTTTTGTTGCTTTGGTTTTCATAACCAGCATATATTAGATAAATTAAATATGCAGGCAAAATAAGGACAGAATTTACCTTGATAAGCATTGAAACCCCATATAGGAACCCCATTAGACACCACTGCACTATTAGAGTTTTTTGATTGATTTCAAGTAAGGCCCAAATAGATACCCAAAAAATAAAGAAATAAGCTGCCTCCACCATAAAAAAAGCAGTGAAATAATTAAAGGGGGCGATTATCGAGAATAGACCGATGAATAATGCAGTATTTTGATTACATACTTTCTTGGTAATGCCGTAAATGGGGAAAAAAGCTGCTACATAAAATATGCTATTTAAAAATTGGACACAACTCCAAAATGCATCGCCACAAGAATTTGTAGCGCGGTATATTAAGTAATATAAATAGTTTGGATAGTGAGCAAAAGATAAAGGCTCTAGACGAGAAAATTTATTGTAAAAATATTCATCAATGACAATTGGGTATAAAGAGCTGTTACGAAAATATAAAGATATAAAAAAAAGAAATAAAAGTCCGCCAATAATATATGGGATAAATTTACATAAATAGAACTTTAGTTTATTCACAATTTTATATTTTGTGACCTTAAATTTGGTTATTTATTAGAGTGTTACTAAATTTCACAACATGAGTTTATATTTATTTATAACTTGGCATTTCTTCTATACCGTAATATTTTTTTAGCATTTTTCCAAATGTAAAGGTAAGCCAACTCGGTGAATCATAGGCCGGGAAAGGTAATTTGGCACCCTCGATGTTATGAAGTTCTATTTTTGTATCTATTACCGCGAATTTATTTGGATTTTGAATAGTTAAATTATAGGCGCGCTCAACCAATAAAGCTCTATTTGAATTTCTTTCATAAAACGAGAAAAAAAGCATTAGATATTGAGTGGTAAGGATAAAAATTAGCAAGGCAATAAAACTCTTGATTGGCCAGATTCTTGAATTCAAATTAATTGCAAAAAAAGAAAAAAATAAAATTAAATATAACTTTGCAGGTAAGAATAATGCCCCCCATGGATAGATATTAAAATTAAAAAAATTAAGACTCGTAAATTTTGATAAGCAAGCAATAATTATAAAAGATGCGAGACTTAATGAAATTCCCGTCATTATTAAAATGCTAAGCATAGGGCCATTAACAAAGTAATGCTTAAAACTAAACACAATATTTAGTCTTTTATATACATAAAATAGTAATAAATAAATGCATGTAATTCCAATTATAAAAATGCCGTGTGATTTTGCGAACATGAGAAGCCAATTATTATCACTTGGGATAATGCTATTTATTGAAAATTGAAATCCACTGATCAGAATTTGCCCTTTAGTTCTAATTCGTTCTGAAAAATTTAAAATTAGAAACATGCAATACATTGTTAAAAGAATAAAGCAGATCGCGTAGAAGGAAATTACTTGTCTCTCTGCTAAAAACCTAAAACTGTTGATGTATGGATACCTATTTTTGGTTAGTTTATTAATAAAATTAAATGCAACCATGCTAAAAAACGTTAGCGCCAAAATCAGACAATAGGCCTCTAGAGAAAATACGCACACATAAATTAATACAAGAAATAGTGCAGAAGGTGGCCTAAGGATTTGATTTTTTTGTGTACCTGCATCTACCCCTCTTGGATACAAAATTTTTATAATTTCTACTAAAAGCAAAAAAGAAAGGAAAGCAGGTACTTCATAAGAAATAATGTAGGTATGATTTTGCCAAGGCAGGATTGAGGCTATGCCAATTGCAATTGAAATATTTACTAAGATTAAAAATGCTTTATCGTTTTTATTGTCATTATATAAATTAATAAAATTTACAATGTATAAATAAACCACCGTTAAAAATGATGAAAAAAATACGGCTGATAAAATCTTATGTACCCAAAAGAATGAAAGTCCAAAAATATTGTTAAGAGGGAAATATAAAAAATCAAGTACGTATGTAAATAGGGCTTGTCCAAAAGGGTCAAAAACTCTATTTGGAATCCAGGTTTTTGAAAATGAAGGAATGTAGACGTCCCTCCAAATTTGTCCTGAAATACTTACAAAGTCATCTCCACTTAAGTAAGCATTATTTAATGTTGAAATAAAAATAATAGTAAAAAAAGTAAAAGTAATAATTTTTTGAAATCGAATTTCATCAATTTTATTTTGTAAATTCATTTTGAAATTTTTTAATTTGCCGGTATTTTTAAAAAAGGGTTAAGCTTTATTCAAATATTATTGAAACAATACCTATACCAAGTGGACGGGAATCCTCATATCCTTTAATTATATCTTGTGGTGCTACCCGATCTAAAGAGCGAATTTCTATCTCCACATAGTTCGTGGGTCGCTTTTGCTTGGATAAAACTAGAGTAATCATATTTCCTACAGACTTATTTAAGACGAAAGTTTGGGTAGGGCCCCCGTTAACCCTTATCTCAATTCGTTGAATGGGATGCTTTGGTGAAACTAAGGCATTCATTTCTAAAGTGAGTGTTTGGGGCTTTCCTCCACTGGGTGTAGCGATTAGGAGTGTCGCTTTATCTGCTGCTGCCCAAGTGCCCCAGTTTTCGGGATAATGCCAGCCAATACCGAGACGATCGGCCATACCAATACCAAGTAAAAAATAGGTGCCTTTTGCTGCTTTACTAAATTCAATCTTCTCCCCAATCTCAACACTTGGGACGGGTGGATTTAGCTGATTTTTATAAATTGAAATAATCGTTTCATCACCGATTTTGATGTCATGATAAGGAACGTATGTATTTTTGGAATTTATGAAAGGTTCAGGGTTAGTGCGATAGATATCAATCATGTAATCGGCTAACAAAGGCGAATGAACTCCATAAAGCCGTCCATATTCAGTTGGATCCATCAGTCTTGAGCCACCAAAATCAGTCAACTGGCTTACCGACCCCACCTTAACAAAGGGTTTAGTGTCATGGCGAACAACATACTCTAATGCCTGCTGACTTCCTAAACTCCAGTAATCAACATCAAAATGGCTTTTCCAATCTTTTCCCGCTAGCATATTGAAATACATACTTTCAAATGGATGGGCTTTAAACATCCAAACTCCAAGAAAAGCAAGGTAGAGACTAAAGCAAATAATGCTAGCGCGGTAAAAGAAAATATAAGAGTCTATTTTTCCTAAAAACCAAATCCATCCCTTTAATGCAAGCAAAATAAAAAAGGGATACACAAAAAATAAATGGCGCCAACTATCGTAAAGGGCCGAATGAAATACGATGACTGCCACAATGGGTGCTAAAAAAAGAGCGGTAAAAAATAAATCTTGTAACTGTACTCGGTTAGGGCCCAATAAAAAAGGTGATTTTATGAAGGTAAAAAAGGTAAACCCTAGACCAATCACAAAAAAAGGTAGGTATATTAGCGGGCTTGAAATTGCAATCCAAACGGGAACATAATGCCAAGGAACAGCAAATGAACCAATGATGTTCCCTAGGTACAAAACTTCTAACTCAAAGGGAATATGCGCCATCACCATAAAAGCTTGCCATAAACGCTCCCAAGGACTTTCCCATAGCCAAGGCCAAAATAAAATTGCTAAGCCAATAAACGTGATCAGGTAAATAAAAAGGGGCTTTAAATATAGTTGTGGAAGTTCTTTGTTATTTGCCCTACTTATGACTCTGATTAGCCACTGCCAAAAAATCAAGGCCAAAATTAAGGTGGGCACTAAAATACCTAAATTACGAACATCAAATGCTATCGCGCTCCATAGGCCACCTAAAATTGCCAAGCGCCAATTAGGCTTAAGAAAAAAAGCTAAGCTGGCATTTGCGGCCAAGCTAAAGCTTGCCAAAAAGACAATATCCATCGAATTAAAAAAAGCATTACCAAAAATCCGCGGGCTAAGTACCAGCATAAGAGCAGCTAACAGACCAACTCGCCAATCAGCAAAACGGCGTGCGGCAATTTGATACAAAGCAAAAACACCGCCAACAAATGCGAGGTAGATTAAAAAATGTCTTAAGCGGTAGACATCCCGTTCAGTGGCAATTTCATTACCAAACCACAACTTCTCTATTGCAGCTGAGGCACTTTCAAACACAGCACCATGCTCTGCCTCGGTTGGCGAGAGCTCCTCAAAGCGATTGCGCGCATCTTGCTTTAATGGATCAATATTTTGCCAATCTGGCCAATTAAATAACTTACCTAGGTAATTAATGGTCACTATGCCGCGCTGACGATTAATCGATTCATCGCGCGTAAAACCATAGTCGGAATAAATGCTCCAACCCAATACCACCATCAAAAGAAAAAAGAGGCCAACCCAAAAACGGCGCCCAGCATGATCTGCCTTAGCAAACCGCAAACAGCGTGGTGTTATATTATCGAGCACTTTTAGCGTCTTTTCCTTTGCTTATTTTCATAAGCGTTCATAGTAAGATTGGCTTTATGCCTTGGTTAAACACAATACCTTGAATTTCCAACCGCTCACTAGGCCCTTTTGGAATAAGCTCATCCCAATCCTTTTGGGGGTAATAGCCTATTTTGTTGTGGTGGGGCCTGAGCATCTCAATCCTACTAATATTAATTGGATACAAGGCGGCGATGGCGCCCAACATTATTTGGGGTGGACTTTTTTTCGTCATGATGGTTGGCGATTTCCAATCGGTCTTAACCCAAATTATGGGGCCAATATTGGCTCTTCGATTGTCTTTGCCGATGCTATTCCCCTTTTTGCCATCCCCTTTAAGATCTTAAGCCCGTGGCTTGCCACTGACTTCCAATATTTTGGGCTTTGGACCTTATTGTGCTTTATTTTACAAGCTTGGTTTGGCTGGCTATTAACTGGCCTTTTCACCCGAACTTTAGCCGTTCAAATCATGGGGTCTGGGCTCTTTGTATTTGCTATCCCCATGCTCTTTCGCATTAATTTGCATGCTGCTCTAACTGCACATTTTTTTATCTTAGCAGCCTTATATCTCAACTTATCTCGTCTTCAAAATCATCGGCTTTGGTATTGGGCATTGCTCCTAGTGGGCTCATTAGCAACCCATTTCTATATTTTTGCAATCATTGCTGCTCTTTGGTTAGCAAGTGCTCTAGATAGTTATTGGCCTAATAAAACCCTCAGCCTAAAAAAACTACTCATTGAAATCACTAGCTTAGTTACCTTTACCGGATTCATGGCTTGGCAGCTTGGATATTTTGCTAGCGCATCAAATGAAACAGTTTTAAATCATTACAGCGGTTTTAGCCCAGAATTCTTTGTTTTTTTTAATTCTAATGGCTGGTCTTATTTATTGCCCAGTTTTTATTCAACAACCGAGGAAAAAAATAATTTTCTTGGGCTGGGAATAATCTCGCTTTTAATAATCGGGTTAATTGGCGCATTTTTTAAAAAAATTCCGCTCTGGTCAAAATTAAAGTATTACCCCTTTTTTATTTTAAGTTTAGTTGTATTGGCTCTAGTAGCTTTTTCTAATCATGTAGAAATTGGCCCCTGGGCTTTTGATTACCCACTGCCGCTTTCTCTCCAATTTGCTTTAGGTAACGTACGAAATTCAGGGCGTTTTTTATGGCCCCATATGTATCTCATTACCTTCCTAGTAATCTATCTCATTACTCGCGCTTTTGCAAAGCGCGCTGTTTTTATTTTAATGCTTGGCCTTCTTTTACAAATTGGCGATAGTAGTATTAAATGGTATTCAATGCGGCAATTTATTAGTACCACAGCGCATCAACCTAGTGCCTTTGCTAAAGCGACCCAAGGACTCAAAAGTTCATTTTGGAATATAGCAGCACAAAAATATCAGCGTATCGATATGATTCCATTAAAACAAATGAGCATGCAATATTTCACTAAAGGTGAGGATTGGGACTGGGCACGATTTGCCAGTTTTGCTGCTACCCATAAACTTGCCACTAATATGGTTTATCTCTCGCGCGTGGACACCAAAAAAATCGATGCTGCCAATGCGCACTATGACCGCCTCTTTAAAGAAGGGAAATTTGACCCAAATACCATCTATATTCTTGACCAAGAAAAAATCGTTCCGGCTTTAATGCATCTAAATTCCGAAGCAGATCTCTTAGCCAATATTGATGGCATGATTGTTTTGGCGCCAGGCTGGAAAAACTGCCAATTTTGCCCAGTTATTCCAATTGACCATGAATACCGCGCTGCTTTTATTAGGCCAGTACTTAATCAGCCAGTGATGTTTAATAAGGATGGTAATGGTACGTGGTATTTAATTGGCATAGGTCAGTTTCCCATCATCGGCTGGGGCTGGTCATACCCAGAAAGTTGGGGAGCCTGGGCTGAAGGGCGAGAAGCCCATTTGGCCTTACCTACACCACTAGCACCCTTTTCTAGCCTTATTTTTGATACTAACCCCCTTCTTAGCCCATCTCACCCAAAGCAGCGCGTGGTGGTCAAAATAAATGGCGACTTTCATTCACTGCAAATTCTAGATGACACGCATCGTCAAATGCGACTGTCCATTAACTCTGAGAAATTAGGTCGTCCTGACTATTTGGCCATTGAATTCATTTTTATTGATCAGGCTAAACCCCAAGAAATTGGGCTTGGAGTAGACGCTCGGGTTTTATCCATCGGCCTTATTTCAGCAATTTTTGAATAATTCAACTTAACTTACAATTGAGCTTATGAATTTACCCACTCCCACCAATTCACTTCTCATCTTTATTCCGACTTATAACGAAGTCGATAATGTCCAAACGATTCTTAGATTATTACTCGAGCAAAAATTACCTGCAGATATTCTTTTTGTGGACGATAACTCCCCTGATGGCACTGGTAAGCTCCTCGATCAATTAGCCAAAGAACATACGAACGTACACGTTATTCACCGCTTAGGTAAAGATGGCATTGGTAGCGCCCATAAATTTGGTATTAATTGGGCTTATGAGCATGGCTATCAAAAACTTGTGACCATGGATTGTGACTTAACCCACTCACCTAAATATATTCCCCAGTTTTTAGAGCAAAGTGAACATGCTGATATTGTTGTTGGTTCGCGTTACATGCTAGCTGATAGTCTTAAGACTTGGAATCTCAAGCGTCGTACGATGACGCATTTAGGCTACTTTCTAACTAAAACTTTTTTAGGTTTAACCCAAGATGCTACTGGGGCGTACCGCCTTTACCGCCTGGATCAGGTGCCGCAGCATTTTTTAAATTTAGTGCAATCGAATAGCTACTCATTTTTCTTTGAAAGCCTTTTTGTACTAAATTACAATAATTATTCCATTGCTGAAGTGCCAACCCAGTTGCCCGCGCGCACTTATGGGCATTCTAAAATGCGCATGAATGATGTGATTAAAAGCCTAAGTCAATTACTTTACCTATACATCACTAAACTTACGAGCCCAGAGCAACTCACTATTTTAAAATCCGACGGTGTATCGATTGTCAGTTCTGGTGAGCAAGCTGATCCTCAAGGCTGGAATGAGTATTGGGATCGGGGTGCCAATAAAAAATCCCATTGGTTATATGGAGTCATCGCTTCGATCTACCGTAAATGCATAATTGGCCCAACCCTAAATCGTGCTATTTTTAGAAGCTTTTTACCCCAAGATATTCTGCTTCATGCTGGCTGTGGGAGCGGCCAAGTAGACCGCGATATCAGTCCACGGTACTCGATCTACGCCCTTGATATTTCCCCCGCAGCACTTATGCTTTACCAGCGCTCAAACCCAGCAGTAAAAAAATTAATTCATGGCTCAATTTTTGCTATCCCCTTAGAAGATAGTAGCGTTGATGGCATTTACAATCTTGGTGTGATGGAGCACTTTACTCCAGGAGAAATTCAAGCTATCTTGCATGAATTTAAGCGAGTCTTAAAACCCAATGGGAAAATTGTCTTATTTTGGCCAACACGCTTTAGCCTAACAGTAATGGCTTTAAAATTCATTCATTACATCCTCAATAATGTGTTGAAAAAAAATATTGTTTTACACCCCGCCGAAATCACTTACATCACTTCCAAGAGTCAAGCTAAAAAAATACTAGAGCTAGCCGGCTTTGAGCTAAATCGCTATAGTTTTGGTATTGCTGATGGTTTTACCCAAGCACTATTGATTGGTCAAAAACAAGGTGCTAAGGTAAAAACATAGCGCTCTTTAAGCCCATAGTGAGTTCACGACTATCGTCACTGGATTGCATATCCCGTAGTCTAATCGGCATAGGAAAACTAAAATTGACGCTCACTGCCCCTAAACTGCGTTCTTTTTCAGTAATGGGTATTTCAATGCTCGACTGCACTATCTGCGCACCTTGATCACCTAAAGTGGATGCCAAAGGCATTGAAATGCGCAATTCTTTTGGCTCTGTATGCAGAATAAAAAACCCTCGCACCGTTTCAGTAACCATGCTGATCTTTTGGTAACCAAGCTTAGGGTTAATTAAAAATTGCACCTGAAGTACTAGCTTATTTGCAATACCATCCTCAGGCAAAGGAATCGTTAAGGTTGCGCTGTTTCCAAAGGACCATACTCCCCAATTTTCTGGAAAAGACCAACCAGGGTCATTTTGATCGCTTTTTCCAAGCCCTTTTAAGAAAAGTGTGCCATTACCCCCCTTGCCAAAGAAAAGCT
Organism: Polynucleobacter sp. IMCC30063; assembly: GCF_021395235.1. NCBI lineage: Bacteria > Pseudomonadati > Pseudomonadota > Betaproteobacteria > Burkholderiales > Burkholderiaceae > Polynucleobacter > Polynucleobacter sp. IMCC30063. The sequence goes on along the minus strand of NZ_JAJVCQ010000001.1, from coordinate 648,266 downwards.
CATCTCTAAGCAATATCTTTGGATAGCGCAGTACCTGCGCCTCCAAATCGGGGGTCATTGCATGTTGAGCATACCAATTGGGGGCTAAAACGTTAAAACCATCAATTCTGGCTAATAAATCTTGCTTGTAATTAATGTGTTGCGCAGCAACCATCGCCTCTAAATCTTCTAAAATATATAGAGTATCGGAGCTAAATTGGCCAGAAAAATTCATAGCTTGCAATAACGCATTAGCCTGTAGATACCCCGCACTATTGACCCGACCCATTAAAAATGAGTTTGTAGCCATGCCATACTTAGCGGCAAATAAGGCAACTTCTTCCCAGCGCTTAGGCCAGTACTCAATTGGATCACGCGAGACTTTGCGATAGTGCTTGCCTGCCTTTTCCCAAAAGGGATTCGATAAGGTTTGCAAAAAACTTGTTCCTGGACCAGTCATGAGTTGTCTGCGTTGGGGTAACCACCCTGAGCTAGTATCTATTACTTGGATTAAAAAGCAAAAAAGAAAAATAAAAAAAGAAACTCTAGTGGAAAAGCCTTTGTAGACACAATAAATAAGTAGAAAAACCAAAGCATAGGCGGCGGGCCAAAAAAACCTCGCATTATTGCGAAAAATGGGACCTATGTAATCTAGCCACCATGGCAGTGCGATATCAAAAGATAAACTACCAAGGCCGATTGGCTTAAGAATAGAAAAAAATACGCAAAATAAACAAAAAAGTGCTAAAAATAAATGAGAAATAATTAAATTTTTTGTAATTATTTTTGGCTTTGAAAAGTATGCATAAAAAGCAAAGGGGATTAAGCCAATTACGCCTAAGCCTAAATAATTAAATCCCTCAAAAGAGGTTAATGGTACCCCATTAATTTGGTCAGTTGAAGATAAAAAAGAGGGTAAAATATAGGAGTAATATTGCGCATCAAATAAGGATAAGACATTCATCTTACCCATGCCAAATGGGCCTCCTGATGCTGCTCCTGCTGGAATGGCTAGATAGCCTGTAAGCCAAAATAGAAATCCTAACATAATTGTAATAGAACTGAGCTCTACAGCGCAATTCTTAAGTGAGATTTTTTTACTTAATAAAGTACTATCCAGTACATTACTAATCCATAAACCAAATACCATCACAAAAATATAAAATTGCACTAATAAAGAAATGCTTAAGACCAAAGCCCAAGCAGACCAGCGATAGACGTTCGTTTTACGTAAATTTAAGTAAAGTGCGGCCAAAATCAGAAATTGACTACTAAGTCCTACGTGAAGGCCAAGACGGATCATGAGCGGTGGCCAAAAAACAAACAAGGTGGTACAAAAAAAACGTTGCCATTTTGCTTGTGTAATTAATCCCATGAAAAGCCACGCTATTAGGGCCTGAAATACTAGGCATAGCATCGTCCATATGCCTAAATACTGAAAAGACTTTGGTAGGGCTGGTGTGAAAACTTTAAATAGAAAGGCCAAAAGCGGGATAGAGTCGGTGTAAACAATGGAAGTACTAATTTCCATACCCGCATCAGGATTTAATCCTAAGGGGATAGACCAAGGAGAATTACCAAAAAAAGCCCAGCCTAGATAACTCAATTTTGTATCTGAGGGAATAATCCAAGCTAAGTTTTCTGGATTTAAAGCTAATGGGCCTACCAAAGCAAAAAATGAGGCTACTCCCAATGAAAGCGGAATAAGCCACTCTACTAGCGATGATAAGCGCTCATTTTTAAAGCTACTTCGCATATGAAGCAATCAATATTGCGTGTCAGGCGCCTTAAGAAACAATCTCCAGCTCAGGCAAAGGGAAAACCAACTGCATACCCTTAAATTTTGGGTTATGAATAAAGTAAGACCTAAAGTGCCAAGGTAGCACAATTAAATAGTCTGGCTTTAAGGAAATTAACTCAGACTCAGGAATAATAGGTATCCAGCTTCCAGGTGTAAAGCAATTAAATTTTTCGCTATTAACTTCCCCTACGCAAAAAATATCGTTTGCACTAAGCCCGCAATATTGCAATAGCACATTACCTTTAGTAGAGGCCCCTAAAGCCGCTACTTTCTTACCCCTTACTTTGCAGTCTTTAATAAACGCCAATAATTGTTTTTTTACAATTTCAATTCGTTGAGAAAAAGCGGTAAATGGCTCTAAAGTATCCAAACCCATGGCAGTTTCTTGATCTAATATAGCCTTAACAGCTGGTTCAAGCTGATCACCAGCTTGTTTTTTACGCACTGTAATCGAGAAACTGCCGCCGTTGGTTTCATTTAACTCTACATCGACAATGTGCAAGCCAGCGCGCTCCACCATAAATTGAATTTGCTTGAGCGCATAAAATTCTAAATGCTCATGACAGACCGTATCAAATGAATTGGTTTTTAGCATGGTAGGCATATAGCTTTGCTCAAAAACCCAGATACCATCATCAGCCAGAACTTGGGCAATTTCTTGCATAAAAGCCATGGGATCTTCAAGATCATAAAACATTGAAAATGAGGTAATTACTTTGGCTTTTCGACCGGGATATTTTTTCGTCACGAGATCTGCGGAAAAAAAATCGGGAATTAAATCGATATGCTCTGGATAGTATTGATGAAACTTAATTCCTGTTGGGTCAATGCCAACTAAAGTGGCAACATTTTTGGGATAAGCCTGTAAAGAGGTGCTGTCATTACTACCAATATCAATAACTAAATCTCCGGACTTCAGTTCAATGGCCTGCAAAATTTTGGCAATCTTGCCATGTAAATGGTCGACCATGCTTTTATTAAGGCCGGATCGATAGCCATAATTTAAGCCATACATTTCAGCTAAATCATAGGAATGCTCTAATTGCACAAGACCACATGCCTTTTCACCACAGCATTTGACTAAGCGCAATGGCCCTGATGTCACCGTCTGGGTATTTTTTTCAGTTGGAAATACCCCCGTTAACATCTGGGTTCCCAAATCAAGGATCTGGGTTAGCTGGGTATTTTTACAAATTCGACATTGACTTATTTTTTTGATCATCTCAATTGCCTGTAAATTAAACTTACGATTTTCGTTTTGCTCGCAAACCCGCTTTAAAATTCAAAAAGGGGGGGAAATTGCTCCATTAACAGCATTGTAGAATAAAATTGCTTTTTATCCGCTTATCTATTGGCATGCTCATGAGTCGTCTTTCAAGGAATAAACTGAAATATGCTTGGTAATGCGTTATTAACTGCTTTTGTTTTACTAGTAACAGCTTGGTTTATTCATTTTCTAATTTGGAAAATCCGTATTCCAGTAGCCTATCCCTACTGGATTATTGCGATTTTTTTTCTCACTTTCCTAGCGTATGGCATATTTTATGTTTTTACAAGTAGTGAGCCTGTATTCATTCAATTTTTATGGATACTAGCTTGTCTGACGCCATATGGGCTTATTGGCTGCGCCTACCTGATGATTTATGCTGGCATTATCGAATACAGTCCTTCAGTAGAAATACTACTAGAAATTAAAAAATATATGCCTGCTGGTATTAATACTAGTGAATTGGTTATTAAAACCCTGCCAGAAGATAAGTTAACAGGTCTTCGTATTCAGCATTTACTCGATTCAAACATGCTAACTGAGCAAAACGGTGAACTCTTAACCACGTCCAAAGGCCAAAGATATGCAAGATTTATTACTTGGTATAGAGCGCTTTTATTTATTCGCTATCCAGGCGAAGGCTAAGCAACATGTCAGATCATATTGCTTTTAACTTTACTGAAGAACTGATTATTGGTTTATCTGTAGCTTCTTTTTTCTGTCTTTTTGGATTAACCGCTTTTCTCAATTTTGTATCGGTCAAGCAAGGTAAAAAACCAATTACCCATACCTCGTCTTTACTGGCGGGAAAAATTATCAATGTTGTCTTCATTGTTTTAGTGGCATCTCTCAGCTTTTTTGGAGTGATTCCCACAGCCCATTGGCTTGATTTTTTATATCTATTTATTTGCATTAATGCGGCGATCAAAATCAATTGGAACTTATTTGCTGCAACTGATACATCAATGCATACAAAATTACTAACCACCATTAATCGCTTAGGTCCGATTTCAAAGGCGCACTTACTTCAACTTTATAACCGCGAGGCTATTTTTAGCGCCCGCATCCCTCGCTTACTAGCACTGGGTCAGATTCAAATTCTTAACGGCAAATACCTACTAAGTGGAAACTTTGTTCTGTATGGAGCCAAAGTATTGGCATTATTTCGCCTAATTCTTGGCATTCCCGTGCGCCCTCCATTAAACCTTCAAAAGCACGATGACCAATAACACCATTAAGCGTCTGCAAGGCTTAATTCCTTTCATTTTAGGTTTACTTGGATTTGCTATCGTTGCCGGCCCAAATGGCTTAGACCCCACTAATATTGGGTGGCTAGATACGGGTGGCGACCTGAGCTTGCACTACCTCAGTTGGGATTTTTTTCGCCATGGGCCATGGACATTCCCTTTGGGAATGAACCCAGACTACGGCATTGATATCAGCTCATCGATTGTCTATTCAGATTCAATTCCTATTTTTGCTTTTATATTCAAACTACTTTCACCACTACTATCAGAGCCATTTCAATATTTTGGCATTTGGTATTTCTGTTGTTTTATTCTGCAGGCCTATTTTGCTTGGCTTTTACTCAGCTTATTAAAGCCTAGTTGGCAAATTCAATCCTTGGGAACATTACTTTTTGTCTTTGCTCCACCTTTTCTAATTCGAGTTGGCTTTCATGCATCATTTTCTGGCCAATTTTTAATTTTGGCTGCTCTGTATTTATCGCTAAGGCAGAATCAAAAAAATCGAGCATTGTGGTGGATTTTATTAATCGCTATATCTGCCTTAATTAATGGCTATATTTTATTCATGGGTTTAGCACTGTTCATAGGTAGTTCACTGGATTTAATTTATTTCAAAACTAAAATTCGTCTTCGCCAATTTATTGTTGAACTTATCGCTTTGGTCATTATTTTAATTCTATTTTTTTGGGTGACAGGATACTTCGTACCGGGTGCTAGCGGCGGCGAATTTGGCATAAAAAAAATGAATTTATTAGCGCCTATTCTTCCGGGTGGTTGGGCTGGCTTGCCTTGGTCATACTTCTACAATTTACCAGCAGAGTGGAATCATTTTGAAGGTTTTAATTATTTTGGCATAGGCGTTATTACCTTAATTTTTATCCTAATTTTTTATTACAAAAAATGGGTGACCAGTTTCATTAAAATCATTAGAGAGCATTTATTTTTAATAATAGTCATCGGCGCCCTCGCTTGCTTTGCTCTTTCTAATAAGATAGCTATAGGTGGATGGGAAATAAACATTCCTTTATCTGAATTCTTATTAAATTTAGTAAGTACTTTTCGCGCATCAGGAAGAATGTTTTGGCCCGCATATTACGCAATCATTTTCTTTAGCATTTACCTAAGTCTTAAAATATTTAATCAAAAGAATCTAATTTGGCTTTTAAGTTTTATTTGCTTACTGCAAATTGGTGATACCAGTGCTGGGTGGCGTGAAATTCGAACCCGATTTGGTGAAAATCCTTCTTCAAAATTTCAATCAGAACTAACAACGCTATTAGTTGATCCATTTTGGGATTCCGTAGCGAATAAATATCACAAACTTGTTGTATACCCAATACACAGAGATGTTGAAATCTTACCTAGAGGGTGGAATACATGGGCCTACTATGCTGCAACTCATCGTATGGCTACAAATTCAATATTTCTGGGTAGGTACGATGATAAAAAAATCAAACTGGCTGGGGCCAAAATTGATCAAGCCATTATGAGCGGTCAATTTGACCCTGACACACTCTATATTTTTGATGATGAACGAATTTTGCCAGTATTAACGCACCTTGATCGCTCTAAACATCTATTTGCAAGAATAGACGGATTTAATGTTCTGGCGCCTAATTGGAAAACCTGCTCAAGCTGTAAATTACCTTTGCCAGATCAGGAAATGAATAAAAGTTTCCAAATTCCGACCTTAAATACTCCAATTGATTTTTCAAAAAATGGGCACGGTGCTGATTATTTGCTAAACCTTGATGCTAAACAAATTATTGGACGTGGTTGGAGTTGGCCTGAGGAATTTGGCGTTTGGTCTGAAGGAAGCCCAGTTCAGCTTGTGATTCCACTACCAAATCCGAAACCGACAAAGCTCATCATTAACTGTAGAGCATTAATAACCCAAAACCACCCGTCTCAAAGTGTGCAAATATTTATCAATACTATTTTTATGGGAAATTTTTTACTTGAAAATGGCGATAACAATATACTGACGATAGATATTCCAAAAAATGATCTCAAAGATTATGTATCTATTGAGTTTAAATTTCCAGCTAACTTAGCCAGCCCAAAAAGTTTAGGCATGGGTGATGATGAGCGGCTTTTGGGCATTCGGATTAAATCGATTACTTTTAACTAAAGTATTATTCCTAATGACAACTCAATTTTATTCGAATTAATCCTAGCGAAATTCAGCTGAAATAAGCCCTATTCCTAATGGCCTAACATCACTTCCTAGTCCTAATTTTAGTGGGCTAATATTGTCTGGTAATTTAAATTCAACTAGCAGATAGTCTTCTGTTGCTGATTGTGAGATAGGCAGTTCAATCTGAGTCATATCGCTATTACTAAGCGTAATATTTTTTACTAATGCGCCATTGAGCCAAATTTCGACCCGCTGAAATGGATGCTTGGCACTAGTAAATGCCTTGATTGCCAGATCTAATATTTTTGCCGGATGTTCTGGAAGCGGCAATATAACTTTGGCCTTTTCACCTTCAGACCAAACACCCCAAGACTCTGGAAATGCCCAGCCCCAACCTTTATTTTGGCGATTATTAATGCCGATTAAAAAAGCCGTGGCCAGACTTTCCTTATTAAAGAAAATGGGTTGGCGTAAAGCTACTTTTGGTAATGGAGGTAAGGTTTGAATTTGAACATCCGGAATAGCTTGGCAACTAGCGCAATTAAGCCAACCCGGTGCCAAAACATTAAACCCATCAATACTAGCAAAGACATCCTTCGTAGGATCCATGTGCATGAGGACAGGTAAGCGCTTTTCATCGCTAATGATGTACAAAGAATCCTGCTGATATTTGCCGGCTCTGATCATTTGATCTAACTGCTCACGTGCCTTAGTAAGCTTAAGTGTGTCATAACGCGACAACCAAGCAGAATTAGTCCCCAAGTGATTTTCTGCAGCATAGTTAGCCCAAATTTGCCACTCTATATATAAGTTGGGAGGGCCAGTTGGAAAATTAGAATTAATCACATTGGTATAGTGTTTAGCAGCTTGGGCCCAAAATGGATCATGTAGTGGGCTATTTAGAGTCTTCGTTTGTGCGGTATTGGCAAACTGGCGGTGGATGGGCCACCACCCTGCACTACTATCAATTACCTGTAGAGCTACAGCAATTAATAGTAAAAAATAAACTTTTTTACTTTGGTAGCCCCGAATCACAATAAATAAAATTCCCAGACCAATCAAATAGTAAAGCGGCCAAATCATCCGTGCTGAGCCCCGAAAAATACTAGCTAAAGAAAAAAGGGCGTCTGGTATGGGAATAATAAAAGTATGGCTTGCAATCCGAATGGTATTAGTAACTGCAAATACACTCAAACAAGCAATTGCTGCAATAAAAAAAGGATGCGCTAAGCTGTAGTTCTTTATTTGCTGATAAGCTAAAGTGCTTTTAGTTAGGGCAACCCCAGCTAATAAGAGCATTCCTAAGCCTAAGTAATTAAAACTTTCTAAACTGCCCCCTGGAATACTGGGCAATATATAAGACCAGCCTTGAGAATCAAAAAAAGATAAAAGCCCAAAGCCATAGACACCAAAATCACCCGTTCGCGATGACAATGCACTAACCTCAAAAAACCCCATTTGCCACAGCACGAGGCTAACGCCAATTGTCACAATACCTACCTCAAGTGCAGCTGAGAAATACGTAATTGTTTTTCTTACCCATAAGGTATCAAGCAAATTACTAATCCAAAGGGCGATAATCATCGCCAATAAATACAACATTACAGAAGACGTGATACAAAGTAATGCTGTCCAAGCCAAAATTCGATATTTTTGTTGAGGCTGCAAATTGAAGTAGATGGCTGCCAGAATCAAAAAATGGCCCGCAAGCGCCTCATGCATATTCATGCGCCAAATCATTGGCGGTGATATGACAATTAAGGCAGTAGCGAAAGTTCGTAAATAATTATTTTGGGTGGCATATCCAAGACAGGCCCAAGCAAAACTAGCTTGCAGTACAAAGCAGAGTAAAAACCAGATCCCAAAATACTGAAAGGGTTCGGCAAGATAGGGCGAAAAGGCTTTAAATAGCACCGCCAAAAGGGGAATTGAATCTGCATATAAAATAGCAGAGCTGATATTGAGTCCATATTGTGGGCTTAAACCAATCGGTAAGGTCCACGGGTGATGGCGAAAAAATACCCACCCTAAATAATGCTGCGTTGGGTCATAGCCCCCGTCAAGCCAGCCGATATTGCTTGGGATAAGCGGCAAATAGCCAATAACCAAAAAGAATGCAAAGAGCCCCAGCGCTACCGGAATAAGCCATTGCCATCTGGATTGATGCGCAAGGGGTACGTTATTGAAAGACTGATTTAATAGAGTCAATTGGTCTTATGGGGTATCCCATTTAGATAGTAAATGGCTCATTATAGTTTGGAGTTTAGCGAAGATTAATGAAGGGGTTAATTCGTTTATTCTTATAACTATATGCGTAATCTTTTGGCCAAAGCCCATTTTTTGATTCCACTTTTATTTGGAATTTCCGCTTTTCTGCTAATTGTAGGCCCGCAGTTCCTAAACCCACAAAATCTCAGCAATATCCAATCAAGCGATGTGAATCAGCATTACCTTGCCTGGAATTTTTTTCGCTACGATGCCTGGCACTTCCCAATTGGCATGAACCCTAAATATGGCTTAGTCAGTAATTCCTCAATCATCTACTCAGACTCTATCCCTCTTTTAGCCTTTCTCTTTAAACCCCTGTCCTTTTTATTACCTAGTTCATTTCAGTACTTAGGCCTTTGGACTTTGGGCTGTTTTGTTATACAAAGCATGCTTGCCTGGCTTTTAGCTGGCCTGATTACCCCCAACCTGCGCTTAAGGGCATTGGCCATGGCTCTGATGGTGTTAGCACCGCCCATGCTTTTCCGAATTGGAGTTCATGCCGCACTCGTTAGTCAATTTATTGTATTAAGCGCTTTATATCTGAATTTTTCAAAGTCTCGCCAATCTGCCTTTTTTTACTGGCTATGCTTACTGGGTCTGAGTGTCCTTGTTCATTTTTATTTATTTTGTATGGCAGCAATTCTTTGGTTCGCTTACTTATTTGATCAAACCTTCCGCCAAAATAAATTAACCTTGATTCAATTTTTATGGCAACTGGGTGTAACAGTGCCATTTATTGGGTTGATTTTTTGGGTGTCAGGATACTTTGTCAGCCCGCTTGAAGCAATTGCCTCTAGTGGCTTTGGGCTTTACCCGATGAATATGTTGGCGCTTTTTGATGCAGATGGCTGGTCTTATATTCTGCCTAAAATTCCCCGCGGTAATTCCTCAGACGAGGGTTTTATGTATTTAGGATTGGGGTTTATTTTTTTACTCCCCTTTGTTTTTATCAAACTCAAAAAAGAATGGTTTGCGTACAGAAAAGGGCTTACTGATCATGTTTTTTTATTGATTGCATTTGCTCTTTTAATACTACTGGCATTGAGTAATCAAATTTATTTCGGGCAATTACATATAGAGCTTCCCATTTTTGATTTCATCTATCAATTAGGGTCTATTGTGCGCGCCTCTGGGCGCATGTTCTGGCCAATTTTTTATGTACTTTTATTTGGCATTATTTTCATCATAATTAAAGCCTACACGCTACCAAGAGCCTTACTTCTCTTAGGTATGGCTTTTTTATTACAACTGGTTGACACTAGCGCTGGTTGGCTACCTAAACGGGTTGACTTTGCGCAAGTGCGCCCATTTCAAGTGCATCCTAATCTTGATAACCCCTTTTGGGCAAGCGCAGCAAAGTGCTATAGCAAAGTAATTACTGTATTGCCGCAAAATAACTTTGACGATCACTGGAATTGGGTGCCCATAGCAAGATACGCCGCCACTCACCGCCTGCCTACTAACTCCGCTTATCTCACGCGTATTGCTCCAGCAATTAATCGGCCGATTGAAAACGACAAATATGAACAATTCATCAATCAGGGAATATTTGACCAGAGCGCTCTTTATATTCTAGACCCCCAAAAAATACTGCCTGTATTGCAACACCTAAAGCCGGCGTCCGATTTATTGGCTTCAATCAATAGCCTAGTTGTCTATGCGCCCAATTATCAAGCTTGCGCTACTAAAGTAGCAATTCCTTCTGAAATGCAAATCATGGGGCCTGTGATTGATCCAAAAATAGATCAGGTATTTTCTTTTGCACGTGATACGGCATTTGCTAAAACCCCCTACCTATTAGCGGGCTGGAGCCATCCAGAGCCCTGGGGAACATGGTCAAATGCAAAAGTCGCCTTAATAACCTTACCCCTACCAACTGCGGGAAATCCTAAGCAGCTTAATTTAACAATACGTGCCTTTTTGCCCCAAGGATACCCCATTCAAGATGTCGAAATTTGGGTTAATGGATTTAAAGAACAAACCTTAGCACTCTCTCAAGAAACGACTACGGTATCGATAGCTCTCACATCCCAAGTGCTCAAAGATGGCTATCTCATGCTGGGATTTAGATTGAATAATCCTATCTCACCAAAGAAAATTGGCCTAGGCGATGATGATCGTGAGCTTGGTATCGGACTTATTAGTGGGATATTTAAATAAGTTACTCAATTACCAAGGATTGAAAACGTAGTGCTAATTTTCTGATTTCACCATCGCCCAATGTTTTTGCTCCAGGCGTAAGTAAAGTGATGGTATTCATGCCCTCTTTGAGGCTTCCAGCAGGATAGGAGATCAAGAGTTCAGTAGGTCCATTTAGCATGCCCTCATAAATTAATTTCTGGTTAAGGGCCAATGACACTTTCTGCGCTCCAAGAGGATCAACTCGCAAAAGTAAAGTACCTTCTTTATTAAGTTTGTCTTGAGAATCAAGCAAAAATATAATTTGCGATTGCGCGTCCATCGACCATCTAAAAGACTTTCCTGGATCAAAAAAATTTTCAAATCCAATGCGCCGATCATTAAATTCAATTTTTTCACCGAATGGAATGGGTCCCATATTAGCGCGCTCAAAGGGACTTATTTTGCTAGATTGCGTAATGTAATAGGATTTGTATTCGGCTGACACATTAGGGTGCCCAATCAAATAAATCAGAGGGATATAAAACCCTACTAATATAAAAATGGAGGCTAAATAAATTTTATTCATATGACAAATGATTTTCCGGCAATCCACGAAAAATACATATACGCAAAACCAATTATAAAAATCGGCATAATTAAAATCCACGCATTTCTTTTATTTAAAATATCGGCAATGCCAAATAAAAATGGGGCCTGCCAAGCAATATATCTAGGCAATGAGAGTAGCCCCGATGAAATAGGGATGATGGTACAAATCAACAAAAATGAAGCCAGCGTATACCGTTTTTGGAGGAACAGGCGAAAAGAAATAAAAAAAGATAAAAAAGCAATCAGAACAAAAAATTTATACATTCGGTCGCCCTTTAAGGCTTCTAATAAATAACTCAAGGGATTATCAACATGGCGGTTCCAACCCAGTTGAATAATATGAGAGAAAGCTAGCGCATCCCCGGTTCTCCAATAAAGAAAATACATAAAAAACCCCAACCCCAAAGGCACAAGTAGTAACCCAAGAACAAGCCTAATACGCTCTTGTTGACTGGTACTAAGGCCATAAGGAATAGCTTTGATTAAGTATGGGACGGTGGCAATAACACCAACTAAACGCACTCCCGAAAGTAGGCCGCCCATTAGTCCAGCAAGTAAAAAATGGTTTCCTTTTAATGCTATAAAAAATTGACAGGTAAAGAAAAGGAACATTGCTTCTGTATACCCCACACTTGCATAAATAGAATAGGGATTAAATGCAATTACTCCGCCTGCAAGTAAAGCAGGAATAGCGGGTTCATAAGCCTTACACAATTGAATAAAGCTATAGATAGCCAATAAAAAAAATATTTTGGCTACTACCACTAGTGAAAGCCAGGCCGGAAGTCCCGTGACGAAAGCAAAACCGCTAGCGCTTAGCGGGAAAAATGGGAAAAAAGCCCAATTAGCGGCATTTCCTCTTGGGTTGCCGTGAGGGAATAAATCATACCCATTGCGGACAATATCTGCAAACCAATGGCAATCCCATTGGCAAACATAAGAATATTCGCTACCCAAACCATAATTACTAGCCACTAGTAAAACCATGAATAACTCGGCTAATTGATTTGCCAAAAAAATCGTGCCGGTAGCTTTAAGCACGGCTTTATTTGAGCTAAACCAAGATTTTAGTTGCACAATTAGCATATTCTTAGCGGGAGAAATGAAAGCCCATTTATATAGTGATTAACTAGTAGTATATATTTAATGCCAATACCAAAAAAAAATCATTCTATGCAAAAAAATGAGTGGCTCTGGCTTTGCATTCCCATTACTCTGGGAGTCAGTGCTTTTCTATTGGTAGTTGGGCCCCATATTCTCAACCCCAATAATATCGACTGGCTAGTAGTTGGCGACCCAGCTATTCATTACCTTAGTTGGGTGTTCTATCGCTTTAGTCCCTGGTCTTTTCCAATTGGTCTAAATCCCAATTTTGGTCTTGAAATCAGCTCTTCGATTGTTTTTACTGACCCTATTCCGATTTTTGCATTTATCTTTAAACTATTTACGAGCGTACTTCCTGATCCGTTTCAATATTTTGGTTTATGGGTTTTACTCTGCTTTGTATTGCAAGGTGTATTTGGGTATTTATTAATATCTACGCTAACTTCAAGTAAATGGCTTTGTATTGCTGGCGCAGGGCTCTTTATTTTCTCGCCGCCAATGTTAGCGCGTGTGCAGATGCAAACTGCTCTGCAAAGCCATTTTGCCATACTTGCGGCGCTCTATTTAATCTTTAGTTCAAAAAATAAATTTGCCAAACTACAGTGGATTACTTTATTAGGCGCCGCTTTACTAATTAATATCTATCTTTTTATGATGGTCTTTGCCCTTTGGTTGGGTAACCTTAGTGATCAAGTTTGGATCACTCATCTTAAGAGCAAATGGGAAGCAATCAAAGAGTTAATGATATGTTTTCTCGTGGTGGTTTTTATCTCCTGGCAAGCTGGCTACTTTGCCTTACCGATTTCCTCTGCGTCCACTGGTGAATATGGTGGAGATGTGCTTAATTTATATTTATTGGCCATCTTTGATCCCCGTGGGTGGTCTTATTTTTTAAAGGGATCTCCCTATAACTACTACCCAGCTAATGGTTTTAGCTACTTGGGTCTGGGGATTATTTGTCTCATCCCCCTAATATGCGCAATGCTTTTGAAAAAAAAGGCGGTAATTAAAAAAATTAGCGCCTTATTTCGTGCTCATCTATTTTTATGTAGTGCATTACTGGCACTATCTTTATTTGCCATTACTAATAGCATTCACATTGGCTCACATATTTATAGTTTTTATTTGCCACAGGAATTTATTCAAGTTGCTTCATCTTTACGCGCATCTGGTCGGATGTTTTGGCCGGTTTTTTATTGCATTATCTTGCTGATTATTTACCTGATCATTCGCTTGTACCCCAAAAAGGTTGCTCTAGGATTATTATCAGCAGCACTAGTAATTCAGGTATGTGATACTAGTGCTGGTTATTTACGCAGAAAACCTGTATTTACAGCGGGAAATATGAATCCGTTGTCACAGTTTTCTAATGCCTTTTGGGGCGAGGCGGGTAGAAAATATAAAAAAATTATTCATATCCCAACCTATAATCGCTCAGATGGCTGGGAACCTTTTGCGCACTATGCTTTAAGTCAGCGATTGCCAACTAATTCCGTATTTGCTGGGCGCAGTAAGAATTTAGACGCCGAAAATAAGCGTTTAGAGTCTAAGCTGATTACTGGTAACTTAGATAAGGATACCCTGTACTTTATATCTAATGATCTTGCCATTCCAGCCCTACTCCATTTAAATACTCATACCGATCTATTGATGAGTCTTGATGGCTTTAATATTTTGGCGCCTGGATGGTTGGCCTGTTCAGATTGTCAAACTATTCCTCAGAAAGACTATATCCAGTCTCTTGTCCCCACCATTGGTTTAAATGAGGCAATTGGTTTTGGGCGAGATGCAAAAGGAACGTCGCCCTATTTTTTACAATCAGGATGGGCATTTCCTGAAAATTGGGGTGTTTGGTCAACAGATTTGAATGCTGGTCTTATTCTACCTATTGTGCCTAAGGCTAACAATCTAATTCTAAACTTACGCGCTTTGGTGTCCCCTAAAAATCCTTCTCAAAAACTTGAAATTTGGATTAATGGCCAACTTGCAAGAAGTCTTGCATTACAGCAGGGCGATAATAATCAAGTAGATTTGCCTATTCCAAAAGAATGGCTTGATCTTGGTTACCTAGCGATCACTTTTGTTTTTAAAAACCCGGCAAGACCCAAGGATATCGGACTTGGAGATGATGAGCGTTTACTCGCTATTGGCTTAGTTAGTGCAACCCAGCGCTAATTAAAAATTGCTGACACAAGACCCACTGATAGTAGGCGGTCATCGTTTCCTAAGCCAATCGATTTTGGGGAAAAGGTTGGAGTTGAGCGAAAAATAATCTCTAATTTTTTCGGAGATGTAATATCAGCCTCTTTAGAATAGCGCAATAAATCAGCAACCTCTAGTTGAACTAGGTTGTCACTGGCTTTTTTAAGTAAAAGCGTTTTTTGTATCTGTCCATTAACAATAATTTCAAGTTTTTGAGAAGGATTTTTAGCAGAGACAAACGCCCGTAAATTAAAGCTTAGGTACTTAGGGTTTGAACTTGGCATAGGGAGTAAGAATTTGGCTTCGGGTTTAATAGCCCATACCCCCCAGGATTCGGGTTGAGCCCAACCATCACTTTGCAAAAAATACTGACCAATTCCTGTATTTGAAAATTCGATTAACTGATTTAATTGCACCGCTTTGGTAAGCGTATTACGTTTGGCTTGAGCAATCGATAAAATAATTTCATTGCCTACTCGAATATCATGATATGCCATATATCGCGGGTCAAAATTAGCATAATCAGTTTGATTGAGGCGGTAGTTGGAAATAATATAATCGGCCTCATTCAAATCTTCACTAAAGGCAATTCGTTGACGATCGGCAGGACTCATGATGCTAAGTGATAGGGGTAAAAAAGTAAAGCTGCCGACCTTGATCACAATTTTGTCACGTGTGTCGTGGGCCAAAATATATTCTAAGGCCTGGCGATTGGATAAGCCCCAGTAATCAAGATCAAAACGGGCCTTCAAATTATTTCCTGCCAATAAATTGAAGTAGACGTTCTGTAGCGGATGAGCCCTAATCATCCAGCTGGCAATATATAGTAGCGATAAGCATAAAGTTAAGATAAAACATTTTTTTAACACAGCATGGTGGTATAACATTTCCCAAATTGCTACCAAACCTCGCATTGTGAGCATTAAAAATGCTGGATAAATAAAGTACAGATGACGCCATGAATCATAAATAACTGAATGCAGAATAATGACCCCTAAAATTGGGGCAAAAAATAGTCCTAAAAAAATCAAATCTTGCAGTTGATTGGCATCTTTCCATAAACGTAATTTGCTTTTATAAACATTATGCAAAATCACAAGTGTGCCAAATAGAAATAAAACAAGGTAAGGAATAGGGGTCGTAATGCCAATCCAGACTGGTAAATAGTGCCAGGGTAAATGAATAGAAGAAATTACCTGCCCTAAATAAAAATTATCCTGTACAAATAAATAATGACGCATAAATGACAAGGCATCTAAAAATCGCCCCATTGGATCAGCCCATAGTAAAGGCCAGGCAACTGTCATTAAACAAGCTAATCCTGCCAAATAAATTAGTGTGGTAGCAACGACTTTGGGCCAAGCTACTTCTCTTCGCAGAATTCTTACCAGCAAAATAGCAATTGTCATCATCGGAATCACAATTGCCATGAGGCGAATATTCATTGCTAATGCTGTTGCTAGGCTATGGAGTAATGCTGTTGATATTTGTGGACGCAATACAAATACAATAAGCGTGTTCATAGCAAAAGCAAAAAAAGCAAGCAGTACTAAATCCTTACTGTTATAAAAAGATTCAGCAAAAAAACGGGGGCTTAATATAAAAAAGGTAACTGCTAGTAAGCCTATGCGCCAATCGTTATAACGTCGATTAGCTAGGCTAAAAATAGCAAAGGCGCCTAGCAGAACAATAAGAAAGGTGAATAAATGTCGAAAATAATAGGCTTGCTGCTCATCTTCGAGCTGTAACCATTGGATCGCTGCCTCAATGGGTAAGTTAAAGCCCGTTGGATAGTAGCGATCTTTATAACTATCTAGCTCGATAGAGGCAGGGTAGTTCTGCTTAGCCAGCATTCTCTCAAGACCTGGGGATGTGACTCCAAAATATTGGTTTATATAGCGAAGGGATACCGCCCCATCTATTCGCTCTACGCGTTCATCCCAAGAAATACCATAATCCTTATAAATATTCATTCCTAAAATAAGTAAGGCGAAAAAGAAAGCGCCAATACCAATAAAATTGATTTTTTTTGATCTAAAGCTTTGAGTATTAAATGAAAAGGGCATAATTCATGATATTACTGTAAATAAACGCAGATTCAAGAATGATGAAATTTATCCAATCCCGCTTTGATCTTTTTAATCTCATCATCTTCGGGGTATTTGCTACTTTAATTATTCGCTATCAAATCCAACTACTCACCTATTTAGAGTGGGGAGACGAAACAGCTAATATTGTCACTAGCAAACTTATTTATGCTGGTAAAACCTTATTTTCCCAAATCCATGAATTACATGGGCCTCTTTCTTATTTACCAGGGTTAATTGTTGAGCAATTTGGCGATTTTGGGGTTCGCGGTCATCGTATACCAATAGCAATTTTGCAGTGGTTAGCACTTATTTCGCTTTATTTTTCCCCTTTATTAAAAAGGCAAAATTTCTATTTAAAGCTAAGCTATTGCGTTGCAGCTGCCACCGTAATGGTTATTTATTTTGCCGACTTATTTGGCAGCACCTATTTATTTCAAGTGATGGCTGGTTTATTTTTTGTCATTATCCTTGCGCAATACACGCTTCCAGCTATTGCTGATCCTCTTTCTCTGAATAAGTTTCAAGTATTTATTGGCAATGTCCTAATCCTCTCACTGCCATTTCTTGCAATTACTTATATTCCAATCTCCATCGCCCTTTTTATTGCTTCATGGCGTAAGCAATTCAAACAGTTAATTTTAGTCTCCGCCCTTTTTGGTCTTGTTGGCAATCTTCTTTTCCTAACCTTAATCGCGTCCATACCAGGTTACTTTGCCATGCATTTTTGGATTAATGCCTTTATATCCAGAAAATATGTAGAAGGGGTAGATCTTGGTCTTCGTTATTTGCTTAGCTCTAGCTTAAGTAGTATTACAAGTGATTTAGCTCGGTTTAGTATTTTCTTATTACTTACCAGTGGCTTAGCTACGCTAGCCCATCGAGAAAAAAATATTCCTTGGCGATCTTTCGTGTTGGGTCTTGGTATCGCTAGCTTATTAATTCGCTCGATGGGATTTCAAGGGCTTCCCCTTCTTTACCTCTTTCTTAGCATCCCACTCGTGTTTTTTCATGCTTTACCTAAACTCAACCGATCAAGCAGTTTATTTTTATCGCCAATCTTGATTGTTTGTTTTATTAAATTGGCTTTATTAAATCCCGCAAATATTTCAGATCGGCAAATTGCTACAGAATCTGAGTTTTCTAAACTAGTAAAGTTAGTTACAAACAAAAATGATCGCATCATTGCCTGGCCGTTTGAAAATAGAGAATACATTCTGGCAGATCGTTTGCCAGCCTCAGGCAATTTCTTTTACTTGCCTTGGCAGCGAGATTATTATGCCAATCCAAAATTTGGTATCAATATCGACTCCTGTGAGGAGTTCAAAACTACCAGCCCAAAAATTATGCTCATCAATCCTTACCCATTTGGGGGAGTAGATTGGCAGGACTATATACCTGCTTGCGTACTAGAATTAATTAAGACTAACTATACGCAAATTCCTAATACTGCTTATTATCTTAGAAAAGATATTTATCAGAGTTATAAACCCTTGATCAATCAATAGAAAATCTAACTTATATCTAGACAAATTAATTTTTATTTGGTGGCGAAGATATTATTTTATTAACCAATAATTCTTTAGCTAGATAGTCAGAAGCAATCGGTGTTAGATGAAATTTATCTAGACTCGTGATACCCCTTTCTACATCATCTCCAATATATACAAGGCATCCTGCTTTGTTACAAAATACATCAGTAATGTTAATAAATTCTGCATTTGGATAATTCCACGCTGCAGCAATTTGTTGATTTTTCTTAATAAATACTTCGTCAAATCCCACTAAACTTCTTGGCGTAATGGGGCGGCGCATTTTACGAAAAACGAATGAAGGTAAATCGATTTCCCATTGCGGCGCATTCCCTACAAAAATAATTTTCTTAATACCTAACTGCTGTAATTGGTCATAAAATACTTGAAATGCCTCTTGATTCCATTGAAGTCGACGAGAAATAACGACAACATCAGGTTTATTTTTTGCAATTGTCTGCATCGCAAAGTAATTGCTGTGGTCACAATAATCTTGTAAGTTATCCACTTTTTGAAACGGGGATGGCCAACAACCACTACTTATAACCTCATTAAATTGCCAATCACTCGGTAAATTTTTCATTAATCCGTAAGCGAGCATTTGCGCTGTAGAGTCGCCCCATAACAGCATATGATGTTTGTATGCTGGATTACTCACGTAACACTGCTCTGCGATTTGCATACCAAAAACAAAATCGCATTTTTTCTTAATCTCACCTAATGAGCCATAAACTGCGATGGGCTCATTATGTCTTTGTTGGTCGTAGAGGGAAAAATTCCACTTCGAAAACCTAAACGCTAACCCATCCCGTGCATGGGTGTTATAGCCAACTCCCCCTATGGCGAGCATCACAATGATGAGAGCAATCGTTTTACGCTGTTGCCACTTGGGGCTTTTACCAAACCGAATGGGCTTTTCTATGAAGCGATAAGTCAGGTATGACAGAGCAACGGCAATGAGCAGACCAAGCGCTCGTTGCCACCATAAAGGGGTTTCTCCCGCTAGGATGCGTAAAAACGAGAGGATCGCCCAGTGCCATAGATACAGGGGATAGCTAATTAGGCCAATGGCGACGATCAGCCGATTAGAGAGGATGATGCGGTTGAGATGAGCATGGGGTCCTGCCGCCAATAGAAGTAGCGCTCCCACCGTTGGTAGTAGCGCCCACCACCCTGGAAAAGCGCTCGTTTTATTAATGAGGGCCGCCCCCAATACGATCAGCGTTAAACCCAGGTAGGAAAAAAGGTTGGCTGCGTCTGTATTTGGGGACTGGGGATCTGCCCAGACCACGCGGCACAGCATGCGCTTACCCGCCTCCCAAGAGGATTGCCATCTAGGACTGGGATAAAGCAGTAGGTACGCTAAGACTGCGCCTATGGCCAACTCCCAAAAGCGTGTCTGCGGCGAATAGAAGGTGGCAACTAAATCCTGTTTAACGCTAATGCCGTGAATATTGAGTGCAAAAGAGATCAGGCCCGTGAGGATGGTCAGCGTCAGCAGATTAAGCCGTAGGCGATAAGCTAGCCACAAGAGAATGGGCCAGATAATGTAGAACTGCTCTTCAATCCCTAAAGACCACAGATGTAAAAGCGGCTTAGTCTCAGCCACATTATCAAAGTAACCGCTCTCCCCCCATAAGAGCCAGTTCTGGATAAAGCCAGCACCCCCGGCCATATGTTTACCCAGCTGACCGTACTCATCGGGCAATAAGACAAACCAACCTACTAAATAGCAGCTTACTAAGACCAAAATGAGAGCGGGAAAGATCCGGCGAATACGTCGGCTATAAAAATCAAGGAAAGAAAAGGACTGGGCGGCTAAGTTCTCAAAGAGGATGGTAGAAATGAGAAAGCCTGAGATCACAAAAAAGACATCTACCCCAATAAAGCCACCGGGAATGAGTTCAGGAAAGGCATGAAAACCAATTACCGCAAGCACTGCTAGTGCGCGCAGGCCATCGATATCGGGGCGGTATTTAGGGTGCAGGGGTGGGAGTGAAGTCACAATTAATATGGAGGAAACTGGGAAACGACATAGTCAGATGCATTTTTAGTAAAGTGTGACTCGTCAAAATTAATCAATTTTTCCACACTAAAATTATTGCCCATGTAAGTTAAGCACCCCTCTTGGTTGCATAATATGTCAGAAATGGAGATGTAATTTATACCTTCAGTCTTTGCAAAAGCTTTCATTTTAGAATCAATGCTATAGAAATCTAAATTTTGATTTAAGCCAGTCTTCATCCTTGAAGGAATGCCATGAAAAGGATTGCTACGATAATGAAGATATAACTGCTTTATAAGGCTATCTTTCCAGTGGGGTGCTGGGCCTATTAAATCAATTACAGGAATACCTAAAGCCTGAAGTTGGGTGATCGTATCTTTTACGCGTAACCAATCATAAATAGGCCAATTAGCTGACAAAATGACGATATCTGGCTTTTCATTTCTAATAAGCTCTAAATTAGCATCGTTAATCGTTTTACAAAAATTTATATAACGAACTTCAAGTCCAATAATGGGCGGACAATTTGATGCGGTACGTTGAATGATATTAAAGTCCCCACCAAATTGCGTATGAAGTCCGCTATAAAGATGGGCTGCGTGGGAATCACCCCATAAAAATATCGTCTTTTTCTTCTTATCCCGTGTTACGCCGCAGTCACTAAAATCCCCTTGAGATTGATATGGCAGTAAATCACATGTACCTTCTCGTACAGCCTCTTTATAACCATCATAGCGATAACGCAAAAGAGATTGAATCGCTTTTGAAAACCTAAACGCTAACCCATCCCGTGCATGGGTGTTATAGCCAACTCCCCCTATGGCGAGCATCACAATGATGAGAGCAATCGTTTTACGCTGTTGCCACTTGGGGCTTTTACCAAACCGAATGGGCTTTTCTATGAAGCGATAAGTCAGGTATGACAGAGCAACGGCAATGAGCAGACCAAGCGCTCGTTGCCACCATAAAGGGGTTTCTCCCGCTAGGATGCGTAAAAACGAGAGGATCGCCCAGTGCCATAGATACAGGGGATAGCTAATTAGGCCAATGGCGACGATCAGCCGATTAGAGAGGATGATGCGGTTGAGATGAGCATGGGGTCCTGCCGCCAATAGAAGTAGCGCTCCCACCGTTGGTAGTAGCGCCCACCACCCTGGAAAAGCGCTCGTTTTATTAATGAGGGCCGCCCCCAATACGATCAGCGTTAAACCCAGGTAGGAAAAAAGGTTGGCTGCGTCTGTATTTGGGGACTGGGGATCTGCCCAGACCACGCGGCACAGCATGCGCTTACCCGCCTCCCAAGAGGATTGCCATCTAGGACTGGGATAAAGCAGTAGGTACGCTAAGACTGCGCCTATGGCCAACTCCCAAAAGCGTGTCTGCGGCGAATAGAAGGTGGCAACTAAATCCTGTTTAACGCTAATGCCGTGAATATTGAGTGCAAAAGAGATCAGGCCCGTGAGGATGGTCAGCGTCAGCAGATTAAGCCGTAGGCGATAAGCTAGCCACAAGAGAATGGGCCAGATAATGTAGAACTGCTCTTCAATCCCTAAAGACCACAGATGTAAAAGCGGCTTAGTCTCAGCCACATTATCAAAGTAACCGCTCTCCCCCCATAAGAGCCAGTTCTGGATAAAGCCAGCACCCCCGGCCATATGTTTACCCAGCTGACCGTACTCATCGGGCAATAAGACAAACCAACCTACTAAATAGCAGCTTACTAAGACCAAAATGAGAGCGGGAAAGATCCGGCGAATACGTCGGCTATAAAAATCAAGGAAAGAAAAGGACTGGGCGGCTAAGTTCTCAAAGAGGATGGTAGAAATGAGAAAGCCTGAGATCACAAAAAAGACATCTACCCCAATAAAGCCACCGGGAATGAGTTCAGGAAAGGCATGAAAACCAATTACCGCAAGCACTGCTAGTGCGCGCAGGCCATCGATATCGGGGCGGTATTTAGGGTGCAGGGGATTCAGAGGAATATTGAATTTATTAAATTATTAGTTATTTTATAATTAGATTAGTAGTAATGATTGAGATTAGCCGTAATGTATTTTCCTTAGGGTACGAAAACGGCTGAAAGCAGGCCGATCGAGAGCAATCGATCATCGTCTCCCATACCAATAGATTTGGGCGTAATTGGATTGCGGAATTGAAAATGCACCTCCACATAGCCAGTTTTATTGCTAACCGCAGAAAGCGGAATTCTAAGAGTATTAAGCTCTGCATTAGTTAGCGTTACAGTTTCCATTGGGTTTCCATTAACGGTAACGCCGATAATTTGATTGGGGTGTTCTTTGGTAACCAATGCGCGCATCGTTAATATTAGCTGCTGAGCCAAATTCCCTTTGGGAACTGGCAAACGAATGGAAACTGCATTTGTTTTTGACCATACCCCCCAAGATTCTGGCCAGGCCCAATCTGCTCGTGGCAAATAGTATTGGCCTAAACCTACTTGATTAAAAAGAATAATTTGATTTAATTTGGGTACTAAATCACTTAAGCCCAAGATTTCAAAATCAGACGGTGTACGACAACTCGCGCAATTTATCCAGCCAGGCAAGAGCACATTGACCCCATTAATACGGCCAAGTAAATCGTCTTGCATATGCAAATGTTCTGCTGCCAAAAGAACTACTTCATTTTCTAAAACATATAGCGTATCGCGTTGATAATCCCCTGAAAGGACAGTGGCCTTAAGCTGATCATTACTTTTGGATAAACCCAATGCACTTTGCCTTGCTAGATAGGCTGAGTTTGTAGCCAAATGATATTTGGCACTAAAAGCAGACCATTTACTCCAATTTTCTGGAAGCACATTCACCCACTCAGGCCTTACTGGTATCCGTACTAATTTTTTATAGTGTTGACCTAAAAAATCCCAAAATGGATTAGTTAATTCCGTTCTAAACTCGCTACTCTTTGACAGCATCAAGCGATGACGTAAAGGCAAATACCCTGCACTTAAATCTAATAGTTGAATAACAGCCGCCACCATTAATAATCCTAGTGTGGCTCGCAAAGAATACTGTTTATAGATAAGAATAATGGCTGTCAGGATAAGGATATAAAAGACTGGCCAAAAAAATCTTCCCGAAGCGCGAAAAATACTGACTAATTGATAAAGCATCTCAGGTAGTTCAATAGTAAAGCCGTAAGCTCCGATGCCAATTTGATTGGATATCGCTAGCAGACTAAAGCTAAAAAGAATAGCCATTAAAGTTAGATGGCGTTGAGCTGCTGCCGATAACCAGGCTATGCTAGAACGAAAATTCAGGACGGCAAAAATAATGATAGTAATGACCCCTAAACCCCCATACATAAAGCCCTCATAGCTACGAGCGGTATAGTCAAGATCGCTTAAAGAACCTTGAACGTCTGGAATTGTTGGTAGGACATAAGACCATTGATGAGGGTTCATCAAAGCAAGCAAATTAATGCGATCAATCCCATAATCTTGAGTGGCTACAGCACCCGGACTAACGACAAAATAGCCTGCTTGCCAAGTGACTAAACCTAATATTATTAAAATAATGAGTGGCTCAGTAATTAACTGTCTTAAGCTGACGCTCTTGTCGCGCCAGGCATCACCCAAACTGGCAATCCAAAGCCCCAAAATCATAGCTAGTAAATAAAAATGAATTAGGGCTGTTAGGGAAATTAAGACGCCCCATGCAATTAAACGATGAGATTGATGTCGCTTTAAATTTAAGTACAAGGCTGCCAAAATGGTCCACTGCCCCACTAATGCCGCGTGCATTCCTATGCGCCAAAAAAGGGGAGGTGAAAAAACGAAGAGTAGAACCGCAAATAATCGTAGCCAAAACTGTTGGGTAAATAAGCTCAGAAGCTTCCAGGCAAATACGGCTTGCAGGACAAAACAAGCCAAAATCCAAATCCCAAAATATTGAAAGGGAGTCGGTAAGAATGTGGAGATACCCTTAAATAAAATAGCTAATAAGGGAATAGAATCAGAATAGACAATTGCAGAACTGATATCCATTCCAAATTTAGGATTAAGACCTAAGGGAAATGACCAAGGGCTATCCCTAAAAAATGCCCAACCTAAATAATGTTGGCTTTGATCAAAGCCATTATCTAACCATGCAAGATTAGTGGGGCTTAAAGCATAGGGGCCTACGACTAAAAAAAAACTCAGCACGCCCAGGACAATCGGTACCAGGTAGAGCAGCGATTGCTTCTGCCAGCCAGAATAATTCATAATCATTTAATGAAAGGTTGCTGTGACCAAACCCATGGACAGCTCACGAATATCGTCCCCCATGCCAATGTCTTGCGGTCGAACTCGATCGGGAAAGCGAAATTCTACAGTTACATAACCCAAGCGCTGCGCAGCGGCCGGCAATGCTACTGTAATCTGGTTACCCTCTCCTCGCATCAAATTAACAATTTGTTGTAACTCTCCATTCACCCATACCTCGACATGCTGCTCTGGATGCCTTGGGGATACAACAGCACGCGCTATTAATACCAATTCGGTAATGGGATTGTTTATGGCAGCTTTGGGCAATGGTAAGACCAATTTAGCATCACGTCCTAAAGCCCAGCTGCCCCATGGCTGAGGATAATCCCAACCCGAAACCATTATTAATGCCAAATCAAATTTACGTGATCTTGAAAAATCAATTGGTACGTTACGCTCAAATTGCGGTACAAATGCTGAGATATTGAACTCTTTAGGCACCACAGGACAAGTAGTGCAGGTGAGCCATCCTGGAGCCAATATATTTAAGTCATTAATTCGAGCCAATAAGTCTGTTTGCTTATTTAGGTTTAAAAGTGCTGGTATCACCTTATCATCTGCCAACGCATAAAGATGACGAGATTCATACTGACCTGTTGCCATCGCTTTCTCTAAGGTCTCATTAGCCTGTCTTAATTTCAGTTCACTCACACGAGACAAAAAAATTGAATTTGTTGTCCAATGATTTTTCGCTGCATAAGTCGCTAAAATTTCCCAGCCGCTAACATTATTTTGCGCAGGAATTCGCATGAAAGCATCATAGTGTTTTTTTGCTTCATCCCAAAACGGATTTTTTAGTGGCGTATCCCAACTTGTAACAGCTGGTTGGCTTAAGCGAGATCTAAGTGCACTCCAAGCAATATGGGTATCCCAAACTTGCACTGATAATGTAGCAGCTAAAATAAAAAGTGACTGCTTGTAAGAATAAGTCCGAATTACTAAAAAGATAGCGACCAATACAAATAAATATAAGACTGGCCAAAACAGTCTGGCAGAGGCTCGTAAAATACTAGCAAAGGCAATTACCTTATTGGGTAGCGGTATAACCCATTCCTTTAAACCTAAACCAATATGATTACTAATTGCAAACATTGCAAAGGCGATCATTACTAACAGTAAAAAGCGATGCGAAACTGTTGCCTGCTTAAGCAATATACCCTTCGCATAAATACCACGCAAAGCAAAAATAATTAATATGATCACGCCTAAACCTAAATAATTAAAACCTTCAAAATGGTTTAAGACAGAATCGGCAGAATTGTAATGTTTTGGAGTTTCAGCAATTTCAGGTAGCAAACGAGACCACCCATTTGAATCAAATAGGGCTAATAAATTCATTCGGCCAATGCCATAATTTCCTGTAGAAGCTGCGGTGGCGTTGACAGCAAAAAAGCCTGCTAGCCATAAGGCAAAAAATAGCATAGCAATATTGATGCTAATGTAAATAAAAAAATTGAAAAAATTTTTTCGCGGACGATCGCTTATATCGGCAAACCATAGTCCTAGTACCATTACTAAAAGATAAAAATGTACCCAAGCTGAGCTTAAGATCAGTAGCGCCCAAAACCAATTTTGATATTGATTTTTTGGGCGAAGATTGAGATACAGTCCAGCTAAGATTAAGAATTGGCCTACCAAAGCGCTGGTAACTCCAATTCGCCAAAACATCACTGGTGCAAAAAGTAATAAACCTGTTCCCAAAAAGCGTAAATAAAGGTTTGAGCTTGCTAACCCCATTAAAAGCCAAGCAAATACCGACTGCATTACGAAACAGAGCATTGTCCATATACCAAGGTATTGAAAAGGCTCAGACAATAAGAAACTAAATGGCTTAAAGATAAATGCTAATAAAGGAATTGAATCAGAAAAAGCAATGGAGGACGAAATACTCATGCCAAAGTTGGGATTTAGCCCCCAAGGCAATTCCCATGGACCTTGGCGAAAAAAAACCCAACCTAAATAGTGCTGAGTTGGGTCAAGTCCGCCAGCAAGCCAGCCAATATTTATTGGATTAACAATACTAAAACCCACCACCAACCAGAAAACGAATAAGCCCAGCGCAAACGGTATGCTCAGGCTTAAAATGTTTACAGAAGTGGCTGACTTAGAATTCATTTACTCTATCTCTCGAAACTTACCAAGGAGCCTGAATTTGCAACCTTAGCTCTTTGTAAAGCCAGCGATAAAACTGCTGTGGCCATAAATAAAAATGTTTCCAGTTGGGTCTATAACCACTTCTTAGGAGTGAAAGTACTAGGCCTAAAAATAATAAGGCGATTGCAGGCATATAACCATTTTGTCCTTCCCAGTGGAGGAATCTTTGCAAAAATCCAATCATCAAGCCAGCCCAATCTACCGATAAAAAGACTGTTGCATAAGCAGTAAACAAGGCATAGGCCCAGTTCCACTGAGTAGCTATGGCAGGTGATGTAATAGCTAAATACTGATTCGATATTGCCGATGAAAAAACGACTACTGCAATTAAATAGGAAAAATATAGCTCTAGGGGTGGTTTCTTATGCCAAGCAAGTCCCAATAGAAATAAACTCAAGAAAAATAAAATTACAGGTGGAACAACATGGAAGAAAGATTGGGGTAAAAATAGATTCCATAAAGGCGCATTATTTACTGAGCGGTATAAAAAGACATTATTAATAATGCCGCTCTGGCCAAGATTCCAGTAAGGGATAAATAAACTTAAAAATAAAATATAGGGCACTGCAATAATAAGGATTTTTCTCGACCATCGCTGCTCTTTGAAAGCCAACCATAGGGGGAAGAAAAAAAGCAGGTGCTTAGTAGAAAGAGAAATGCCTAGCAATAATAAAGTAGGCCAAAGGCCAATCTTAGCTCGCTGATTCATACACAGCATTGCCAATAAACCAAACAACACCGCCAAATTATCCATTTGGCTATGGTACCCAGTAATAATGATAGACACAGGACTTAAGAAAAAAAGTGCGGCTACAACTAAATTGAAATGCCGTAATAAAATTAAAAAGATTGCGGCATCTACAGCCGTTAAGAATACTGCCACTTTCCACCGAAATGAAACGAACTCAGCTATCCCAGTGCCCGGAAAAGTATCAAGCCAATGTAGAATATGGAACCAAATCGGGCCGTAGTTATAACGTCCTGTTTCTCCGTATACATTACCTTTCTGAATAAGAATATCAGCAGCTATTTTCCATGACTCAATGTCATAATTAAATCCCCTTAAAGGCAATAATACCCTTAAGGTTACGCCTAGCATGAGAATGATTGCTGCCCATAAAAAACGTTGATTTGAAGTAAGTTTGGGCTGGAAATTCAATAGTGTATGCAGCACGTTAAGATTTTTTTATGAAAACGTGCTCTTTTTTAGCAACAAATAGCTCATAGCTAAAGTCTGTTACTCCACCGCCTTTCGTGAGGCCAGTTAAAAGCAAGGTTAATAAAGTAAGGGTTCCAGTTTGAATAAAAATGAGCAAGAAAACGCCAATCAAAATAGACGCCCAGCCTGGTGAGGCCATTCCCATAAATTTCAACATTAAGGGAATAGGCATTAGCAACAAGGAAATGATAGCTATCACTGCACAAAAAATACCAACGCGGACAAACACATCTTCCGCAAAAACCATGAGACCTTTAAACCCATGCAGTACTAAGCCGACAAAATTCATTTTGCTTTTTCCCGCATATCGTAATCCACGATCAATGGGGCATTGACTAATACGTAATTTTGAAAGTAACACTGTTCCTGCAAAATGAATCCATAATTCTTGCATTACCGCTATGCGTTTAACAGCATGTGGCTTAAGTACCATAAAGTTACCAAAACTAATAGAGCGGCCAGTCGCTAATTTAAAAAACAACTTATACCAAAAATAGAAGAATTGAAAGCGCCATGACTCAACTCGGCTCTTGCGGGTTGCCACAACTACATCGGCATTAGGATTTGCTTCTAATTGCTGGAGAAGCTGAATAATACTCGCGGGCTTATCTTCACCATCGGAATCCATCACTACCACCGTACCAGTTGGAAATTGGGTGGCAACATAAGAAAGGCCAACAGCAATAGCCCGTTGATGGCCTAAATTACGCTTTAAATAAAGAATGTCCCCGCCAAATCCATTATTTTCAAGTAGGATTGGATTAAAGGGTTCGTGAATTGAACCATCATCAACCAGAACAAGATGTGGCTTAGATTCATGAAATTGGCCAGGTAATTTTCCGGACAATTGACTCATGAGCTCTTCGATCAAATGCTTGGTAGCAGCCCCATCTTCATAATAGGGGGTAACAATGATCAAAGGAGCATGCAGATTAGTCATAACAGTATTTTACTGTTGTTCTAAGTTAGCCAGAATTAATGGAAAGTTGCGGAAATCAGGCCAATAGCTAAAAGGCGCTTATCATCACCCATTCCAATATCGCTGGGTCTGACAGGGTTATGAAAACGGAAATAGATTTGCAGAAATCCTGCGTCCAGATCTACTTGGTTAAGCGGAATATTGATCGTATTTTGGTCTGGTTTGCTTAGGGTGATTGTTTTTAACATATTTCCGCCAACCATCACATCGATGACCTGCTGAGGATGTCCTTGCGGAATAAAGGCTTGAATTTTTAAAGTTAATTCATGGACTGAATTTTTAGGCACCAAAAATGAAAGGCTAGCATACTGGCCATCGGACCAAGTGCCCCACGCTTCGGGGTTACTCCACCCCATAGATAAAACATAGGGCGACAGCCGGCTGCGATCAAAGTAATGGGTATTACGTACGCCTGGCTCATGCAAAAGTTGACTTAAATCCTGATCGAATGAAATCGGCAGACAAGTCTTGCAATTCAACCAACCAGGGGCCACTACATTGATGCCATCAATACGTCCAAAAAGATCTTTTTTTGAGTCAATATGCCACAAGACTTTGTAAACTTCGTCATCTTTAATAACATACAAGGTATCGGAGTCAAATTGTCCTCGTGCAAGCGCTTCATTGTAGCGTTTTTCCATATTATTGCGCTGCACAGCATCATAGCGTGATAGCCACACTGAATTAGTGGCTAAATGATATTGAGCGGCGTATTTTGCCAATAAACTCCAGCCAATATTGTACGTCTTTGGGTCAGTTGAATAATTACGATGGACTATTTTTTTATAATGTTTAGCCGCTTCTACCCAAAATGGATTTACGAGAGGTAATTGAAAACTGCTCGTGCGGGGCAGCATTAATTTATGTCTTCGCTTAGCTAGCCAGCCCGCACTTGTATCGCCTACTTGCACTAGAAAGCAAAAGGCTAAAATTACCACTGCTAGTTTTTCGCTCGTTAGCTTGCAAATATTAAAAATAAATAACAGAATTAAAAAATAATATGTAGGCCAAATCATTCGTCCAGATCCACGAAATACACTCGCAAGCTGTTGTAAATTTTTCGAGATCGGAATTTCTAACTCTAAATTACCAATCATGACATGGTTACTAATTGCAAAGACAGCTAAACCAACTAATGTGAATATGAAGAAAAAATGTCCGCGCCAGAAAAAAACCTGGCCTTTTCTAACCGTTAAGTAAGCGGCGCCTAGCAAAGCAATAATTCCACCTAAGCCAAAATAAGCATAGCCATCAAAATTGGTCGGCATCCCAATATTCGGCAAAATATAAGACCAGCCTTGCGCATTAAAAAATCCTAAGAGATTAAAAACAAATAAGGGGGAGCCGTACTCTCCAGTAGCACTGCCGCCAAGCTTGACTTCAAATAGGCCAGCCTGCCATAAAAATAAAACTAGGGATAGCAAAACAATACCCACCTCAATAACTAATTTGTAGGTAAAGTTAGTGCGCCTAGTGGGACTGCCTTGCGCCTTCAAAGCTAATGATCGATCAGTCAGATCTGCCAACCATAAAGGCAGTAACATACCCAAGATATAGGGCTGAATTAAGCCAGCCAATACTAACAAAACTGTCCAGCGCCATGTCTGACCATAGCTGTATGGCCTTAAATTCAGCCATAAGGCAGCGAGTACTAAAAAATGGCCCGCTAATGCTGCATGAATGCCAATTCGCCAAAACATGATTGGGGAGAAAAGTAATAATCCTGACCCACATAGGCGGACCCAAAACTTATCAGCGCATAATCCGACTAAAAGCCAAGCAAAATAGGCTTGCAAAATAAAGCAAATTAAATACCAAATTCCAAAATATTGAAATGGTTCTGGTAGCACTCCAGAAAAGATTTTGAAAAATATAGCTAAGGCAGGAATTAAGTCGGCATACAAAATAGAGGAACTTAATTCCAGACCAAAACTGGGATTAAGGCCTACAGGAAAAGTCCAGGGATGATGGCGAAAAAAATCCCAAGCTAAAAAATGTTGGGTTGGATCATAATCATCCATAAGCCAAGCAATATTCAGTGGATTTAATGCTAATGGACCCACTACCAAGAAAAATGCTACAGTGCCAAGTGCAAGCGGAGTAATAAACTGCATTACCTTATTCAAATCTGGCATCCTCTAAACCTATCGCAACCAAACGCCCATCATCACCCATTCCCAAATCTTTCGGCCTAATTGGGTTTTGAAATTTGAGCTCTATCTGAATAAACCCAGCCTGAGTAATAGCTGAAGTAATCGGAATTTCAATACTATTTTTGCTGGGGTCCGTGAGTGTGACAACTCGAAACAACACATTATTCACATATACTTCAATTATTTGCTGGGGATGTTGCTTTGAAACTAGTGCCCGCATGCTCAGCGTTAAGGTATTTGTAACGCCACTACTAGGCAATGGTAAAACAAACTGGGCTTTATTGCCCTCTGACCATACGCCCCAAGCTTCTGGCCAAGCCCAGCCATAGCCGACATTATCATAGGTATTAACGCCAATTAAAAATAAACTCCCTACTCCGCCCTTGCCGAAGGAAATATTCTGCCCCTTCTGAATTGGGGGAATACTCATTGAAATAATTGCCTCTTTGGGCACAGAAACACAGGTAGCACAACTAAACCAACCTGGCGCTAAAACATTGAAGTTATCAATTCTGGCAAATAAATCTCGACTTCGATCTAAATGAATTAATGTCGGAATCACGCGTTCGTCACCAATAATATACAAAGTATCATCATGGTAATGCCCGGCATTACTATCAGCTTCAAGGGTTAGGCGCGCTTGCACGGCTTTTTTTTCATCAAAACGAGCCAAGTAAACTGAATTAGTTGCCAAGTGATATTGTGCAGCTAATGCAGCAAAGGGGGCCCAATTAGGTGGAATAAACCCTTTTTTGGGCGGCGTAAAAATAGTTACAACATTTTTATAATGTTTAGCAGCACCTTGCCAAAATGGATTATGTAGAGGTGTAGCAAAATCAGATGAATTCAGATTTTCATAAGTTTGTGCAAGATAACGCCGCTTTACAATCCAAGCTGGCGCAGAATCTACTACCTGAATAAGCAATGCAGTAGCAAGCAAAGTAGTGGCAATCGATTTGGAGTAGCTACGAGTTACTATATATAAAATTGCTAAAAATAATAAATAAAACATGGGCAAAAACATTCTGCCAGATGATCTTAATACGGTCGCCAAAGAAAATAAGAATTCGGGAATCGGCACATGAATACTATATGGGCCTACACTAACCCAATTAGTAATCGCAAAGAGTGATAAGCTGCTAATAAAAAATAATAAGTAGCGATAGCACAATATCTGCTGTAGCAAAACAGTTTTTGATGCGCGAATTTTCCAGAGCGCACACATTGCCAATATCAACCCACCCATCCCTAAAAAATGAAAACTTTCATAATTATTTCCAGCAAAAGAAGGTAACGTTGGGGACAAAGTTCGTATTAACCAAGACCAGCCATTAGCATCTATTAAGGCGATTAAATTAAGCCGGCTATATCCATACATACCCGACCCAAAAGAATTGTTTGACCCCACAGTAAAATAACCTGCCAGCCACATCACACCGATTAAAAAGAGGCTGCTTAAAAGAATATCAAAGCATAGGGTGCGCAATGCTACCTGCCCTCTTCTCATGCAATCACAAGCATTACCTACCCACAAGACTAAAACCATCACAAACACATAAAAATTAGTGAGTACTGCTACAGATAGCAATAAAATCCATAGTAATTTATGCCACTGTAGCGGTTTAGTAAAATTGCAATACAAACCAGCCAAAATTAAAAATTGTGCGAGAAGATAATGATGAAAAGCAACACGCCATAACATGGGCAAAGAAAATGTTATTAGACCAGTTATTAGCCATTGCTGTAAAAGCTCTTTAGTAATTAAGCGGGCTAAGAGCCAAGCAAAATAGGCTTGTAATACGAAGCAAAGCAAAGTCCACCAACCGAAATATTGAAATGGTTCCGACAATAAAGGAGAAAGCGCTTTAAAAAAAATTGCCGCCAAAGGAATCGAGTCGGAATAAACAATAGAGGAGCCAATATCCATTCCAAAATTCGGATTTAAACCAAATGGTATTTGCCATGGGCTTTGCCGAAATAGAGTCCAACCTAAATACTGCTGGGCGGGGTCACCATCTTGAATCCAAGAAATATATCTCGGATCTAAAACAGCGGGGCCAATCACTAAATAAAAAATACTGATCCCAATTAGAATTGGCATCAAATAAATTAACTTTGTAGAAAATTGAGATTTCAATACACAATGCCCTGCTATAAATTTACAAATTTAAGCCGCTTAATTAAGTAAAGGCTTAGGAAAAATATCAATTGCTTTTTGTTTCTATATCTTCAGCAATCACATAAAGGGGGCGCTGCTTAACTTCATTAAAAATTCGTCCGATATACTCGCCTAAGACACCGATAGATAACAATTGAATTCCTGAAAAAAGCATAATTGCAACGGTTAATGTTGGCCAACCACTAACTGCATTACCGCGAAAAATAGTATCAATTACTACATAAATACCGTAAACGACTGCCAGCACAGAAATAACAAAGCCAGAGATTGTCCAAACCTGTAAAGGCATGACACTAAATGATGTTATCCCTGAAAGCGCCAAACGTGAAAGGCCTTTAGTGTTAAAGCTAGTCATACCCCCCTCCCTCTCGAGCGGCACAAAGGGCAAAGCAATTGATTTAAAGCCCACCCAAGCATAAAGGCCTTTCATAAAACGATTGCGTTCAGGAAGGCGTTTCAAAGCATTCACAACTTTACGATCAAGCCAACGAAAATCGCCTGCATTTTCGGGTATGGGGATTTCCGTATATTTAAGTAATGAATAAAAAAAGCGTACGCCTAACTTCTTAATAAAACCTTCCTGCGCTCGATTTACAATGACCCCATAAACCATGTCATAGCCATGTACCCATAAATCAGCCATTTCAGCAACTCTATCCAAGGGATGCTGAAAATCAGCATCAATTAATAAAACCGCATCACCTTTGGCATGATCAATACCCGCCATCAAAGCAGCTTCTTTACCAAAATTTCTAGAAAACTCCAGATAGCGCAACTTCCCCTGAGGAATTAATGGCAAAATAATTTCGCGAGTCGCATCTATACTCCCATCATTTACAATCAAAATCTCCCAATTGGATGTAATTGGAGAAATAGTTGCCTTAAGGGCGCTTATAAACTCTAATAAATGCCCAGCCTCGTTGTAGCAAGGCACTACAACACTTAAACTAAACGGATTAGGGCGGGCAGAAAGCATTTTTTAAGGTCAAGTTGATTTAAATTATTACCAGTTACTATTGTAATCTTAGCGAGCAAAATACCTTATTAGGCTCTATCTTATGAAATTTTAGTGAAATTGAGCTGATTCGAGACCTAACGTTAAAGCTCTAATGTCATCACCAAGTCCAAGATCTTTAGGTGATGCTGGATTTGCAAAATAAAATTGAACTGAGACAAATCCTTTGTTGCTTATTTCAGCGGTAATGGGGATGAGAAAAGTATTTGCGGCATTAATGCCGGCCACAACCTGCTTAGGGGGATCGTTATTTACCGAATAGCTTAGATTTAGCTGAGGATGTTGCTCATTGATAAAAAAACGCACTTTAAGGATTAATTCTCTAGCAACTCCCTTAGGGATAGGTAATATTAATGCAGAATTATTGCCTATAGCCCATGTACCCCAAGGCTCGGGCATTGCCCACCCACTTAATAAGAATAATTGATTCGTGTTATTTTCGCTTGAAAAGGATATGACTTGATTCAACTTATCTACAGGCGTATTTTTAATTAGCCATGGGCCATTATTTTGAATATTCACAATCCGCTTAGTAGTTTTCTGCGCCCATTCCAAATCAGTATGATTAGACTTGGCAAATGCATCAAGACGCTCCTGTATTGAACCCGAAATTTTCGGATAATTTGGTGGCAAGCTTCCAGAATAGCCATTTAGCGTTGGTAAATTTAAGTCTTGCGCAAATAGCATTCCATCAATCTCGCTAAAAATAAATTTTTCAGCGTAAGTAGGTTGAACAAATAGGATTGGATCTTGCGGCATAGAATTGGGCATTAAATCATTTAAACGTTGCATTCTCGCATTCCAAAATGTAATAGGAGTTCGATCATGGTTTGATAAGCATGATTCAACTGTAATCAACAAAATAACTATTCCAACGATTATTAACTTAAGATAATTTTTATAAGCAATTAGTTTTTTATCTAGGGCTTCATTACCAATAGCCACTAACAGGCTGATCGGGAAAAGTATAACTAAAATAATGCGTCCGACAGCACGAATTGCGGTAATACCAGGTAGATTTAAAAATAAATTATAAATTGAATGGCCATTTATTTGTAAGGTACCTAATATAAGTAACCCCATGGCAATCAATGCAATGCGTCCAATCTGCTTAAAATATTTAGGTAATGATGAATTCCATAATTCCTTAATTCCGTAAAAAACAAAAACTGTAGTCCCTACACCAATAAATAATTGATTTTCTTGCCGATGAGAAAAATCAACTAAATTAAAACCCCACAAAGCCCCTAGCGGTGAACGATCAGATAGGAAATAACTTGATATTTTTGGTAAACCAGAAATAACCTCTTCAGCACTTCTACTGAGGCCATATTGTTGGGCTATATCATGGTATTGAAGCAGTATCCATCCAACCGCTATCCCAGCACAAATTATTACTAATAAACTAAAAATGCTTTCAAAAGCAGAATATTTTTGTCGCTCAATTTCTAAGGGATTGGGTTTTACAAACCGCAGTCCTATATAGGTAAAAACTAATAAGTAAATCAAAAAAATACCCACATAGATCGAACAATAAAATTGTTCGGCAATACACAGTGCGGTTAAAGCAAAAAATAGTGGACGCTTATTTACATAGGCCAAATAGAAAAATGTCCATGCAAGAGGCACAGCGAAACGGTATACGAGTTGCACTGAATTATCAACGCTTAAGTTGGGTAAAGATGCAGCGAATACAAAAGAACCCAGGGCACTTGATACTACTGAAAGTTTAAGAAGACGAAAAGCCCAATAACTAGCAATATAGTTAAGGATACTTCCAACTACGAACCAGGCATCAAAAGCAAGTGGGCGATTAAATCCCAGCGATCGAAAAAAACCATAGATGAAAAAAGAGCCGAAGAAATTATCACTAAACCCCAAAATATTAGTAAAGGGATAGTAAAAATTAGGGCTCCATAAATTGGGGCTAATTCCCCTTAGCCATAACCATACATGCTCTTATAGATAGCTGTTGAATCGAGGATCTGCCAAATCTCCTGGGGTTGCCCGAAACCAATCAACTGACTGCATTAAAAACCCACACACGAAGGTTAAAAAAATAGCCCAGCCAATTAGTAATTGCGTTAATTGAGTCTTATTTTGCATTCCAAATAAATACATATCTCAAAATAAATCAAAATATAAAACGCCTACGTCCAAAATAATTCCAGAAAAATACGATACCAGTTGCAACACATTTTGAAAAAATTAAATGCCAATGAAGTAACTCTATTGATAGATATAAAATCGTTTGATTAACAATAAGCGCTAGGCCACTCACAATAAATACGCCTAATATTTCATGATGTTTTTCATAGCGCACTCCGCTTTCGAATACAAAGCGAATCGAAAGAAAATAATTAGTAGTAGTACCTATGATGAAGGTAACAATTGATACGGGCAGCCAAGGCCAGCCAAGGTAGCTAGCAAATAATGCAAAAAGGCCAATGTCAACTACCGCAGACACTCCGCCAACAAAAAAATAACGCACTATACGCAAAGCTTCATTTTTCATCGGTGCCCACAGTTGAATAGCTACATAAAAACATAGATCAAGATTTCCAAAAATGCTTAATTGCAAACATTATAGGGTTTTAAGCTTGAATTAATCTTCGATTAAGCAGCCTTGATTGGCCATTCTAATCAATCTCTTTTATAGATCGCCATTATTGGCTCATTACCAACCTCGATGCTGTGGAAAAGGCTTAAATTAGGATATTGGGAATAGTTAGCCTTATCAAGTCGAAAATTAGTAATTAAATAATCTCCCTTAATGCAGCAATCGTTGCGCTCCAGCAATTTTATTCTTGCGCGTCTTTCTGGACTGATAATTTTTAGAGCTAAGCCTGGATTAGAGAAGCTGCCTTGATCAATATTAATTAAGGGACGTGGGTCATGATCGGCAATATATTCTAGGGCCAGTCGATTTGATAAACCCCAATAATCGACATCAAAATTATCTTTCCAATTTTTTCCAGCTAAAAAATTAAAATAAATATTTTGAATGGGATGCGATTGAATCATCCACAGCGCTGTTGAGCTTAGTGACACACACAAAACTGTAGCAATAAATGCTTGATAGATTTTTTGGCCGCGCGTTTGCTGCTGAGTCCACGACCAAACTAAGACCCATCCTCTAATAGCAATTAATAAAAAAGCAGGATAGATAAAATACATCTGCCGCCAGCCATCATAAAGAATAGATTTCATTAAAATTACTGCAGCAATTGGTGCAATAAAAAGACCAAGAAAAATTAGATCTTGTAAATCAGCATTCGTCTGCCATAATCTGCTCCCACAGTTCAATAAATTTTTTAATACAGCAACCATTCCGATTGCACTTAAAATCAAATATAAAAATGGTGTTGTAATGCCAA
The DNA here is from genome assembly GCF_021395235.1 of Polynucleobacter sp. IMCC30063. Taxonomy (NCBI): domain Bacteria; kingdom Pseudomonadati; phylum Pseudomonadota; class Betaproteobacteria; order Burkholderiales; family Burkholderiaceae; genus Polynucleobacter; species Polynucleobacter sp. IMCC30063. The sequence continues at coordinate 610,567 of NZ_JAJVCQ010000001.1, read as the reverse complement.
TCCACACGGGTATGTAATGCCAAGGTAAATTACTAGAACGAACTAAGCTGCCAAGATAAAGCATATCGCCATCCCAGCGAAACTTGGCCATATTGCTAAAGGCTTCCACGAAGCGCAGCCAAGGGTTTGCCCATAACCACGGCCAAAAGGCAATTGTTAAAATTGATCCAAACAATAGATAAATACCATAGTATTGAATTGATTCGAAGAAATTGCGCTCCTTGCGCAGAACTTGTAAATAAATTACTGTAAGGGTAACAATGGGTAAGATTATTGCCATAATGCGAATATTGATTGCCAATGCCGTCACCAAACTAAATAACAAAGCAGTTTTAACTCTCGGGTGCAAAATAAACTCAATCATTGAATTCATACCCAACGCAAAGAAAGCAAGAAAAACTAAATCTTTAGAGTTATAGAATGATTCGGCAAAAAATCGTGGGCTTAATGTAAAAAATATTAAAGCCAACAAGCCAATACGCCAATCAGAAAAACGCCTTTCAGCTAATCGGAAAATTGCATAGCTACCTAATAGGCAGGTTAAATAAGTAAGCAGATGCCGTAAAAAGTAAATTTTTCTCTCGTCATTTAGCTTCAGTAATTTTTCAATCACTACCGCAGGTAGGTTAAACCCTACTGGGTAATCGCGATCTTTCCATTGATCTAATGAGCCAAGATAGCGATGACTAGCCATGTCAGGCTCCGAGGTAATGCGGCCTATCTTAAATAGATCGCCTATATAAAGTAGAGAAATAACCCCATTAGAACGCTCAATTTGCTCATCTGAAGATATATTAAAGTCTTTATATAAACTAACCCCGATCCCGAGAAGTAAAATAAAGGTTAGACCCAAAAAAAGTGCTTTACTCACTTTATTGGATTGACTAAAAAACGCATTATGCATAAAGGTCCATTGAGCACAGATTGGCTATTTATTTGGTATAGAAAACCAATTTTACTTTGCAAATTGATAACTATTCTGATCTACTATATTCTGCTTAGTCAATGACATTAGATACTCCCATCGCCTTTCTGGTTTTTAACCGCCCCCGGCATACCCAGAAAACTTTTAACTCAATTAGAGCCCAACAGCCTAGGCATTTACTTATTGTCGCCGATGGTCCTCGACAGGATCATCCAACGGATACACAAAATTGTGCCCTAGTACGTGAAATTGTTTCCCAAGTTGACTGGCCATGCGAAGTTGAACATAATTTTTCTGAAGTAAATTTGGGCTGTAAAAAGAGGGTTATTTCTGGTCTTAACTGGGTCTTTTCGCGAGTAGAGCAAGCAATTATCTTAGAAGATGATTGCTTGCCTAATGCAGACTTTTATAGTTTTTGCTCACACTTATTAAAGCGGTATGCTAATGACCCTCGCGTGATGACAATTGCTGGATGTAATTTTCAAGATGGCATTCATCGCGGGGAATCTTCCTACTATTTTTCAAAATATAGCCATATTTGGGGTTGGGCAACTTGGCGTAGGGCGTGGCAAAAAAATGACCCAAGCCTATCTTTCTGGCCAAGCTGGAAAAATTCACCTGAATGGCTTACCCACACCCCTAATAAATTTGAACGCCAATACTGGTCTAAGATCTTTGATCGTATGTACCGTAATGAAATTGATACCTGGGACTATCCGTGGACAGCCAATATTTGGCATCACGGCGGCTTGACAGCAATCCCAAACGTTAACTTAGTTTCTAATATTGGCTTTGGTCCGGATGGCACGCATACCGTTGCTTATAAAGATCAAGATGGACAGCCAACTTCACCCTTGGGAGTATTAATTCACCCTTACGATGTACGGCAGGATTGCATTGCAGATCAATATACCTATGATCATCTTCTTGGGGGCCTAAATCAACAATGGCCTTGGTTCTTACTTCGCTTACCAAGGCGAATCATAAAAAAACTGCGTCAATATTGGTAATGGAAAATAATCTGCCTAATAGCCAATTTAAAGTTCTTGTACTGATTCCTTTATACAAGACAGATTTTTCGACAGCCGAGTGGTTCTCCTTCAATCGCACTCTCGAAGTGCTTAAGAATTATCCTATTTGTATTGCTTGCCCTCATCATCTATTAAAAGACTTTCAAACTGAAGCGAAATCTTGGCCACGTAAAGTGTTGTTCCAGGCCTTTCCCGATAAGTATTTAGGTAGTATTGCGGGGTATAACAAGCTATTAAAATCATTTAGCTTCTATCGCACCTTTGCTCAATATGAATACTTACTTATTGCACAAACCGATGCATTAATTCTAAGTGATCAACTTAGTGCATGGTGCAATAAAGGTTTTTCTTTTATTGGCGCACCTTTCTTCAATGGATTTGCATTGCCTACTAAACCACTTAGGTTGCTTGGGGTTGGTAATGGTGGATTATCTTTACGTCGTATCCCTGATTTTCTAAGATGTGAAAGCCCATTGCGGTATGTGCCTAACTTTCTTGCTGCAAGCCCAAAATCCTACCTTGATCTAAAAAGCGCTCTCAAATTTATTAAACATCGCCTACTTTTTTGCCTTAATCGTGCGCCATTATTTCCTCAAGTAAACGAAGATGTATATTGGAGTTTGCTGATTCCAAAAAAATTCTGCTTTTTTAAAGTTGCCCCCATAACAGAAGCAATTGAATTTGCGTTTGATACTGAGCCTAGTTTTCTTTATGATCTGAATAAAGAAAAACTGCCTTTTGCTTGCCACGCTTGGGAAAAATATGATCCTGATTTTTGGAAAACTATCCTGAAAAAACATGGCATTGATTTGCCATAGCAGTAATTTTTAGCCCCCCCTTTTTTTAACTATAGGGCATTAACTTATTTAATCTAAATATTTATCATTTTGTGCTCCAGGCACTTTAACTACTACGGTAACCGTATCCTCAAGCACAACAAAGTCGGTGGCATTCCCAGGCTCGATCACGATAATATCGCCAGTTTGGTATTCAACCCCATTCATTAATACCCTACCACTTTGAATCACTGTTATTTCAGTCGCAATTTTATGGAAATGCGCTGCATCCTTGTCGCCTTTTACATAGTACTTAATACCTACCTCGCAGGCATTCGTTCGAAAAACTGTAGGCTCGAAATTACCAACAAACCAGCCCTTGACCATATTGCGAAGATGTCCCTTTTTCATAGGGACTTTCCTGAGAGTGCCATGCTAGCCTGAAATTCCATTAACTGTTGTTTAGTTTTTAACGGTTTATATGCAGCCTTATCAATGCGGAATGCGCCAATTTTCTGCCCTCCTAAAACGAGCTCATTAAACACTGGGCAAACAAAATAAGGTGGGTCAAGCAATGCCTGCTTTTTGATGGAGCTCATTGCTGCTTGCACAAAATTACTACCTTTTTTGTACCAATAAAAACCAACAGTTGCATTGCGGCTAATTGGATTTTTTTCTGCAGCTTCTACTACCAATCCATTTTCATCAAGTCGTACATAGGAATAGCGTGGGTGGACTGAATCAAATATGACGACACCCGCATCTAACTGCTGATCAGAAAAAAATTGTAAGGCTTTTGCATAATCTATATCTAATATTTCGTCACCATTTAAAATGACCAAAGACTTAGCATTATTAATTTGATCTATTGCCATCAGAGACGTACAAACAGCACCAGCAGTGGCCGAATGGATTGAAATCACTTGCGCTTGTGGGCTAACTTGTTCTACCACTTGATGTAAGTGATACTTTTGTACGTCAGCCCCATTAAACATAATGAAAAAATGAACCTCTAATCCCTGCCATTTCTCCAACATCACCTGTATTAATGGCTTTCCCATTACCTCCGATAAACACAAGGGGTAGCCATCGGCATTAGTAGCAGCCGAATTGCCTGCCGCCAAAATTAATACGTTCATATGGCTCTTTCCGCTTGCTTGATATGGGCCATAATGTTTTGATAATTGACCTCGGTCACCTGCGCAACAGCCATTACCTCAGCCCCAGCTGCTTTAGCCGCAGCAATTCCATGCTGATTATCTTCAATAACTAAACATTCTTCTGGCTTTAATTTCAACATTGCCGCCGCCTTTAGGTATATATCAGGGGCAGGTTTAGCTTGTTCTACATCTTCATTGGAAAGTAAAACATCTAACCTCTCATGTAAATGAGACTTGCGCATCATGAGTTCAACAGAATCTTTGACTGAATTTGAGGCAACACCCAATAAATAACCCTCTGCCTTCAAACGCGCTAAAGCATACTCATGAATAAAGAGCGGTGAACACTTGGCATTAGCAATTTGTAAGGTATAGAGTTGCTTTAAGTCATTAATAAAAAGGTGCAATCCTTTTGGTAGGTTCTTTTCGCTCGAGAGCATTTCTAGCTTCTTACGCGTGGGCAAGCCATCATAAGAATCAAGATGCTCTTGGCGTGAAATGGCAAAACCAAATAAGGCTAAGGCTTTGTTTAGGGCTTCGTAATGCCACTCTTTAGCGTCAATTAAGACACCATCCATATCGAAAATAACTGCTTTGATCTTAGTCATGGCACTTCTTTAGCAAAAACGCTCTAATGCAAGCTCTGGATAGTCGGTACATAGAAGCAGTTTATCGGAATTAGTTGATTTAACCAAAGTATCGAAAATAGCCCATTGCGCCTCAAGTTCGACCCCCGAGCGACCATGCAGTTCACTAGAAACAAGTAAGATTTGCTTGCCCATTTGTAAAAGGTGCTTGAGGTATGCAACATCATACCAATTACCCTCAAAAGCATCGAGCCAAATAGTATTTACCTGGCTCATTAACGCATCTACCCAGGGCTCAAATTCACTTAAGCGGGTTGCTACTGGAGCACCAATTTGTAAATAAGAACGCATATCAGGAATAGACATATCAAAAAATACATATTCCCGATGATTGGCTGCCTTTAATTGATCCATCGCCATCTGCGCAATACCATCTGATTTCACATTGAGTGCTAACAAAGCATTACGTGGAGTCATTTCGAGCAACTGGGCAAAAGTCATTACATTACTTCTGGGGGGATCATGACTGACCACTAGACTACCGTTGAAATCCCGAATATCTGTTTCGGTCCCCAAGCCTAAAGCAAACCCCCTTCTAAATGCGGCTGCAGTATTTTTCTCAGCGGGCTCTTTCCAGTATCCGCGATGGCAAAGTATTTTCATTTAAACCAGCTCTGCACCGTAGGGTTATCAATAAATAAATCCAAATCTTCTGGCGTACCAATACCAAACATTCCTTTACCGGCATCATCACCAATATTGCAAATACCAATGTTGGCACCCGCTTGAATGAATTGGTTATAAACAGGTGCTACATAAAACTCGCCATTTACTCGCTCATCATTTGCAATCATTTGTTTAGCGGCCCGAACATAGTCTGCTCCTCGAGTAAAGTTATAAATACCTACCGTCGCCTCATTAGAAATTGGCTCTTTTTCTGCTACCTGCGTAACTCTACCAGCAACATCTACAGCAGCAAAGGACCACTTCGGATGACTAGCTGTCATGGTCATGATTAAACCATCTAAATGACGTATATTCACCATATCTAAATAGTCATTTATATTCAAATCTATATATTGATCACTATTAGCGATCATCAGCTGATCGTTATTGTCTATCCATGGTTGTGCAGCCAAAACCGTGCAAGCAGCGCCCTCAGTTAAGCCATCTATTTCAATTAAACGACAACCTGGAGCAAAAGCCTCTAATTTATTGCGAAGGCCGTATTCAGCTACATGAGTTCTTTGGCAAATAAAAATGAATTGATGCTGACAAATAGGGGTCAAGTTATCAATCACCAACTGAATCATTGGCTTACCAAATACGGGAATCAAGGGCTTAGGATCTTTATACCCCGCCTTAGAAAAACGTGAGCCTGCACCAGCCATCGGAATAACGATATTAAGCATATATGATGGCGTGAGCCTTAACCAATACCAAATTTATACTCAGAGCGAAAAATTACATTATCGCAAGACAGCTTTTCTACTTGAATCTGATTGGTCGCTAAATGATGTTGTAACATCAATTCTGGATGTAAAGGGATGCGATCTCGCACATAATAATCTTGCAGGTGGTTAAAAAGACTTAAATAAACCTGCATGACGGCAAAATCAGTAATTACAAACTGATCATTAACTCCCCCACGCCAATTACCACTCTGGGGTACAAACACGCTCTTTTTTTCTTTGATTGTTGCCAAAAGTTCAGCAAATGCTTCTGTAGTAATGCCATCATTAAGGCATACATCTGGACGGGTGTATAAAAAGTAATCGTAATGCGCAGCATTAAAGTTAGAGTTAGCAATCATCTGGTCTAGTAATAATTGGCGCCCCGCTAACATTGACAGGAAATTACCAGCATTAGTTTCGTCTGGCTTACGGCCAAATTTCACTATGGAAAAATCAGCAGGGTCTGCAGTCCATAAATTTCTGACCGTAAATACATTACGTAATTCCTGCTGATGATGCGTTGAAACAGGATTCCAAAATAGCGCATGCAATTCAAGCTCTTCTTGGCCTAGGGGGCTCAATTGTTTTTTTAGGAGCCGCAAAGCTGTCTGATAAAGACTGGGTCTACCTGACATTAAAATGCATGCGCGCATTTTTTATTTCTTCCAAACAAAATATTTAGAAAGCGTGAAATTAAAAACTGTACCAACCACAATGCCAGCAAAACCCGAAAGCCACCAAATATTATCTAATTTATAAATAAAGCCTGCAATTCCAACATTTGCTATGGCCCCAAAACTACAGACCAAGATAAAATAAATTAATCCTTTCAGCCAACTAATCCCACTTAAACGATTGCGCCTAAAGGTTAATAAATTATTTAAAGCATAATTAGATACCATGGCAGTTAAAGTTGCGACAGCTTGAGCAGTGCTAAAGCTGGTGGCCGCTTGAAACAATAGTATTGAAAGTAGTGCAAAATGCACACACATTCCTATAACACCAACAACTAAAAATCCAAGAAATTTTTCAGGGTAAAGGCGGCCAATAAAAAGGCCAATCATTTGATCGACAAATTCAATCATTACGCCTGAATCTAATTTTGATTCCCCGTGCATACGCTTTGCAAACTGAATTTGGGTTTCAGCTATCTTGATATTTTGATCGCGTAAGTTATAAATCAGATCAACCAAAATCTTGAATCCTGAGCCACGTATACGATGTGAAATAGTGTTAAAGAGTTGGCGTTCAATTAAAAAGAATCCTGTTAGCGGATCGCTTAATTGTCTTCGTAAAACATGATTAGCCAAATGGTTACCTACCCTGCTTAAAAGCGATCTTAGACCAACATGGGTTTCGAGAGTAGCATGGTCTTTAAAGCGCGAGCCAATTACCAATTGATCGCCCTCAGAAATAGCAATTTGTAGCATACGCATTAAGTCGCTAGCCAAGTGCTGTCCATCCGCATCCATCACAGCAACGTACCGAGTATCTGCTAGTAATATTCCCTCGACTACTGCGGAACTTAAGCCTTGGCGACCAATGCGCTGCAGGCATAAGACATCTACTGGGTATGTACTAGTTTTAATATGCTCACTAGTATTGTCAGCGCTATCGTCATCGACATAAATAATGCGCTTAATTTGGGAGTGCACATCAGCTTCATATAAGCCTTGTACCAAAATATCGACATTAGCTTTTTCGTTATAACTTGGCAAAATGACCGTAAGGATTTGCTTATTAATAAGTAAATTAGTCATTTTTTATTAATCATCGAGCTTGGAAACAGTAGCTTTAATTTGCGAAAACTTGACAGTGATTTGCTCTAAATTGCTATCTACCCGCGACTGAAAACCACGAAATTTTTTCTTCGCTACGATTATCCCACCAAGTGCTAATAAAAGTAGGCCTATAACAAGAATGGTGGGGTTAAGAATAAATGTCATGGCTTATTGTATCGATCAAAATGTCTGAACTTGTTGCACCTGAATACCTAAGCGCCTACTATCCAAGCTAACTCCTAAGTCACGCGGCACGAAACAGCTTGTTAAGCGTAAAATAGCCTTGCCTTTATCATTGTTAAGTTCGGCTATTTGCGACTCAGTAATAGTTAATTTAAGCTTAGTCGGTCTATTTTCTTGCCATAAATATATGCCGTGAGCCAACGAAGGATGATCATAGGAGTAATACCCCTCTTCAGCCTTTCTAAACCCAGGGACCCATTTGCCGCTTACGATATCAATTCTTGCTCCCAAAGGCCTACGTAATAAGTCAGCAGGCGTTCTACCGAGTTGGTTGATATCAATCTCTATCCCCTTTGTGCCAATGGGCAGCGCCACCTCAAAAATTCCCGAAGTCCAACCATCATTAGTTAATGGTCTGGCTACCATGCAATTAAGACCAGTTTGATAAGGAAAACGATAAAAAGATTGGTATATCTCAAAAGCTGTGGTCCCGAATAGAACAATTAAAACGGGGATTACAAAAATGGGTTTATAAAATAAGTGGAAATTTGATCTGACTTGTTTAACTTTAGGATTAATTAAAGCCCACGCATAGATGAGCGATAACAAAACTGCTGCAAGAATTAAATTCTCACGAATTAGTAAAGAGTGTGCCAGGATATTCGCCAACAATAATCCCGTCAAACCAAGATAAGACGGCAATAGATCACGACGATTAGCAGCTATAAAAAATGGTGCTATCACTGCAAACCCCATAATAGCAAAACCAATTAAGCCATTCTCAACTAATACTTGCAGAAAATAATTATGGGCATTTTCTCCGCCCCATCGAGCCAACATAAAAGAATGGCTAAAATTTATTTCGGCAGATTGGCGGAAAAAACCGCCTTGCCCTAAACCCATGAGAGGAAATTCACTCCACATTCTTAATGCTGCTGTATAAATTTCTGGGCGGCCACCAAAATTTTGTGTCGCCTCGCCAAGGCCAGCGATGCCAAACTGATTAAGCTTATTTATTAGTTGGGTCAGCCAGCCAAGGCCAGTTGCTAACTCGCGGTGATTGAGCAAATAGAATAATCCGCCCAAGACAAATAGGCCGAGAACTATTAAGGACAAGATGACTCGTTTGAAATAGGCTCGCCTATATTGCCAAATAAAATAGAGCGTCCCGAGCAAGGTAAAAAAGCAGGCGAGTATCAATGTAGCACGTGACTTACTAAGCAATAGAGCCAACCAAGCTAAGCCAATAATAAGTAAAGTGAAATACTTTTCATCTTTTGATTGTGTGGCGAAAAAATAACCCCATAAGCCCACCGCACCTATAAGCATATGTCCGGCAAAAGCATGAATATCGGGCTGAAAACCAATTGCCACAAATCCAAAACGATCATTTCTAAAATTTAGTAAGGCTTCTGGCAGGCCATAACCAGTAACTGCCTGAATTATTCCGAGTATTGCTGCAACCCCTATCCCAGCCATTAGGGGCTGAAACACCAAGCGATTACGCTTTTCGCTCTTCATTAGTGTTGGTAACATCACTGCAATGATTGCACCCGCAAGGCCATAGGCAATTAAATCACCCAAAGGCATAAAATCATCATGCCAACCCAGCGAGCGAAAGTTGGTCAGATTAAAGAAGATGCCCTCGAATGATGTGCTTGCTGCCGATTGGCGTAAATTACGCACGATTGCCAAACAAGCTGAAAAACCAATCAAACTTAAGGCAAGGCCGACTTGCCAAGGCATACAAGGTATTTGCTTGCTAGCGGGATTTTTACCTAGGATGGATCTTAAGACGATACCAACAATAAAACCAGCGGCTAAATCTAACCCAGGATTAGGTTGAGCGGCAATGGATATACCCAAGAAGGCCTGCAGTTGCGCATGAAAATTGGGCGTAAGTGGTAGCAGAAAAATGAATCCCCCCATACCCCAGCTACTGCCAAACCAGCCCAGGATTAGGGCAGCGATTAAATAGGCTGGTCCAATAAATTGCTGCTGATGAATTACCGTATTAAATGCACTAAGCCCAATGGCTATTACAGATAAAAAGGTGATGGCAAGACCAAAAGCTGAAAAAAAGTGCTTAAGCCGCGCAAAATACCTTAAATAGGGGTTATTGGCTGTATAAGTCACGCTGGGGTCCATTTCACTACTTAATTATAATTGGCGCTATGTTAAGACTATTGCACCCCATTTTTTGCTTATGATCCATTTACCATTCCAAAGCTAACCATTGAAAATTTTAGTTACTGGCGCTCGTGGTTTTACGGGCATACACTTTATTGAAGCTGCCCGAGCATTGGGCCATGAAACGATCTCCCTTGCGGCAAATTTAAATGATGCCCGTGCCCTTGAAAAGGAGGTGCTAGCAGCGGCGCCTGAGATGGTAGCGCATTTAGCTGGCATTAGCTTTGTAGCCTCTAAAGATGAAGAGGCCTTCTATCGGGTTCACGCTTTGGGCACGAGCAGTTTACTCAATGCGCTTCTTAAGCTACCTATTAAACCCCAAAAAGTGCTATTAGCCAGTAGCGCCACGGTATATGGCAACAGTCCAAATCCTTTTAGCGTTGAAGACCAGGAACTTAAGCCAATTGATCATTACGCAATCAGTAAAGTGGCAATGGAGGAGATGGCAAAAACCTTTATGGATCGGCTGCCGATTATTATCGCTCGGCCTTTTAATTACACTGGCCATGGGCAAAAGGGGAATTTTCTCATTCCGAAGTTTGTGCGGCATTTTGCCGAACAAATCCCTTCCATTGAGCTGGGTAATTTGGAGGTTGAGCGCGAGTTTAATGACGTAGAAATGATTTGTAGTGCTTACTTAGCCTTACTTCAATTTGGAGTGGCCAGTCAAATATATAATGTATCTACTGGCAATGCACGATCACTAAAGCAGGTAATGCGCACGCTAATTGAGCTGACAGGACATCCAATCGATATCAAAATTAATCCGGACTTTGTGCGTGCCAGTGAAGTGCATCGCATGTGCGGCAACCCCAGCAAATTAATGGCACTAATGCAAGAGCATGGCCTGACGCTGCCCATTCCTACATTAGAAGAAACTTTAACGCGTATGCTAATTGGGGCTAAGAGCAATATAATTCACCCATGAAGAAAATTGCCTTTGGCTGCACCCTGCTTAACCGAGGGCTGGCGGGCGAAGGTATCGATGGCATTGGTCACTATTGCCAAGAGCTTTTAGCAGAATATGGCGAAGACCCTGGTAATCTAGAAATTCTTCCCTATAGCTTTGGTTATCCAAACCAGTTCAGCGGCGAAACTAAGGCCTTTCTGACCAGTCAAACTACTAGTGAATATGCCAAGTATCCCCTTTACTTAGCTCTAGCGTATGCAGGTATATCTGCTCGCAATAGCGCAAACAATCATCTGGATGCCTTTAAAAACGCCGACTTAATTCATGCGCCAGACCATTTAATACCCATGCTGCGTAGCTCAACGAATAGGCTAAATAAAATACCGCTCATCGCCAGCATCATGGATGTGATACCCATTAGCCACCCGCAATTTATTCGCTCTAAATTTGCCCGTGCTAAGGCGCTTATTTGGAAGTCGCTTAGTCGCAACGCGAATCACATCATTACTATTTCTGAATTTTCTAAACAAGAGATTGCTCGCCATATGCAATACCCCCTAGAGCAAATTTCAGCCATACCTTTGGGCATTGACAAACAATACTTTGAGCCTATTGGTAGCGAAAAAATTGCAGCTACATTGAAAAAATTTGCCATCAAGGGGAAATTTTTTCTCTCGATTGGTACTGTTCAACCGCGTAAAAATTTAGCCCGTATTTTACAAGCCCATGCTAATTTACCCCACAATTTAGCTAAAGAATTTCCGCTTGTATTGGTGGGTCGTTTTGCTTGGGATGACGGAGATATTCTTCAGGCGATTAAACGCGGTGTAGCTGCCGATGAATGTATCTGGATTAACTATGTCAGCGACGAAGAAAAGCGCTGTCTCTTGCAGGCAGCCTTTGCATTAGCTTTTATTAGCCTCTATGAAGGATTTGGCCTGCCGATGTTAGAAGCGTTTGCCTCTGGAGCTCCGGTTATTTGCTCGAATACTACCGCCATGCCAGAACTTGCAGGCGATGCTGCTTTGCAAGTAGACCCCCTAGCTTTAGACGAAATTACAGTAGCAATGCAATCGCTTATTAATGACCCCCACCTTCATGAACGCTTACGATTAGCTGGCATCAAAAAAGCGCAGGCTTTTACTTGGCAGAAAACTTGGCACAGCAGCAGAGCAATCTATGAGCACTTTTTTTAGTCAAACTCAGCTGCAACAATACCAATTGCTAAAAGCCGTTCATCATCCTGTGTGATACCCAAATCAACTGGGCGGGCGGCATTCGGTAATTTCAATTCAATACTTAAGTAATCATTCGGCCCAAATTTTTCAGGTATAGCAATCTTTAAAAAATTCTTATCCCCTTTACTTAATACCTGAACCGCCTGTGGAATACGATTAACACTTATTTCTACAACTTGTTTCGGGTACTTTTCAGAGACTAAAGCCCTCAACTCTAATGTAAGGGTCTTAAAGCGACTTAACGGGGGTGGAAATAAGAGCTTACTTACAGAGCCGCTCGACCAAGAGCCCCAGGACTCAGGATTACCCCAGCCCCCCACTAAAAAAAATAAATTATGTGGATTAGACTGGGTAGAAAATAAAATAGCTTGTTTGCCGTCAATTATTGGCACTTCGCTGGCAATCTCGCTCACTCCTTGTAGAGAATGTGAGTCACAAATTCCACATTGCTTCCACCCTGGAGCTAACACGTTAAAGCCATCAACTTGAATGAATAGATCACGCTGCTTATTTAAATGCATCAGTACAGGCAATATTTGACTGTTTTCAAAAATATAAAGCGTTTCGGAATTATATTTACCACTTTGTATTAGTTTTGAAAATTGGTCATTTGCTAGTATTAATTTACGCTCATCTACGCGAGATAAAAATACGGAATTAGTTGCCATTTTATTTTTAGCGGCGTATCGTGCAAATACCCGCCATTCATACATATTGTTGATGGCGGGTATATGCGTAAGTATTTTGTATTGCTTGGCAGCAATTTGCCAAAATGGATTTTTTAAGGGTGATTCAATTGGGGTATTAGCCGCATTCACTAATTCCTTACGAATTGGAATCCAACCTGCACTCGTATCAGCAACTTGAATAAAAAAACATATCGCCAGTAAAGATAAGGCTATTTTCTTTGGGTAACATTGAATAATTAACAGTACCACTCCAAAAATGATACTGTAAAAAATGGGCCAAAACATTCGTCCAGATGCCCTAAACATACTAGCCAAATTCATAAGACTAGTTGGCAAATCAACGCTGAAGTTATAGGGACCAATCGAAACTTGATTAGAAACTGCTAGAGCCCATAATCCTAATAACGATAATATAAAAAATGGGTACTGTTTTGCTAGATTTAGCTGCAACTTTTGCTGTGGTGAAAAATAATTTTTCCTACTTAAAAATAAACCCAATATAGCAAGGGCTATGGCAAAAATTATTCCTAGACCAAGGAAATTAAAGCCCTCGACTTTATTTAAAATTACGTTAGCTTGAGTAAAGTTAAATGGGACTTGAGGTATATCCGGTAAAAAATATGACCACCCATTTGAATCGAATGGCGCCAACACATTGGTTGCGCCTAAGCCATAATTTCCGGTTGCAGCTGACTTAGTATTGACCGCAAAATAGCCAACTTGCCAGCCGGTAAAAAAAATGGCCAGCAAGGCAATAAAAAACTCTTGGAGAGTTGCTTTAATCGAAATTAATTTTCGAATTAATAAGTTATCTAATAAGCTTGAAAGCCATAATATAAAAATCATTGCAAAAATATAGAAGAAAATCGCTTCTGAAATAATTAATAACAAAACCCAGCAATAAGTAGTTTTTGCTGTTCTTGGTATGAAGATCAAATAAAGCGCCCAAACAATTAAAAATTGAGAAACTAAACTACTATTCGTAATGACCTTCAAAAACATTGGAGGAGCAAATATAAATAGCCCAGTAGCAAAAAAAAGTAGCCAGCGCTCTTTAGTAAATAAACTAATCAATTTCCAGGCAAAGATTGCTTGCAAAATAAAGCAGACCAAATTCCACAAACCTAAATATTGGAACGTATTTGGCAAAATAGGCGACAATAATTTAAATAGCAGCGCCAGAATAGGGAGTGAGTCGGAATAAACAATGGAGGAGCTAAATTCCATTCCATAGTTAGGATTTAATCCAATCGGGAAAAGCCATGGGCCATTTCTAAAAATGGCCCAGCCAAAATATTCTTGGCTGGGATCCCATCCTGCAAGCCAGTTAATATTACTGGGATCTAAGGGTTTTGGGCCAACCACTAAAAAAAATGTGGCCACTCCCAGCAAAATTGGTAATGAATATTTTTTTATAGTCTTAAGCATATTCATTTATTTCACTAGTTAGACCTGCAGCAGAGTCTGCGAATCTATGCCGTCTTTTAATAATTTTTGCGACCCTTCTAGGCCCGCAATTTCCAGTAAACAAAGCGCGCCCATTGTATTAGCGCCTACCCGGCCTATAAGCTTGGCACAGGCCAATATCGTGCCACCCGTTGCTAAGACATCATCAACGATGATCGCTTTTGCACCGCGGGGCAAAGAAGCGGCTTGAATCTCTAAACTATCCTTGCCATATTCCAAGCCGTAGGCTTCTTTATGGGTCATAAGCGGTAGCTTGCCTGGCTTACGTACTAAGACCAAACTTTTATGTTCATGATGGGCGAGCGCAGAGGCAAAAATAAAGCCGCGTGATTCAATGCCGACGATATGGGAGTATTCCCAGCCTTTTGCTAATTCTGCCAACTGTTCTATGGCAAATTGAAATGCCTTGGGATCACCTAAGAGAGGGGAGATATCCCGAAATAGAATTCCAGGTTTTGGAAAATTAGGAATACCTGGGAGATAATCGAGTAAATTCATCTGTATTGTTTATATTCAGTCCCTTTAGTTTTAACTAGTTAATTTACTCTATTTGAATTTCTTTTTTTATCCAACCAATAAACAGCCAACAATGCATACCAATATCTTGATTATTACTGCTTTAGAAAACGAGCTTGACCCCCTCCTAGTACCTAAGCGCTTTCATATCGCCCATACTGGTGCGGGCAAAATTAATGCCACGCTTGGTACCTTAAAGGCAATTCAAACTTTTCAGCCTAAATTGATTATTAATTTTGGCACCGCAGGAAAGATCAATCAGCAAAACGCTGCGCTTTCTGGTTTAGTTGAAATTGCCCATGTAGTTCAGCGCGATATGATGGCTGAGCCCCTAGCACCTCGAGGGCGTGTACCCCTATCTTCTCAACCCTTCATTTTTTCCTCACAGCATGGGTTTGCCATTTGCGGTACTGGTGATAGTTTTGTTACTGCTTCAGACCCCTGGTTGACTGAACAAAAAATTGATTTGGTTGACATGGAGCTTTTTGGTATCGCCTCAGCCGCTTATGACCAAGAAATCCCTTGGCGAGCCTTTAAGTACATCACTGATGATGCAAATGCCTCTGCAGGCAAAGAGTGGACTGACAAAATTGATCATGGCCAGAGTTCTTTTCTCAAGCTTTTAGAAGAGATTAAATAATTACCCATTAAAATCAATAGTTTACCGATTTATAGCCATTTGATTTACTTAATAGCTATTTAGAAGTTAGTTAATTTTAACTATCAGGACCATACAAAAATACGATTTCACTACCTCAGAATATCTCCATAATGAATGTCTGGTCATTCCAAAAAACCTTGAGTAATTGAGGGTTTTGGACTTAACCCCAGAAATTAATTGATTATTTTTTAGGAGCAATACGATGGCTAAAACTGTAAAAGGCACGAAGACAGAACAGTCTTTAAAAGAAGCATTTGCTGGCGAATCGCAAGCAAACCGCCGTTATTTGTATTTCGCAAATATGTCTGACATTGCTGGTGCAAATGATGTAGCTGCAGTATTTCGTTCGACTGCAGAAGGTGAAACTGGTCATGCCCATGGTCACATGGAATATTTGATCGATGGTGGCGCTGGTGATCCAGGCACTGGTATGCCCGCTAAAACAGTTGAAGATGTTCTTAAAGCAGCTGTTGCTGGCGAAACCCATGAGTACACTGATATGTACCCAGGTATGGCTAAAACAGCACGTGAAGAAGGCTTTGATGAAATTGCTGACTGGTTTGAAACTTTAGCTAAAGCTGAACGTAGCCACGCTAATAAGTTTACGAAGACCTTAGAAGCCCATTTAGCAAACGCCTAATTTGCTTTAGTTTTTTGTTACGCGCATTACTAGCCGCCTAGGGATTTACTTAGGCGGCTTTTTTATTTCTACTCTAAGGCTTGTAAAATTAATCAATTCACCTTGCTGGAATTGCTGCTGTCTAGACCGTGACCTCAACTAATTAAGCAGCTATTGCTAAATGAGCAATAAAGCCAGAGCGACTTTCGCCTGCAGATTTGGCTTTTGCGTCTAACCTTGCTAATACTCTTTTGGGCAAGGTTATATTGATTCGTTCAATTTCATCTGAAAGTAGCGCTGGATCAATTTCTGCTATAGCCCAAATCCACCCCTTAAATTCTTTTTTCTTTTGCAGCTCAGTAATAGAGCTTGGGTTGGGAATTGCTTGGCCAGCATCAAGCGCACACTCGATCCAGAGCTCGATAGCCTCTTTAGTATTTTCAATTGCTTCATCAACCCCTGAGTCGGCAGCCGAAAAACAACCAGGCAAATCGGGCACTACTACTCCCCATGCGGTTTTTTTATCCCCCGCCTCTATTGCAATTGGATATTTCATTTTTAGTACTCCTCTCATTTCAAGCTTGCTTGCTTCAACAGCTTTTGCACTAATCCCATACCAAGATCTTTTTTTGGGTGCGGCACACTGATATGCCCCCATTTACATGGGTGAATAAAAATATGATGAGCTCCTTTAATTCCCCTTAATACCCAGCCATTTTCAATTAACTGCTTAATTAATTCTTTGCTCTTCATTAGCAAATTATAAATACACACTATACACACTTTTATAAAAGGTGTATTGATATACCCCGCCGACCCCCAATAAAAAAGGCCTCACTTAAAAGTGAAGCCTTTTTATTACGCTAATGAACTATCAAACAAGGCCGCAAGGGCCCTCTTAATTAAGCCTTCTTAGCGTGTGCGCTACACCAGCCTTTGGCTGTTACTTGCTTACCAGCAAATAAAGTGCAGCCACCTGCTGCAGCACCAGCTTTACCTTGATACAGGGCACAGTTGCTGCAATTTTGACCGGCGACAAACTTAGGAAACTTAGCCTTGTCTACCTTGGCAGCATCTTCAACATAGCCGAGTGCAACTGCTTGGGGATCGGTTGGCGAAACCATGGCTTGCGCTTGAACACCATTGCTTAATGCCAAGCTAGCAGCACCTGCTGCGGACAAAATCATAAATTGACGACGATTGGTTTTCATGCGAGCTCCATTGGGTTAAGAATTTCAACCGTGATCATAAATCACAAGTTGCTCATCCTAAATGAAGCTTCCATCTTATTGATTTAATTCACTATTTTCTTGAGAACGGTTCTCAATTCAATTTCTATCGCTGACTTAACTTACGACTTACGTTGCACTAAGGCTAAGAATTCACGACGTAGGTTGGAGTCTTTTAGAAATGAGCCGCGCATGACGCTATTAATCATTTTGGAATCGGGATCTTTCACTCCGCGCCACTGCATACAGAAATGATCGGCTTCCATCACTACTGCTAAGCCCGTGGGCTTAATTTTCTTTTCTAGAAGGTCGGCTAACTCTACTACCGCCTCTTCCTGAATTTGGGGTCGGCACATGACCCATTCAGTAATGCGAGAGTATTTTGAGAGGCCAATGAGGGCACTATCTTTATCGGGCAAAACGCCAATCCAAATTTTGCCCATGATGGGACATAAATGATGTGAGCATGCACTACGAACGGTAATAGGGCCAATGATCATTAGCTCATTGAGATGGGTAATATTGGGAAACTTGGTGAGCTCGGGTTGGCTGACATAGCGGCCATTGAAAACTTCATTGACAAACATCTTTGCCACTCGAAAGCTCGTATTACGCGTATTGTGATCACTTTCAGTATCGATCACTAAACTCTCGAGTACCCCTTGCATCTTCTGCGCCACTTCATCTACTAAACCCTCGAGATCGCCTGGCTTAATAAATTCCGCAATATTGTCGTTCGCATGAAAACGCGCTTTTTGCGCTTGGATACGGCGCCGTATTACTGTTGATAAAGGTATGCCATCTTCACTAGTGGCTTTCTTTAGGGAAGGTACTTTCTTTACTACGAGAGTCTTTTTAATCGGCATCACTTCTTTCTGGTTTCTATTTTTATCTCTAAATTAATTCTGCTTTTTTTGCGCCCTCTTTTCTGGGACGATTTAAATCTGCAAAAATATTGCCAATATACTCATCAATCCTAAAGTCCACGCGACGGTTCTCAGGGTTGGCCAATCAGCCAAGTAACACAGCACATACAAACAACGGGCAATGACAAATGCTACAGCGAAAAGATCAATTCTGCCTTGAGGCGCATGGGTAAAGGACGCGATGATGACTGCAGCAAAAAATAGGGGTAAGGATTCAAAGGTATTGGCTTGAGCTGCATTAGCACGCGCCCGAAATCCGGTTTGTTTAGCCAGCCATTCGCGCGGGCGGCTATTGTCGTAACCATCGAAGCCTTTTTTGGCAATTCCAGCACAAACGATGGGCAGAATTCCCATAAATAAAATACATGCAAATGCAATGGTCATTGCTTCATCTCCTTTTTATTTTTTTAGGTTTATTTTTTCTTACCAATGCGAGTTTCACTGCCATTCATTAAGTTCTGAATATTGCTACGATGGCGCCAAATTAATAGGCCGCACAGGATTACCAGGGCTAGCGCTACGGGATGAAAACCAAATAGGAAAACATAGTAGAACGGTGCAAATAATGCGGCAGCAATAGCTGCTAATGAAGAATATCGGGTGAAGAAAGCCACGATTAGCCAAGTACTTAAGGTAGCCAAACCTAAGAAGAAATGAATGCCAAATAAGATACCGCAGGCTGTGGCTACGCCCTTACCACCCCTAAAGCCATGAAAGAGGGGAAATAAATGTCCCAAGAAAACCGCGATGATGACAGCACATAAAACCCACTCTTGCGAATCCGCAGGTGCTGCGCTCATGACCATCCGCGCAATTACAACGGCCAACCAACCCTTTAAGGCATCGCCGAGCAAAGTAAAAAAGGCCGCTTTTTTATTGCCCGTACGCAACACATTGGTTGCACCAGGATTTTTTGATCCATAGGTATAGGGATCGGGCAAAGCCATGCACTTACTCACCACCACCGCAAAGGAGATAGAGCCCAATAAATAAGCGCCCAGAATCAATAAAAAGGAAATTAACATACCGCTATCTTAAACAAGAGGCACGTTTTGAGCTTAAAAGTGAAAAACCGTACCGAAGTTTTTCTGCTTTTAAGCTCAAAACTGCTGGCGATGAAGTGAATGAGGCTAACCCCGAGGATGATGCTGTTGATGGATCGATTTGAGGCGCTCTCGAGCTACATGGGTGTAAATCTGCGTAGTTGAGATGTCAGCATGGCCCAGTAAAAGTTGTACGACCCGTAAATCGGCTCCATGGTTCAGTAAGTGAGTCGCAAACGCATGACGCAAAGTATGTGGTGATAAGGCAATGGGAATATTGGCAATCAGCGCATAACGCTTAATTAGGGCCCAAAAGGCTTGGCGGGTCAGGCCGCTTCCAGTATGGCGCCCGACAAAGACTTCATTACAGTTTTTACCTTCCAACAAAGGCACGCGCGCTTCGGCGAGATAACGTTTAAGCCATAAACCAGCCTCTGCACCAAATGGCACCAAGCGTTCTTTACCGCCCTTGCCATTCACAATGCGTACCACGCCCTCATTTAAGCCCAATGCAATCGTTTTGAGTGTGACGATTTCTGATACGCGTAAACCGCTGGCATACATCAGTTCAAGCATGGTGCGATCGCGTAAGCCCAAGGGGGTGTCAACATTCGGTGCGTTGAGCAAGGCCACAATCTGCGCTTCACTTAAAGTTTTTGGAAAGCGCTGGGCCTGCTTAGCTGCACGCAACTTCATGCATGGGTCGCTCTTCACCAGATTGAGGCGCAAAGCATGGCGATAAAAGCGCTTAAATACCGTAAGGCGGCGATTTGCAGTGGTCGCTTTATCAGCGCGCCGATGGGCAATATAGGCGGTGAGTTCTTGTTCGCTCGCTGCGTATAAATCGACCGATGAATGCGCTTGCAACCATTGTGCCAAGAGTAATAAATCTCGGCGATAGGCGGCTAAACTATTTGCTGCTAAACCATCTTCTAACCAACAAGCATCACAGAAGCGTTCTATTGCTTCCGCATTACTGGGAACCAACGCGCCCGAATTATTCACTGCAGTTCATCTGCGAAGTTAATCTGCAAAGTTCATCTTCGAAGTTAATCGCGAAAGTTATTAAAGCCTAAAGGTGATTCAGGTACATCTTTGCGCAGCATGGCCATCACCTCTTGCAAATCATCACGCTTGCCGCCCGTGACACGCACTGCATCGCCCTGAATACTAGCCTGCACTTTAATCTTACTGTCTTTAATAATACGTACTACTTTCTTGGCCAACTCGGCGGCAATGCCCTTTTGAATTTTCATGGTTTGCTTACGCTTATCACTGCCAATGGTTTCGAGTTTGTCATCTTTGAGGTAACGGACATCGACATTGCGCTTAGCCATTTTTCCGTACAAGACATCACGTACTTGGCCCAACTTAAAGTCATCATCGGCGTACAGCACAATTTGTTCTTCCTTTTGCTCTACCCGTGAATCAGAGCCCTTAAAATCGAAGCGGTTGGTAATTTCTTTATTGGCTTGCTCGAGGGCATTTTTGAGCTCAACCATATCGGGTTCACAAACAACATCAAATGAGGGCATGACTAACTCCTTTATTTGGCAAAATTTTTAAATAATTCTGTTAACGAATAAGATTGTGGCATGAACTCGACTCAAACTACCGGCCTAAACTGGGATGCCGGCTTACCCATACTGCGCAATACCCAATTGAGGGAGCGAAATTCCCTTGGTTTTGCTGCCACCGCTGAATTGAGTTGTGTTATTCGCTCTGCCGAGCAAATTCCCCTGCTGATGAGTACTGTTCTATCAACTGGCATGCCTTGGCGGGTTTTGGGAGGAGGCAGCAATGTGGTCTTACCTGCACATTTACCGGGCATAACCCTCTTGATGGAGATTAGTGGCCAAGCGCTTATTTCCAACGATCAGACTACGACCCAAATACGGGTCGGTGCGGGTGTGAATTGGCATGAATTTGTTATTTGGTCTGTAGAGCAAGGTTTACCAGGACTAGAAAACCTCGCATTAATTCCAGGCACAACGGGTGCTGCACCGATCCAAAATATTGGCGCTTACGGGGTTGAAGTTAGCGACTTAATTCAATCGATCACTGCCTTTGACTGCACTGCCCAACAAGTTGTTGAGCTTACGCCTGCGGCTTGTCAGTTTGCTTATCGCGATAGTATTTTTAAACGTCATCCACAGCGTTACATTATTTCTGCGGTAACGTTTTCATTACCTAAAACTTGGGTGCCACAATTGCAGTACGCTGATTTAACGAATTTCTTTTCTTCACAAAAAAATCTGCCAAGACCGACTGCAATTTTTGACGCCGTCTGCACTATTCGGCAAAAAAAATTACCTGACCCAAAAGTAATTGGTAATGTGGGCAGCTTCTTTAAAAACCCCACAGTTAGCCAAACTCAATTGACCCAATTATTTAATACTTTCCCTAAGATGATTGCTTATCCGCAGAGCAATGGCTCGCATAAACTCGCGGCGGGATGGTTGATTGAGCAGTGCGGTTTTAAGGGGGCACAGAGGGGCGCTGTTGGCGTCTTCGAGAAACAAGCCTTGGTTCTAGTTAATCTCGGTAAGGGCACTGCTACAGAGCTCCTAACCCTAGCAAGCGAGATTCAATCAGCAGTGCAAGATCGCTTTGGCGTTTTGCTGGAGATTGAGCCTGTTCGAATGTAGTTGGGGGGAAGTGGATCGAATAAATCAGTATTGCCTCTTTCAACCCAGCTTGCTAGATATTTAAATATGGCATAATATGGCATATATTGCCATTTATTTTATTAAAATGACCCTGAATATTTCACTTCCTATTGAGCTTGAGAACCGCGTGCGAGATCATGTTGCCTCAGGTATGTACAGCTCCGCAAGCGAAGTAATTAGAGAGGCGTTGCGCTTATTTGAATCCCTGCAGTCTACGCAACAACTTAAACTAGAGGCGCTCAAGCTTGATTTAGCAAAAGGCTTGGCTGATGTTGAAGCAAATAGAGTTGTGAGCCTAGATATTCAAAGTATTAAAGCTAGGGGTCGCGCCGCATTAAAAGCTAAAGGCTCTGTTTGACGAGAGAAGTTTGCTTTACTGTTAGCGCAGATGTTGATTTGGTTGAACTCTGGATCTACCTCGCTAAAAAAAATTTATCTGTGGCAAATAAGGCGCTTGAAATTATTGCTCGTGAAACGCAAACCTTGCGTGTATTTCCATTCATGGGTAGGCTGAGGCCAGATATTAAAGATGGTATTCGCAGTTGGCCATCTGAAACAAAATATATTTTCTTTTACTTATTTGACCACCGCTTACTCAAAATTGTTCGTGTTTTGCACCACACTAGAGACAGCACTAAAGTTGAATTTAATGAAACTACAAATAGCCTGGGAACAATTGAATAAATCGGTTGCGCTTGCCCCTATTCACAATCGAAAACAATACGCAAAGATGGTTCAGTTGGCTGACCTTCTCACCGATGTCATTGGTCATACAAAAAAACATCCGCTAATTGATTTATTAGAAATTATTGCTGAACTGATCCGTGTCTATGACGCCGAACATTTCGCTGTACCTAATGCTAGTCCACGGGCTGTATTGACTCTTTTGATGAAAGAGCATGGGCTCTCACAAGCCGATCTTCCCGAGGTTGGCAATCAAAGCGTGATATCAATGCTGCTTTCTGGTGCCCGCAATCCTAATATAAGACAAATTCGGGCTCTATCAAAACGTTTTGCCGTGCCAGCAACCGTCTTTTTTTAAACCTTAGAGCGGCTTTACGGCCCCCAAGACAATTTCTGCCTCGCCTTCAGCAAGTCGCACTTGAAGCGTTTCTTGGGGCTTTAATTCATCTGGATTACGCACCGCATGGGTTTGCTCACCCATCCCCCGCATGATGACCGCATAGCCCCGCTCAAGCGTGCGCTGGGGGTTAAGCGCTTCTAGCTGGGCGCCCAAATGGGTTTGGCCCTGTTGCCAACTTTCTACTCGCACTAACCACGATTGACTTAAGCGTTGCCGTAAAAACGTTAATTGCTCGCGCATCCGTTCAGGGTTAGGCAAGGCATGATTCAAACGTAAGGCCAATTGATCTAAGGTTTGTGCTTCGCGCTCAAGCCGCAAGGTCAGCCTTTGCAGTAAGGCTTGCTGAAAACTAGCTAACTCGTTGAGTAATTGATCGCGGCGAGGCGCGGCTAGCTCGGCGGCGCCAGTGGGTGTTGGCGCCCGAACATCTGCAACAAAATCTGCGATAGTGAAATCGGTTTCGTGACCAACCCCACTCACTACGGGAATGGTGGAGTCGGCAAGCGCATAGGCCAATTGCTCGTCATTAAAAGCCCAAAGATCTTCGATGCTACCGCCGCCCCGCACTAACAAAATAACATCGACTTCAGCTTCTACATTGGCCGCTTTTAAGGCGGCAATGATTCCAGCGGGGGCTTCGGGCCCCTGCACAAGAGTGGGATAAATCACAAGGGGAATATGCGGTGCACGGCGCGCTAAAGTACTAAGCACATCTTTTAGTGCCGCTGCTTGTGGTGAAGTGATGATGCCAATGGCGCGGGGATGAGTCGGAATTGCTTGTTTAGCTTCTTCAGCAAATAAACCTGCTTTCGCTAATTTTTCTTTTAATTTAAGAAAAGCTTCGTAAAGACCACCTAAGCCTGCTTTGCGCATCACTTGCACAGTCAGTTGCACATCACCTCGTGGAACATACAAACCTAAGCTGGCACCCACTTCAACCAAATCACCAGATTGGGGCATAAAGCCCACTTGACCATTGCGTCCCCGAAACATCACACAACGAATTTGACCCTCTTCATCCTTTAATGAGAAGTACCAATGCCCGCTGTCATATGCCTTGAAATTGGATATCTCCCCGCTAACCCATACTGTATCGAAATGCTCTTGTAAGGATTCAGCAATTGCGCGGTTAAGCTCGCCAACGGTGAGTACTGACCTTGATATTTCCGACATATTTATTATTCTATTCAATCAAAATGGGGCTTCTAGGGTGATTTTTTGTGCTTCTTTTGTAATACATATCCACAGGTGGAAAATTTCTTACTGCCAAGTATTGAAAGTAAACACTAACTTACCCAAAGCGTGGCATAAAACAGACATATTTTTTGTAACTCATTGATTTAATTCAATAAATATTGCTATTTTTACCTTACTGAAAATTGATAAATTAATCACTTTACCGAAAAATCAATCACTTAGCTTAGCCCCTTAAAAAAGTTTTGCACAGAGTTATCCACAGGCTTGACTCGTACTTTCCGTTTAGTTTGCTAAAGTACTGAAAGTCTATGTATACCATCTTACTTGCAGCCGGTTGGCCCATTTGGCCTCTTTTAGCAGTCTCTATTTTTGGCCTAGCCATTTTGATTGAGCGAAGCTGGTATTTACGTAAAAAACGGGTTTTGCCGCCACGGGTTTTGCAGGAAGCCTTCGAACTAGGTTTGCAGGTAAACCAGAGTGTCGCTGGCAAGCAATCAAATCCCCATCTCGCCGATTTGATACGCGCAATTGCAAATTCTTCACCTGTAGGTTCGCTCTTGGCGTGCGCTCTGGCAGAAAAGATGGCGGGTCAGCCCGCTAACGATGCCCTAGAAGAGCTTCAGGCCACCGCTGAGGCAGTTTGGCTGAAGCTAGACCGTTACTTAGGTGCACTCGCAACCATCGCCACCGTAGCACCCTTGCTCGGCTTATTTGGCACAGTCGTGGGCATGATTGAAATCTTTGGCAGTCAAGGAAGTGCTGTTGGTAACCCATTACAACTAGCGCATGGTATTTCGGTGGCACTTTACAACACTGCCTTTGGTTTATTAATTGCCATTCCCGCTTTAGCTGCTTGGCGGCTCTTACGCTCAATGGCCGATCAACGCCAACGCGAGTGTGAAGAATTTACCCGCCAGTTATTTAAAAAACTCTATCCCGCTGCTAACGATGAATAAAAATCAAGCTAGCGTTGGACGTTTTTCTTTAAGAAAAAATCACGGCCTGTTTCGTAGTCGGACTTCTGCTGGCGCCACTACACCCCCAGAAATTAATTTAATTCCATTTATTGATGTCTTACTGGTTATTTTAATTTTCTTAATGATCTCGACGACTTTTACACGCTTTCAAGAATTGGCCATCGCCTTACCAAACGCAAGTACTACTGATTCTGCAAATCAAAGTCAGCAAATTCATTTAGCAGTAAGTCGCGATGGACGCTATGCGCTAAATGGGCGCATCGTTAGTACTGAGCAGCTCAGCAACGCTTTAGCGCAGCTGGCCATTGCTAAGCCTGCTGGTACTAACTCTAGCGATACTAAGTCAGCCCTGCAAGTAAGCATTGATGCTGATGCCCGTGCATCTCATCAGGCCGTGATGACAGCGCTAGAAGCTGCCCGTGATGCCAATTTAAGTAATATTGTTTTTACTAGCCAAACCAAATAAGTAGATGCTGCCTAAGATATGCTGACCATATGCTAACGGCGCCACAATTTTGGGATAAACGCAATTTATTCAGCCGCTTGCTGAGTTATGCGCTCTGGCCACTAGCGCTCATCTACGGTTGGTTCTTAAGTTTACGCAACGTAGCTCAAGATTTCAATTTTGCTAAAGCTGCGCCGGTGCCAATCATCATCGTTGGTAATCTTCGGGTGGGTGGCACAGGCAAAACCCCAATTGTGATTGCGCTTGCGCTACAACTGAAGGCGCTGGGCTGGCACCCCGGGATTATTAGTCGGGGATATTTAAGTGCTGACAGTAAGAAAAAGTCTACCCACTACCATGCCACAAAATTGCGGGAAGCGATCGAAGTAACGCCACGCTCTGATCCTGCAATAGTTGGCGATGAACCGGTTTTGATTGCGCAAAAAACCCATGGCACCATTCCCCTTTGGGTTCAGGCAAATCGGCGTAAAAGTATTGCCGCATTGCTCAATAAAAATCCTCAGGTCAATGTGATCATTAGTGATGATGGCCTACAGAATTTTGGCCTCCCGCGTTGGCCCGCCCGTGAAGGCGGTCGAGATATTGAATTAGTGGTGCGTGATAGCCGCGGCGAAGGGAATGGTTTTTTATTGCCCGCGGGCCCGCTGCGCGAATCTGCTCTGCGTGAACGCGATGCCACGCTGATGACTAGTGTCGAAATTGATAACGCTACTGACCCCAATTATTTTTTAGAACAGCGGGCGGTTTATCTCTCGCCTGAAATAGGCTTAGCTTATAGTTTGAATGATCATTCTTTGCAATATTCATTGGCAGAAATTGCGCAAATGTTTGCTCCCACGACGATCGTTGCTATCGCTGCCCTCGGTAACCCCAGTCGCTTTTTTACTTGCTTAAATGAACATGGTCTTGAACCACGGTGCATTGCCTTACCTGATCACAGTAGTTACTCGAGTGAGTTTTTTGCTGAAATAAAAGCTGAGTGTATTTTAATGACTGAAAAGGATGCCGTAAAATGTCGACATATTGTTGATGAACGCCTTTGGGTGGTGCCGATGAAAGTTGCCCTGTCAACTGATTTTATGACCTGGGTCATCTCGATTATTTCTCGTCCTGATCCGCGCCTGAAATAACATCACTATTAACTTAATATGAATGTGTAACTGGATAAGGAAAAGACATAATGGATAAACGCTTATTAGATGTTTTGGTTTGCCCCTTGTGCAAAGGTCCACTGCATTTCGATGCCAGTAAAAAAGAGTTGATTTGTAAGGCCGATAAATTAGCCTACCCAATTCGAGATGACATTCCCGTGATGCTAGTCGATGAAGCGCGCAGCCTGACGCCTGACGAAATCTTTTCTTAATTACTTTTTACTTCTTCGTTCTGCACCCAAGATGAGTTCCACTGCGCCATTAAATGAATTCATTGTGCTCATTCCAGCTCGACTTGATTCAACCCGCTTGCCGCGTAAACCACTAGCTGATATTGCAGGTAAGCCCATGGTGGTAAGAGTGGCAGAGCAAGCCAGAAAATCGCTAGCCAAAAAAGTTATCGTTGCCACTGACTCTACAGAAATACAAGCAGCCTGCGCCTTACATCAAATTGAGTGTGTGATGACGCGAGCAGATCATTTAACTGGCACCGATCGCTTAGCCGAGGTGGCCCAATTGCTTGCACTGAAACCCAATGATGTGGTGGTGAATGTACAAGGCGATGAGCCTTTAATTCCGCCTGCATTAATTAATCAAGTAGCGCTCACTCTCCTAACGCATTCACACGCTGCAATTGCGACTGCTGCAGTGGCAATTGCAGACGCTAATGAAATTGCCAGTCCTCATGTTGTTAAGGTGGTCCTGAATCAGGCTGGTGAGGCTATGTATTTTTCACGCTCAGCCATCCCATTTTGCCGCGATGTCTCAGCAGAGAGCGCTAAACTAGCCTCCCCCAAGCCAACTTACCACCGCCACTTAGGCATCTACGCCTATCGGGCCAACTTTCTTTTGGCTTATGCGCAATTAAGCGCCGCCCCCCCTGAAATAGCTGAATCACTTGAGCAGCTACGGGCTTTATGGCATGGCTATCCAATACAAGTCTGTATTGCTAATGAAGCCCCGCCCGCTGGCGTTGATACCCCCGAAGATCTCGAGCGGGTGAGGGCCATTTGGCAATAGGCGCAACACCACGACCGCTCACAACCCTAATTTAAGGGCAATATCGGGAAAATCCTTAGCTCAGCCCAGCGTTAAGCAGGAAAAAATACAGGACAATCACGTTTTATATCCATTTTTGTCGGTTTGAGGGGAATAACAATGCGTTTAATACTGTTGGGCGCGCCAGGCGCTGGCAAAGGCACTCAAGCCCAATTCATTTGCAAGCAATTTGCCATTCCACAAATTTCAACGGGTGATATGTTGCGCGCTGCTGTCAAGGCAGGCACGGAACTAGGTATAGCTGCTAAAAAAATTATGGACTCCGGTGGCCTTGTTTCGGATGACATCATTATTGGTCTAGTAAAAGATCGCTTAACTCAGCCCGATTGTTCACAGGGCTATTTATTCGATGGTTTTCCGCGCACCATTCCCCAAGCCCAAGCGATGAAAGACGCGGGCGTTCCCATCGACTATGTATTAGAAATTGATGTGCCTTTTGCAGCCATTATTGAACGAATGAGCGGTCGGCGTGTGCATCCTGCTTCGGGGCGCACTTATCACCTCACATTTAATCCACCCAAGATTGCAGGTAAAGACGATGTCACTGGCGAGCCGCTAATTCAGCGGGATGATGATCAAGAAGAAACCGTGCGCAAACGTCTGCAGGTGTATAACGACCAAACTCGGCCCCTCGTCGATTACTATTTCAACTGGTCAAATACCCCCGACCCTCAAGCTAAAGTAAAGGCGCCAGCCTACCGCAAAGTCAGCGGCACGGGAAGTGTTGATGACATCACGACAGCAATCTTTGAGGTCCTCAAATAATTTTCTAAGTGGACTAATTTTTTGTCTTTTTTTACTAACGCCAAAACCTATTTTGGTCTTTACTACCCGCTTATTCTATTTGGATGTATTGGATTTTTCGGCTATTCAATGCCATCAGTCGATTGGTTCAAGGCTACACCTGGTGATCTAGCAGATGGCAGGTTTAATGCGGTCATTCTTGAGCATCTATTTGGCTGGGTATCAGGGCGGTGGACCGATCTGTGGAGCCCTGGATTCTTTTACCCCAATCAGGGTGCATTAGCCTTTAGTGATAATCACTTCGGCTCAGCCTTGCCTTATTTATTACTTCGCTGGCTTGGATTTACGCGTGAAGAGGCCTTCAGCGGCTGGTATGTTGTCGGCTGCTCGCTTAATTTTATTGTTAGCTATATCGTTTTACGGAAACTCCATTTCTCTATCTTCGCCGCAAGCGCAGGAGCCTTTGTTTTTTCCTACTTTTTACCAGCACTGGCTCAAGATGGACACTCTCAATTAGTCTATCGTTTTGCCATTCCTCTAGCATTTTATGCACTCTGGAATTTTATTTATAAACAAAAAATAAGTGCCTTAGGGGTGCTTGCATTTTGGATATGCGTGCAATTTTATTGCTCGATTTATTTGGGCTTATTCCTCATTTTTCTTCTGCTAGCTTCTTTAATTGCTTTACTACCCCTATTAAAGAATCATTTTTTGGAGGGGCTCACGCAGTCTTGGCTTAAATCGAAGAAACGCTCTCGGATTGCTTTTTTATCTTTAATTATTCTCAGTATTGCTGGGTTATTTTTATTGCTGCAGAAGTACTATCAGGTTGCGCAACAGTATGGATTTAGCAGAAGTATGTTGGAAATTAAACAGATGCTTCCGCGACTAGAAAGCTATCTAATTGCAGATCGTTCGCCACTCAGCTCTTTTGTTGGCAGTTGGTTTACGGAGGTTACCTATAGAGGCGAACACCAGCTGTTTTTAGGAATTGGCGTATCTATTTTATTTATCTTCGGTTGCCTAGTTCCCTGGTTTAACTACTTTAGTCAGAATAGACCCTTCGCCCAGAGTCAGAATGCAGTTGGTAAAGTGGCATTTTTTTCCTTTCTCATTCTTTTTTTGCTAACACTTAAATTTGGCATTGGGGGAGGTCGATTAGCAAGTGTTTATGAATTTCTTTTGGCAATACCTGGAATCATGTCAATTCGGGCTGTAACCCGTATGGTAATTGTATTGGGCCTTCCCGTAGCGATTCTTATCTCCCTTAGTTGTGACGGCTTGATTGGCCGATTTAGCCAAAATGATTATTTAAAACGCCTATTTTTTTCTATCCTGATAGCGGTATTACTAAGTCTAGAGGTTATATTTTTTACTAATGTCAGAGCGCCATTAGAGAGTTGGTCTACAAGAAAAAATGATGTGATGGCTCTTTTGCCATTGCCTCTGCCACCTAATAGCATTTTGTTTATAAATAATGATGGCAAAGGCCCCTGGTACCTTACTGAACTAGATGCTATGGTAATTGCACAGGACATGGGCCTGCCAACGGTTAATGGTTATTCTGGCCAATTTCCTGCCGGCCATCATCACCCAACAATGAATTCCTGCATACCATATATGGATCGTTTAAAGGCATATGGGAGAATTAATGCGGTTTCAGATGATGAGATGAAAAATTATGCTGTAAATATCATTGAAATAAGACCTTCATGTTCTAAAAATTTTCAAGAAGCTGATTTTTCCTTGGGCACTACGATTTACAGTACCAGTATTCCTGATTGCAAACAAGCCCTCTTGAAAGGCAAACCCATTCCTGGAGTTTTTCTAAAAAAAATTGAGAGAACTGATGGCTCCTATTTACAGGGCATTGCCTGTCATGATGTATCAATTACTATTGATCCCATTGTTGGCCTTTAATAATCGCGTTATTGCTCCCTGCAAGCTATTTTTTGCTACTTGGAAAGCAGTCTCTTACTCAACTCAACCTTGGTCATTTAAGTCATCTGACAAGGTTATAATTCTATTAGAATCGATAAATTATGCGCCTATCCATTATTATCCCCTGCTACAACGAATTAAATACCATTGATGCGATCATCGATGCTGTAAATGCTGCCCCATATCCTGAGAAAGAAATTATCATCGTTGATGATTGCTCAAAAGATGGTACGCGCGATAAATTAAAAAATGAAATTGAAAAATCAGGTCGAGTCAGTCAAGTGCTTTATCACGATGTGAACCAAGGTAAAGGTGCAGCCTTGCGCACAGGCATTCAAGCGGCGACGGGCGATTTAGTCATTATTCAAGATGCAGATATGGAATATGACCCCAATGAATATCCAAGACTGGTTGAGCCAATCTTAACAAACCGTGCCGACGTGGTATTTGGTTCACGTTTTTTAGGTGGAGATGCCCACCGCGTACTCTATTTTTGGCATCGCGTTGGTAATGGCCTACTAACCTTAATGTCAAATATGTTTACCAATTTGAATTTAACGGATATGGAAACCTGCTACAAAGTGTTTCGCCGCGAAATTATTCAAAGCATCAAGATCGAAGAAAATCGCTTTGGTTTCGAGCCTGAAATTACCGCTAAAGTAGCAAAGTTAAAATGCCGAATTTTTGAAGTCGGCATTTCTTACTACGGACGCACTTATGATGAGGGTAAGAAAATTGGTTGGCGCGATGGTGTAAGAGCAATTTACTGCATCGTTAAATACAGCTAACCCACCGAAGCCCTGCAGCAAGATGTCTATTTAAGCTCTTTTAAGGCGCTTTCAAACGACTCAATATCAGCAAAACTGCGATATACCGAAGCAAACCGAATATAGGCCACCTTATCAAGGCGTTTAAGTTCGCGCATCACCAACTCACCGACGCGCTCACTCGGAATTTCTTTTTCACCTAAGCTTAAGAGTTTTTCTTCAATACGACCCACTGCCTCATCGACTGCGTCGGCTGAAACAGGACGCTTACGTAAGGCTAAACGAATCGAGCTAATTAATTTGTCGTGACTATATTCAACTCGACTACCATTTTTCTTCACAATTGCGGGCAGAGTTAGCTCAGCACGCTCATAGGTTGTAAAACGTTTATCGCAAGAAGCGCAACGCCGACGGCGGCGAATCGAATCGCCCTCGTCGGACTCACGCGTATCCATTACCTGAGTATCGTCACCATGACAGAATGGACAGCGCACGCTGGATATCTGTTTTTAGCTGTAAACCGGAAAGCGCTTAGTCAACTCGCTTACTTGAGCCTTCACTTTCGCAATGTTGGCTGGATCATTGGGGTTATCCAATAAATCCGCAATCATATAGCCTACTTGCTTGGCTTCAGCCTCTTTAAAACCGCGGGTTGTCATCGCTGGAGAACCTAAGCGAATACCACTCGTCACCATGGGTTTTTCAGGATCGTTTGGTATGCCATTTTTATTGACGGTAATGTGGGCTTCGCCCAAAATACGCTCAGCCTCTTTACCGGTCATTTTCTTAGCACGTAAATCAACCAACATCACGTGTGCTTCTGTGCCACCAGAAACAATGCGCAGACCGCGCTCGGTTAAGGCAGCAGCTAGGGCTTTGGCATTCGCAATCACTTGCTTTTGATACTGTTTGAAACTCGGCTCAAGCGCCTCTTTGAAAGCCGTTGCTTTGCCAGCAATGACGTGCATTAAGGGGCCGCCCTGTAAGCCTGGAAAGACCGCGGAGTTAATGGCCTTCTCATGCTCAGCCTTCATTAAAATAATGCCACCACGGGGGCCACGTAAGCTTTTATGGGTAGTTGAAGTAACCACATCTGCATGCGGCACAGGATTTGGATATTCACCGGCGGCGATTAAGCCCGCATAGTGCGCCATATCAACCATAAATATTGCGCCAATTTCTTTGGCTATTTTTGCAAAGCGGGCAAAATCAATTTTGAGTGAATAAGCAGAAGCACCAGCAATAATTAACTTCGGTTTATGCTCGCGCGCTAACCGTTCCATTTGCTCATAGTCGATGACTTCGTTTTTATCTAAACCATAAGCTATTGGGTTAAACCATTTACCACTTAAATTTAAAGCCATGCCATGGGTTAAGTGCCCACCTTCTGCCAAACTCATACCCATAAAGGTATCGCCAGGTTTTAAGAAAGCTAAAAATACCGCTTGGTTCGCCGAAGCACCACAATGCGGTTGCACGTTAGCAGCCTCTGCACCAAATAAAGCTTTTACACGATCGATGGCTAATTGCTCGGCCACATCGACAAATTCACATCCGCCGTAATAACGTTTGCCGGGATAGCCCTCGGCATACTTGTTCGTTAACTGCGAACCTTGTGCCTGCATTACTGCTGGAGATGTGTAATTTTCCGAGGCGATTAATTCAATATGCTCTTCCTGACGGCGATTTTCATTTTCAATGCTAGCCCATAATTCGGGGTCGGTTTTGGCTAAAGTATTTTGACGGTCAAACATGTACAGCTCCTATCGTATTTTTGGGCTTATTTATTCTGCTGATTTATTCTACTGACTTCTCACCTAACTTATTATGCATAGCATTTAGTGGCATTTGGTTTTAGCGATAAAATCACCCTACATCATACAAAAAGCCTATGAATTCAGCTCAAGACCTCTCGATTCTCTCTCTCGTCCTTAATGCCAGCCTGCTGGTGCAGTGCGTTATGGCCTTATTAATGGTGATGTCAATTGCGTCTTGGGCCATCATTTTTAAGAAAAGTTCGATTTTGCGCGCTGTGCGCAAAGATACTGAACGCTTTGAACGGGATTTTTGGTCTGGCGGCGATCTCAATACCCTCCTTGAGTCTGCCCAGAGAACCACCCATAGCGCTGCTGTTCTTGAGCGTATTTTTGCGGCAGGAATGCAAGAGTTCTTGAAAGCCCGTGAAATTGATGCTGCACGTCGTGCCATGAAAGCCGCCTACCAACGTGAAATGGACCGTCTGGAGGCCAATTTACCCTTCTTAGCTTCAGTCGGCTCAGTTTCACCCTATATTGGCTTGTTTGGCACAGTTTGGGGCATCATGCATGCTTTCCGGGGCTTAGCTAATGTGCAACAAGCCACCTTGGCAGCTGTGGCCCCTGGAATTGCTGAAGCCTTAGTGGCAACTGCAATAGGTCTATTTGCAGCCATTCCTGCGGTCATTGCCTACAACAGCAATGCCACTGATATCGATCGTCTCTCAATTCATTTTGAAACTTTCATTGAAGAGTTCACTAATATTTTGCAGCGCCAAGCAGGTCGTTAAGATTAATTAGGCGATCAATCACGATGGCGCAATCAACCCGCTCTTCTTTTCGCTCTTCCCGTCGGCGGGTGATGTCGGAAATTAATGTCGTGCCTTACATCGACGTGATGCTGGTCTTGTTGGTTATTTTTATGGTGACTGCTTCAGCCGTCAATCCAGGCATTGTGAATTTACCAACGGTAGGGGGGGCTAAAACCCAACCCTTACCACCGATCTTTTTAAATATTGATGCCAAAGAAAATATTACCGTGCGCTCCGAGGGCTCACCCACTCAATCACTAACAGCACTTGAGCTTGGCACTTTTGCTCGCACTCAAGCAGAAAAATCAGTTGACCAAGCTGTTGTACTTGCAGCAGATAAATCGGTTAAATATGAAGTGGTAATGGATGTCATGGCTAAGCTAAAAGAAAATGGTGTGAAGCGAGTTGGTCTAGCTGTAAAGAGCCAATAAACCTAAGCCAGATGAATGCAATCATGAATTCATGGACGCCTAATGAGTAGCACGCAAAATTGGACTGCGCCACGGTTTCCCTTTCATGGTTCGCCAGAATCACGGCCCAAGAAAATTCCCAAAGAAAAATCGGGGAGCGCAATTACCCTCTCATTAATTGTGCATTTAGCTTTATTGGCCTTACTAACCTTTGGCATTAGTTGGCGGAGTAGCACTCCTGCTGGCGTCGAAGTTGAATTATGGGATGCCACTTTACCCACCCCAGTAATTGACGAGCCTGCCCCTAAACTCGATCTAAAAATTGACAATGCAGATATTGCCCTCAAGAAAAATAAAGTGATTCCGCCAAAGGTGGAGCCCAAAGTGGTGAAACCTGCGCCACCCTTGCCTCCAAAGGCTAAAGAGGCACCTAAGGCCGCAAAGCCTGCACCGACTCCACCCCCACCTGCAGCTAAAGCCAATCCCGCTACTGACAAAGCCCGCGCTGATCAATTAGCGCGCTTGAAAGCGGCCGCTGGTGCCGAAGGCGGTAGCGGCGGTAAAGTCGGCAGTGGCGTTGGCGCTGGTGGTAATGCGCCTGCGGGCTATGCGGATAAGGTACGGCGCAAAGTGAAGCCCTTCATTGTGTTTAATCCAGAAGTAGTGGTGGGTAACCCTGCGGTGGTGATTGAGATTGAACTCGCTCCTGACGGTGCGATTTTAAATCGTAATATTGCCTCATCGAGCGGTGATACCAATTGGGACCGTGCGGTTTTACTTGCCCTCGATCGCGCCCAAAGCCTGCCAAAGGATGACAATGGTTTAATACCAATGCGCCAATTGAAATTAACCTTTAAACCCAAGGATTAAATTAATGTCTTACTTGCAACTTCATTTATATTCATGCCGCGTTTTAGTTTCATTCTTCTTAGTTACATGCACGCTAAGCTTGAGCTCAATTGCTTCTGCGCAAATGAATATTGAAATTACTGGGGTTGGTCAAGCGCTCTATCCCATTGCCGTGATGCGTTTTCAAAATGAGGCTAAGTTACCAACTAGCGTGACCGATATTATTCGGCAAGATTTAGCTCGAAGTGGTTATTTTAAAAATACCGAGAACGGCAATGCAACTGAAAGCGACGAAGGCACGCCCAATTACAAAACTTGGGCAGCACGTGGCGCTGATGCTTTAGTAGTTGGTTCGGTTGAACAAAAAAGTGCTACTAATTTTGAAATCCGTTATAAATTATTTGATATTCGTAAATCGCAAAGCCTCAATGGCTTGGTACTCACTGCTAGTACCGATAATTTACGGCAAGTAGCGCACAAAATTGCCGATGATATTATTTTTAAATTACTCGGTGAACGCGGCATTTTTTCTACCAACCTTTCTTATGTGATTAAAGATGGCAAACGCTATCGCTTGGTCATTTCCGATGCGGATGGACAAAATATTCGTAATGCGCTCAATAGTGCAGAGCCGATCATCTCGCCAGCGTGGTCGCCTGATGGTAAGCGGGTTGCGTATGTGTCCTTTGAAGATCGCAAACCGGTGATTTACATTCATGAGTTGGCTACCGGCAAGCGTATTTCTCTCTCGAACCAAAAGGGCAATAACAGTGCCCCCGCTTGGTCGCCTGATGGCAAAAAAGTTGCGCTCGCTTTATCGCGGGATGGCAATACCCAAATTTATCTCATCAATGCTGATGGCTCTGGCTTACGTCGCCTGACGCGGGGTAGCACGATTGATACGGAACCACAATTTTCACCCGATGGTCGCTTTATCTATTTCACCAGCGATCGTGGCGGTAATCCGCAGATTTATCGCATGAGTGCTGAGGGTGAAGGGTCTGAAGGAGCCAAGCGAATTAGTTTTAAGCAGGCTTTTGTGACTTCGCCACGCATTTCTCCTGATGGTAAAAACCTGGTGTTCATTGCCAATGGTGGTAGCGGCTTTAAAGTGCATCTCATGAATTTGGCGACTGGCGAAACGGTGGCGCTCACCGATACCGTCAACGATGAATCACCCTCCTTTGCTGCCAATGGCCGTTATGTGCTGTATTCCACGCGGGTAGGTGCTCGCCGAGTTCTGGCTGCAGTATCGATTGATGGTAACTCCAAGCAAATCTTAAGTATTCCCGGTGCCGATGTCCGCCAACCCTCTTGGGGACCCTTCATGGACTAAAAGCGAGGCTGAGGCGGGAGCAAGGCATAATATTGTTATCAAATTAATAAAGTTACGTACTATTACCTCTTCTCGATTTAATAAGGAATTCAACATGCAACTACTCTCCATTTTTAATCGCCGCGCAGTTGGCTTGGCTTTATTTGGTTTGGCAGCCCTACTTGCAGCCTGTTCTTCAGGTGTAAAGCTTGACGATGTCGATGGCGCAAAAGATACCAGCTCCTTTGGATCGCAACCTTGGAATGATCCTAAGAGCCCTCTCTTTGAGAAAAGCGTTTACTTTGACTTTGATGAGTACAACGTTTCCCCGAGCAAATATCAAAAAATGCTGATGGTACATGCAAATTACCTTAAACAAAATACTGCCCAAAAAATTATTATTCAGGGTAATACCGATGATCGTGGCACTACAGAGTACAACCTGGCTTTAGGCCAACGTCGCTCAGATGCGGTTCGCAAACAACTCGCTTTATTGGGTGTAGGCGATGGCCAAATGGAAGCCGTGAGCTTTGGCAAAGAAAAGCCGAAGGCCGATGGCAATAATGAAGCTGCTTGGGCAGAAAATCGCCGTGCTGATATTGTCTACATCACGAAGTGAGTTACTCACTATTAATCTAGTTATTCTTTGACGCATGTCTTCATTAGTCAGCTTTAGCTTTAGCAAAGTGCTTAGGAAAACAGTTTTTCTGAGTACTCTTGCACTTACGGCAATTGCGGCTACTAGTTTTATGCCGAGTGCTTGGGCTTTGTTTGAAGATGATGATGCGCGTAAAGCAATTCTCGATTTACGTAAATCGCTTGCCGCGACCCAAAGCGCTACTACAGAATTACAAAATCAGATGGAGAAAGTGAAAACCGATAATGCGCAATTGCGTGGTCGGGTCGAAACGCTTGAAAAACAAACGGAAGAATTGCTAAAGAATCAAAAAGCCTATTACCAAGATTTAGATTCGCGCTTAGGTCATTTTGAACCCCGGACAGTTGAAGTGGAAGGCATTACTGGCACTGTACAGCCTGGGGAAAAGAAACAGTACGAGGACGCCTTAAAAGCTTTTCAGGGTGGTCAACTCAAAAAAGCCGATGCTGAGTTTAATGCCTTTATCCGTAAATATCCCGCGAGCCCCTATTTACCTCTAGCCTTGTTTTGGTTAGGTAATACCAAATATGCTACACAGGATTACTCGGGGGCGCTGGCGCAACTACAAGCTTTTGTGAAACGCTATCAAAAGCATCCTCGTGTTCCTGCGGCGCTCATAACAATTGCTAATTGCCAATCAGAAAGCGGTAATAAAGTAGCCGCCCGCAAAACTCTTAATGAGCTTATTTCTAGTTATCCCGATAGTAATGAGGCCAATCAAGCGCAGCAGGCGCTTGGCGCGGCAAAGTAATTTTATATACTGGCTAAGCTAAACCATCTTATTTACTGCACTAGACAAATGATCAAGAAAATTTCCCTTACGCGACAAAAAATACGTCCACTAATAATTTTAACAATTAAAAAATTAGGCTTTTACGAACAAGCAGTTGCTTATAAAAGAAAATATTTTAGCCCTTTGAAAGTTGAAAATTTAAGTCCTTGGGCGCAACAAGTCTATCTAGATATAAAGACTGCCCAACGTAAGGGCAAAAGGATACATCGCAAGTAATGCGGGTTTTAATTGATCTTCAAGGCGCCCAAAGCGATAGTCGTTTTCGTGGAATAGGTCGCTACACTTTATCTTTTACCAAAGCCTTAGTAGAAGTTAATCATGCGCGCATTGGGAAGGAACATGAGTTTCATTTAGTTCTAAATGGTGCTCTAGTTGAATCGGTGGAGCATATTCGTGAAATGTTTCGCGGTCTTCTTCCGCAAGAACATATACATCTGTGGTATCCCATAACGCCGGTTATTGAGCGTTATGCTATTAATACCTGGCGTAGACGAGCAAGTGAATTAATCCGGGAAGCATTTATACAGCACTTACAACCCGATTTAATTCATATTTCGAGCTTTTTTGAAGGCTATGTTGATAATTCAGTTACCAGTGTGGGTGAATTTAATGATGTTTGCCCACCTATCAGTATGCTTTTTTATGATCTTATTCCCCTAGCGTTACCAAAAGAATATCTAGATCCGGAGCCACGTTTTAAAAAGTTTTACGAGCGAAAAATAAAGCAGTTAAAAAAAGCTGATGTATTACTCGGAATTTCGGAATTCTCATGTCAACAAGCAGTTCAATTGCTCGATGTATCGCCAAAAAAAGTTGTCAATATTTCTGCAGCTTCTGATCTAGTTGAGCTTAAAAATAAACAAAATATCACCACAGATCAAGCGTGCTTGAATGGACTAAAGATTACTAAACCGTTCATTTTATATACTGGCGGAGGAGATGCTAGAAAAAATATTCGCGGGCTAATTGCAGCCTTCTTAAAGTTGCCAACAGAGATACGCAATGCCCATCAACTTGTTCTTACAGGACATAATATAGATCTTAATGAGCATACTCAGGAGCTGAATTCTCAGGGGCTTAATCTAGCTATGGAGCGAGAAAAAATTATTGTCACAGGCTACGTAGATGATACTAATTTAATTGCTCTTTACCAAAGTTGTGCTGTTTTTGTATTTCCTTCTTTTTTTGAAGGGTTTGGATTACCTCCCCTTGAGGCAATGAGTTTTGGAGCGCCTGTTATAGCAGCTAATACGACTAGCCTGCCTGAAGTTATTGGTCTGAATGATGCTTTATTTGATCCAAGTTCAATTTCAAGTATTGCCGATAAAATTACTTTAGTCCTTACTAATCCTGAGTTTAGATCACGTCTCATTAAGCATGGCTTACAACAGGCACAAATTTTTTCTTGGCAAACTTCAGCAATTCGGGTGCTAGAGGTATTTGATCAATTTTTGCCCCCAAGAAAGGGGCTTGAATTAGATGTAGTAGCAGCAAATGTCCTTGCTAAAAATATTTATATAAAATTAATCGATAAAGTTGCCACAATTCCCCCTAAGGATGGAAAGCCAACCGAATTTGATCTACTTCATTGTGCCCACGCTATTGCCCACACCTTTCCTCAAAAGAAACCGCTACCTTGCTTATTTATTGATATTTCGGAATTGGTGCAACGCGATGCAAGGACTGGCGTTCAGCGTGTAACTCGCTCAATTCTGGCGGAATTATTAGAACATCCGCCCGCTGGCTATCAAGTTGAAGCTATCTATGGGTTAACTAATGAACCGGGCTATCGATATGCTAATCAATTTGTGGCAAAACTTAACGACATGGCAGATGTAAATTTAAAGGATAATTT
Source organism: Polynucleobacter sp. IMCC30063 (assembly GCF_021395235.1). NCBI lineage: Bacteria > Pseudomonadati > Pseudomonadota > Betaproteobacteria > Burkholderiales > Burkholderiaceae > Polynucleobacter > Polynucleobacter sp. IMCC30063. Next base: position 570,681 of record NZ_JAJVCQ010000001.1, on the reverse strand, counting down.
TATTGAGCCTTCCGCTGGCGATATATTTTTAGGTCTGGATTTACAGCACCATACAACCCGATTTCAATCTAATTTTTTAGCGCAAATGCGGCGTGACGGTGTTTTTGTCTGCTTTGTTGTATATGATCTATTGCCGATCCATTTTCCTCAGTTCTGGCCTGCAGAGCATGTTGTTCATGAAATTCATGAGGAGTGGCTCCGTGTTGTTTGCCAAAGTGATGCTGCTCTTTGTATCTCCAAGGCAGTCGCCGATGAACTCAATGAATGGATTTCGAACAATAAAATTCCGCATGCTGAAAATTTCGTTGCTTCGTGGTTTCATTTGGGCGCCACACTGAATACCCTTGCTACCAGTGGATTACCAAATAATACCGAGTCTATTATTGCCAAGCTAAAAAGTAAACCGAGTTTTTTATTAGTCGGCACCCTAGAGCCACGCAAAAACTATGCGCAAGTACTCGCAGCTTTTAATAAGATGTGGAAAAAAGGTTTTGAGATTAATTTAATTATTGTTGGGAAAAAAGGATGGATGACTGATGATTTAGTTAGTGAAATTTCTCAACACCCAGAATTAAATCATCGTTTTTTTTGGATGGAAAGCGCTAGCGATGAATTTTTAGAGCTTATTTATGCAAATTCTTCTTGCTTAATTGCGCCTTCCTATGGAGAGGGATTTGGATTGCCCCTTATTGAGGCCGCTCAACATCACTTACCAATAATCGCCCGTAACTTACCCGTATTCAAAGAGGTTGCTAAAGATAATGCATTCTATTTTGATGGCTTTAATGCTGCTGATTTAGCCCAAGCTATCGGTGACTGGCTAGGCTTATATAAGAAAAAACAGCACCCAATATCAAGTAATTTACAGTGGCAAAATTGGCACCAGAGCGCGCAGCAACTCTGGAAACGCATCTGTGAATTAAAGAAGTAGTGCCCTTATTCGTATTGAATAAATTGCGCTAGGGCTATTCAAGCAATTCTTCAGCATAACTTCGAAATAGCCAGGAAGGCAATTTATTACTATTACGTTCTGTATTGCGCGCCTTAATAAATATATATTGACCTAAATCTGGCTTGCGAAATTCTAAAATTTTGAAGATTTTAGTAATATCAATAAATTGCTCAGCCGCATTGTGATGAACATTAGCTGTAAAAGATTGCTCACAGTCAAAGCCCACATATTTTAATAAAGTAATCAATTCTTGAAGGTTATATTCTCGGTTATGCCTACCGTAGGTTCCATAGCCGCTATAGGGATCATATATATTATCCCCAGCACAGAGTCGAGCTACATTTTCTAATCGCGCCACATTGGGTGTTGTCAGAATTAAAACACCTTCCGGTTTTAAAATGCGCTTTATTTCACGTAAAACCCGACAAGGATTAATAGTTAAATGTTCAATAATTTCAGTAAAAATAACGATGTCAAATAAAGCATCTTCATAGGGAAAATTTTCGGATTCAATATTGAAATGTTTAAAATTTAAACTCTCTTTTAATGGAGCATAGTCTTTAAAACTTCGGTAACTGACTTCTTGTCTTCCATCCTTAGTGTCGGAACCAAAATAATTTGCTAAGGATAACTTAAGGTTGGTGAACTGCTTCAAGAGCATAGTAGTAAAATAGGGATTTGCACCTAACTCTAAACATTGGCCTGTCTCGTCTGCAGCTAAGCCTAAGGTATAGATGAAACGTTTAAAATCATGCGTTGAATAGTTGCGCATCTCTTCATCTGGGGCATCAGTCACTCTTATAGAGGTAACAAAATCAAATAGCTTGGCTTCAGTTGCATTTTTTGGAAGCGGCAAAGGTAGATTAGAGGACTGTAGTAAGCGCTCAATAGTTCTACCTCTTAGGCGGGTAATTATTCTTTTATTTAGAATCATTTTTATTTTTATAAAATTTATTTAATCCACCTCATTCTATAACAAATTTTACCTAATAAATATGGGGGCTAACTAGGCTTGGCTTAAGCACTTGTACAATGGTATTTTTATCCTTTTGTCTGAATTTCTATTATTTGATTGGCTCTCTGCCCACTGTTTAATTTTATAGGCTTATAAGTGATCTCTTTAGATTTAAGCTGTTCTTTGCCGCCCCGCAATATCCATGCGCCAGCGGTCATCTTATTTTCTGGTGGCCTCGACTCCACCACCTTGCTAGCCTTAGCTAAAGAATTAGGTTATGCACCGTATGCTTTATCAGTTACGTATGGACAAAAACATTCCTCTGAAATTCATGCGGCTAAACGCATTGCAGTTGAAATGGGGGTGGAACGCCATGAGGTCATCGACATTAACCTCACGCGCTTTGGCGGCTCGGCTTTAACTGATCACAACTTAGCGGTTCCCACTACCCCAGGTCCTGCGAATGAAATTCCCATTACCTATGTGCCAGCCCGCAATACCATTTTGCTTTCCTTGGCGCTCGGTTGGGCAGAAGCCTTAGGCGGTCTGGATATTTTTTATGGGGCTAATTCAGTTGACTACTCGGGCTACCCCGATTGCCGTCCAGAGTATGTTGAATCGTTTGAACTCATGGCTAATTTAGCCACCAAGGCGGGGGTTGAGTCGCACACTGCAGCAACCCGTTTTCGAGTGCATGCGCCCATTATTCATTTAAGTAAAGCGGAGATCATTAGCCTTGGTTTATCGTTGGGTATTGATTACGCTAAAACCGTCTCGTGTTATCAAGCTAATAGTGATGGTGAAGCCTGCGGAATTTGCGAGTCATGCCGTTTACGGAAAATCGGTTTCGCTCAAGCTGGAGTTGTTGACCCAACGCGCTATTCCATTTAAGTGCTTGGCGACTTCTGACTCAGAATACGCGCCACATAGCGCGCAATTAAATCGACTTCGAGATTGACTTGATCACCAACTTTTAGCGCTGCTAAAGTGGTATTTTGCAAAGTATGCGGAATAATATTGATCTCAAATATGCATACTGCTTGCTTAACTTCTGTTAAGTCTGCGCTTGTTGCTTCACTGACGCTATTAACAGTGAGTGAAACACCGTTGACCACGATAGACCCTTTGTAAGCTAAAAATTGTGCCAGCTCGGCAGGCGCGGCAATACGTAATAACCAAGAGGTATCTTTGCTTCCTGCTTCAGCAAAGTGAATCACTCGCCCAAAGCCATCAACATGGCCGCTTACGATGTGACCGCCTAAGCGGTCGCTTAAGCGCAAGGCTTTTTCTAAATTAACCGAACCAACTGTTGCTAAGCCAACTGTTTTATTCAATGACTCACGCGAAATATCGACTATAAAACCTGCTTGGTTAACTTGCGTGACCGTCATGCAAGCACCTTGAATGGCAATACTATCGCCAACGATGACGTCATCTACATAATTTGGTGGGGTTGCAATGCCGAGTTGCAAACCATCGCCTTGCGGGGTAATGGTTTGAATTTGACCAATAGCAGAAATAATTCCTGTAAACATAAGTAAGATTAATTCATTTTCATCAGGCGTAGACGTAAATCAGGATAAAAAAGGGTTTGGTCGATGATGCGCCAATCGTTACCCATTAGGTCTTGAGATAAATGGGTAGGTGGATCGACTTGCGCCATGCCTAGGCCCTCACCTAAAAAGCGTGGGGCTAAATAGAGCAGAAGCTCATTCACACAATCCTCGCGCAGTAATGAGCCATTGAGCTTAAAGCCAGCCTCAACATGAATCTCATTCATGGCATATTTAGTCGCGAGTATAGAAAATAATTTAGTGAGATCAACTTTTCCACCTGTGTTGGGTATGGCAATTAACTCCACACCACGCGCTGTAAGTTCAGCCGCTTTTTGCTGTTGTTCATGAGAGTTGGCTGCGGCATAAACGATCATGACGCCGCTCGCCTCGGTAGTGAAGATTTGTGCATTTAGCGGTATTGCCAAATGGGAATCGATAATTATTTTTATGGGTTGACGAGTTGTGTTCACGTCACGTACATTGAGGCGCGGGTCATCCTCGATTACTGTACCAACACCAGTCAAGATAGCGCATGCTTGGGCGCGCCAATGGTGTCCATCTGCCCTAGCTAAGGGACCTGTGATCCACTGACTCTCCCCTGAAGGCAAAGCAGTTTTACCATCTAGACTAGCGGCCATTTTCATGCGGACCCAAGGCAGACCTTGGCACATACGCCTAATAAAACCCGGGTTTAATGCTCGTGCTTCTGCCTCAAGCAAGCCCATTTGTACAACGATGCCAGCCGCTCGTAATTGTTGAATTCCTTGACCTGAAACTAATGGATTAGGGTCGCTCATGGCAATACTCACTTTGGCAACCTTGGCAGCGATTAAAGCCTCGACACAGGGCGCTGTTCTACCCGTATGGCTACAAGGCTCAAGCGTCACATAGACAGTAGCCCCCTGTGGATTATGGCCTTGGGTTCGTGCGTCTTTTAAAGCCTCGATTTCTGCATGTGGCCCCCCAACCGCCTGGGTATGACCGACGCCAATACACTGACCTTCCTTAACAATGACGCAGCCCACCCTTGGGTTAGGGTTAGACAAATACAGCGCCTGCTGCGCCTGCTCTATAGCAAGGTGCATGAATTGGGTATCTTCTGCGGTAAATAACATGGTGCTATTTTCCCTCTTTTTGCTATCACCCCACTGAAGCCATCCTCGCCAGTGAATAAGGAGCTAATTAGTGACAGCCGCGAGCGTCTTGCTTGGGGTTACAAAGGCGCCAGCGTCCGCCGCTAGCCAAAATTAGGTGCTTTTCTAATGTCGGGGCTTTGCGGTGCGTCATGACTAAGCGGTTAGCCACAAAACCCCCTGATTGGGTTCGCGCCGCTCCCGCCGCATTAAAAACGATTTGCTTACGTCCCGTTTGTGGGTCGGCAAATTGCTGCCCTGTCTTATTCGTGAGCGAATGAATCACTACCGGATCAAGGCTAGCTTGTTGTAACCACACTTGTGTTTTACAACCCTGGACTTTACATACGGACTCTACTTGCCATCCGCCATTCCAATCCGCTTCATTGCGTGGCCGAATGCGCACTGCACTTCCCGAATGAAGCGCTTGCTGTCGTGCAAAGTGAGCATGCTGAATAAATCGCATTGCGAGGGTATCGAGCTCGCGTTGATACAACTGTTCCTGTAGCCGCGGTACAGCCATTGTTGCGGCAATAGCCACAATGAACACCACTGCCATCATCTCGAGCAAACTAGCACCCTGCTGTTGAGTAAATAAACTCTGCATTGGTTTACGCCTAATGAGTTAATTAATAAAGATTTCGCGCCAATTGTGGCGCTCAATTTCTGCTGTAGCATGCTTTAACAACACCGTAGTATGTAAGCTGACGTTTGACTTGGCGGCTGGCACACCCTCGAAAGGTAGGGTAGTTACTTCAACCCATGTGCTGATGATTTTGGGTTGCAAGGACTTTTTCTCAGTAATATGCTGCCGCACTAAAGCCTCGCAAACTCGTCCGGGGCTCACTTCAATTTCAATTGATTCGCCAGCATTAATTGCGGTAATGCCTACCTCTGCACTGAACAACCCTTGCTCACAGGCCTGCAGACTAGCTTCTGTCGCCATAAACTCGGCCTGTTGTAAGCTGGCAGTTTGCGTTATCTTTAGCTCCATTGCTAATAAGCGCTCAAGCGTGCCGATCGACCAACTTAAGACCAACACAAGACTTAAAATTGCTGCAATGATCAAGGTGCATTGCGGCGCGCAAAAGTACGTGCCAGCGTTTTTTTATTCAAGATAAGCTCAACCTGAATTTTCTGTGGGGCAATTTCGTGAAAGCGAATTTGTTCTATCCCAGTCATTAAGGTAGTTTTTTGAGCGCGCCCTTGGCGATCGAATGACTCGCACATCAAAGAACCGGCAAATCGGGAATGACGACCGCTAGCAGAGGAGCTATTCTGAGTTTGACGATCTAATGAAAATCCTAAACGAGCGAGGCCTTGTTGAGTGCGTTCGCCAGTTAAGGGATTGCCACTGCAATCGTAATCGACTTCAGCGCCCGCTTTTTTAGAAGCGTGGCGCTGCAAGCCATGATGGATGATCAATTCATCGGATGTATTGAACCCAACCGCTTTACGAATCGTGAGGGGGTTTAGGGTTGTAGCTGAAGATTTTTTAATGGGTTCTGCAAGCGGGTCGCGGTAACCGGCCATACGGATGGCTCGGCCCATTAAAGTAAACATGCGGTCTTGATCGGCTAGCTCGAGTGTGGCCCGTTCTAGCTGACTTTGTTTGATTAAAACCGTACTCGTTATTTTGAGCATGGGCGCTAAGACCATCATGCCAATGCCCAAGCCCACGATACATTCGAGTAAATTCATGGGTTTTTTCTCCCCCTGCTAGCCTGACTTGTTGGCTGACTGCTTGAGGACTTGATTGGGGTGGTTGGGTATTTAGCACTAGCCTTTATTTGCATTTCATATGCGCTAGCCTGTGCCCATTGCTTGGTTTTATTGTCCTGCAAATGAAGGTGCTGCCCCTGTAAACGCTGGTAAATATCAACCAACCCAAGACCACTGCTCACGACGATGGTCATGGCAATTAAGGCTTCAAAGAGAATAAATCCATGATTAGAGCGGGTTTTCATGTCCCCTATCGTGCTCGCTTAAGGCGGTCTGCACTATCCGTTGCAAGCCATTTCGCTGTAGGAAAAGCTGGAATTGGCAGGGTAAAGCGCCGCGAAAATGTCCCTCAGCTTAAAATGGCTGTCTATGTCTGATAAAGAACTGAAGTCGATAGCCCCAATTCAAGAAATCATTGCCGATCTGCGGGCAGGCAAGATGATTATTTTGGTGGACGAAGAAGATCGTGAAAACGAAGGCGATTTAGTTTTAGCTGCCGATCATGTTTGTGCAGAAGCCATTAACTTTATGGCCAAGCATGGGCGTGGCTTGATTTGTCTAACCCTAACACGCGAGCGCTGTCAGCAACTCAATTTACCCTTGATGGTGCGTGACAATGGCACGGCACTTGGCACTAACTTCACGATCTCGATTGAGGCCGCCTCTGGTGTAACTACCGGTATTTCCGCAGCTGATCGGGCCCGTACGATTCAAGTAGCGGTAGCCCCGCATGCCAAACCGGATGACTTAGTCCAGCCTGGTCATATTTTTCCTTTAATGGCACAACCTGGTGGCGTCCTTATTCGTTCAGGACATACCGAAGCGGGTTGTGATTTAGCCTTATTGGCTGGCGGTTCGCCAAGCGCTGTGATCTGCGAAATTATGAAAGATGATGGCAGTATGGCGCGGCTGCCAGATTTAATGGTCTTTGCCAATGAGCATGGTCTAAAAATTGGCAGCATTGCTGACCTGATTCAGTATCGTAGTCAAAATGAAAGTATTGTGGTGCGCGAAGGAAGTCGCGAATTTAATACACCGTGGGGAAATTTTCATGGCGTGGTGTATCGCGATCGGCCGAGTTCAGCCATTCACCTGGCACTCGTCAAGGGCACTCCCACTGAAGATCAAGAAACCTTGGTGCGCGTTCATGAACCAGCCACCGTGCTTGACTTTCTGGATACAGTTGCTTCTACCCATTCATGGCCCCTAGCTAAAGCCTTAGAAAAATTAGCGGCTGCCCCAGTTGGTGTAGCAGTACTGTTAAATGTGGCGGGTGTTTCTGCGCCAAATGATGCGAGTTGGCTGGCGCGTTTTGTTCAATTGACGAATACCCAACCCAATAAAGCCCTGCAGCGTAAACCCGACTTTCGTAGCTATGGTATTGGCGCGCAAATTTTAAAAGACTTGCAAGTTGGCAAAATGCGCTTATTAGGCAATCCCGGCCCTACTCCGAGTTTGTCGGGCTACAAGCTTGAAATTACTGGGCATACGCCCTTTGTAGAATAAATTACAGGATCGGTAAAACTATGTCAAATCATGCTCCCGGTGTGCAGGTTTTAGAGGCCGATCTGAACGGCGAAGGGATGCGCATAGCCATCGTGCAAGCGCGCTTTAATCAAGAACATGGCGCAGCCCTCGCCGAATTTTGTATTCGTGAGCTATTGCAATTAGGGGTTGATCAACAAGATATTCATTTGGTCACTGTGCCTGGTGCCTTAGAAATTCCGTTTGCTTTACAACGTTTAGCTGAAACAGACACCTTTGATGGCCTTGTTGCTTTGGGCGCAGTTATTCGCGGCGAAACCTATCACTTTGAATTAGTCGCGAATGAATCAGCTGCAGGTATTAGTCGGGTTTGCTTAGAATCTGGTTTGCCAATTGCAAACGGCGTACTCACCTGTGATAACGATGATCAGGCCACCCAACGCACGGCCAGCAAAGGGGCCGACTGTGCACGTGCAGTAGTCGAAATGGCCAATTTAGCCTTAGCCCTGACGCCCGATTTAGATATTGAAATGCATCACCTCGAAGAATCTAAATAATGGCTGTGCAGCAGAAAGTAATTAAGCGCTCACTTACGCCCAGACGACGGGCTCGTGAGTATGCCCTACAGGGCATTTACCAATCGCTGGTAATGCGGCGTGCTGGAAGTCTGCCCGATGTGCAAGTCATTGCCTTGCAATTGGCTGAAGATCCCGCGTTTACACGCTGTAACCTAGATTTATTTGAGGGGATTTTTCGTGGCGTTTTGCTGCGGGTAGATGCCTTAGAAAGCCTCATTACCCCTGCCCTCGATCGCCCGATTAATGAGCTCTCACCAGTTGAGCATGCCGCACTTTTAATTGGTACTTATGAGTTAGCGGATGACCCAAGCGTGCCGTATAAAGTTGCGATTAATGAGGCAGTTGAGCTCGCCAAGATTTTTGGTGGTACCGATGGACATAAGTATGTGAATGGTGTGCTCGACTTGTTAGCAAAATCATTGCGCAGTGCTGAAACTCAAGCCGTCTAAAAACCAATACTGGGTAGGTTTGAATTAAATACTGGCGTAGCGTTTGCCGCGTGCGGCGTTGCGTAACTGCTCACGCTCACTCAGCACTCGTCCGGTATAACTCGATTCGCCACTTGCAGCATTGGGACTACCCAAGTAACTACGTAAACCCGCTTCGAGTGAACCAGCTTTAGCAATACATGCTTTTAAGATTAACGCGCCTACACGAATGTTGGCTTCTGGAAGAAAGGCGGCTGCTTTACCGCCAAAGGGCTCAAATTTTTCTTGATGAAGATTCGTTAACACCTGCATCAGGCCTTGTGCACCCGCTTTACTTTGAGCGTTTGGATCAAAACTAGATTCAATTGCCATCACTGCGAGCAATAAAGTGGGGTCTAAATTCACTTCTTTGGCTACTTGCAGGGCCTCGTTTATATAACTGAGGCTCTCGCTTGGAGTAATGCGGTACTTATCGACTAAATATTGTGAAACGACTTTGCGCTCTTGTTCCGTCTTCAGCGAATGACGATCAACCGCTTCGATATCCACTAAATGACTGGGAATAGCTGCTGCCAGACCAGCTATTGATGGAGTCTCTGTGGCCGCAGGATAGCTTGCGGGCGATAAATGGGCCTCTGCCTGAGTATCGTCACGCTGACCAACTTGGTCTTTGTAGCTGGTAAACCAAGCTTGTGACCCGTCGAGACCTTGAGGGCTATACAACAGATCACGCGCTATACCAGGCACTAAAAGACGTGCAAAATCAAAGGGGCCCGCATTGGTACCTGGCCCAGCCAGCCATAAACTAATTGCCATGAAGACACCCAAGCCGAGTAAAGAGCTAGCTACCCGCTGCAGCGATGCTTTGGTACCCTGTAAAAGAGAACTCAAATAGTTGGCTGGGCTAATTTTTTTTACTACTCTCATGGGTCGGGGCTAGCTTGCATATTGCAATGCAGCAAATAATGGACATGATGCATCTTAGGAACTCTTATATATCATGTCAAGCATATAGAAATCAATATACATAACTTTTTGTAGGTATAGCTTGCCCTAAGGCTAATCAGACCCCCTCATTCCAAAATAAAAACGATATATATCAATGGTTTATAAAAGTTAGTGGCCACCTTTTTTGTTATATGAAAAAGACTGAATTTAGGCTTATTTTTGTCCTTTTTACTCGAAAAATCGGTCTGAAAACCCTATATTTAGTTCTTGAAACGGGTATCAACACCTACCTATAGTTTTTATACAAATTTACAAATTAATAATAATTACCAATCAATCATGACTTATTTGATTGGCTTGTTACTCACTATCATGTGCAAACTCCCCTAAAATGGGGCACACGTATTCTCGCAAACCCTAACTGGATCTCTGTCACTATGAATGCTTCACTTCAGCAAATTGATATTCGCTCACACTTAAAAGACCCTAGCTTATTCCGCGAAGATGCCTTTATTAACGGCAAGTGGGTTAAGGCTAAAGCAGGTACTACTTTTTCTGTTAATAACCCAGCAACAGGCGACATCATTGCCAATGTAGCAAACCTCAATGGCGCAGACGCTGAGTTGGCGATTACTGTAGCCGAGCAAGCGCTTATCGGTTGGCGTTCGAAGACCGCCAAAGACCGAGCCATAGTAATGCGTAAATGGTTCGATCTGATTATTGCCAATACCGAAGATTTGGCTATTTTGATGACTCTTGAGCAAGGCAAGCCCCTCGTAGAATCGCGCGGCGAAGTCGCTTATGGCGCCTCATTTGTAGAGTGGTTTGCGGAAGAATCAAAGCGAGTAACGGGCGCGATCCTTGAGAGCACTTGGGGCGATAAACGCATGCTGGTATTAAAGCAAGCGATTGGTGTCTGTGTTGCTATCACCCCGTGGAATTTTCCGATTGCAATGATTACGCGCAAAATTGCGCCAGCGATTGCGGCAGGCTGCACCATGGTTATCAAACCAGCCGAGCAAACCCCTTTATGTGCATTGGCTTTAGCAGAATTAGCGCAGCGCGCTGGTATGCCTGCGGGAGTGGTCAACATCATTCCTTCTGATGCAGATCAATCGATTGCTATTGGTAAAGTTGTTTGTGCCTCGCCCACCATTCGGCACCTTTCTTTTACTGGCTCTACTGAAGTAGGCCGAATCTTGATGGCGCAATGTGCGCCATCCGTGAAAAAGGTTGCCCTAGAATTAGGTGGGCATGCGCCTTTCATCGTGTTTGAAGATGCCGATATTGATGCTGCTGTTGCTGGCGCAATTGCTTCTAAATACCGCAACTCGGGGCAAACCTGTGTCTGTGCTAATCGGTTTTATGTACATCAAAAAGTGCAAGCTATCTTTGTAGAAAAATTTGCTAAAGCCACGCAAGCGATTAAAGTCGGTAATGGGATGACTGAAGGTGTGAGCCAGGGTCCGTTGATTGATGATGCTGCTTTTGCTAAAGTTGAAAAACATGTGGCCGATGCTATTAGTAAAGGTGCCACATTAGTTACAGGTGGTAAAGCCAATGCCAGTGGTCTCAATTTTTATGAGCCCACCATTTTGTCGAACGTGACGAGCGATATGCTGATTACGTATGAAGAAACCTTTGGGCCAGTAGCGCCGATTATTCCTTTTGATAATGATGAAGCTGTAGTGAAGTTGGCCAATAACAGTCAGTATGGTTTAGCTTCCTATTTTTATAGTCGTGATATTGGTCGTGTCTGGAAAGTCGCGGAGGCTTTGGAATATGGCATGGTCGGTGTGAACACCGGCATTATGTCGAACGAAGTAGCACCATTTGGTGGCGTTAAACAATCGGGCTTAGGTCGTGAAGGCAGCATTTGGGGTATGGATGAATACCTTGAAATGAAATATGTTTGCGTGGGTCTCTAAGCGGCTCGTTTCTACCTCAGCTTTTGATAGACCAAATCCCAGACCCCGTGGCCTAGATTAAGGCCACGGTTTTCAAACTTGGTAACGGGGCGATAGGCAGGTCTAGGTACATACGTTTTATTTGGCGATGTATTACTCAGCCTATGTTCAGCGTTACCTATTGTTAACATTTGTTCGGCATATTCTTGCCAATCGGTAGCCAAATGAAGATAGCCGCCGACTTTTAAACGCTCTGCCAACAGCTTCATAAAAGGCGCTTGAATTAAACGGCGCTTGTGGTGGCGTTTTTTATGCCATGGGTCGGGGAAAAAAATATGCACTCCATCCAATGTATTTGGTGCAATCATTTGCTCTAAGACCTCGACTGCATCATGGCGCATGACGCGCACATTTGTCAGACCCATTTCATCGATCCGTTTTAGTAATGCACCCACGCCCGGCGAATGAACATCAAGTGCTAAAAATTGGTCTTTGGGTCGAGCTGCGGCAATACTAGCGGTGGTTTCTCCCATGCCAAAACCAATTTCTACAATGCGTGGCGCATTTTTATCTGAGGAAATCGAACTTAACCCAAAAGCCTGAGCCCAATCGAGCTGCATGGGCTGAAAAGGGATTAACAGTGCAGATGACAGTGTCTCTAGAGCGCGCTGCTGCGCTGAAGTAGTTCGCCCAGTGCGTAAAACAAAAGATCGAATACGGCCGGTGTGACTGCGAGGCGTGTTCAAGCGAAGAGACTAAGTAGCGAGCAATTGCCTAAAGTAAGCAATGGTTTCTTTTAGGCCATCTTCTAAAGCCACCTTCGGCTGCCAACCCAACTTGGCTTTCGCTAAAGCAATATCGGGTTGCCGTTGCTTGGGGTCATCTGCGGGTAAGGGCTCAAAGACTAATTTCGACTTACTACCCGATAATTTCAAGATCGCCTCGGCCAAAGCCAACATGGTGAACTCACCTGGATTGCCAATATTGACTGGCCCGATAAAGTCAGCTGGCGCATCCATCATAAGCATCATGACTTCGATTAAATCATCGACATAACAAAAACTGCGGGTCTGTTGGCCATCGCCATAAATAGTAATGTCTTTACCCCGTAAGGCCTGCACAATAAAATTACTTACAACGCGCCCATCGTTGGGATGCATTCTGGGGCCATACGTGTTAAAGATGCGCACGACTTTAATTTCTAAAGCATGTTGACGATGGTAATCAAAAAATAAGGTTTCAGCGCAACGCTTGCCTTCATCATAGCAACTACGAATCCCAATCGGATTAACCTTACCCCAATAGGATTCAGGTTGAGGATGTACCTCTGGATCGCCATAGACCTCGCTAGTAGACGCTTGTAAAATACGCGCGCGCGTACGCTTGGCTAAGCCGAGCATATTGATTGCGCCATGCACACTGGTTTTAGTCGTCTGCACAGGATCGTGTTGATAGTGCACTGGTGATGCTGGACAAGCTAAATTATAAATTTGATTTACTTCTACATATAGCGGAAAGGTCACGTCGTGGCGCATGACTTCTAAGTGGGGGTTGCCCAATAAATGCGCTAAGTTTTGTTTACTACCAGTAAAAAAATTATCAGCTACCAATACTTCATTACCACGTTTTAATAAACATTCAGTAAGGTGTGAACCTAAAAAACCAGCACCGCCAGTAATAAGGATTTTTTTCTTGCCCAACTGACTACTCGTATTGCCTACCATGATTTGCCTAACTTTATTCTGATTAAAATTTAGTAAAATGACATTTTAGCCCCTAGAGCTCAGCCCCATCTTGTGGCACATCCCAGCTCGCTGAGCGATAAGCCACGATGACCTCTATGAGAATCATAACCATTGCCGTCATAAAAGCCACAATGCCCAGCACGAATGTGCCCACGGCAAAGCCCGAACGCACAACTTGTGCAGCGCCCGCTTGCACAAAAAAGAGCTCTAAAATTGTGCAAGAAATAAAAAAACCACTTAACACATCAAAAAAGATGCCCGCGGTACATAAGCGACCGCGCATCTTAAATTCTTTAAGCTCACCCAAATAATGCGTGCGTAAATCTACCGAAATAGTAGAACCTCCGTAAAGTTCATTTTGAACAAAGCGCATCCGATCAACATTACGTGCTAAGCGAGCTGTAATGGCTGACAATAAAGTTGCAATTGCAGTTAGCAAGAAAACGGGCGCCAAAGCGAGTTGAATATTGGCGGTAACGTTGGTAATTGACAAGTCCATTGCGCTCTTTCTAATCTCTCTAATGGGTCCAGGCAATGAAGCCGGTATAGCTGGTAATTAAAATGAAGGCACCAAAAATAATCCGGTACCAAGCAAAGGGTATAAATGTATGGCTAGCAACATAGTGAATTAACCAACGCACACATATAAAGGCGGCAATAAAGGCAGCCACAAAGCCAAAAATTAACGCCAAGGTAAAGTCGGCGGGACTCACTAATAGTTGCGCAGTGGGTGCTTTAGAGAGCTTCAGTAATTCATAGATGGTCGCACCTCCAATTACTGGTATGGCCAAGAAAAAAGAAAACTCGGTGGCAACGGTACGTGGCAAACCCATCAGCATGCCGCCAATGATGGTCGCGCCCGAACGTGAGGTGCCCGGTATTAAAGCCGCACATTGCGCTAAGCCCACCTTTAAAGCGTCAAAAGGGGAGAGGTCATCGACCGAATGAATGGAGCGCCCCAACCGTGATTGGGAGCCCAGTTGAGGGCCTGCTTGAGCTTGACGTTTTTCAGCCCAAAATATGATCAGTGCGCCAGCAATAAAAGCCAGTGCAACGGGGATTGGTGCAAATAAATAATTTTTGATATATTTTCCAAAAAGAATTCCAAGGACTGCCGCAGGAATTGTAGCAATGACTAAATTGAGGATAAACCGTCTTGAGCTTGCTCGACTACCTAAAGAAATGACCACTTGCCATAATTTCTGCCGATACTCCCAGCAAACTGCCAAAATGGCGCCAAATTGAATGATGATTTCAAAAGCCTTGCCATGGCCATCATTAAAATGGAGTAAATCGCCTACTAGAATAAGGTGCCCCGTGCTGGAAATGGGCAAAAATTCTGTGAGCCCTTCAACTACCCCCAAAATGACTGCTTTAATTAAGAAAATGAGATCCATAGCCCGCATATTAAAGCCTTATCCCGTAAATTCCTGTAGAAATGGCGATGCAAGGCCCATTTTGGCATTTGGCCTTAAACTTCAGGTCATATTGAGAAGCCTTGGATTGACATGAGTTGGTTTGCCTGCCCCTTGAATTTGCGTCTGAGATTACCGCTAAGGTGTATTTACTCTACGGTCATGGTAGGTCTAGTGAGCTCGTTTGTAATTACTGCAGCCCTTGCACAAACCGGAGTGCAGCCAGCTTTTCCAAATGTCACCATTCAAGGTCAACCCGAAGCCATTACAAAACCCCGCTCAGGAATTCCTAAGCCACTAACAGCGGCTGACTTAACGGGCTTGCAAATTCCTCCCGATATGGTGGTGAGGCAAAACTTGGGGGTGCCAACTCAACCCAGCGCGTCTAATTTATTAAGTTCCAACCCATTTAATATTGCCCCTGGACAAGCAATTGATTTAATGGGGCTCTACCAAGAGGCTGCTTTTAGCGATCCCGTTTTAAATAGCGCCCGCTTTTTATATGAGTCAAAACAAGAATTATTTTGGCAGGGGCTCTCCGTACTCATGCCGCAAATTGTTGCCTCTCCCGGATTAACCCGCTACTACCAACATGCTGCCAATAATTCAGCGCTGCAAACCTTCACAGGTAATAGTCGCGTTTACGGACAACGAAATTATGCGGTCACTTTGACCCAGCCTTTATTCAATGCTAGTGCTTTTGAAGTATTTAGACAGGGCGACTTAAATACCAAAGTTGCTGATATGGGTTTTTACCAAGCCCAACAAGATTTAGTGTTACGCGTGTCGCAAGCTTATTTTGATGTGCTCTATAGCCAAGATAATGTGGAGTTATTTAAATCGAAAATTGGCTTGATTAAACAGCAGCTCAATGCCGCCAAAGCACGCTTTGAGGCTGGCCTAGCAACAATTGTGGATGTCAATATTGCTCAAGCAGGCTATGACTTAGCAATCTCTCAAGAAATTACTGCGCAAGCCGATTTAGTAGTGAAGCGGGGCATCTTAGAGCAGCTAGTAGGGCGGCCCGTACCAGCGCTAAAGCCGCTAGCTAAGGAAGCCAAAATTGACGGAGTGGTCAGGGATCCACGCGCCAAAGTGACAGAGGCATTACCAGCCCCATCCGAAAATATTAACCCGCAATTACCTCCCGGGCAAACTTTGAACGATTGGATTCATCAAGCTGAGAACGCCAATTTTGGGGTCTTGGGCGCCTTACTCAATGTGGATATTGCCTCAAGTAATTATCGCGCTGCTTTAGCAACCAATTACCCCACCCTCAATTTTGTTGGTTCTGCTGCATACAACAGTAATAATGGTGTGACCTTTAGTAATATTTCCGCTTCACAAAATATCTACAACAATACGGTAGCACTAAATTTAAATATTCCGATTTTCTCGGGTGGCTACAACTCTTCGCTGATTCGTCAAAATGCCGCGCTTGTAGATAAAGCCAAGTCGGACTATGACAATTTACGGCGTACGGCAGCACAAAATACGCGCCAAGCTTTTACTGGATTTTATGGCGGTCTAGCGAGTGTCAAGGCCTACGAGGCGGCTGAACGCTCCACTACCTCTGCAGCTGAATCAAGCCAACTGGGTTTTGAGGTTGGCACCTTAATTAGTATTGATGTGTTGTTGGCATTTGACGCCCTGATTAACACTCGGCTGTCTTTAAATCAGGCTCGTTACAACACCATCATGAATGCGCTGAAATTAAAATCGTATGCGGGCACCTTAACGGATTCGGACTTAACTAGCATCAATGGCTTGCTTAGATAAAGCGCTTTGACTTGCTTTCAATAAGCGCACAGCAACCGCGAGCACTGTTTTCACCGCTGGTGGGTTTTTCAGATCACCCAAATTGCAAATCGCTTCTGACCAGTAGCCCTCCGTTTTCCATTTCGGTGAATCACAATATAGTTCAATCGTAGGTCTAGCTAAGACTGCGGCCAAATGCGTTAAGCCCGTGTCCACCCCAATGGTTAATTGGGCGCCAGCGACGACAGCAAAAGCTTCTTTGATTGAAAACGCGGTTGGTACTACAGCGCCATCAATTTCTTTGGCAATGAGTTCACTGGTTAATTTTTCTGCAGCACTGCCCCACGGCAAAATGATCTGCAAGCCTTGTTCGGCTAGCCCTTGACCTAAAGTAATCCAGTTTTTATTGGGCCAGCGTTTAGCCTCTCGAGCAGTCGCATGAAAAAATACCACGTAATTTTGGCTAATGCTATTTTGAGTGGCGGAGATTAAACCCTCGACCCATGCTTGGGGATAAAAATAGGGGGGTTGTTGCTGGCGATTCAGTAATGGCCAATCAAAAGCAGCGCTCATAACCCAACGCGAACGATCAACTGCATGACATTGGCGAGGCACTTGCACGGCTTGCGTATAAAAACGCCGAGCAATTGGCTCATAACCCGAGTATTCGGTGGCATTAGCGAGGCCTGCTACGACAGTAGTCGAGGTTTTTTTAGTCATGGCACAAACTAAAGCCGACTTTAAAAGTCCTTGGGTTTCAATTACTACGTCATAGGTCTGCGCTTGTAAGTGTTTACGAAAAGCAAAAAATTCCTGCCAGGTTTTTAAGCTGAAGATATTGTTTTTCCAGCGCCTTAACGCAATGGGGATAATGCGATCAATACCTCGCAAGCCATTACGCGAGCGCAAGGGCTCTAGTAAATCAAGATAGGCCTCTTCAACTACCCAATCAATTTGTGCCTCTGGAAGGTGTTCTCGCAAATCCCAAACGAGGGGTAGGTTATGTAAGACATCTCCTAAAGAAGATAACTTCACGATCAAAATGCGGATGTGTGCTGAACTCATACCGCTAATTATCTTGCTTTTTTAAAAGACTAGAATTTTGGCGCTTGATTCCACGCAAAGCCAGTTAAGTCTTTGGCATTCATAGTCGGCTCTATTCCCTCTGGAATGGGCCATACAACCCCTACCGTGGGATCATTCCAAGCTAAACAACGCTCACCTTGGGGGTAATAATAATCAGTCGTCTTATACAGAAACTCAGCAGCATCCGAGAGCACAAAAAAACCATGGGCAAACCCTGCTGGAATCCACATTTGCCGATGATTTTGCGCGCTTAACTCTGCCCCGACCCATTTCCCAAAGTGGGCTGATGACTGGCGTAAATCAACTGCGACATCAAAGACTGCGCCGGCAGTAACGCGTACCAATTTACCTTGGGTTTTTTCTACTTGGTAATGCAAGCCGCGTAGCGTGTTCTTTTTCGAGAAAGATTGATTATCTTGGACAAACTCGGCCTGAATACCCGTTGCCGCAAGAAACTGGGCTGCATTGAACGACTCATAAAACCAGCCCCGCTCATCGCCAAAGACTTTGGGTTCTAAAACTAAGACCTCAGGAATACGGGTTGGTGTTACCAATAAATTACTCATGCGCCACTCATCCTCAGTCTTTTTCTTGCAAGATGCGTTGCAGATATTGACCGTAGCCACTTTTCATCATTTGGCTAGCGATTTTTTCAACGCCTGCGGCTGTAATCCATCCTTGCCGATAGGCAATTTCTTCCGGGCAAGCCACCATTAAACCTTGGCGTTTTTGTAAGGTGGCAATAAAACCTGCAGCATCTAATAAGGAATCGTGTGTGCCTGTATCTAGCCACGCAAAACCCCGGCCCATGATTTCAACATTGAGTTGACCTGCCTGCAAATAATGTCGATTCACATCGGTAATTTCTAATTCACCACGCGCGCTCGGTTTAATTCCTGCGGCAATCTCACAGACTTGCGAGTCATAAAAATACAGGCCTGTAACCGCATAATTACTACGCGGCTTGAGTGGCTTTTCGGCAATTGAAATGGCTTTGAACTGCTTATCAAATTCAACTACTCCATACCGTTCTGGATCTTGCACATGATAGGCAAAGACTGTAGCTCCCGTGGTGTGCCGATCGGCACGGTGTAATTGATTGACTAATTCATGGCCATAAAAAATATTGTCACCCAAAACTAATGCGCTAGGGTCTTGGCCAATAAATGATTTCCCGAGAATAAATGCTTGGGCTAAGCCATCGGGCGAAGGTTGCACCTTATATTGAATTTGCAATCCCCATTGCGAGCCGTCGCCCAGCAACTCTTGAAAGCGAGGAGTATCGTGCGGAGTAGAAATTAATAAAACTTCCCGAATACCCGCAAGCATTAAGGTACTTAAAGGGTAATACACCATGGGCTTGTCATAAATTGGCATCAGCTGTTTTGAAACAGCTTGGGTTACTGGGTATAAACGCGTACCCGAGCCCCCCGCTAAAATAATTCCCTTGCGCTTATTCATTTGACTTCATCATCTCTTGTTTACCCTGCTTTACTAACTGCTGAACATAATCAATCACGGCTGGCTGCCAATGAGGAAAGTCGGGAACGCCATTGGCACTCGCGGCTAATCGATCGGCAAAGACCCCTTTTAGCTTCGTATTAGCCATTTTAGAGTTGTTTGGTCGCGGGGCTGGAGTTGGGTAATCTTTAGTGGGAATGGGACGGATATTTGCTACTTGCAATTTTAAGGTGGCGCCAGCGTCTAGCGCAGTTTGCACCACCAAACAAGCCAATTGATACCAGGTCGTTTCACCATCAGGTACAGCATGATAAATACCTGATGCAAATGGCTGAGCGATAAAGTCTAAACTTATTTGCGCTAACCAAGCTGCGCTAGTTGGCACCCCAAATTGATCACTCACAATGGCTAGTTGCTCACGTTCTTTCGCCAAACGTAAAATGGTGCGAATAAAATTAGCGCCATCGCCATAGACCCAACTGGTTCTAAAAATCGCATAGTGGGGTGCTAATGCAATGATTGCTGCTTCTCCAGCAGCTTTACTTGCCCCATAAATACTCAGTGGTGCTGGTAAATCAGTCTCTAGATAGGCGGCTTCTTTTTTGCCGTCAAAAACATAATCGCTTGAGTAGTGTAAAAAAGTTGCATTCGTTTTAGCGGCGTACTCGGCCATGATTTGCACTGCAGTAGCGTTAATCGCAAACGCGCGTTCTTTGTCGGTTTCAGCCCGATCGACTGCGGTATAGGCCGCAGCGTTAATAATGAGCTTGGGCTGCTGTTTTTTTAAAAGCTGCCCAAGTGCTAAGGGGTTTTCTAAATCACAAGCGTTGGGTTCCTCATTGCTGCCAACGCCCCGCCCAATAAAAATAATATCTTGCTGTACATGATTACTTAGGGCATTTTGAAACGCGCGCCCTAACTGCCCATTTTTTCCAAAAACCAGAATCTTACTAAATGAATGACTAAGCGACATAATGCTGATTAATCCAATCGCGGTAAGAACCGCTTTGCACTCCAGCCACCCATTCCGGATTAGCTAGATACCACTCTACGGTTTTCCGAATACCTGTAGCAAAAGTTTCCGCTGGCTTCCAGCCAAGTTCTCGCTCTAGCTTGCTCGCATCAATTGCATAGCGCCGATCATGCCCTGGCCGATCGGTTACAAAACGAATTTGCTCAGCATAAGATCCGCCGCTTGAGCGGGGTCTAAGCTCATCTAGAATCGAGCAAATCGTGTTGACGACCTCTAAATTCGTTTTTTCATTCCAGCCGCCCACGTTATAGGTTTCCCCCAGAGTCCCTTTTTCTAGTACACGTCGAATTGCCGTGCAATGATCACCCACATAAAGCCAATCGCGCACTTGCATGCCGTCACCATAAATTGGTAACGGCTTTTCATTTAAGGCATTCAATATCACTAGCGGAATCAGCTTCTCGGGAAAATGATAAGGTCCATAATTATTTGAACAATTGGTGGTGAGCACAGGTAAACCATAGGTATGAAACCAGGCGCGCACTAAATGATCAGAGGCAGCCTTTGAGGCTGAGTAGGGGCTATTGGGTTCATAGGCCGTAGTTTCTTTAAACGCCGCAGCGCTTGCTCCTAATGAGCCATATACCTCATCAGTAGACACATGTAAAAAGCGAAATTGTTGCTGCGCTTCAGTCGGTAATGAATTCCAATACGTACGACTACATTCTAATAAATTAAAACTGCCCAAAATATTCGTTTGAATAAAATCAGCCGGCCCATGAATTGACCGATCGACATGGCTCTCGGCAGCAAAATTAATAATGGCACGAGGGCGATGCTCTTGGAGAAGATTAGCCACTAAAGTGCTATCGCCAATATCGCCTTGAATAAAAATATGACGGGGGTCTTTTTCGAGCGGGGCTAAGGTACTTAAATTACCTGCATAAGTCAGTTTGTCTAAATTAATAATACCTTCAGCCTTGGGGTTGGCAAGCCAATCCAAGACAAAATTACTGCCAATAAAACCTGCCCCACCAGTAACTACAATCATAATGACACGCCCAAATCTTATTTCAGTTTATTTAAGAAGATCAAGATACTTATTAAACCGTTTATGCCCAAATAGTAACCTGCCCAGCCATCGCATGACGCCGATTGTCCAAAATGTGTGTTTTTTAGCAAGGGGAGGTGGTGGCGGATCAAGGTGACTAGCGCTATTGATCAGGGCGCTATTAATATAAATTCGATAGCCTTGTTTGCGTAAATCAGCATGAAAAGCAATATGATCAGACTCCTCTTGCTCTGCCGCATTAACGCCACTATATCGACCAGCCAGAAAAGCCCCGCGGCGATAAATGCCCAGCCCACCAAATGCAGAGTCAACTTCGATCATGCCTTGATTAGCGTTTAAGTGAACCTGCTTAGCCTGTACTGCTAAATTTTGGGCCGCTGACTCACCTAGGATGGGCTCTAGTTTATGCATCTGCACCATACAATCGACTGGACTCCAATCTGGGTGGCGCAAGGTCCAGACATCATAATAAGTATGCAACTGATTGGCCGTAATTACATCCCACTCTTCGGCTACCTCCCAGCATTGCGCAATCGATTGCGCGGAAATATGCCGATTAATGCCATCTAAATCGGCCATCGCAATAAAATCTACACTGGCATAGCGGGGATTATTTTGCACCTCTGTCACGATGCGATTACGCGCATATGCCAAACGGGCCGTACGCATAGGTATCTGCTTGATTAATCTACCAAAGCTAATGTAATCAAAATTCGGTAAGCGTAATTTTAATGTCGCTAATTGTTGGATGGTGCCGTCATCTGAATCGCTTTCTACTACTAAGCCATGAATACACTTGAAGTCGCGCATGGCCTCATACAAAGCATCGAGCTCTTGGTTAATATGGGCGGCAATATTCCGCGCTGGGCCAGCAATTAATATTTCTGCTTGATCTATCGGCTTTCGCTTTGACATCGCCAAACTCAAGTTAATGCAAAATCATGTTGAATGGAAGCAATAATCTTTTGAGCAAATGCTGCTGAACTAAACCCTTGAAATTGGGGAGATGCTAAAAATTGCTGACCCGCTATTTGGTATGCCTGATAATCTTCTGCAGATAAATCCTTTAGAAAACTATAGAGTGCTCCGTAGGATTGAAATTGACGAAAATCAATAAAGCAATTTTTTGGAATGGCTTTTTCTACCTCAGGGTCACCCCAATAAATCGGTACACATCCCGCAAATAAACAGTCGAATATTTTTTCGGTAAGGTAGCCACGGATATCACGCGCATTTTCAAAGCAAATGCTAAAGCGAGCTTGACTTAAGGCGGTAAATTTACTGTTTACCGGACCACCATAGCTTGGAAAAACGGCTTTGCCCATGAGAAAGGGCGGCACCTTAGCCAGACGATAGCGCATCTTTCCTAGCATACCAAAGCGCTTTTGGGGTACTTTCCACCCGTGTCCATACAAAACAAAATCGCTTGGTGCATTAGTCTCAAACCAGCGAATAGCTTTTACTCGCTCTGAATACAATTCCCGCTCATCCCTGCGATTAGCATGCCGATTACTGGCAATTAAAATACAAAACTGAGGGCGTGCACTAAAGCCTAAATTAACTACTTGATGTGGACTAAATTCAGCAGGCAGTGGATTTGGTATCGTCATTGCATGTAATTTTGCTTTAGCAAGCCCTAAGCTGATTAGCGACTGTGGATTAGCTTCGAGTAAATTTTTATCCCAAGTAAAAATGCCATCAAACTGCTGCAAATACACAGCGTCTGCATTGGCTTGTACAGTTAATTCAGTCTCAAAACGGATTAAATAATTTTTACCTTGACCTTGGGTAATCAGGGGGATTGACTCGATATAGAGATTGAAGTCAGGCTCTTTACCCTGACTATGAATTACATCCAGCGTATGTAATTCAATGCCACAAGCTAATGCTTGCGCCTTTAATACACGGAAAGGCTCAAGGCAATCGTCCCGATTGCGCGGGCTTTGTGGGTTAAATAGATCGTCCTGACCTACCTCCCACCCGATAATACTTCCAATTAGCATGAAGAGTTGCTCTCTGATTTTTCTTTGGGTTAATGTTCTAATTATAGAGTTATGACTATCATCACCCAACTTCAAGGCGGCTTAGGCAATCAATTATTTCAATACGCTACTGGAAGAGCGCTCGCAACGTATTTTCAGACAGATCTCTTGCTTGATAGGGCCTGGTTTGAATGCCCAACCTTTGGCAGTACACCCAGACAACTAGAATTGCCATTTTTAAAATTGCCTAAACCGACTTATATCAGCGCTAATTTTGGTACGCCAATAAAAATGGGGTTAATAAAATCTTTAATACACTCTTTTTCCCCATCTAAACCAAAGATATACCATGAAAAATTGGGCTTTACTTTTGACGACAAGCTATTTAAAGTAAAATTAAATAAAAACCAAGATCTACTCTTATTTGGTTACTGGCAATCCTTTAAGTATTTTTCGTCAATGCGCTTGGCACTTCAATCTGAATGTCAGCCTTGTGCTCTAGTTAGCGAACACTATGGATTTTATTTAAAAAAAATACAATCTACAGAGTCGATCATGCTTCATATTAGACGGGGTGATTATCTAACCTCTCCGTCGGCATCGAAAATTCATGGTGTATTAAATATAAACTATTACATTCTAGCCATTCAGTTAATCTTAAAGGAAATACCCAGCGCTCACTTTTTTATTTTTTCTGATGATATTTCTTGGGCTATAGATACTTTACCAAAAAACATAAATGCTACGTTTATTAAAACTGACTCTAGCATAAATTCTACCTCTCAAGAATTACTATTGATGATGTATTGCCGTCATCATATTATTGCTAATAGTTCTTTTAGTTGGTGGGGTGCATGGTTGAAATTTGAGCCAACGGGCATAGTCATTGCCCCTAGTCGTTGGCTTGCTGAACAGAAAAATGGGCTAACTGATTTATTTCCACCAGACTGGGTTGTCATAACTGCCTAATAAATTAAATTAACTTAAATTAATTGCCTGATACCCTTCCTTTTCGGCCAATCCAACTCGCAGATAGTGCTATCAACCAGCGTTCAAGCCGCGTTAATGGCGTTAAGATACCGTTTTTTCGATGTTGAAACCGAGCATAAATCTCATAATTAGCGCCGACAGATATTCCTGGAATTTTTTGATTTAAAAGCCTTAGGCATTCAACTCCAAAATTAAGTCGCTCAGCTAAAGACATGGCGCGAGGTAAAAATGTAACTGGGATACCCAATCCGCTTAAGTACTGCGCTTGAGATTTTTTAAATACATTCTTAGCCTCTTCTCTAAAATTAATACTTGTTTGACTTGCATGGAGCCGATAAATAATTAATTTTTTTGGAATATTCGCAAATCGATATCCAGCTATGGCCAACTCTGCCCAAAAAAAATAATCTTCCGCATGCAAAGAGGTTAATTTGTAAGGGTGCGATTTAAATATTTCTGTCTTACCCATCACAGCTGGATTGCAAAGAGGGCTACATACGGTCAACATTGCACGAATATCAGCATTTGAATGCCGTTGTTTTGAGTTACGTAAATCGCCATTTTTCTGGTTTAAGGTCCAGTGATCTGCACCGCAAATATCCACTTCATGCGTTTCAAGAAATTCAACTTGGATTTTTAATCGGCTTGGGAGGGCGCGATCATCTGCATCTAATAGCGCAAGGTATTTACCTTTGGCTAAAGTTGCTATCTTATTGCGAGTACTAATTAAGCCATGATTTTGATCAGAAAAAATTTTGACAATTCGCGTATCGTGATAGCGATTGATAATTTCGCGGGTTTGATCGGTAGAGCCATCATCGATAATAATCAGTTCAAAATTGGTGTAAGTTTGCGAAAGAATACTTTCAATTGCTTCGCCAATATAGCGTTCAGCATTAAACGCTGGCATTGACACGCTTACCAATGGGCCTAAAACGCTTGGCTTATCCTCTGCGGCCTGTAGAAATGAATTGTTTAGTTCAATTGCATCCATACATATTCAGCTTAAAAATAGCTTTTAATGTAGCGCAAAAATCGTTTGACCGATTTCAGCATTCTTGAGGGTAATGATTTATTACCTACCCCATAATCGAGCTCGACTTCCCAATTGGATTGATAAATTACCCCTAAAAAATTCTGCTTTAATTTTGCTTCGGTTTCGCCTAAACGTTGCGCCGTATAGTATTGCCAGTCGTAGTGATAAATGCGAAATAAAGGTTCAATCATGCGTATGGGAATGGCCTGAAAATTCAGTAAGGCCTCACCATAGAACAAAGTTTCAGGGTATTCGGGTGTAACGGCATCCCATAAAGTAATGCCTTTAGGCATCAAATACTGTTCATCGAGTGATTGCCATACTTTAGCCGACCAGATAAATGGCGCAGGAGCACAATAATATTGGGGGCCTTCCCGACCAAATAATTGCTGTACCCGCATCGCCTCTTCACGTAAATTCGATTCCACTTTGGTATAGCCACGGTTGGTAGCCAATTGAAATAATTCTTTGTTTTGATGCAAAACAGTATAGGGATAGCCATCGCTAGCTAAAAAATCGGTCTTGCCAAAATCACGAATAAAAATACTATCTGAATCAATACAAAGATAGTTATCGGCTAAACCTAAACGCCAGAAATCGGCTTTAATGATTGCTTGGCTTAAGCCTCCAGGCATATCTAGCTGCACAACTTTAGAAGCGCGCGGATTTGCCGCAATAATGGCTTCATCGGCGATCCAGGTAAAACTGAAGCTTTGCCCATCTTTGCCTAGCACTTCTAAAAGTAATTCACGATCGGCTGTAGGTGTAGAAATATAAAACGGTAACTGGTCGCGATTGTGTTTTTGTAAGGAAATTAATAAGCGCTTGACGCGCAGAAAATCGCGGCGGTATGATTTACAGTAGAGCACCATGCTTTGGGTCATTCTGCCTAGACCTTATTCATTTTTATAGCCTTGAGGATTTTGCGATTGCCAGCGCCAGCTATCAACGCACATTTGCTCAATACCACGAGAGGCTTTCCAGCCAAGCTGTTGTGCGGCTAAATGGGGGTCTGCATAGCAACTTGCAATATCGCCAGCACGCCTAGCTACTACTTGATAAGGTATTGCGCGCCCTACTGCTTGCTCGTAAGCACGTAATACATCCATCACGCTGTAACCCAAGCCAGTGCCTAAATTGACGGTAAGGGAAGGCTTGTCATCCAATAAATAATCGATTGCCCGCACATGTCCTTGAGCTAAGTCAACCACATGGATGTAATCGCGCACCCCCGTTCCATCGGGTGTAGGCCAATCGTTACCATACACATTGAGTACGGGTAATTTACCAATGGCTACTTGCGCCACAAGGGGAGATAAATTATTCGGAATGCCCAGTGGATCTTCACCAATTAAACCAGACTCATGCGCACCAATGGGGTTGAAATAACGCAAGTAGGCAATATGCCAACTTGGGTCAGCAATTTCTAAATCACGCAGAATTTGCTCACTCATGAGTTTGGTTTGACCATAGGGGTTTGTCGGCCGTAATGCTGCCTGCTCATCAATGGGAACGACATCGGGATCGCCATAAACTGTTGCTGAAGAACTAAATACAAATCGCTTGCAATGGTGCTCTTGCATTACCTGTAAAACCGTTAATAAGCCGAGCAAATTATTTTGGTAATAGGCTAAGGGTTTGGCGACTGATTCACCGACCGCTTTTAGTGCCGCAAAATGAATGGCCCCTTCAATAGGATATTGATTAAACAGCGCTGCCATAAAAATGGGGTCACAAACATCCCCTTCCATAAAATTAGGAACTTGTTTAGCGAGTCCTTCAAGCCGCCGCAGTACTTGAGGGCTCGAATTCACAAAATTATCGATCCCGATTACCTCGTGCCCTGCTAGCAGCAGTTCAAGCCATGTATGCGAGCCGATATAACCCGTTGCGCCTGTTAAAAGAATCATGTCTTACCAATACCTTCATTAAGCAATTTAGTAATTTACTTATTATCCCCGATTACCCTTTATCATTTGTTTTTATGAGGTCGTCCACTGCCAACAGCTCAAGCCCTATTTTGGACTTTATCCTGATCGCCATAAGCAGTATTTTATTGTTGATTTGGCCCATCAGTAATACGATTGCCCTACGTAATGGATTGCTCATTGCTGGCACTATATTGGCGCTAATCGTCTTTAAGCGTTTTTCTTGCACCAAAAACCTAATCCGTTTTTTACCCATCAGTCTGAGTATTGGCATGTTCATTTGGGTTTTATTGCATTTCTTGCTGTTCAGTCAAGACCCTATTTTGCAACTGCATGAGCTCGGTAGTACTTGGAAGCGAAGCTTGTTGGCCTTTCTCATCGGTGGAGCAACTGGCTTAGTGCTACGCCAGCGCCCACAGCAAACTAACTTCTTGTGGCTTGGCATCTATGCCAGTTTCTTATTCTTAGTGGTTGACTACTTAATCGCCTTTACACAAACGGGACAAGTATTTATGCCCCGTTATTATTTTGTCAGCCCCTTTGGTAACAAGATTAATACCGTAATCATGGGCATCCTATTTATTAGTGCAGTTTGCGGCGCGACTGCTTTTCAGTATCAACAAATCAGTTTAAATAAAATGAAGCTCAACTGGGGCTTATCTGTATTTTGGCTTTCGGGTGTTCTGCTTATTTTATTTTCTTACACCACCATTATTGATACGCGTAATGGAATTGGTATCGCTACTATTCTATTAACTGCCTGGATTATGATTATTTTTCTCGCTAAATTGCGCAGCATAAAAAATAGATTGGGCACTAATTTCAATGTAAGTTATTGGAAATCAATACTCCTTATAGCGCTGCCTTTGCTTGTTTTACTATTTTTTATTCAAGGTCATCTACAAATTAATCGGGGTTGGAATCATTTTTTTGAAGATTTACACATTGCCACGCAAATTGATCGTTACCCCCAATGGCAGAATACGCAGCAGCTCGGCTATCCTCAAACTGCTGGTGGCGAAATGGTGTATCCCAATAATTACGAACGCGCTGCCTGGGCGACCGCAGGGATTGATTCGATTACTAAAAATCCTTTGGGCTTTGGCTTGCTTGAGCACTCATTAGAGAGAGTCATTAAACAATCTTATCCTAATGCCACTATTAAATCAGCTCACAGCGCTTGGATTGATTATGGGCTAGCTTTTGGTATTCCTGGTTTGCTATTCACTCTGGGCGCTTTACTTAGCATCATCGGCATCGCCTTGAGGCAGCTAAGTGCAAGCACTTCACCCAATGCGCTGATGGCGATTTGGGTCGCATCTGGTTTATTGCTTACTTTTACCGTAGCTGAGGTCAGCAGTAAACATTCAATTGAAATATTATTTTTCTGTATTGCACTCTTGAGTGCAATGATTTTTCCAGCAACCGATTCTACTTAGTTGAGCTCGCCAACGGCATGAAAAATCGTTTGTACAGCTTGATCAACTCCCAGCGGTTTTGCGCTAATGACGGGCATTTGCTGCTGCTGCCAAGCGGCGTAAATTTGCTCAAGCGTGGCGATAATCGCACTTGGATTACTTTGCTCGGCAATATAAGCTTGATGCTCAACCAAGAGCTGATTAAAGGTGGGGTTGCGGTGGGTTAAAGCCAAAATTGGTCGCTGCGCCCAAAAATATTCATAGGCTTTTGAAGGAATATATTCAGCGCACCACTCGCTATTACCATGGAGCAAAAGCAATACATCAGCTTCGCGCATCAGTTGATTGACTTTTTCGCGACCCGATTGTTGACTAGCAGAATCAAACTCTAAACGCCCGTGTGTGATCACAATATCGCTTAGCCGATGATCTTGGATCGCGCGAGCTGAAAGTGCATCTAAGTCAGAGCCATAAATATCGATCCGTAAATGCGTTCTTGCCTCTGGATGCCGAGAAAAAAACGCTGGCAATGCATTGAGCAGTCCTTGTAATGAGCGAGTATGCGATAAAGAGCCAAAATGAGCCAAATGCAATTGTCCACTAGCCCTCCAGGCAAGCGGCGCAGTCTCAGTCCTTGGTGGGTTTGCCCCTGGCAAGACAACTAAGCCTTTTAACTTGCCGCGCGCATCAGGCACTAATAAGTTAGGGTTACGCTTTTGTGCATAACTTAAAGCACCTGTTGTAAACCACCAAACCCGATCTGCATGTAAACAAATTTGCTTTTCTAGCTGAAAGCGAAAATGGGCTTCACGCTCACTTGGGGCATTGAGTCCATCATCCTGCTCATTACTGCGCATGACTAAGGGGTCATGAATTTCTGCCAGCCACTTTAGCTGCGCGTTTTTGCCTGCATAGCGCTTAATCAACATTGCTGCTAAATGAGCTGACCAAGCTCCGCCAGTGGAATACACCAGATCAATTTTGCCAGCGCGGGCTAACTGAATACCATGCCAGGCTGCTGGCAATGCCCATGACCATTGACTTGAATAACCAGCAATGAGTCGCTCGAGAGCAATAAAAGGCGCCAGCAATGCCGATAATGAAACCGTCAAGACTTTATAAATAAAGCCTCGTCCACACCGCATAGCAAGCCAATGGCGAAAATCAAAGCGTAAACCTGCAGGCCCCCAAGGGAAAAATTGCCGATGCGTAAAGCGTTGATCAGCAGAACCAGTAACCGCACTAAAGACTGTTAACTCTAGACCAGCAGCCAATAAATAAGGCACCTTATCAGTAATCGTTTGACTTGCGGCACGTCCATCCATATTAAAACCATGCGCCAGAATTAACCAACGTTTGGGTAAGTGCTCTAGTTCGGTGACGTCCATGGTGGAGCTCATGGTCGAGTTCATTGGCGCCTTAACTTTAATATGCGTTCTTATTTACAAAGCCGCGAAAGATCGTTAAGAAAATAATCTTGAAGTCGAGCCAGAGCGACCAATTTTCAATGTAATATAAATCGTGCTCAATACGGGCATGCAAATCGGTATCCCCCCGCCAGCCATGGATTTGGGCCCAGCCCGTGATTCCTGCTTTTACTAAATGCTTCTTCATGTAGTCTGGAATTTCTTGTTTAAATTGCTCAACAAAAATCGGGCGTTCGGGGCGTGGGCCCACAATCGACATTTGGCCTTGTAAGACATTAAAAAACTGTGGCAATTCATCCAGGCTAGTGGCGCGCATCCATTTTGAAAAGGCCGTAACGGATTTATTTGCTGAACCACCCCACTGTACTTGCTCTTCTTCCAGATTCGTTGGCATGCTACGAAACTTCAGAATTTCAAAAACTTCGCCATTCCAGCCAATGCGTTCTTGGCGATAAAAAATTGGGCCCGGTGAACTGACCTTGACACAGATAGCCAAAATTAAAATGAGGGGGCTGATCAAGATTAAAATCAGGGTTGCCAACACGTAATCTTCTACTGTTTTGATAAATAGATTTACCCCAGCCATCGGGGTGCCATATAAATCAATCATCTGCATCCCCAACACCTCACTAACGCCATGATTAATTAAGCGAAATGAAAACCAATCAGGCACAAAGCGAATGGTCGCGGTACTTAATTTGAGATGCTCCATGACCATGCGCATTTGACTGTCATCGCCCATCGGTAAAGCGAGCCAGATTTCATTCAGGGGTTGTAAAGCTAGTGCAGTTAACTGCTGCGGACTCAATTCTCTTAAATGGGTTTGAATACGGTAGCCAGACCATCTTGAGCCTTCAATGCGAGTGACTAATTCTTCGGCGGTTGAGCCAGATCCAATAATAGCAATATGGCGCAGATTTACGCCTTTGGCACGATACTGACGAAGTAAAATATAACTGACTAAGCGGCTGCCACACAAGATAATTAAACTGCCAATGGCCCAAGACGATAACCACAGGCGCGAATACATTTCTGTTGACTTGCTAAATACTAGCCAGATCAAAATTAAAATCCAGGTTTTTAAAACGCCCGCGGCAACTTGACCGAATAAAGCCCATAAATTACCACCGCGCCATGAGCGATAGGCACCATTAGTCAAAACTAAATAGGCCAGACTGGCCAGCACCATTAAAGCGGTGTAGCGCTGTAAATCTAAACCTGGGTCTTTAAAATATTGCAAAACAAAAAATGTCACTAAACCCACGACATTAATCATTACAAAATCGAAGAGACGGATTAAATAGGAATTAATTAAAAAAGAGGCTGCCATGGTGATATTTTGCAGTACTTGCGCTAAGCCTATGCAATTTGTAGGCCAAAATTGCTTTTTAATGCCCTAATGACCGCATCTGGGCTAATTTGATCCATGAGGTATACAGGCTCTTTGGGATATTCAGAGCCTAAATGAAGATAAGCACCCCCCTCGCTAAGGCCAGGGCCCAAGATGATAGGAATTGCAGTGCCGCTCGCAAGTGGGCCCCAACGCGCTGGATTAGTAGGTCCATGTAGTGCAACTAAAGGCCTACCTAAAATTGCGGCTAAATGCATCGTCCCTGTATTGACTGCCACGACTGCTTCAGCCTGATTAATTATGCGTGCCGTTTCAAGCCAATTTACTGATCCTGCGACAGAAATAATTGGTACCCTGGCCAGAGGATCATCTAAATTGCTTGGCGTAATGGCTGACAAATTTGCGCTCGGCAAGCTGGCATTTAATTTTTGTACTAAGGCTGCGGCACGTTTTTGATCGTCGGGACCGCCCGTAATAACAATCGCATAACCCGCACTCACTAGGCGCTTACTGAGCTCGAGCCATGAGTTAAGAGGCCATTCGCGCATGGCAAACTGCGTACCGCTCGCCCATGGATGCAGCACTATAAATGGCTTACTAACATGCGCTTGATTGCCTTGCACCATACCCGTCAAGTCAAGTTCTGGCAGCGCGCCGGTAGAAATATTTAAAGGGCTGAGCAAGGCCCGAAAGTTATCTATTTCATGCACTGTGCGGCTATGGGGAACTAATACATCATAGGCAAAGTGCCGATATTGGCCCGGGGTATTAAAACCAAGCGTTAATTTTGCGCCACTGAGAGCACAAAGAATCGCGCTAATTTTGGACCATTGCGAAGTATCAATTAAAACGTCTACTGGAAATTCGGCAATCGATTCGCGCATGGTTTGTAAAGCATGCCACGGAGAGGTAATTGGAATAAGTACGATGCGCTCAAAATTGCTGATTAATTTAAAAAC
The DNA here is from genome assembly GCF_021395235.1 of Polynucleobacter sp. IMCC30063. Lineage (NCBI taxonomy): Bacteria > Pseudomonadati > Pseudomonadota > Betaproteobacteria > Burkholderiales > Burkholderiaceae > Polynucleobacter > Polynucleobacter sp. IMCC30063. Next base: position 538,416 of record NZ_JAJVCQ010000001.1, on the reverse strand, counting down.
CTCTGCATTGGCTGGAGTTGAAAAAACAGTGACACTAATTTGCTCGCCAGTTTTGGCTTGAATTTGATTGCGAAATTGCTTGAGATCAGCCAATATCGCTGATACCAATAAGGCATCGCCAACGGCAGCAAATACGCAAAAGCCAATCCGCTTGATGGTGACTTCGTCGGTCAGCCTAGTCGATGGGTCAGCTGATAAGGGGGAATGCAATTGCTCGCCCAAGAGGCTCTTTTTAGGGCGAAAAAGGGCGATTAGATAAAGCAAGGGCACCCCTAACCATCGGTCTAGGCGACGCAATACAGCCTTTCCCCGCTCTGCTGGAATCTGCTGACCTTTCCTGCCGCCGTCGCCTGCTGTGCTCACACCCGCCATCCTTGCTCTTCTTGCGCCTTGAGGCCCCATTGTATTTGTTGCGAAGAGGCTCAGGCCTCCTTTTAAAACAATTTACAATAGTGTCTTTACCTCCGTCACCACGGAACGATGAAAATAAACCCGAAATTAAGTTGAAACTGACCCTTATTTTTTAAGAAAACTCCATGTCAAAATCAAAAGTAGCCCTAATTACTGGAATTACAGGCCAAGATGGCGCCTATTTAGCCGAATTCTTACTGCGTAAGGGTTATGAAGTGCATGGCATTAAGCGCCGTGCTTCACTCTTTAATACCGACCGCATCGATCACCTCTATCACGACCCCCACATTGAGGGCTCTAAATTAACCCTGCACCATGGTGACCTCACCGATTCATCGTGCCTTATTCGCATTATTCAACAAACCCAGCCTGATGAGCTCTATAACTTAGCCGCGCAGTCGCATGTCGCTGTCTCTTTTGAAGAGCCAGAGTACACCGCTAATTCAGATGCTTTAGGCGCCCTGCGTTTATTAGAAGCAATTCGGATTTTGAAGTTAGAGAAAAAAACCCGCTTTTATCAAGCCTCAACCTCAGAGCTCTATGGCTTAGTACAAGAAATTCCCCAAAAAGAAACCACGCCTTTTTATCCCCGTAGTCCCTATGCCGTGGCTAAGCTCTACGCCTACTGGATTACCGTGAACTACCGTGAGGCTTATGGCATGTATGCCTGTAACGGCATTCTTTTTAATCATGAGAGCCCGATTCGCGGCGAAACGTTTGTCACCCGCAAAATTACCCGTGCCTTAGCGCGTATTAAATTAGGCGTACAAGAATGTTTATACCTTGGCAATCTTGATGCTAAACGCGACTGGGGTCATGCCCGCGATTATGTTGAAATGCAATGGCTAATGTTGCAACAAGAAGTTGCTGAAGATTATGTGATTGCAACCGGCGTGCAATTTAGTGTGCGTGAGTTCATTAACTTAGCTGCCGCAGAGTTAGGCCTGAAAATTACCTGGCAAGGCACGGGCGTCAATGAAAAAGGCTTTGATAGTAAGGGCAAATGTATTGTGGCCGTAGACCCCCGTTATTTCCGTCCCACTGAAGTCGAAACCCTTTTGGGTGATGCCACTAAAGCCAAAGAAAAGCTGGGTTGGGTGCCACGTACCTCGTTTGCCGATTTAGTCAAAGAGATGGTGCGTGAAGACCTTCGCGGCGCCGAACGCGACGAACTCGTGAAAAAACATGGCTATACCACCCTGGAGCGCAATGAATAAAGCAGCAAAGATTTATGTAGCAGGTAATCGTGGCATGGTGGGAAGCGCGATTGTGCGCTTTTTACGCTCTGGAGGTTATGAGAATATCCTCACGCGTACACATGCTGAGCTCGATTTACTCAATCAAGAGGCCGTGCACCAATTTCTGCAAGCCGAAAAACCAGATTACCTATTTATTGCAGCAGCTAAAGTAGGTGGCATTCAATCGAACAATACGTATCGCGCCGATTTCATTTATCAAAATCTAATGATTGAATGTAATTTGATTCATGGGGCTTATGCCGCCGGTATTCATCATCTAATATCTTTAGGCTCAAGTTGTATTTACCCGCGCGATTGTCCGCAACCGATTAAGGAAGAATATTTACTGTCGGGGCCGCTAGAGCAAACCAATGAACCTTATGCGATCGCTAAAATTGCTGGTATTAAGTTGTGTGAAAATTACAATCGCCAATACGGCACCCATTATGTGAGTTTAATGCCGACTAATTTGTATGGTCCTGGTGATACTTACGATTTAAATAATTCCCATGTCTTGCCCGCCTTAATTCGCAAAGCCCATGAAGCCAAATTGCGTAATGAAAAAGCCTTAGTCGTCTGGGGCTCGGGTCGACCCCGCCGTGAGTTTATGCATGTCGATGATTTGGCGAGGGCCTGCGTGATGCTAATGGAGCAGGGTTATAACGGGCCTTTCCTCAACATTGGTACTGGTACAGATTTAACGATTCGCGAATTAGCCGAAGAAGTTATTAAGGTTATTGGTTTTCAAGGTGATTTACAGCTTGATAGCAGTAAGCCCGATGGCACCCCACAAAAACTTCTCGATGTCAGTAAAGCCAACGCCTTAGGCTGGAAAGCGCAAATTGAACTGCGCACGGGAATTGCGAATGCCTATAGCTGGTTTTTAGAGCATATTGCCCCTGGACTGAAGTGAGTAAAATTTAGTCATGAAGCTTGAATTTTCAACAGTAATTCTTTGTGGCGGCGCGGGCTCGCGTTTATGGCCAGTTTCTCGTGAAAACCGGCCCAAAGTATTTATGCCAGTGGCCAGTCAAAAATCACTCCTCAGTGAAACGGCGCAACGTATTGCCTCAGCCAATCCTTGGCTTTGTGTGCTCACCTCTGAAAGTCTCGGCTTTCAAGTATTAGCCGATCTAAAAGAAGCTGGGCAAGCAGCCGAACTCACTTTAATCGAGCCTCTCCGACGCAATACTGCGCCTGCCGTTCTGTTTGCTGCCCTCGCAGCCAAGGCAGCTGGTCGTGGTGCCATTCCCATGTTAATTTTGCCAGCCGACCATGTCATCCACGATAAGGTTGGTTTTGAAATGGCCGTTAGTAAGGCGGTTGATTTTGCTAATGCGGGTCATTTAGTTACTTTTGGTATTCCACCGACTCATGCGGAAACGGGGTATGGCTACCTTAAACTGGGTTCGCCCGCCCGTACCTCTAGTAATGCAGAGGCTCGTGTTGTCGACCAATTTGTTGAAAAACCGGCAGCCTCATTGGCTGAACAATATGTTGCAGCTGGGAACTTTCACTGGAACTCGGGCATGTTTTGCTTTACGCCCGAGACTTTCTTAAGTGTGGCTGAACAAATTGCGCCAGCGCTTAGCAAGCAAGTACTAGCCTGCTGGCAAGCTACTACTAAAAATGATGCCGACAGCAGTGGTAACGCTATTACTGAAAAAACCCTCCTACTCGATGAAAAAACCATGGCGGCAATTGAGGATATCTCTCTCGATTACGCCATTATGGAAAAAGCACCAAACGTTGTTTCAGTGAACGCGAGTTTTGATTGGGATGATGTTGGTTCTTGGGACGCCCTTGCCAAACATTTTCCCGAAGATGAGCAAGGCAATGCAAGCGAAGGCAAGGCGATTTTTATTGACTCTAACAATACCTTTGTATTTGGACGTGAACGCTTAATAGCTGCCGTAGGCCTAGATAATCTGATCATTGTGGATACCCCCGATGCCCTCTTAGTTACTGCGAAAGGCCATTCGCAATCCGTAAAAAAAGTCGTTGAAAAACTCAATCAAGCCAAAGATGAGCGTGGCACTTATCACAGTACGGTGCATCGTCCGTGGGGCACCTACACCATCATTGAAGAGGGGCCAGATTACAAAATTAAGCGGATTGTGGTTCACCCTGGGGCGCGCTTATCACTGCAAATGCACCATCATCGTAACGAACATTGGGTAGTGATCTCTGGAAATGCGGAAGTCGTGAATGGCGATAAAACCTTACTTCTCAAAACCAATCAATCGACTTATATTCCTAAAGAAACCCAACATCGCTTAAGCAATCTTGGCACTACTCCGCTGGTAATTATTGAGGCGCAAGTGGGTGACTACCTTGGTGAAGATGACATCGTGCGCTTTGAAGACCAATACGGTCGGGCTTAATGTTGAGTAATTGACTTAACTAGTTTAATTTCCAGCCACCATCGACATCACGGCCATTCGGACGGCAATGCCAAACGTGACTTGCTGCAGAATGACTGACTGTGGGCCATCGGCTACCGCCGATTCAATTTCAACGCCCCGATTCATGGGGCCAGGATGCATTACGATAGCATCGGGTTTAGCTAAAGCAAGTCGCGCTTGCGTGAGACCAAACTGCTTAAAGAAGGCATTCCCCTCAGGAACCTGCCCCTCCTCCATGCGCTCTTTCTGAATGCGCAAGGTCATGACAACATCCACTCCTTTTAAGCCCGCTTCCATCTCATGAAAGACTTTGACACCCAGCATATCTAAATCACTGGGCAATAGACTCTCAGGTCCGATCACGCGAATTTCAGGACAACCTAAGGTAGTTAAGGCGTGGATATTCGATTTGGCTACACGACTATGCACAATATCGCCAATGATGGCGACCTTTAAATTCCGAAAATCGTGCTTAAAATGGCGCATGGTGTACATATCGAGCAAACCTTGTGTCGGATGCTGATGGCTGCCATCGCCCGCATTAATCACATGCACAAAAGATGGCACATGTTGGGCAATTTCCATAGGTGCCCGCGATACATTGTGGCGCACGACTAAGATATCGGCCTGCATGGCAATTAAGTTATCGATGGTGTCGATGAGACTTTCACCCTTGGCTGTTGAAGAGGTTGAAATATCTAAATTGATGACATCGGCCGATAAGCGATTAGCCGCAATTTCAAAAGTCGTACGGGTGCGGGTCGAGTTTTCAAAAAAAAGATTGAAGACACTCTTGCCACGGAGTAATGGCACTTTTTTTACTTCGCGAGCTGGGTCGGTAACGCTCACAAATTGCTGAGCAGTATCGAGAATGTGCACTATTTGTTCTTTTGGCATCCCTTCTAAGGTAAGCAAATGCGTCAGTTCACCAGCTGTATTGGTTTGCTTAACAGCTTGCGTAACTACTTGCTTAACCATTGCACTCTTCAATATGAAAGTGAAAAAGGCCGGCAGCGTCTTTTTCTAACGCTAAAATTTGCTGCTCAGGCAAATCAATAAACTCGGCGACAAAATCGGCGGTAATGGGTAATTCGCGTTTACCGCGATCAGCTAACACCATTAACTCCACTTGAGCTGGTCGTCCAAAATCAAATAATTCATTTAAAGCAGCGCGCACGGTGCGTCCCGTTGAGAGCACATCATCAATCAAAATAATATGCGCGCCATTCACTTCAAAGGGTAAATGGGTTGGCATCGAGCTGGCGCTACGCATTGCGCTTAAGCCTTTTTCAGCATAATCATCGCGATGAAAGGCGACATTTATGACGCCAAACTGGGGCAGCGCTAAGTCTTTTGCTAGACGCTCGGCCAGCCAGGCTCCGCCAACCGCTAGGCCAGCCAAATAAATCATATTGCCTTGGGTCGCGCTTGAAATCAGGCTTTTGCCTGCTAAGCGCGCTTGTAGTTCGCTTAATAATTTGCGGTACAACACTTCAGCTTTCATGCTTTATTCTGCTTTACAGGGAATGGGTTTTCTTGAAAATATTGCTCAAGAATTAAACAGGCTGCATGCGAGTCTAATTGATCTTTGATCTGGGGCGCTAAATTTGGCTCATTTTCGAGCACTGCCGAGGTATAGCGCTCGTCGACCCAAGCGACTGGCAGAGCAAACCGCCCTTGCAATTGTTGGCCAAAGCGGCGTGCCTTTGCTGTCATGGCATGCTCAGCGCCATCGGGATGTACTGGTAAACCAACTGCTAAGCGTGCTGGTTGCCACTCGACTAACAGCTTTTGAATCGCCTCAAAGCCTTGGCCTGTTTGCGTCTGGGTAATTACTGGTAAAGCTTGACTGGTCTGCGTGAGGGAGTTTCCAATTGCAACACCAATGCGGCGAATTCCATAGTCAAAGGCCATGACCGTAATGGCCTCAGGCATGCCCTGCCTCTCCCGATAAATGGGATAAATCAAAGCCTAAGGATTTCATGGTGCGCTGATAACGCTCTCCGGAAGGGGTATCAAAAATAATATCAACCATACTCTCACGGGGTAGAGGCACGTTAATCCAACCATTCAGAGCGATTTCTTCTTCGAGCTGACCGGCGCTCCAGCCTGCGTAACCTAAGGTCAGCATAAACTTTTTGGGACCACGCCCTTGCGCGACCGCTTCAAGAACATCTTTTGACGTGGTCATCGTTAGTCCACCAGGAATCGAGATCGAGGAGGAGTAGGCTAAATCAGCATCGGGCTCGTGCAAGACAAAACCCCGCTCAACTTGAACTGGGCCACCAAAATAAACTGGTTGATCTAATAAAGGGGCAATTTCTAACTTGAGTTCAATTTTGTCAAATAGACTAGCTAAATCGACTTCAGTCGGTCGATTGATCACCAAGCCCATCGCCCCTCTTTCAGTATGCTCAAAGAGATAAATAACCGCACCAGCAAAATTGTCATCAACCATGCCAGGCATCGCAATTAAGAACTGATTAGCAAGATGTTCGGCTGAATAGGAGTCCGTAGACGCTGGGTCTGAAGCTGAGAAAGCTTGATTAGACGTACTCATTGACTTTCATTTTAGCAAATCCTAAATCTTTCCGGTAAGCCAATATCCCACTAAACCAACAGTTTCATGTAAAAAAGTGGCCCATTGTTGCGCCCCATGAGTGATGTCAAAACCCGTCCAATCGAGATAACTGCGAGTTTGATAGTCCACTGGAAAAGGTAAGACAGTAATGCCTTGCTGCTTAAAAATCTGGGTTGAGCGCAGCATATGGCTGGCAGAAGTCAATAAAATCCAGGGCTGGTCAGCTCCACCTGCTTCAATGAGTAGCGGCTTTAGCAGCACCGCATTTTCATAAGTATTGCGTGAACGCCCCTCAAAATAACCGCGATGAGCACCTAAACCTTGCTCTTGAATCAGTTGTTTAAAGGCCTCGGCTTCGGGCATACCCTGCGGCGATAAGTCGCCTGAACTTCCCGTAAAAATATAAGGCAAATTGGGATACAGACGCATTAATTCAAATGCTTTGGTTATTCGCTCGGCAGCCGAACCTAGGGAAACCTGCTGGCGATCGCTAGTGGTATCACCATCAATTGCCCCGCCTAAAATAATTAAGCCGCCGATCTTCTCAGGCTGCAGGGCCTTTAAGTCAGTAGGCGAAATTGTATTTTCAAGCGCTCTTAAAGGCAATTCGGATAGGGGTAAATAGCCAATAATAAAAAATCCCATTAGAGTGATGTACAGGAAGCGTTTGCAAAGTGCATATTTTCTTAAGAGCAAAAATAGCAAGGCAAATAAAACGCTAAGCAAAATCAAATTGAGCGGTTCAATGCAAAATTGGGTAATTTTGCTAGCAATAAAAAATAAGGTATCCATGAGCCTAATCTTAGTGGATATAGCTTGGTCCGTGCCGAATACACGCCATTAGCCAATTAGCTCTAAGATAGTGGCTATGAGCAATGGAACCTCCCGCAAAGGCCTCGTTTGGTTGCGCCGTGATTTACGTCTCTATGACCATGCAGCACTTAAGCATGCTTTAGCTGAGTGTCAAGCGGTCTATTTCTGCTTTATTTTTGACACCGATATTCTTGATCAGCTGCCGGGCCAACAGAGTAATCTCGGCCTTTCTAAATCTGCCCTGCTCAAGTTTGATCGACGCGTTGATTTTATTTGGCAAAGTCTTGCCGAAATCGACCTTGAATTGCGCAACCAAGGTAGTGGCTTAATTGTTCGACACGGTAAAGCTGTTGAGGAATTACCCCTGCTAGCTACAGCGTTGGGAGTAAGCGCGGTGTACGCTAATAGTGACTACGAGCCATCTGCAATTGCACGTGATGTAAGCATGGCTAAAACGCTTGCTAAAAATGATATTGGCTTTTATGAATTTAAAGACCAAGTTATTTTTGAGAAAAAAGAAATTCTGACGAATTCCAATACGGTATTTTCAGTTTTTACTCCCTACAAAAATAACTGGCTGCGTAGTTTGCGTGAAATTGATTTAGCCCCGCATGACTGCCTGCCAAAAGCCGGTCAATTTGCCCGTCTTCCCAAGGCTTTCGATTTAGGACTGCCTTCATTAGCATCTTTGGGCTTTCTACCCACCGGTCTCGAGCAGTATTTGCCAGCAGGTAGTAAAGGTGGAGAATTATTTTTAAATGATTTTTTAAAGCGCATTGACCAATACCAAATTGGGCGTGATTTTCCAGCGCTAAAAGGAGTGAGCTATCTTTCAACCCATCTCCGTTTTGGGACGCTCTCCATCCGCGGTCTAGTACGTGAAGCCCATCGGCGCATGTTGGCAGGGAGCTTAGGAGCAACTACCTGGCTTGGTGAACTGATTTGGCGTGATTTTTATTTTATGATTCTGGCTAATCACCCCCGCCTAGCCAATGGGGCTGCTTTTAAACCTGATTACGACAAAATAGTTTGGGAAAGTGGCCTCCAAGCAAAGAAATTATTTACTGCTTGGTGCGAAGGCAAAACCGGCTACCCATTGGTAGATGCAGCAATGCACCAACTCAACCAAAGTGGTTATATGCATAATCGCTTACGCATGGTGGTAGCCAGCTTTCTCAGCAAAGATTTAGGGCTCGATTGGCGCTGGGGCGAAGCTTACTTTGCCGCCCATTTAACTGATTTTGAATTGGCTTCCAATAACGGGGGCTGGCAATGGGCGTCTTCATCGGGCTGTGACTCTCAACCCTATTTTAGAATTTTCAACCCGATTACTCAGTCAGAGCGTTTTGATGCACAAGGTAATTTTATTCGGCGCTACATACCTGCTTTAAGCAAACTCTCCAATAAATCGATTCATGCGCCATGGTTGGCTGGTCATATTGAACTTGAAGCCGCAGGAATTCTGCTTGGCCGCGATTACCCAGAACCGATCGTCGATCACGATGTCGCTAGAAAAAATACCTTAATCCGTTATAGCGTGGTGAAAAAAGTTGCCCCATAATATGTTTACTTGAAATCGTTAGAATACCCTTATGACCAAAATTTATGCGGTGGGTGATTTACAAGGCTGTTCTGCTCAGCTAGATGACCTAATGAGTATTCTGCCGGAAGGGGCTAAGCTCATTTGCTTAGGTGATTTGGTTAATCGCGGTCCCGATTCGCTGGGTACTTTACGGCGGCTGAAATCATGGCAAGAGGCAGGCAAGGTGGAGTGCATTTTAGGTAACCATGACCTGAATTTATTAGCCCGTGATGCCGGTTTGCGTGGGCCTAAGGCACTCGATACCCTCGATGACATTCTGAACGCCCCCGACCGCGCCGAGTTAATTGATTGGTTGCGCTATCGGCCAATGGCGCTGAGTAATGGCAAGGCCTTATTTGTGCACGCTGGTGTTTTACCCCAATGGGATTTACAGCAAACCCTAGAGTGTGCGAATGAAGTAGAAAAAGCCCTGCGCAAAAAAAATAATCGTGATTTTTTAGCGAATATGTATGGCAATACCCCGAATCAATGGAAATCCTCTCTCAAGGGTGTAGACCGCTTACGGGTCACGACGAATGCTCTGACCCGCCTTCGCTTTTGTACTCCACAAGGAGAAATGGAATTTGATAGTAGCGAAGGGGTTGCTACCCCACCCCTAGGTTGTGTGCCTTGGTTTAATGTACCCAGCCGCAAAACACGGAATGTGCAAATCTTTTTTGGTCACTGGTCTACGCTTGGTTTACTCGCTCGTAAAAATACTGTTTGTCTCGATACCGGCTGCGTCTGGGGGGGCAAACTAACTGCGGCTGAAATTAACAGTAGAGGCTCAAAGTTAGACTTGCTTACCGTTGATGGCTTTGATCACCCGGTAAAAATGTAATACAGGTATTTTTTACTGCGTTTCATTTTAGCGTTTGCATTGCCTGCTCAGTAGCTACCAAGACTTTGTCGATGATGGCGTTGTCATGGGCAATCGATGTAAAGCCTGCCTCATAGGCCGAAGGCGCTAAATATACCCCCTCATTCAGCATCGCATGAAAAAATTGTTTAAATTGCTCGATGTTTGATTGAGTAACAGCAGCAAAGGAGGTGGGCACCTCTTGGGCAAAATAGATGCCGAACATACCCCCAATACTATCTACCGCAAGTGGCACACCGTGTTTTTGGGCAACGGCCTGCATGCCAGACATCAGCTTTGCAGTTTGGGTACCCAAGCAGTCAAAAAAACCTGTACGGGAAATAATTTCTAAAGTCTTTAAGCCCGCTGCTACTGCCACGGGATTACCCGATAAGGTACCAGCCTGATACACATTACCTAGGGGCGCCAGCTTTGCCATGATGTCTTTTTTACCGCCAAACGCAGCCATGGGCATGCCACCACCCATGACCTTTCCCAAACAGGTGAGATCGGGAGTTATTCCTTGTAAGGATTGTGCTCCACCCAGAGCTACACGAAAACCCGTCATCACTTCGTCGTAAATAAGTACGCTGCCATACTGCTGAGTCAAATTACGCACAGCTGCCAAAAATTCTGCTGAAGGACGAATTAAATTCATATTGCCGGCAATGGGCTCGAGAATAACTGCAGCAATTTGATTGCCGTTGCACCGAAAAGCTTCTTCAAGGGCAGCACAATCGTTGTAAGGCAAGACTAAAGTGTGCTTCACCACATCTTGTGGCACACCGCTTGAGGATGGAGCATTTTGCGTTGAATCGGCAAAAGTTAATAAACCTGATCCCGCTTTAACTAAAAGACTATCGGCGTGGCCATGATAGCAACCCTCGAATTTCACAATTAGATCGCGACCCGTATAACCACGTGCTAAACGCAAAGCACTCATGGTGGCTTCTGTGCCACTAGATACCATCCGCACCTGCTCAACGCTGGGCATTAATTCACAAATACGCTCGGCTAACTCAACTTCACCGGCAGTTGGAGCCCCATAACTAAAACCAGTGGTGGCGGCCTTGTGTACCGCCTCGACCACTTCTGGATGCCCGTGCCCAACAATCATTGGCCCCCAAGACATGATGAGGTCGATATATTGTTTGCCGTCAGCGTCCCAAAAATATGGCCCCAAGGCTTTTTGAATAAACCGCGGCGTGCCGCCCACTTGCCGAAATGCCCTTACTGGTGAGTTAACTCCACCAGGGATGGTTTTTTGCGCGCGCTCAAAGAGGATTTCGTTTTGGTTCATTAAATGGCCATCATCTCAAAATCATCTTTACGGGCGCCACATTCTGGGCAAGTCCAATTCATGGGGATATCTTGCCAAAGTGTGCCAGCAGCAATGCCATCATCTGGCAAGCCAGTTGCCTCGTCATAAATCCATCCACAAATAAGACACATATATGTTTTCAATGCAAGTTACTCCAAGTACTTTTTAATTATGACAAGTCGGTTAAAAAAATCGAGGCGAAAGCACCATCAATTTACTTCGGATTCATTTTAAAACGAAATAAGCGGCACTCTAGGGGACCATTAAATAAAGGCGTGCGGCGGGACTCTTTAATCCGTAGTTGCCCAGGAAGAGCCATGTCGGTAGTTAATATAAAGACCTCCCAGCCACCAAAGTCATCTTTTAAATGCTGACCAAATTGCTGCAAGAACAAGGTAAATTGTGGGTCTAATTCAGCTTCGGCTTGTAAGGCTTTAAGCGATTCCCGGCTAGAGCGCTTAGCGCCTTGGCGGCCCGTTTCCGTATTCGCTTCATAGTAGGCGTGAACCTCATCACGATCATCTCGGTTCTCGCTATTCTCGCCTCTCCCCCCCTGAATTGCTAGACGTTCGCCATACGGTGGATTTAATAGCATGAGGGGCTCACCGCTCGACTCGCTTGCTATCGCTGGTGGCTTACTGACTAAAGCGTCAACCTGACGTACCAGAGGCATTCCTGGTAAGTGAGCACGCTGCCAATTGCCTTTACACATATTGACGAGCTGCTCATTAATATCGCTGCCGCTAATGCATAAACTTTGCGCTGTCGGAAAACGCTGTTGGCCCTCCGCCATCTGAGCTAGAGCGGCAAGACAAATATTTTCCCAATGCTGTAATTCGGTTTGCACCATAAATGGTTTTAAGCGCTGAAATCCAAAACCATCCGCGGCATTGACTAGTGGGCGATAGGCTAAGCGACTTGGTTTTGGGGTCGCCTTACCTTGACGCTCATATAAACCCGCCCGCATTGCGCCTGCTGGCACCTGCAAAGCTATTTGTGCAGCTTCAATTAAAAAAGTACCGCTGCCGCACATTGGATCAAATAAGGTTTGCCCTGCTTGCCAGCCTGTAAGGGTCAAAATACCTGCTGCTAAATTCTCTTTTAAAGGTGCGTCACCTTTCTCATCGCGCCAGCCTCTTTTAAATAAAGCTTCCCCGGAAGTATCGAGATAGACCGTTAATTGAGTTGCACTTAAATGCGCCTGAACGCGCACTTGCGGAAATGCAGTATCAATATTCGGGCGCTCACCACTCACTTCTCGCAGCCGATCGACAATCGCATCTTTAATTCGTAAGGTAGCGAAATTTAAACTTTTTAATGGTGAACGATGCGCCGTTACGTCAACCCGCAAAGTTTGTTGGGCACTAAACCAGTCTTCCCAAGCTAAACCGCGCGTTAAGCGATATAAATCATCCTCTTGGCGATAACTCGCTTCAGCCAGTTGTAACAACACTCGGCTAGCAATTCGCGCATGCAGGTTTAAGACCATCGCCCCTGCTAATGGGGCTGCTAAGCCAACTCCTCCCGTGGGGCTCGTGGGCGCTGGATCAATCAGCCATTGCCCTAGGGCCTTAGCTGCTGGCATGCTAGCAATGGTATTTAATTCCTGCGTTAAGGCGCCCTCAAGGCCGCCTGGGCAAACTACGAAAAAGCGCATGGGTCTCGCATGAAAAAATATCTCTTTTATAAAGGTTTGATGACAACTAGCGCAACCACCACAAGTAATAAGATAACGGGCGCTTCATTAAACCAGCGATACCATCGATGCGAATGGGTATTGGTACCTAAGCGAAACTGTTTTAATAATTTTCCGCAGGCATGGTGATAGCCCAAAATAATTAACACAAAGAAAATTTTAAGATGCATCCATGTCATGCCCATGCCAATGCCAAAATAGAGCCACAGCAATAAGCCCAAAAGAACCGCTGGCACCATCAAAATGGTCATAAACCGATAGAGGCGCCCCGCCATTCCTAATAAACGCTCGTAGGTCTTAGGGTCAGCTTCGCTGGCTAAATTAACAAAGATACGCGGTAAATAAAATAAACCTGCAAACCATGAAGTAATTAAAACGATATGGAATGTTTTAGTCCAAAGATAAGCGTTTCCCATAAGATCTTAACTACGAATTTCGCCATGACCTAGCACCACATACTTGAGTGATGTGAGGCCATCAAGCCCAACTGGACCGCGGGCATGGAGTTTGTCATTGGAAATACCAATTTCTGCGCCGAGCCCATATTCAAAGCCATCGGCAAAGCGGGTGCTGGTGTTCACCATCACACTAGCACTATCGACTTCGCGCAAGAATCGTTGTGCATGTGCCTCATTTTGCGTGAGAATGGCGTCAGTATGTTTGCTGCCATAGTGCTCAATATGCTCGATCGCTTCATCTAAATTAGCTACGGTTTTAATCGATAAAATTGGGGCTAAATATTCGGTGTGCCAATCTTCCTCTTGCGCATCGACTAGATTATTAAAATTGGCGCCCTCGAGCGTTTGACGAGTTGCTGCATCGACCCGTAGCTCAACCCCTTTGGCTTGATAAATGCCACATAAGGTCGGCAAGACTTTAGGTGCGATAGCAGCATTAACCAATAATGACTCCATCGCGTTACACGGCGCGTAGCGTTGGGTCTTCGCGTTATCGCAAACGCGCACGGCTAAATCGAGATCTGCATCAGCATCAATATAAATGTGGCAAATCCCGTCGAGATGCTTAATCATCGGCACTCGTGCCTCGGCCATTAAGCGGGCAATTAAACGCTTGCCGCCACGCGGCACAATCACATCGATATATTCATTCATGGTGATCATTTCACCGACTGCACTGCGATCAGTTGTGCTTACCACCTGCACTGCATCCTGCGGCAATTGGGCTGCACTTAAGCCCCTTTGGATTAAGCTGGCTAACAATGTATTCGATTCAATGGCTTCAGAACCGCCGCGTAAAATTACAGCATTACCGGTCTTTAAACATAATGCTGCCGCATCAATCGTGACATTCGGACGTGATTCATAAATAATGCCAATTACGCCTAAAGGTACGCGCATTTGTCCCACTTCAATTCCTGATGCCTGTTTTTTGTAGGGCGTAACACTGCCAATGGGATCATCTAGAGTAATGATTTTCTCGAGCCCCAAAGCCATCGTTTCAATCGATTTTTCACTCATGGTGAGGCGATCAATAAACGCAGCATCTTGGCCATTTTTTTGCGCTCTAGCAATGTCTAGTCGATTAGCAGTAAAAATCGCCGGAACTTCCTGACGAATGGCTTTGGCTATGTCGGCAAGGGCCTGATTTTTTTGCGCCGTACTGGCTCTGGCCATGATGCGGGCAGCAGCGCGGGCGCGCTGGCCAATGTCTTTCATCAGGGCTCGAATGGATTCTTGGGGTATTACACTGGCTTGCACTGTGTCCTCTAATTGACGGCAATTGAACTTCAATACCCTAATTATTCACTATCCGACTGGGAGAGCGGAAATTACCGCCTTAGCGGAGTAAATGACCCACTAGACGTAAGCCGTCCCAGGGGTCGGCGGGTAATTCAGCGGCCGCAAGGCCTTTTGCTTGACGATCGAGGCCAGCGGCAACCTGAATAGCGCGCCTTAGCGCCTTAGCGCCAATGCGACGCAATGCTGCGGGGTAAAGCTTTTCACGGGTGCCCCAAATACGATAAGTTTTCAGTAATTGTTGAACCGACTCACCTTTGTCAGTAGCTACCTTTAACTTCGCTAACAAACGCAATTCTTCGGTCACACTCCATAAAATCAATGGCAAAGGCTCGCCTTCGCCCTTTAGCCCATCTAGCATGCGATTCAAGCGGGCCAAATCACCTGCCAACATTGCTGCTGTTAATTCGAAAATATCATAACGCGCTACCTTCAAAATTGCGGCCCGAATCTCTGCCTCACTTAACTGACCTTCTGGATAAAGCAAACCCAACTTCTGAATTTCTTGATGCGCGGCGATTAAATTCCCTTCCACCTGATCCACCATAAACTCTAAAGCGCGTTGCCCAGCTGGACCAGCCTCGACCGCTTGACCTTGTTTTTTTAAGCGGGCTGCAATCCAATGCGGTAAATAGGAGCGCTCCAGCGAATCGACTTGCACAACCATACCTGCAGCATCGAGGGCGCTAAACCAAGAGGAGGTTTTAGTTTTTGCATCAATCCGCGGCAAAACAATACACACTACTGTTTCCGGTAGTTCTGGATTCGTTTGTTGCGCCACTATTTGGGCAGCAAATTGTTTTAAGGCTTCAGCGCCATCGCGCCCAGGTTTGCCGCTAGGAATGCGCAACTCCAACCAGCGTTTATCTCCAAACAAAGACATCGTCTGTCCAACGCTTAGTAATTGACTCCAATCGAAATACCGTTCGTGCATCAATATTTCACGCTCGGTATAGCCGATTTTTTTTACTGTCGCGCGTAATTGATCCATCGCCTCCATGAGTAAAAGAGGTTCATCTCCTGATAACACATACAAACCCTGCACCTGCGCTTTGCTTCCTGCCCCTGACTTTGCCGCTGTTGCCGCTGTTGCCGCTGCTAAGCCGCTCATGTGCGCTTGCAAGGCATCAATTTTTATCATCGCCTACAGTTACTTTAGGGTTTAGTTGGTGAGGCGGGAGGAGCAGCCATATTGGGTGTCACAGATGAGGCTGGAGGTACA
Organism: Polynucleobacter sp. IMCC30063; assembly: GCF_021395235.1. Lineage (NCBI taxonomy): Bacteria > Pseudomonadati > Pseudomonadota > Betaproteobacteria > Burkholderiales > Burkholderiaceae > Polynucleobacter > Polynucleobacter sp. IMCC30063. The sequence goes on along the minus strand of NZ_JAJVCQ010000001.1, from coordinate 522,531 downwards.
ACCGGTGCAACTGCTGGAGCTTGCAACATCCGTGCTGAAGCCGCCACACGACGGAGCATTTGCAAGGCCAGATCACGACGCATCAACTGTAAAAACTGTTGTTGTTGGAAATCGGCCGATAACACTGTGGAGACCGTAAAGTCCATATCGCGAGTTACATAAATTTCAGCTTCGGGAACAATTTCTACGCCAGTGGTATCGAAGGCCCTAAATATCACTCGCGTTGTCAGCCGATAAGCGGTAATTTGCCCGGTGGCGTTATAAGTCAAGATATCACGCGAATTCAGCTCACTTACAACTTCTAAAATTAAATCAGCTTCGCGAGCGTTATTAACAATTCTGGCATTACTACCAGTGGTAATTGCAGTTTCTAAATCGGCTCGCAAACCAATCGATACTGGTCCACTGATGTATATCGCTTTGAAAGGTAAATTAACCGCCCCGCGCATCTGAAAACCGCACGCGCCTAAGCCCATTAAAGTGGTGCTGGTAACTGCACACAATCCAATGAGATAATTTAATGCTTGGCGGCGCGCCAACAGAGTCATGGTCTTTATCCTAATTTAAATGTTCATCGCTAAACAACGATATTAACTAATCGGCCCGGCACTACAATGACTTTTTTTGCCGACCCCCCGTTTAGAGCACGCAATGCCGCATCACTGGCTAAAGCTGCAGTTTCAATTTCCGCTGTAGATGCCTTCATGCCTACATGAATTTCACCACGGTGCTTGCCATTAATTTGCAAGACTAAGGTGACCTCTGTTTGTATTAAGGCGGCTTCATCGACTTCAGGCCAAGCGGCATCTAAGATTTCACCTTGCACTTTGGCGTACCCTAACTGTTGCCACAACACATGCGTGAGATGGGGCACGATAGGATAAAGAATTTTTAACAATAGGTCTAAGCATTCAGTTAATACTCTCGGACTGATCTGACTACTATCGGTATTAATTTTGATTGGCTCAAGCAAATTCAGCATCTTCATGGCTGCTGACACGACCGTATTATATTGCCGCCGCTGATAATCAAAATTGGCTTGCTTCAAGATGGTATACATTTCGCGCCGCAACTGCGTCTCGGCTGAAGTATAAGTTTGCTCTGCAAGATTAGTGTGGCCCGCTTGATTGACTGCGGCAATGCTGCTCGCCTGACTATTGGCGTAAAGCCATAAACGTCGCAAGTAACGCGCGGCCCCCTCAACGCCAGCCCCTGACCATTCGAGTTGTTGCTCGGGGGGCGCGGCAAACATTGTAAATAAACGCGCCGTATCTGCGCCATATTGATCAATTAAGGCCTGTGGATCAACACCGTTATTTTTACTCTTAGCCATTTTCTCAATACCACCAATGACGACCTGATGGTTTAGTTCTGTGGGCTTGATGTGTGCTGAATTTTTTAAGCGTGCGCCAGTCGGGCGTCCCTTTTCATCAAGTGTTAATTCAATATCCTCTGGATTACGCCAAATCTTTTTACCATTCGCATCTGCGGTGTAATAGGTTTCATTTAACACCATGCCTTGCGTCAATAAATTTTGAAACGGTTCGGCATATTCAACTAAGCCTAAATCGCGCATGACCATGGTCCAAAATCGCGCATACAGCAAATGTAAGATTGCATGCTCAATGCCGCCAATGTATTGATCCATCGGCATCCAATATGCCGTACGCGCATCAACCATCGTGCTAGCCTGGGGGCTCGCGTAGCGCATGAAATACCAAGATGAATCGACAAAGGTATCCATGGTGTCAGTTTCACGGCGGGCTGGTTTGCCGCACCGAGGACAAGTCACTGCTAAAAATGCTGGGTGCTTATTTAACGGATTGCCACTGCCATCAGGTACGCAATCTTCTGGCAATACAACCGGTAAATCGGCTTCTGGCACAGGTACTGCACCACATCCTGGATGCTGCTCATCACCACAATGAATCATCGGAATGGGAGTGCCCCAATACCGCTGCCGCGAAATGCCCCAATCACGCAAACGATAGGTAGTCTTCATTTCACCTAGGCCTTTAGCTGCTAAATCGGCTGCTACAGCTTTGACCGCTTCTGCAAAAGACATGCCATCATATTTACCGCTATTTAAACAAACAATACCGTCCTTTTGTGCATACCAGTCTTGCCAATGGCTTAAATTAAATAAGGATGATGGTGTTTTTAAGGCGATGACTTGTTTGATGGGTATTTGGTACTTTAAGGCAAAGGCGAAATCGCGTTCATCGTGCGCTGGGACTCCCATGACTGCGCCATCGCCATAACTCATCAGGACATAATTACCAACCCACACTGGTACTTGCTCATGCGTCAGTGGATGGGTGACATACAGCCCGGTAAACATGCCCTCTTTTTCTTGGGTCGCTAAATCAGCTTCAATGACACTGCCTTTTTTGCATTTTTCAATAAAGGCGGCTAAAGCGGGATTATTTTTGGCCGCCACTGTTGCCAATGGATGTTCAGCAGCTACTGCACAAAAGGTTACGCCCATGATCGTATCGGCGCGGGTCGTATAGACATACAGTTTGCCGTCCATAATTGGCTTACGCGCTGCATCATTTGTATCTTCAGCAATGTCGTGCAAGAAAGCAAAGCGCACACCGTGGCTTTTACCAATCCAATTTTGTTGCATGATTTTGACGCGCTCTGGCCAGCCTAAATCATCTAATCCACTCAGCAGTTGATCGGCATAGGCAGTGATGTTGAGGTAATAGCCAGGTATTTCCCGTTTTTCAACCAATGCACCAGAACGCCAGCCGCGGCCATCAATCACTTGCTCATTCGCTAAGACGGTTTGATCGACTGGATCCCAATTTACAATTTGGGTCTTGCGGTATGCAATGCCTTTTTCGAGCATCTTTAAAAACAGCCATTGGTTCCAGCGATAGTAATCTGGTTGGCAAGTTGCTAACTCACGCGACCAATCAATTGCTAAGCCCATCGCGACCATTTGCTTTTTCATATAAGCAATGTTTTCCATGGTCCACTTCGCTGGTGGCACGTTATTTTGCATCGCGGCGTTTTCGGCAGGCATGCCAAATGCATCCCAGCCCATTGGCATCAAGACGTTGTAGCCCTGCATACGCAATTGACGCGCCATTACATCATTAATGGTGTAGTTACGTACGTGGCCCATATGCAATTTGCCTGAGGGATAAGGCAACATGGAACAGGCATAAAACTTGGGCTTAGGCTGGCCTGTTCGATTTAAGGCGTGCTCAATAACCAAGTAGGCATTGCTCGCAGCCCAATCGGCCTGTGCTGCGGCCTCAATGGCACGGTAATCATAATCCGGGGTCATCGTGTGCGGCTTATATTCCTAATACATCTTGCATATCAAATAAGCCCACAGCTTGGGTTTGCAAAAACTGCGCGGCGCGTAAGGCACCTTGTGCATACGATTGCCGACTAGTCGAGTGATGGCGAATTTCGATCTGCTCGCCTTCGCCAATAAAAAACACGCTGTGGTCGCCCACAATATCGCCGCCACGCATCGCCGAAAATCCAATACTGTCAGGTTTGCGCGCGCCAGTGTGACCTGCGCGTGCATAAACAGCGATATCAGAAAGCTTTTTGCCTAAGCCGCTAGCAATCACCTCACCCATTTTCAGTGCGGTTCCTGAAGGGGCATCTACCTTGTGACGATGATGGGCTTCGGTAATTTCTATATCGTATCCCTTGCTCAATAAGCGCGTAGCTTCAGCCAGAATTTTAAGAGTTGCATTAACCCCAAGACTCATATTAGGCGCCATCACAATGGCAATTTTTTTTGCCGCTGCAGTGAGGGTATTGAGTTGCTCAGCAGTAAAGCCCGTAGTACCAATGACCATTTTTACTTTTGTCTGTAGGGCAAAAGTGAGGTGCTGCAAAGTACCTTCCGGCCTCGTAAAGTCGATTAAACAGTCGGCTTGCCTAAGGCCCTGCGCGATATCAGTAGTAATAATAACGCCCGTTTTTTTGCCTAAAAACGCCCCCGCATCTTCACCCACTTGAGGGGTAGTGGCCTGCTCTAAAGCACCCACCAACTGCAGCTGGGGGTTGCCAAGAATGGCTTCAATTAGCATGCGACCCATGCGACCGGTTGCACCGGCAACGGCAATTTTGATAGTGGACTGTGTCATAAGCTTATTTTGCTTGAATATTGCTTGGAGGAGCAGTTGGATCGGGCATATCACCAGAACGGATATTGGTGACGACGGGCGCATCGGGAAGTGATGTTATCGGCACAACCCCAGAAGACTGGGCTGCCTTAGTTGCTTCGGCTGCCTTGGCAGCATTTTCTATAGCGATGGCTTGGCTTAACTCTTTCTCAAGAGGGCCGGCCGACTGCGGTGTTCTAAAGGGGGTCAAGGTACCCTCATTACCGGTAATGGGTCCACCTTGAGGGAGGCCTTGCACCAGTAGCTCTGGCTCTGCTACCGGCGCTGGACCTTTATTTGTGCCGGTTAAGTATTGCCAAAAAGTGCGCTTGCGTTTGGCATAGTTGTCGATTTCGGCAACCAACTCAGTTTCGGTTGGCAAAGCGTTACCTTCAAATTTAATAACTTTATTATCAGCAAAAATAATCGTCACTAGACGTTCCTGGCTAATTTTTTGACCTTCACGTTTAAATTCAAAGACGTAATCCCAGCGATTAGCATGAAAATAATCGGCCAATAAAGACGTACCCATAATTTGTTGTACTTGTTCGCGAGTTAAACCCAGCTGCAGTTTGGCGTACTGCTCACTAGAAATAAAATTGCCCTGCACCACGTCGGGCACATAAGGCCTAAAAATGCGATTAACCCAGTCGCGCTGAACATTTTCTACGCTTGGAATACAGCCGCTGAGGACGAAAACACTAGCCAAAGAACCCACTATGAGGGGACTAAGGAAAATCCTTAAAGCGCGAAGAAAACAGAAAAAACACATTTGCGTGGCAAGCCGTATCATTAAGTGTTTGATTTTAGCGCTTGCTTGATATGAACCACTCGACCACCCCTTCTAACCTCCGTGAAATTGGCCTGAAAGCCACTGGGCCAAGGATGAAGATTTTGCACTTTTTCCACCAAAATCCAGCCTCCCACTTCAGTGCCGAAGAGGTATTTATGGCCCTGACCCAAGAAGACCAAGAAATTGGCTTAGCTACCGTCTACCGGGTCTTAACCCAATTTGAACAAGCTGGCCTCTTATTACGTAGCCATTTTGAATCGAGCAAAGGCGATAGCCGAGCCATTTATGAATTAAACGAGGGTAACCATCACGACCATTTAGTGTGTCTTGACTGTGGTCATGTCGAAGAATTTGTTGATGAAGCAATTGAGCGCCGCCAAAAAGATATTGCTAAAAATCTTGGCTTTAAATTGCAGGAGCACAGCTTAGCGATGTATGGGCATTGCCAAAAAAAGAACTGTCGCAATAAATTAAAATAGACGTCGCCCCGATGCTGCAAGCTTGAATTGCTCTAATGCTAGTGAGCAGCCATGAGCGCTTCCGCGGCATTTAGCATTTGGGTTGAGTAACCCCACTCATTGTCGTACCAAGCCAAGACCTTCACTAATTTACCGTCCGCCGATACGCGAGTTTGAGTAGAGTCATAAATACTGGGGCGCGGATCATGATTAAAGTCGATGGAGACTAAAGGCAGCGTATTAAAACCTAAAATGCCTTTTAATTCGTTTTCACTCGCAGCTTGCAAAATCGCATTGACTTCAGCTACCGTGGTTGCGCGCTTGGGCACAAAGGTGAGATCGACGACTGAAACATTAATGGTTGGGACCCGCATAGCAAACCCATCAAAGCGCCCTACCAATTCAGGTAAAACTAAGCCAATGGCTTTTGCGGCACCGGTTTTGGTAGGAATCATGCTGCTCACTGCAGAGCGAGCACGGCGCATATCCTTGTGATACACATCGGTTAACACTTGATCGTTGGTAAATGCATGAATCGTCGTCATCAAGCCCGATTCAATACCAATTTTTTCAAGCAAAGGCTTTACTAATGGCGCCAAGCAATTGGTTGTGCAACTCGCATTTGAGACCACGATATCAGTTGGTTTTAAGACCGCTTGATTGACACCATACACAATCGTCGCATCCACATCTTTTTCACCGGGCGCTGAGATTAAAACCTTCTTGGCGCCTTGCTGTATATGCACTAGCGCTTTCTCTTTGGAGGTAAATTTACCGGAGCACTCGAGAACTAAATCGACGCCTAATTCTCCCCAAGGGGTTTCGAGCGGATTGCGAGTCGAAAACATCTTGATACGATCACCATTGACGATCATGTCATTGCCATCAATATCAACCTGCAGAGGAAAACGGCCGTGGGCCGAATCATATTGGGTTAAGTGGGCATTGACATCTAAACTGCCCATAGCATTAATTGCCACAATTTGGATGTCGCGTCTGGGTTGCTCTTCGTACAACGCGCGCAAGACCATTCTACCAATGCGCCCATAGCCATTAATTGCAATTCGAATTGTCATGCTAGTTCCTTATTCTCTTTACCTAATCGTGCTTGGCAATACATTGCTGCACTGTTTTACTAATTTGTTCTACTGTCAAGCCAAAATAAGCATACAACTCGGGGGCTGGCGCCGATTCACCGAAGGTATCAACACCATGTACCGCAGCACAACCATACTTCCACCAAAAATCAGTTACTCCAGCTTCAATAGCAATGCGGGGTACTTGAGGTGGTAACACTTGCGACTTATACGTGGTACTTTGTTGATCAAAGAGCTTGGTGCATGGCATCGATACCACCCGAATTGAGCGGCCTTGCTGAGTAAGCGCAGCAGCAGTTTGTAAAGCTAGACCAACTTCTGAGCCTGTAGCCATAATGACTGCATCGAGTTTGCCCTTGCCATCTTGTAATACGTAAGCGCCACGTTGAATCTGGGCAATTTGCTGCGCACTACGAGGTACAAAGGGGCAATTTTGCCGGCTGAAAATTAATGCGCTCGGACCATTTTGGCGCTCGAGGGCTGTGCCCCAAGCAACTGCACTTTCGGTCGTGTCACATGGGCGCCAGACCATTAAATTCGGTATTAAACGTAAGCTGGCAACTTGCTCGATCGCTTGATGCGTTGGCCCATCTTCACCCAAGCCAATCGAGTCGTGTGTAAACACAAATAAGACCCGAATTTTCATGAGTGCTGCCATGCGAATAGCATTGCGACTGTAATCGGAAAAAGTTAAAAATGTCCCACCAAAAGGAATATAGCCGCCATGCAATGCCATCCCATTCATGATGGCGCTCATACCAAATTCGCGAACCCCATAATTAATATGGTTGCCCCACTGATTGGCGCGAACGGGTTTACAAGCATTCCAATTGGTTAAATTAGAACCCGTTAAATCGGCTGAACCCCCTATTAGCTCTGGAACAGCGGGGGCTAAGGCGGTGATGGCATTTTGACTTGCTTTGCGCGTCGCAATTGTTTCCGCCTTGCTTTGACAGAGGGCAAGATAATTACTTAAAGTTTTAGCGAAGTTATTGGCTAGCTTGCCTTGCATGCGGCGTTGCAATTCTGCTGCTAACTCGGGGTAGGCTTGGCGATACGCGGCAAATTGTTTTTCCCAACTGGCTTGTGCAGCTTTACCGCGCGCTTGAAAATTCCACGCAGCTAATAAATCTTGCGGGATCTCAAATGGGGCATGTGGCCATTCCAGCGCTACGCGCGTGGCGGCGATTTCCTCTGCACCCAATGGAGAACCATGCACTTTATCGCTACCAGCCATATTCGGTGAACCATAACCGATGGCGGTTTTACAGCAAATTAGTGTTGGCTTATCACTCTGTTTAGCCTGCTCTAAAGCGCGCGAGACGGCGGCGGCATGATGGCCATCGACATTACGCAGGACATTCCAACCGTAGGCTTCAAAACGTTGTGGCGTATCTTCACTAAACCAAGGACCTACTTTGCCATCGATGGAAATGCCATTGTCATCCCACAGCGCAATTAACTTACTCAGTTTTAAGGTGCCAGCTAAGGCACACGATTCATGGCTGATACCTTCCATTAAACAACCGTCACCTAAAAATGCATAGGTGTAATGATCAATGATGTCAAACCTCGGGCGATTAAATTCTTCGGCTAATAATTTTTCAGCTAAGGCCATACCTACCGCATTAGAAATTCCTTGACCTAATGGCCCTGTCGTAGTCTCAACCCCTACGGTAATGCCGAACTCGGGATGGCCTGGAGTTTTACTATGCAACTGCCGAAAGTTTTTTAATTCGCTAATGGGTAAGTCATAGCCAGAAAGATACAACAAGGAATACAGCAACATCGAGCCATGACCATTTGACAGTACAAAGCGGTCGCGATTGAGCCACTGTGGATCGCTCGGGTTGTGTTTTAAATGTTGATCCCAGAGTGCTACAGCAATATCGGCCATCCCCATAGGCATTCCAGGATGACCCGAGTTGGCTTGTTGGACTGCATCCATTGCTAAATGCCGAATGGCATTCGCCATGCGGATTTGTAATATTGCATTTGGGGGAGTTGGCATCGTAAGTATGGATTTCGCTATATATTAGGTAATGCCTCAATTTTATCTTCCCCCGCCTTGGTTTCCCGAAAAACCGCTGAGCTTACCCACTGAATTAGTGCACCACCTGCGGGTGCGGCGCATTCAAACCGGTGAAACTATCCCCATTTTTGATGGTGCAGGCATGGTGGCCAAAGCCACTATTCTTGAATTAGGAAATAAATCAGGCTTGGCTTCCCTGAGCGCTATTCGCTTAGATCGTCAGCGCGAAGCCCCTTATGCCATTACGCTGGCGCAAGCCTTAGCAGGGGGCGACAAAATGGATTGGATTGTGGAAAAAGCGGTTGAGACTGGTGTGCAATCGATCGTGCCCTTGCAATGTGAGCGCTCGCTATTAAAGTTGCTGCGGCCAAGCGATGCAGAACGGGCGGAAAAACGGCGTCTGCATTGGGCAGGCATTGTGCAAGCCGCTTGTGAGCAATGCGACCGTACCGTCTTGCCCACCCTAGAGCCCATTCAGAGTTTTGAGTCCTTCTTGACAACCAAGCCAGCGCCCGTTTTAAAACTATTACTCAGCCCCGATGCTAAAGTGCATTTGGCCGATGTTTTGGCTGCTACCCCACCGCAACATTGTATTTTGATGATTGGACCTGAGGGTGGTCACTCGCCAGCTGAAGAAACACTAGCCATAGCTGCAGGCTACCAATTGCTGTCTTTAGGAGAGCGAATTTTGCGCACAGAAACTGCTGGAATTGTGGCGATTACAACCGTACATGCAATCTGGCGCTAATGACCTCAGCAGCTTAGGCGAAAGAATAAAATACGCGATAAGGCACGCGACGCTCAGACCAAAAATCAACTGCGTCACGGAAAACATCGAGTAAGGTTTCGCGCGCCTCTTTGTCGAACTTTTGTGTACAAGGCAAGCCTTCGAGCACCACCACAAAGCCTGGCTGTGGACCCGCTTTATCGACCAAAGTAGTTAAAGCATCTAACAATGGGTCAAAATTCTTCGCCTGCTGTTTAGTAAACATATAGGCATTGGCAATCGACTCCAGCACTTCGCCTTTGGTCATCGCTTGCGCACAATTAGTATACACAAAGTGTTGCCCAAGCTCACTAGCAGCCTCCATGAGGTCGTTAGTCCGAAAAGCTCGGATCGATTGCACAATATTGGGACGCACACTACGTAGCATGGCAGGAGGTCCTGCGTCCCGAATGGCTAAAGCTGCACGCCAAGAAGCTGTCACTTTTTTCCCCAAAACTTGATTTGCTGCAAAGGTTTGTAAATGAGATAAACCGCCCTGCGCATAAATGCTGGCGGCCGAAGATTCAATTTCAGTTCGGTCGCTGTTATCCCATTGTTCCGCACGGCTATGGTCTTCTAAGCTTGCTGAAGAGTTATTTTCAGGAAGTGTATTCATAATGACTATAAGATTACCCCGAACCGGCGATCAAATCAAGCCTCAATATGGCAGTTTATAGCTAAGTATATGATTATATTAAATAAAATTATATGAGAGTGAAGGCTAACCTAATCCTAAAAGGGGTATTTTTGCGGCCCTAAATGAGGCCTCGGGCATTGCTGGCAGCCTCTACGACTGCTAAAGTCGTCACATTCACAATACGTCTGACCGTCGCTGCCGGGGTCAAAATATGCACTGGCTTGGCCACCCCTAGCAAGAGGGGCCCAATAGCAATGCCATTGCCGGCAGCGGTTTTTAAGAGGTTATAAGAAATATTAGCGGCATCAATATTGGGCAGTACCAATAAATTGGCCTCACCCCGTAACGAAGAGGATGTCACTGCCGCAGCACGAATTTCGGGATCGAGCGCACAATCACCGTGCATTTCGCCATCGACTTCTAAAGTTGGTGCTAGCTGTTTTAAGAGGGCTAACACGGCACGCATTTTGAGCGCTGAAGGGGAATCGCTCGAGCCAAAGTTGGAGTGCGAGAGCAAAGCCACTTTAGGCACGATGCCTAACTTGCGTAACTCGCCCGCGGCCATCAAGGTAATTTCGGCTAATTGCTCGGCGCTTGGATCAGCATTGATGTGGGTATCGACTAAGAAAATTTGTCGCCCCGGTAAAACCAAGCCACTCATCGCGCCATAGACATTCGCACCAGGCTCATGTCCAATGACCGCATCGATATAACGCAGATGGGTATTGACATCACTAATCGTGCCACAAATCATGCCATCGGCAAACCCTTTAGAAATTAAGGTTGCGCCGATTAAGGTATTACGTCGGCGCATTTCTAATTTAGCAAAAGATTCAGTCACGCCTTGGCGCTCAGTTAGCTTGAGATAGCTTTGCCAAAAATCGCGGTAACGTAGATCACTTTCAGGATTCACTATCTCAATATCGGTACCAAGCTGCATCCGTAAACCAAACTTTTCAATGCGGTGCTCGATGACACTGGGTCGACCAATTAAGATGGGGGTAACTAAGCCTTCATCCAACATAATTTGTACTGCGCGTAAAACCCGCTCGTCCTCACCCTCACTAAATACAATGCGTTTTTGATCGGCTGGAATTTGCTTAGCAATACTAAACAAGGGCTTCATCATGGTGCCCGAGTGATACACAAATTGCTGCAACTGATCACGATAGGCACTGAAATCTTTTATCGGCCGCAAGGCCACACCATCATCCATCGCTGCTTTAGCTACTGCTGGGGCAATGACGGTAATGAGGCGAGGATCAAAGGGCTTGGGAATTAAATACTCGGGACCAAAGGAAAGGTTTTCAGTGCTATAAACCGCAGCCACTATTTCGCTTTGCTCTGCTTGTGCCAGCTCGGCAACCGCATTCACCGCCGCAATTTCCATGCCACGGGTAATGGTAGTGGCTCCAACATCGAGTGCCCCGCGAAAAATAAAAGGGAAGCACAGCACGTTGTTCACTTGATTGGGATAATCGGTACGACCTGTGGCCATCACGGCATCAGGTCTTACTGCCTTCACTTCCTCTGGCAGAATTTCTGGTGTGGGATTCGCTAAGGCATAAACCAATGGGCGCGCAGCCATTTTTTTAACCATCTCTGGTTTTAGGACTCCGCCAGCCGATAGGCCCAAGAAAATATCGGCACCTTCCATCACTTCGCCCAAAGAACGTAATTGCGTTACTTGGGCAAAGGGATCTTTTTGTGGATCCATTAATTCTTTACGGCCTTCATACACCACACCGGCAATATCGGTAACCCAAATATGCTTGCGGGGTAAGCCTAAATCAACTAGTAAATCTAAGCAGGCTAAAGCAGCTGCGCCAGCGCCTGAAGTTACTAACTTCACTTGCTTGAGATCTTTGCCAACTACCTTCAGGCCATTCAGAATCGCTGCTGCCACCACAATTGCCGTGCCATGCTGATCATCATGAAAAACGGGAATTTTCATGCGGGCGCGTAATTTTCGCTCAACCACGAAGCAATCGGGGGCCTTGATATCTTCTAGGTTAATGCCGCCAAAGGTAGGCTCTAAAGCAGCAATGATCTCGACTAACTTATCGGGATCATTTTCATTCACCTCTATATCAAAGACATCAATTCCAGCGAATTTTTTGAACAGAACCGACTTGCCTTCCATGACCGGCTTACTGGCGAGTGGGCCAATGTTACCTAAGCCCAAAACCGCGGTGCCATTCGTAATTACGCCTACCAAATTGCCGCGCGCAGTGTACCGAAATGCATTCCTTGGATCACGGGCAATTTCTTCACATGCAGCAGCGACGCCGGGCGTATACGCTAAGGCTAAATCACGTTGATTGGTTAATTGCTTGGTAGGGGCAATGGCAATTTTGCCGGGGGTTGGAAACTCGTGATACTGCAAAGCCGCCTCACGAAGGGCTTTAATTTGCTGCTCTTTTGCGGTTTCTGCTGCGCTCATGCGAACTTTCGTCTCTAACAAGCCCAATTTCAAGGAATTTTGGGCTAAAAATTGGGCTAAAAACCTTCATTCTAGTCCTCCTACGCCTTCTAGTCATTTTGCCCGTCTAGCTATTGCGCCTTGTGAGCGCTTGCAACATAAAATAGCTAGATGAGTGCGCCAGCCAAACTTCCACCAGATTCATCGCTGAGTTCATCAATGCGTGAATTTGCCGTAATTGAGAAATACTTTAAGGCAGGTGCGCAAGCAATGGCGCCAAGAGCAAATCTTACCGAGGAAGATCGCGCGTCGATTGCACTTGGCATTGGTGATGACTGTGCCTTATTAGCAATACCTCGCAATCAAGTCTTAGCAATTAGCACGGATATGTTAGTAGAGGGGCGGCATTTTTTGCCAGGCGCGAACCCGCAGTGGCTTGGTCATAAAGCTTTGGCTGTTAATCTTTCTGACTTAGCAGCCATGGGTGCACAACCGATTGCCTTTACTTTAGCTCTGGCTTTACCTGCAGCAGACCCGGTTTGGTTAAATCAATTTACCGCGGGCTTATTTCAACTGGCTAAACAATTTAACTGCCACCTAATTGGCGGCGATACTACCGCTGGGCCACTAACTATTTCCATTACGATTATGGGTCAGGTTGGTGCTGGGCAAGCACTGCGCCGAGCGGGCTCAAAACTCGGTGATGATATTTGGGTCTCAGGCCACGTTGGTGATGCACGTTTAGCGCTAGGCGCGCTACGTAAGGAATGGTCTATCAGTGCCCACGCTTTAGCTGAGGTCTTACCACGCATGCATTTGCCTACTCCACGCATTGCCTTGGGCCTCGGCTTAAGGTCACTAGCCAGTGCCGCAATTGATATTTCCGATGGTCTCCTCGGTGATTTACGTCACCTCTTAAGAGCCTCACAGGTTGGCGCGGTGATTGATGTATCAGCGCTACCAGTTTCAGCGTCGCTGGCGCAGCAACCGGAAACGTTTCGCTGGCAATGCGCGGCTGCAGGTGGTGATGACTATGAATTATGTTTTACTGCCGCACCTGAGAAACGCGAACAAATAGAAGCCTTAAGTCAAACCTTATCTCTACCATTAACGCGGATTGGTTTTACAAGTGAGTCGGCTGATGCTGCAATTCATCTCTTGGATGGTCAAGGGCGACCCATCGATGCAATCATGGCCGCAAATTTACTGCGCTCATTTGATCACTTTGCTTAATTACGCATGCTGATCCAACCCCAAATCTCATTGCGCTGGATGCTGCAAACTGGCAACCGGACCTTTGCGCTGGGCTTTGGTAGCGGCCTCAGCCCTTTTGCACCTGGCACCATGGGTACTTTATGGGCATGGGCAATATTTTGGCTCGGTAACTATTTTTTTTCGGCTAATGATTGGGCCTGGATTATTGCGCTTGGTTTCGTTTTTGGTTGTTGGCTTTGTGGTTCGGTAAGCAAAGAAATTGGCCAGGCCGATTTCGGCGGTATTGTGTGGGATGAAATCATCGCCTTTTGGTTGATCTTATTTTTTATCATGCCGACCAACCTTTGGACCCAAGCCGCAGCGTTCATTTTGTTTCGCTTCTTTGATGCAGTTAAGCCTGGACCAATTCACTTAGTAGATCGCTATTTTAAAAAAGCTCCAGCAGCAGAAAACCCCAATTTTTGGCAAACCCTGTGGCAGGGTTTTGGCATCATGATTGATGATGTCTTGGCAGCTTTCTTTACACTCTTAATCATTGCTTTATTTCAAACGCTGGTATTTTGATGATCACAAACAATTTGACCGCAAACACCGTTGCGCAATTAGCGCAGTCATTAGGCTCACAACTAAGCCTACATAGTTGGAGTGTGGCACTAGCGGAATCATGCACAGGCGGCTTAGTGTGCGCCAGCCTTACTGAAATTGCGGGGTCAAGCGCCTGGTTTGAACGGGGTTACATTACCTATAGTAATCAAGCAAAAAGTGAGTGTCTGGGTGTTAGTGCTGAACTCATTGGTTCATTTGGTGCAGTTAGCGAAGAAGTAGCCAAAGCAATGGCCGAGGGTACCCTAAAAAATAGTGCCAGCAACCTAGCAATTGCGATTACAGGAATCGCTGGGCCAACAGGTGGCAGTCCCGGCAAGCCAGTTGGGACAGTTTGTTTTGGCTGGGCATTCACGCCGGTAGCAAACAATCTGCCTTCGCCAGCGCTAGTTAAAGTCAACACCCAACATTTTGCTGGCGATCGAGCAGCGGTCCGAACACAAGCTTGCGCCTTTGCCCTGCAAGGCGCATTGGCTTTAATTCATCCAACCTTTACGACGGAAATACCACAGCGGAATAATGGCTGAAATCATCATGATGCCAATAGCCATGGGATAACCCAACTCCCACTGGAGTTCAGGCATAAAGCGGTAGTTCATTCCCCAAATACTCGCTAATAATGTTGGCGGCATTAAAGCCACTGAAACCACTGAGAAGATCTTAATAATTTTGCTTTGGTTCAAATTAATAAAACCTACCGTTGCATCCATTAAGAAGTTAATTTTATCGAATAAGAAAGCGGTGTGATTTTCTAAGGAGTCAATATCACGCAAAATTTGCCGGGCTTCTTCTTGTTGCTCATCGGAAAGTAATTTGCTACGCATGAGAAAAGATAAGGCACGGCGCGTATCCATTACATTACGCCGAATTCGGCCATTGGTATCTTCTTCTTTAGCAATAGTTTCGAGTACATCAGCGGCATCCGCATCGCTTATGTCGTCGGATAAAACCTGTTTACCGGCGAGCTCTAAATTTTCATAGACTTCTTCCAAAGCGTCGGCAGAGTATTCGGCATCGGTGGAATATAAGTCTAATAAAACATCTTTCGCATTACTGACCGAGCCCGGACGTAAGCGGGCCCGCAGCCGCACTAAGCGGAAAACTGGCAAATCTTCATCGTGGATCGAAAACAGGACATTTTTTGTGAGTACAAAAGCAACCCGTACGTTACGCGAGGTTTCGTCTTCATCTAACAAGAAGTCGGTACGAATATGCATATGGCCATCATCTGCCTCAAAATACCGTGCAGAAGCCTCCAGGTCACCCAAATCATCGAGCTCTGGGAGAAGCACATCAAAGGCCTCTTTAATCCAGATGAGCTCTTCCTCTTCGGGATCAACCACATCAATCCAAATGGGATTAACGTGCTGGAGTAGTTCATTGCGATCTTCGACTTGCTCTTGAGAGAGTCGACCGTTTTGCAGGACGAACAAGTTGATCATGGTGAACTCCTAAGGAATGCGCTAGTTTATCCTATGAGCTATGACAAATTCTCTAAATGAATCATCTTCTTTATGAAATCAAATTCAGTCAGCTTTATTGAGCAAATTCAGGCGGCCTGGGCAGCGCAAGAAAGCCTGCTGTGCGTAGGCTTTGACCCTGATCCAAAGCGCTTACCCGCCTGCCTAGTGGGCCAAAAGGACGCCGTCTTCACTTTTTGCAAAGAAATAGCCGATACCACGGCCGATTTAGTCTGCGCCTTTAAGCCCCAATTTGCTTACTTTGCCGCTCAAGCGGCTGAGCCGCAACTGGAAAAGTTGATGCATTACCTCAAAAAAACCTATCCCCATATTCCTATTATTTTGGACTCTAAAAGAGGGGATATCGGCAGCACCGCCGAACAATATGCAATAGAGAGCTTTGAGCGCTATGAGGCTGATGCAGTAACGGTGAGCCCATACTTAGGACACGACTCGGTTGAGGCTTATTTGCGCTATACCGGCAAAGGGGTCATTATTTTGTGTCGGACATCTAACCCTGGCAGTGCCGACTTGCAAGCCTTACCCGTGATGAACAAAGCGGGGTCTGAACCCCTTTATTTGCAGGTGGCACGCTTAGCCAGCCAAGAGTGGAATACCTCTGGACAAGTTGGCTTAGTAGTTGGTGCCACTTTTCCAGAAGAAATTACCCAGGTACGTGCCATCATCGGTAATATGCCCCTATTAATTCCGGGTATTGGTGCTCAAGGCGGTGATATAGATGCCACCGTAAAAGCAGGGCAAATTGCCGGGCAGCCGGGCACAGGCATGATTATTAATTCATCACGGGCCATTTTGTATGCCAGCGCTGGCGCTAATTTTGCTAGCGCCGCCCGCACAGCCGCTCTCAGTACGCGCGCTGCAATTAGGGTCGCGGTAGCACAATGCGATCCATATTCTCCAAAATAAAAGCCTGCCTAGTTGGAAAATGAATGCTCGCCTTACGGCAATATTTAATTTTATCGAAGCATTTCGGCGCAGGTAAGGCCGATGCCAAGGCGGCGGCCTGATCACGGCTTAAAGCAGCTGGCGTGGTGACAAAATAATGCTGTGCAGCAGCGCCGACCCCAAAAATCCCCTCACCCCACTCGACTGCATTCATATAGATTTCAAACAGCCGCTGCTTCGATAAAATAAGCTCTAGCAGGCCTGTAATCACTAACTCTTGGGCTTTGCGGAAATAATTTTTCTCTGCAGATAAAAATAAATTTTTGGCTAACTGCTGAGTAATCGTCGAGCCGCCACGGACAGCTTGCGTCCCTTTTTGCTGATTGCGCTCCCAGGCTTTTTGCATGTCCTCAAGGCGCACGCCATGATGTTGAAAAAAAATATCATCTTCGCTCACCAAAATAGCGCGCTTTAAATTACTAGATATTTTCTGATACGGTGTCCAGCTAGATTCAATTGCGCAAGACCAATGCCAAGTACATAAGCGCCAACGTTCGGCACGCTGAAAGGCAGTTGAGCTTGGTTGTAATACTGACCACAGTGCAATTTGAATCACAAAATAAATTTGCATGGCCACAATTCCAAAAACCACACACTTCAAAAAATAACTGAGGTGGGTTTTAAGCCAAAACATGACGCAATTCGGCCAAGACTTGCCGCGGATTAATTGTGCTACTGAAAGTTGCACCACGCCAAATTAAAAAAGCAGCAGCGGCTTGTTCTACTAGCATACCAAGCCCATCACTCACACGTGATCCATGTTGCAGGGCCTGCTGCATGAAGGGCGTCGGCTTGCCATAAACCAAGTCATAGGCAAAAGTACGAGGCTGAAAAAGCTGCGCAGCGGCTTGATCACTAAGAGGGGAAAGCACAGTTAAGCTGGCCGCAGTAGCGTTAATCACTAAATCAAATTGACCGAGTGTGCCTGAGCTCACTTGCGTTACTAAATCTTCGCTTGATTCTGCCGTTAATGCGACGCCTACCGAATGCGTAAGCTCGGCAAATAGTGTTGCCAACTGCTTAGCTTTGCTAGGTGAGCGATTCGCAATCATTACAGCTGCTGGACTTTGCGCCAGTAAAGGACCAATGATCCCACGGGCTGCACCGCCTGCTCCTAATATCAAAATCTTCATGCCCTTTAATTCAATTCCTTGTGCATCTAAATCGCGCACTAAACCTAAACCATCGGTGTTATCACCATTAATTTGGCCTCCGGCTTGCCATAGGGTATTGACCGCACCGGCAAGTTGCGCATGCGCAGTAAGTTGTTTGGCAAAGGCGCAGGCCTCTAATTTAAAAGGTATGGTCACATTCAGGCCTCGACCACCCTGCTGAAAAAAAGCCTCAGCAGTGGCTTGAAACCCCTCTACTGGAGCCTGTATGCGCCCGTAATACATGGCCTGCGCCGCCTGCTCAGCAAAACGTTGGTGAATCCAAGGCGAGAGGCTATGGCCAATGGGATTGCCAACCACTGCGTAGCATGCTTTACCCAAAATAGTTGCAGGATCAACTTGATCGTAAAAAAGTTTGGTGTCCATAGTGCTAGTTTACCGATGCAATTCCAAACGGTTACTTCCTGGCGAACTAGCATCACGGGTAAATTCAAAAGTAGCCACCATATCTAAAACCTCTAATTGCCTGCGCATCTCCGCGGGGAAGGGTCCAAAAGGTGCGGCGGCGCGCACAATTGCTAGCGCCTGACGATCTAACTCAGCAATGCCAGAGGGGCGACTAATTTCAATACCAGTTAAATTGGGTCGAGCGACGAGTAAATTTCCAGCGCTATCGACACTGATTAATACAATGAGGCTACCGTAAATTGGTCGACCATTGGCACGAGGGAAAAAGGTGCTGCCATACGCTTCAATTTTTTTGCGCATCGCATCGTAATACTGCGCAAAGACCACTGCCTTTGCATTGCTCGCCGTCAAAATTGCGCGGCGCTGCGACTGACCTGCTTGATTCTGCAAACGCTGTGCCAATTCTGTCTCTAAAGCATTAAATTGGGGTTTTGCAGTTTGCTCTTCTCCGCTAAGTCTGCCGCCAGACTGTTTGTGCTGAGCATCGAGTTGGGCCAACATTTTTTTTTGTTGTTTTTCTAAGACCTCCATCTGCGCTTCTATTCCCAAACGAGCGCGGTGCATAGCGCTGGCATTCTGGGGCGGTGCGGCGCCACCCCCCTGTAAATCAGCTTGGGCTAATTGATTGGCCTGCTTTGACGCACTTTGACTATTCGCATTGACCAAAATTACACTTAAGGCCGTATTCAAGCGACGATTTTGCGTCTCCTGCCAACCCCAGCGAAAAGACAAAAAAATTGTGTGTAAAGCAATTGACGCTAGTAAAGCGCACCAGATAGGGTGTCTTAAACAGGCGCGCTTAAACCTGAAGCGAAAAGCGTTTTGTTGCTCAGCAAAATCATGGGTTTGCAGTTTCGTCATTAATCTTAGGTATTCCGTCAGTTACTGTGCTTACCGTTGCTACATCGACCAAAGCCTCAATTTCTTTCACCCGCGTACTCGCAGTGAGCTGCAATAAATCGACTGCCGTAACCTCAATCATGGCACGGGTCAGACGCCCGTGGGAAGCCAGCTCAGGAATGGGTAAGTGCAGGGGAATGAATTCAGCCCTTGCCATCCCTTCTTTTAAATGCCGCACTGTAATTGCAGTTGGCAGATTATTTTGTAGCAACCAACGTAAGCACCAATATTTTTCAAGCCGATCTTGATATTCTCCGTAGACCTGATAACAAGCCTCAAAGTCGGCTGCGATACCCATTAAATCGGCATCGCGTGGCGGAAAGGGGGCCACCATTTTTGCCATTACTCCATGACGAATAATGGCGAGTAATTGCCATTGATTGACTAAATCGGTATAGCGTCGCAAGGGAGAAGTACACCAAGCGTAATACTCCAGACCCAAGCCCTCATGCGGCGCAGGGGTAGTTTGCATGCGAGTGCGCAAGGGTCCCCAACCTTTTTGCGTTCTAAATAATCCCGGCAGACCCTGTTCAGCAAGCAGACGCCCCCAAGTGCTATTACAGTAAATCATCCACTCAGCGACGACGGTATCTAATACCGAGCCCCGCTGGCGAGGAATAATTTCAATCTGCTCTGCTCCTACAGCGCCTGTAATCTCAAACAGAAAATCGCGCGCTAAGGCGCCTGGCTCAGCAGGCCCCAGTGGCTCGGCCCTGAGACCATTGGCCACACGTTGAGCCTGTCGCTGGGCGTGGAATATTTTTGCGGTTCGCCATAAGACCCCTAATTCCATTTGAAAGGGGGCAGCTAAGGTCCTTTCTTTACCCGCATGTTCTTCAAGCATTTCAGCACTTACGAGTTTCTCAAGATCTTCCAAACGTAAGTTTGCTGCGATTGACACTAATTCAATGACAGAGCGCGGACTAGCAGCGGTTAATTCTCCTTCTGCATCGACTTCCACATATAAGGAAACAGCTGGTCGAGAAAAGCCAGCATCGAGCGAAAACTGCTGAATGAAGTCGGGAGGCAACATGGTAATTTTGTCGCCAGGAAAATAGACTGTCGACATGCGAGTTCGGGCAATTTGATCGAAAGCGTCATCTCGGTGAATTGCTAAAGCAGGGGCTGCAATATGAATGCCAATCCGAAACCCCCCGCCGGAAATGGCGCTCACTGAAAAGGCATCATCAATTTCAGTTGTACTGGCATCATCAATCGAAAAGGCCTGGACTGGGGCCTCTGGTAAATTCGCTAGCGCTTCTTGTAGGGCATGCGGAGCAATACTCAGGCCGCTAGCGTGAGTAACTCCGTGGGGGAAATGCTGTTGTAAAAAAAGCCCTTGGTGATAATGCAAAGGGGACTCAAGCGCACCACAGCGCATAAATAATTGTGCGGGAGTTTCGCCAACAGTGGCACAAGCTGCTAACACCGCCTTATATGCCAAGCTATTTTTGTCTGGCGTAAAAAGTAAGTTATTAATTTGGTTGCGTAAGCCCGACGGAAAAATTCCTGCGACCAATTCATCTGCCCAACAAGCTTGTTGCGCTAATTCTGTCTTTTTACGTTCAATTGCCGCTAAACCTGCTTGTAATTGCTCGAGTGGCGCACGCAGAAAACGACCCCGACCCTTACGCCGAAAATAAATCGGCGCGCCCTGCAAGGCAATGGCTAAAGCGATTTTTTGCGCCACAGTAACTGCATTGCCAAAATACTCAATTGCTAAATCAGTAAAGATAAATTCTTCAGCAGGGGCACAATCCCAGAGTAGCTGCAAATCGATTTCCTGTGCCACGACAGCGGCGGCGTCGATGGCAATTTGGGCACTAGGTTGTTCAAACCGTAACCAAACTTCTTTTGCCTTCAGTTTTAGTTGTTTGCCAGAAAGGCTGGCCACTAACCATGACTCGCTATCGCCTGAACCACTAGAAGATATAACTGTTGCAGCACGAATTTCGCCGCTTTCTTCATATACCAGTTGCATACTTAAAGTGAAATTCCGCCGCTCGCTTCGAGCGCAATACCATTAACGTAACTCGCCTCATCGCTGGCTAAAAATAAATAGATATTGGCCATTTCTGCTGGTGTACCTAAGCGCCCTAACCAGCATCGCCTTTCAATATCAGCCAAGATAGCGGTTGGCATGGCCTTGACCATTTCGGTAGCAATAAAACCCGGGCAAACCGCATTGACTCGAATGCCTTTAGGTCCTAATTCACGCGCCCACGTTTTAGTAAACCCAATCACCCCAAATTTCGAAGCGGAATAATTGGTTTGACCAAAATTACCATACAAACCAACTACACTGGAAGCATTCACGATAGCGCCTTTACCAGCCTCTAGCATATAAGGCGCAACTAATTGGGTGCAGTTAAATACCCCTTTTAAGTTCACATCGATGACTGCATCGAATTGGGCTTCGGTCATTTTGATCAGCCGCGCATCTTGGGTAATGCCAGCGTTATTAATTAAAATATCAATGCGCCCATGGCGCTGCATAATCATCTCAATTGCTGCTTGAATAGAAGTGCGATCAGTCACATTAATGGCATAAGCTTCGGCGCCTGCCAAACTAGCGGCAGCCTTTTGCACTGCTTCTAGATTCACATCAGCCAACATCACTTTGGCTCCCTCTGCAGCAAAGCGTTGTGCGGTTGCCAAACCAATCCCTTTTGCTCCGCCAGTAATGATGGCTACTTTATCGTGCAAACGTTGCTGCATATGACCTATCCTTTTGGTTATTTCAATCGAGACTCAGAATAGCTCAACTCAACATAAATTAAGCAAGGCACTCTAAAATTTTCTGGTGTATCCCACCAAACCCGCCATTACTCATCACTAAAATATGGTCGCCTGATTTGGCTTCCGCTACAACTGCTGAAATTAGTTGCTCTAGGTCACTAAAAACCAGGGCTTTGGGTGCGAGTGATGGTAGGTTGAGTGGTGCCAATGCGCCTTCTAAATCCCAGCTGAGGGCCCCTTTACCTGCTGTGGCCTCATACGCAAAAACATGGTCTGCCAAATTTAGGCTCGCGGGTAGTTGGGCTTTCATTACCCCTAATTTCATGGTATTGGAACGGGGTTCTAGTACTGCCAAAATACGTGCCCCACCCACTCGGCGACGTAAGCCATCTAGTGTAGTTGCAATGGCAGTGGGGTGATGGGCAAAATCATCGTATACCGTGATGTGGTTTTTTATGCCGATGACTTCTAAACGGCGTTTAACATTTCGAAATGTTCCCAATGCCTTTGCCGCTTCACTTGGCTTAATGCCAATATGATGGGCGGCTGCGATTGCAGCTAGGGCATTCAGTTGATTATGTGTGCCCATTACACCTGAATCTTTTTCCCACACTAGCTCGGCAACTGGCTGCCCTTGATGAAGCACCGTAAAGGCATCAGCAGCTTGTGGCAACAATGACCAGCTAGCATTTTTGTCGCGACCAAACCCCTCTACTGCCGACCACGCGCCGCGTTGCAAAACCCGTTCTAATGCTGGCTCGCCGGCATTCACAACTATTAATCCATTGCCCGGTACTGTTCTCACTAAGTGGTGAAACTGGGTTTCAATCGCCGCTAAGTCGCTAAAAATATCAGCGTGATCAAATTCCAAATTATTGAGCAAGGCGGTACGCGGACGGTAATGCACAAATTT
Organism: Polynucleobacter sp. IMCC30063; assembly: GCF_021395235.1. Taxonomy (NCBI): domain Bacteria; kingdom Pseudomonadati; phylum Pseudomonadota; class Betaproteobacteria; order Burkholderiales; family Burkholderiaceae; genus Polynucleobacter; species Polynucleobacter sp. IMCC30063. The sequence continues at coordinate 499,814 of NZ_JAJVCQ010000001.1, read as the reverse complement.
ACTGCGCTTATCAAAAAACGCCGTATCGTATTCGTCGGCCTCAATAACAAAGTATTGGCCCGCCCCAAGGCGCGCCGACACAGAAAAATTCAGGGGCACGCCACCAATTAAATAACCTGGTTCAAGACCGTGGCATTCGAGTATCCAGGCGAGCATGGCCGCCGTGGTCGTTTTACCGTGAGTGCCTGCTACGGCCAAGACATGTTGCCCAGCTAGCACTTGTTCGCCCAACCATTGGGGCCCAGAGGTATAAGGTAACCCTAGGTTCATGATGGACTCCATCAACGGGTTACCACGGGAAACCACATTACCAATGACAAATAAATCGGGCCTTGCTTCAAGCTGCAATAATTGATCGGGGGAGTATCCTTCAATGAGTTTGATACCTTGGGCCTCTAGCTGTGTACTCATTGGCGGGTAGACATTGGCGTCACATCCAGTGACCTGGTGTCCGCACTGTCGAGCAATTGCAGCAATGCCGCCCATGAAAGTACCGCAAATGCCCAAGATATGAATATGCATTACTGAATTTTAGCTAAGGAGTGTTGGTGTGAGTCAAAGAATGAACCGAAAACAATGGCTAAGTGTGGCCCTGATTGCCATTATTGCCCTTTTCGCCGGCATTGGAATTTCTCACTGGTTGGCTAAAAACCGCTTAAGCGGTGACCCGAGTGCGCAACAATTTTTCCAGCAGGAGTGGGTCAAGCCAGACGGACAAATATTAAACCCCGCGATTTGGCAAAACCGTTTAGTACTCGTGAATTTTTGGGCCTCTTGGTGTCCACCCTGTGTAGCCGAAATGCCGGCCTTAGACCAACTGAGTAAGGATCTAGCGTCAAAGCCGGTGATTTTTATTGGCGTTGGCATTGACTCACCAAGTAATATCCGCGAATTTTTACTGAAAACCCCTGTTTCCTACCCCATTGTGATTGGCGGCCTAGAGGGCAGTCAAATGGGCAAGACTTTAGGCAATAGCCAGGGAGCACTACCTTTTACTGTGATTATCGATGCAAAAGGACAGATCATCTACCGAAAATTAGGCAAGATAGATGCAGATGAGCTAAAAAATGTCATTTTAAAGGCTATTTAACAAAAGTTAGCTGAACTTAGCCATTTTTAATCTACTCTTTTACCCCCAGAGCTGAGGTATCCCGATTCGTTTTTACGGGTTTTTATTTGCGGCTTTACTATTTTTAAGCCCTCAAGCGGGTATACTTTGACGATGGTAAAAATAGCTTTCCCGCCTTTTTATCTTTAACTGTACTTAAAAGTTGTTATTTATGTCGAAAAAACCATTAATTCTCGTTATTCAGGGCCCTAATCTCAATTTGCTGGGTACCCGTGAGCCTGGTATTTATGGTTCGAAAACCTTAGCTGAGATTCATGCTGAACTGAATTTAATCGCTCAGAAGGCTGGCATTGAGCTGCAAACCTATCAAAGCAACCATGAAGGTGAGCTAATCGATTGCATTCAAAAAGCCAAACAAGATGGCGTCGACTTTATTTTGATTAATCCAGGCGGTTTCACCCATACCAGTGTTGCTTTGCGGGATGCCTTGGCTGGTGTGGCGATCCCCTTTATTGAAGTTCATTTGTCCAATATTCATCAACGTGAAGCCTTCCGCAAACATTCTTATTTATCGGATCTTGCAATCGGCGTTATCTGTGGTCTTGGCCCCCTTGGCTATGAATTAGCCCTCAAGGCAGCCCAGCAGCAGCTGCAGGCACCTGCGCAATAAGTTGGCTAAATCATTGCAAGCCCTTCATGTCGTTCAATCTCCCTACAGCTTCATTCAGTAAGCAGAAAGTAAATGGCTATGGACCTAAGAAAACTCAAGACCTTAATTGATTTGGTTGCCGACTCAGGCATTTCCGAGCTCGAAGTAAATGAAGGCGAAGACCGAGTGCGAATTGTGAATACCCGAGATGCGCAGGCATCTGGCGCGCACAATCTTAGCCATGCCCCAAGCAACTTAAATTTTCCTGCGCCCACAGTGAGTCCGAATACGCTAGCGAGCTCGACTGCAGAAACAAATCAGGGCAAAACGCCCGAAGAAGATCAGCCTGCGGCCGAAGGCGTCATTGCCCGCTCGCCCATGGTGGGCACTTTTTACCGCGCACCGAATCCAGAATCGCCTAATTTTGTCCAAGTCGGTGATATTGTTACCGTTGGCCAAACCCTCTGCATTATTGAGGCTATGAAGTTGTTAAATGAGATTGAAGCCGAGACTGCTGGTGTCATCAAGCAAATTTTGTGCGAAAACGGCCAAGGGGTTGAATACGACCAACCCCTCTTTGTGATTGTCTAATTTACTTTTCCGAAACGCATATGTTTGACAAAATCCTGATTGCTAATCGAGGCGAAATTGCGCTTCGCATTCAGCGCGCCTGTCGCGAGCTGGGCATTAAAACCGTAGTGGTTTACTCGGTTGCAGATAAAGAAGCCAAGTACGTTAAGTTGGCTGATGAAGCTGTATGTATTGGGCCAGCGCCATCCCCCTTAAGTTATCTAAATATGCCCGCTATTATTTCTGCGGCTGAAGTAACTGATGCTGAAGCCATTCATCCAGGCTATGGCTTTCTTTCTGAAAATGCCGACTTCGCCGAGCGGGTTGAAAAATCAGGTTTTGCGTTTATTGGCCCTCGGCCTGAAACGATTCGCCTAATGGGCGATAAAGTCTCGGCTAAGCGGGCCATGATTAAAGCAGGTGTTCCTTGTGTGCCAGGTTCAGAAGGGGCATTACCAGATAACCCAAAAGAAATTATTGCTGCGGCTAAGCGCGTTGGCTATCCCGTCATTATTAAAGCTGCTGGCGGAGGTGGTGGTCGAGGCATGCGCGTAGTACACACCGAGGCCGCCCTCATTAATGCCGTTAATATGACCCGCGAAGAAGCAGGACGGGCTTTTGGTAATCCCGAAGTCTATCTCGAAAAATTTCTCGAGAAGCCACGTCATATTGAAATTCAGGTTTTATCCGATACCCATGGTAATGCGGTCTGGTTAGGTGAGCGCGATTGTTCAATGCAGCGGCGCCACCAAAAAATCCTCGAAGAAGCCCCAGCTCCTGGAATTGATCGACGATTGATTGCAAAAATTGGTGAACGCTGTGCCGAGGCCTGCAAAAAAATGGCTTACCGTGGTGCGGGAACCTTTGAATTTTTATATGAAAACGGTGAATTCTTTTTTATTGAAATGAATACCCGTGTGCAAGTCGAACATCCTGTCACCGAAATGATTACGGGCATTGATATTGTGCAAGAACAAATCCGCATTGCCGCAGGCCTCAAATTAGCCTTTCGCCAAAAAGATATTGTCTTCCAAGGTCACGCCATTGAATGTCGTTTGAACGCCGAAGATCCCTTTAAATTTACGCCCAGCCCAGGGCGGATTTTATCGTGGCATATGCCAGGGGGCCCTGGTATTCGGGTTGATTCGCATGCCTATAGCGGTTATATGGTGCCCCCAAATTATGACTCCATGATTGGTAAGTTAATTTCTTACGGCAAAACCCGTGAGCAGGCTATTCGACGCATGCGCATTGCCTTATCAGAAATGGTCATTGATGGCATTCAAACGAATGTCCCCCTCCACCGCGAGCTTATGCTAGATCCTAATTTTGTTGAGGGCGGAACGAGTATTCATTATTTAGAACATCGCCTTGAGGAACAGGCGGCCAGCCGCGGCAAAAGCTAATCGTGTCTTATCGTGAACTCATTTTCATGGTGGCTGCTGAAGTTGCTGAACCCCTTGGGGATGCTTTACTTGAATTAGGCGCGCTCTCAGTTACGGTTGAAGATGCAAGCGCAGGAGGTTACGATGAAAGCCCACTTTATGGCGAGCCTGGGCTAGCTCCAGATCTTCAGGCATGGGAACGGTCTACGGTTACTGCGCTCTTCCCACCTTCGCTGGCAGACGCTAATGAAGAGCTAAGGGCCATTTTAAGTGCTTTAACTGCGGCAGATTTTAAGTTAGCGCCGCCGCTGGTAAAAATGGTAGCAGAGCAAGATTGGGTTCGCCTCACCCAAAGTCAATTTGAACCCATTCAAATTGGCCAGCGTATTTGGATCGTACCTTCTTGGCATGACACTCCGGTTGATACCAGCGCAATTTGTTTAGCCCTCGATCCTGGACTTGCTTTCGGCACGGGTAGCCACCCCACCACACGACTCTGTTTGCAATGGCTAGAAAGTCAATTTAATTTACATGGCCGTAGTCTCTTAGATTACGGTTGTGGCTCTGGCATTTTGGCCATTGCTGCAAAAAAATTGGGTTGCAATCCGGTGCTGGGAATTGATATTGATCCGCAAGCCATTATTGCTGCCACCAGTAATGCTGAAATAAACCAAGTAGCAATCGATTTTGTTTTGCCCGATGGTGAAATCACTCATGCGCTAGCACCAACGCAGTTTGATATTGTGATGGCGAATATTTTAGCTAACCCATTGCAGCTGTTAGCCCCCCTGCTAATCAGTCGTTTACGTCCAGGTGGACACCTTATTCTTTCTGGTATCTTGGCGCGTCAGGCTACTGAAATCGCGACGGCCTATAGCCAGTGGCTACCTCTCACAGTAGTGGGAGACAGTGAAGGTTGGGTTTGTTTGCATGGTATCTTGCCACTGAATTTGGCTGCTACGGGGCCTCGTCCAGCAACTCGTACACCTAAAAAATCTTGGCTTCTCTATGTTTTACTCAGTAGTTTGTTGGTGTTGCTTTTGCTCATCGGCGGCAGTCATTTATTTAGGGCGCCCTTGTTACGCTCACTTGCACCACAAGTGGATGAAAAAATAAATCCCTTGAATCTTGCCGCTTTTACTTCGGTATTAAAAGTAAATACGATTCTGTGCAAATATCTCAGTTGCAAGGAAGCGCCGATTAAGGCGTTTGAGGCGTGGAAGATAGATTCGGCTAGCTTGGGCATGGAAAATAAAAATAACGCCTCTAAAGACGCTGAGATCCCCTCTATTTTGTCTTTTGAATTACAAAATCGTTTGGCTTTGCCTGTTGCATGGCCAAATATTGAGCTAACTTTAATTGATATCTCCGAAAACACCCTAAGTCGAATTGAGTTTTTGCCGGCAACGTGGCTATCAGCTCAATTTCAAGCTGACCATCCTGATTTTCAACACACCGGGGCAGCAGCTGGCCTAAAAGTGAGCTGTGCTATGCCACTAAAATTACCAGCTCAAGCCGCAGGCTATCGCTTGCGAATTGTGTATCCTTAATTTTTGCAGCTACTTTATTTAGAAAGTACAACATGGCTAGTTTGATTTGCGGCTCAGTGGCCTATGACACCATCATGAACTTTGAAGGTCGCTTTCAGGAACAAATTCTCCCAGAGCAAATTCATATTTTGAATGTCGCTTTTTTAGTGCCGAAGATGCGGCGCGAATTTGGGGGTTGTGCGGGCAATATTGCCTATAACTTAAAACTGTTAAATGGTGAACCGATCATCATGGCTGCCGTAGGTAGTGATGCTAAGCCTTACCTCGAACGCTTCAGTCGACTACAAATTGATACCACCCATATTCGCCAAATCCCAGAGTCGTTTACTGCCCAAGCGATGATCACCACCGATCTTGCCAACAACCAAATTACTGCCTTTCATCCTGGGGCAATGAATGCTTCGCATCTCAATTCGGTGGCGCAAGTCTTAGATGAATGTCGGCGCACAAAAAAATCTTTGCCCACTTTAGGCATTGTTGCTCCTGATGGACGTCAAGGTATGTGGGAGCATTGCCATCAATTAGCGGAGGCGCACATACCTTTTATTTTTGATCCTGGCCAAGGTTTGCCCATGTTTAATGGGAAAGAGTTACTAGAGCTCACAGCCCTAGCCAGTTATTTAGCGGTGAATGACTATGAAGCCGAGATGCTGGCGCAACGCACGGGGATGTCTTTAAAGCAACTAGCCGAACGGGTACAAGCATTAATTGTGACTAAAGGCGCTGCTGGTGCCACCATTTTTACTGCCAGCCAGCAATTAGAAATCCCAGTGGTCAAGGCCACAGAGCTAATCGATCCAACAGGTTGTGGTGATGCTTTTCGAGCCGGCTTGCTATATGGTCTAAATCAAGGCATGGATTGGGAAACGACTGGTAAATTGGCCAGCCTGATGGGTTCAATCAAAATTGCCCATCAAGGCCCACAAAACCATCAACCAAGGGCTCCTGAAATTGCCGACTTATTTGCTAAGGCCTTTGGCTATCGTTATTAATTCCAAGCGATTAACCCAATAAAAAGGGGTCCCGAAGGACCCCATCCAAGTAACTATACGTCCATGAGCGTCAGAAAACTTGAAACTTAAGGACGGCTACCGGTTGGGAAGGGCCATGCTGCTGCAGGATTCAACGCAGTTTGCGTTGAGGCTGGGGCTGCTTTAGCCGCGGGCTTTTTTACTGCTGAGCCCGCTTTCTTCTTGGCGGCAGGTTTTTTAGTTACTTTTTTTTTGCAGCTTTCTTCTTAGCTGCTTTTTTAGCAGGCTTTTTCTTTGCAGCTTTTTTGGCGGCAGGACGCTTTTTGGCGGCTGGACGCTTCTTAGCAGCTGGACGCTTCTTAGCAGCTGGACGCTTCTTAGCAGCTACTTTTTTCTTAGCAGCTGGGCGCTTCTTAGCAGCTACTTTTTTCTTTGCAGCAGGTTTTTTCTTGGCCATGGCCATAGTATTACTCCTTCAATGAAGTTTAAAACGAACTTCCGATTAAGAAGACCCGACCATTTAGCTTTGCTTTACCTTGCGGCATTGCAGAACAAACAAGCGAGCCATTCATCGGCATGCGGCCTAATACACAATGCTGCACGCTAATGAATCTGGGAAAAAAAGCCGTAATCCTTGCAGATAACGGCTTTTTAAATAGGTTGGAGAAAAGGGGAAGAGCCTTCCACGCACCCTGTTGAAAGGGTTTTCGGAATTCTTTTAGGCTCAAATATTGGCTACTAAAACTATTCAACCGACTAATCTCCTATTCATCTGCTGAGTACGCTCACTGCAATTCAATACTTACTCCCAATTCAGCGCACCACCAGTTTGATACTCAATAACGCGGGTCTCAAAAAAGTTACGTTCTTTTTTCAGATCAATCATTTCTGACATCCATGGAAATGGATTCTCTTCATTTGGGAACATAGAGTCAAGTCCTATTTGCATACAACGACGATTACAGATGTATCGGAGGTAGCCTTTGAACATCGGCGCGTTCAATCCAAGCACTCCTCTTGGCATCGTATCTTCGGCATATCGGTACTCTAATTCAACTGCTTTTTCAAAGATCGTTTTGATCTCATCTTTGAACGCGGAAGTCCATAACTGTGGGTTCTCCAGCTTTATTTGATTAATTAAATCAATCCCAAAATTGCAATGCATTGACTCGTCGCGCAAGATGTATTGATACTGCTCAGCAGCCCCCGTCATTTTGTTTTGACGACCCATTGCAAGTATTTGCGTAAAACCAACATAAAAGAATAAACCTTCCATTACGCAGGCAAAAACGATCAAGGAACGGAGTAATATTTGGTCGTTTTCTAATGTCCCAGTCTTAAATGCAGGGTCAGTTAGGACGTGAATATAGGGAATTAAGAACTCATCTTTGTCACGAATAGAAGCAATTTCGTTGTAAGCATTAAAGATTTCACCCTGATCTAAGCCTAATGATTCCACAATATATTGGTAGGCATGCGTATGAATTGCCTCTTCAAATGCCTGGCGCAAGAGGTATTGACGGCATTCTGGCGCGGTAATCTGGCGATAAGTGCCCAACACAATATTGTTAGCCGCTAATGAGTCGGCGGTAGTAAAAAAGCCCAAATTACGCATAATAATTCTGCGTTCATCGTCGGTTAAGCCATTGGGATCTTTCCAAAGCGCTATATCGCGATTCATATTGATCTCTTGTGGCATCCAGTGGTTGGCGCAACCGGCTAAATATTTTTCCCAAGCCCATTTATATTTAAAGGGGACTAACTGATTGACATCGGTAGTGCCATTAATTACCCGTTTATCGGCAACATTAACCCGCCGCGCTACGGCATCGTCCTTTGCCGGAATATTGACGCTATGCGTCTGCGGCGCAACCTTGGCGACCTCATCAGCTTGGTGTTGCAAAGGCTCACTCCGTTTTACATCCACTGCTATTGGCTGAGGGGCCAAACCTGCTTTAGCTAGTGCTGGCGCTACATCCTCTTCCCAATTCAACATATTCTTCTCCTTAATCCATTCTTACTTGTTGTAAGCAGTGCTTACTGACAAGCTTCACATTCATCAAAACCTGCGTCACCCGGACGCATTGTGCAAGCCGGGCCATCTGTAACAATGCCAGCGGCACTCGCTGCTGCATCCGTACCCGCTACGCCGCCGCCACTCGAAACAGAATTGAGTTGGCCACTAGCGACCGTCGATTTTTCCACGTGCGTTGCAGCCATAGTGCGCAAGTAATAGGTGGTTTTCAGGCCGCGTAACCAAGCTAACTTATAGGTGTCATCGAGTTTCTTGCCCGAAGCACCACCCATATAGATATTGAGCGATTGCGCTTGATCAATCCATTTTTGCCGACGTGATGCAGCTTCAACTAACCAGCTGGGCTCGACTTCAAAAGCGGTGGCGTATAAATCGCGTAAATCTTGGGGAACGCGATCAATTTTCGAGAGCGTGCCATCAAAATATTTCAAATCGGCAATCATGACCTCATCCCACAAACCACGATCTTTTAAATCGCGCACTAAGTACTCATTTACAACGGTAAATTCGCCTGATAAATTCGACTTCACAAACAAATTTTGGAAAGTAGGCTCAATGCAAGCCGAAACTCCAATAATGTTAGAAATGGTTGCGGTTGGGGCAATTGCCACACAATTTGAGTTGCGCATGCCATGTTGCTTAATTTTGCTCCGCAAACCATCCCAGTTCAGCGTCGAGGACATGTTTACCTCAACATACCCACCACGCTCTTCAGCCAATAGGCGCACTGAGTCTTGCGGCAGAATGCCACGATCCCATAAAGAACCCGTATAGGTACTATAGGTGCCCCGTTCTTCAGCTAATTCACTCGATGCTTGGTAAGCGTAGTAACACACCGCCTCCATCGAGCTATCGGCAAATTGCACGGCCTGCTCGCTGGCATACGGAATTCGCTGCATGTGTAAGCAGTCTTGAAAACCCATAATGCCCAAACCGACTGGACGGTGCTTTAAATTGGAATTGCGCGCCTTAGCTACAGCATAGTAGTTAATGTCGATGACGTTATCCAACATGCGCATCGCCGTACGGATTGTTTTTTGTAGCTTAGCATGATCTAAAACCAGTTTGCCATTGGCATCGCTGATCATGTGGGCCGTTAAGTTGACTGAACCTAAGTTACAAACTGCAATTTCAGTCTCATTCGTATTCAGGGTTATCTCCGTACATAAATTCGACGAATGCACTACGCCAACATGCTGCTGGGGGCTACGAATATTACAGGGATCTTTAAATGTAATCCAGGGATGCCCGGTTTCAAACAACATACCCAACATCTTGCGCCAGAGTTGTTGCGCAGGAATTTTACGACTTGGCTTGAGCTCGCCACGTTCGGCTTTTTGCTCATACGCAACATAAGCTGTCTCAAAGGCTTTGCCAAACTTATCATGTAAATCAGGGGTATTCGAGGGTGAGAATAAAGTCCAATCGCCATTCTCCATCACCCGTTTCATAAATAAATCTGGAATCCAATTCGAGGTATTCATGTCGTGCGTACGGCGGCGATCATCGCCCGTATTTTTGCGTAGCTCTAAAAACTCTTCGATATCTAAATGCCAAGTTTCTAAATAGGCACACACAGCCCCCTTACGCTTACCACCCTGATTGACTGCGACAGCAGTATCATTCACCACTTTCAAAAACGGTACAACGCCTTGTGACTTACCATTGGTGCCTTTAATGTGGCTTCCTAGGGCGCGTACATTAGTCCAGTCATTGCCTAAACCACCAGCAAATTTAGAGAGCAAGGCATTTTCTTTGAGCGCCTCGTAAATGCCATCTAAGTCATCATCTACCGTAGTGAGATAACAGCTTGATAGTTGGGGGCGGGTCGTTGCCGAATTAAATAAAGTCGGGGTACTCGACATAAAATCAAAGGTTGACAGAATTTCATAAAATTCAATTGCGCGCCGTTCGCGATCTAGTTCATTGAGAGCCAAGCCCATCGCAACACGCATAAAAAACGCTTGCGGCATTTCTATGCGGTGGTCTTCAATATGCAAGAAATAGCGGTCATACAGTGTTTGCAAACCCAAATAGTTAAATTGCAAATCGCGATCTGCATTTAGCGCTGCCGATAATCGGGTTAAGTCATACTCCAGCAAACGGGGATCCAGTAATTCGGCATCAATTCCTTGGCGAATATATTTAGGGAAATAATTTGGGTACTCCGCTTGCATATCCCCCTGTAATACTTCACGTCCCAAAATTTCTTTGCGGATCACGTGCATTAGTATGCGTGCCGTCACGGGGCTATAGGCAGGATCTTTTTCAATTAAGGTGCGCGCCGCCAAAATTGCAGAGTCATATACTTGCGTTAAAGGTACGCCATCGTATAAATTTTTAATCGTTTCGGTAATGATTGGGCTAGCGTCAAGATGATTACCCAAACCCTCGCACGCGGCCTCAATAATCGTGCGTAAAGCACCCATATCTAGCGGTCGCGAAACGCCCTCGTCCATAACTTGCAGAATTGGGGGTGCTGATTCTGCTTGACCTTTTGCCTCTGTCGTTAAAACCTGCTGCGAGGCGCGTTCTTGATTGCGCTTTTCACGGTAAAGCACGTAGGATCGCGCCACATTATGCTCACCACCCCGCATCAATGCTAGCTCGACCTGATCTTGTATATCTTCAATATGAAAAGTTCCGCCATTGGGGCGACTGCGCAACAAGGCACGCACAACAACGCTCGTTAATTGCTCAACTTGCTCGCGAACCCGTGCCGAGGCTGCGCCCTGCCCACCATTAACTGCCAAAAATGCTTTTGTCACAGCGATGGCAATTTTAGATGGCTCAAATGCGACCACAGAACCGTTGCGCCGAATAATTTTGTAATCGGATAATTGGGTCGTCTGACCCGCCCCAACCCCACCCGCCATAAAGCCTGCTGAGGGGGTTTGGCTGATTGGGGCCCCAGGATTCAGGCCTGTCGTTTGGGTGTTAGAAGCCAAACCAGCCGCTTGTGGGTTTGCGTAAGACATAGAACTCCTAGACTCTAATAGGGTAAAAAGGGTTAAATTCAATCAATACAGGGCTTCGGCAGCTATCTGCTGTGCATCGCTTAAAATACTAGATCTAGTGTTTTAAGCACTTATTGACACTAAGTATAGGGAATTATTTCATCTTTGATAAGCTTTTTCTCACAATTTTTTGTCAGGGTTTTCCTTAGGTCTATCGATTTTTATAGTGCTGATCCCCCATGTAGTTATGTAAGCTAGTGCTCACATATAAACAAACAATGGAGTTAATTAGGCTCGAAACTCTAGACCAAAGGGCAGCTGTTCTTGCAGCAAATGATTTTCGCGTTGTAGTCGCTGCCAATCAAAATGCCTGCCGGGGTCCACTTTTCGCTTTGGTGCTACGTCGCTATGGCCGGCAAAGCTTAAATGAGTGTAGGCGTTGCCAAGTACTTTAATCAGTTGTGCTAAAGCAACATATTGCGCATCTGTAAAGGCGGTTTCGCCGTCACCTTCTAACTCCACGCCAATAGCAAAATCGTTGCATTGCTTGCGCCCCAAAAAATCGGATTCTCCCGCATGCCATGCGCGTTGCTGTACCGAAACAAATTGGCTAATCAATCCATTGCGCTCGATCAAAAAATGACTTGAGACTTTTTGTGCAGCAATTTCGGCAAAATAGGGATGCGCAGTAGGGTCGAGCTTATTTTGAAAAAAATCACCAATGTAATTTTGTCCAAATTGCCCTGGCGGCAAGCTAATATGGTGAATTAAAACTAATTCAGGTTGTATTCCAGTAGGTCGGGCGTCGAAGTTCGGTGAAGGGCGCCAGCGTGCCAGTCCATACCATCCCGCTGGGTCCATCTCATTGCAATGCGCACTACAACAATAGAAACGCTGCTCCCGCTCTAGACAATCTTGGGCAGGCAGATGCACCCCACAATAGGCACAGGGAACAATTGGTAGTGGCTCGGTAATACGGGGTGGGGCTGGAACAGGGGCAGCAGCGAGTTTAGGCCTCTTCAACCAGAAATAAAACAAGGCCGCCACGGCGCCGAGAAGAACCCATTTCAGCATGGGGTTAAAGCCGATGCAAAATAACTTCGAGCACAAAGCGGCTACCTACATATGCCAACAGGAGCGCCGCAAAGCCCCACAAGACCCAACGTAATGCCGAGCGACCCCTAAGGCCGACCCGCAAACGCGCCACAATTAACCCGCCGAATAGTAACCACGAGGCAAAAGCAAAAATCGTTTTATGATCGAATACCACTGGCTTACCAAATAAGGTTTCAGAAAAAAAGATGCCAGAGAAAATCGTCAAACTTAATAATGCAAAGCCAAAATAAATTAAATTAAACAGTAAATTTTCCATGGTTAATAATGGTGGCAAACCTTCTAACCAATGCGCTAAGCGACTATCAGGCGCATAAGCCAAGGTGCGCCGTATTGCACGATCTTGCACCTCCATTAACACTGCCATCATCGCCGCCAAGGTCAGTAGACCGACGGCAATCGTCGCCACTATAAAATGGGCTTTAAACCAGGGATCAGCTACCGCGCGGGGCGAGATCAAGGTTCCAGGAAATAAAATGGGCAAAAATGCACACAGCATCGCAAATATCAACACCATTAAGCGCAAGCTAGCGATTGGCAAATACCAACTTTGTAACCAATAAAATAAGAGCCCGACCCATGCCATTAATGAGAGGTCTTGGGCAAAACCAAAAATAAATCCTGCGGGCGTAAAGACAGAATCGTGCAAATAGATCCCCTGAATCATCAGACTTAATAAAATCAAGGTTTGGACAAGCAAGGTAAATGTCCATGTTTCAGGACGAGAGCGCGGCCGCCAGCTTAAAACCACCAATAAACCAAGATAAAGTAAGGATGGCAGCCATGCGCTACTTGGGTAATCTAAAATCGACATAACTAAAGTCTAATCGATAAATGCTCAACAACCTCACCGATCGCCTTTCTCGCGTTGTTAAAACGATGCGGGGCCAAGCTCGCCTGACAGAAAGTAATACCGCCGAGATGCTGCGGGAAATCCGCTTAGCCCTGCTAGAGGCAGATGTCGCGCTGCCGGTGGTAAAAACCTTGCTTGAACAAATTAAAGTGCAGGCCTTGGGTGAAGCCGTCATAGGTAGTCTAAGTCCTGGTCAGGCGCTAGTAGGTGTTGTACAACGTGAATTGACCCAAGCGATGCAGGGCAATTTAAATGACAGTGGCGAGCTGAATTTGGCCACCCAACCCCCTGCAGTGATTTTGCTGGCGGGCCTGCAGGGCGCAGGTAAAACTACTTCGGTCGGTAAGTTAGCGAAATGGCTGCATGAGAAAAAGAAAAAAAAGGTGCTGACTGTTTCTTGCGACATTTATCGTCCTGCTGCCATTCAACAACTGCAAACAGTTAGCGCTCAAGTTGGCGTTGAATTTTTCCCCAGCTCGGTTGATCAACGCCCTGAAGTCATTGCTTTAGCTGCCCTCGATTGGGCCAAACGGCATTACTTTGACGTCCTCATTGTTGACACTGCTGGGCGCTTAGGCATTGATGCTGAGTTGATGGCAGAAATTCGTAACTTACATACTCAACTTAAACCGATTGAAACCCTTTTTGTTGTCGATGCCATGCTGGGTCAAGATGCTGTAAACACTGCCAAAGCCTTTCATGAGGCCCTGCCACTCACAGGCGTCATTTTGACTAAGCTTGACGGTGATGCTCGCGGAGGTGCGGCGCTCTCGGTGCGAGGCGTGACTGGCGTACCGCTCAAATTTATTGGTGTTGCTGAAAAAATGGATGGTCTTGAGCCATTTGATGCGGCACGCATGGCAAATCGCATTCTAGGCATGGGCGATATTCTGGCCTTAGTTGAACAAGCCCAAGAGCATGTTGATATTGCTAAAGCAGAAAAGTTAGCTAGCAAAATTCAAAAGGGGGGATTTGATTTAAATGACTTTCGCGCGCAAATTAGCCAAATGCAACAGATGGGCGGTATGGCCAATATGATGGATAAACTCCCAAGTCATTTAACCCAAGCTACCAATAAAGCAAATCTAGGGCAAGCCGATGCGCAGATAAAACGCATGCAAGGCATGATCGATAGCATGACCGCCAAAGAACGCAATAAGCCCGAATTACTCAAAGCCAGTAGAAAAAGGCGTATTGCTACTGGCGCTGGGGTGCAAGTGCAAGAGGTCAACCGCCTCTTAGCCCAATTTGAACAAATGCAAACCATGATGAAGCAATTTAAAGGCGGCAAAATGGCCCGCATGATGGGATCAATGGCAGCCCGGGGAGCCGCTAAAGGCTTAGGTGGTTTGTTTAAGAAATAAGTCGCGTACAGCAATAATGTGTTCTTTAATCTTCGCTAGCGGAATCATTTGTGCTTCACTTTCCGTACGCCCCTGAAATTCAACTTTTGCCTCTTTAAGGCCACGCTCTCCAACGACGACTCGAAATGGCACGCCAATTAATTCCCAATCGGCAAACATCGCACCTGGTCGTTCACCGCGATCATCCAAAATGACATCAATCCCTGCAGCAAGTAAATCGGCATACAAAGTATCGGCTGCTACGCGCACCACTTCTGATCGATCGTAATTCATCGGGCAAATTACCACTTCAAACGGAGCCATCGAGAGTGGCCAAATAATCCCGCGCTCATCATGACCCTGTTCTATTGCCGCGGCCAATAAACGCGTGACACCGATACCGTAACATCCCATCACCATCGGTTGTGCCTGACCTTGAGCATCAAGATAAAGGCACTTCATTGCTTCAGAATAGCGTGTTCCTAACATAAATACGTGACCTACTTCAATGCCACGACAAATATCAACCATCCCTTTACCGTCGGGTGAGGGATCACCCACTACCGCATTACGTAAATCGAAGACGCTCGCGTGAGGTAGGTCGCGCCCCCAATTGACGCCTTTAAAATGGTACCCAGCATCATTTGCACCACAGACAAAATCAGTCATATTGGCAACAGTACGATCAACCACAATCGTGACTGGTAGTTTTAAGCCAAGGGGACCAATATAGCCAGGTGGTGAGCCACAGGCAGCAAGTACTTCGGCCTCGGTAGCAAAACGGAATGCTTCTAAGCCCGACACCTTACTAGCCTTCACTTCATTGAGCTCATGATCGCCACGCAGCAGCAGCATAAATAAATTGGGCGGACCTTCTGCCTGATCTGCAGCTAGCAATAAAGATTTCACCGTTTGCGGTAGTGGCAAGCCTAAAAACTGCGCTACCTTATCGCACTGAGTTTGCTCTGGCGTCGCCACTTTCTCTAAGGCTACACTTGGCACTCCGCCCTGCGGAATTAACGCTAGCGACTCAGCTGCCTCTAAATTTGCGGCGTAAGCAGAATCGGGACAATAAACAATAGCGTCTTCCCCAGTATCAGCAATTACATGAAACTCTTGGCTACCCGAACCGCCAATTGCGCCATTATCGGCCGTTACTGCGCGAAACTGTAAACCCATGCGCTTGAAGATACGAGTGTAGGCGTCAAACATCAATTGATAAGACTGCTTTAATCCAGCGGTATCGCGATCAAACGAGTAAGCATCTTTCATGGTGAACTCGCGTCCCCGCATAATGCCAAAGCGCGGGCGGCGTTCATCGCGAAATTTCGTTTGAATTTGATAGAAGTTAATTGGTAGTTGTTTGTAACTTTTAATTTCTGCGCGCGCTAAATCGGTAATGACCTCTTCAGAAGTGGGTTGAATAACAAAATCGCGTTGATGGCGATCTTGAATGCGCAAGAGCTCTGGGCCCATTTTTTCCCAGCGCCC
Source organism: Polynucleobacter sp. IMCC30063 (assembly GCF_021395235.1). NCBI lineage: Bacteria > Pseudomonadati > Pseudomonadota > Betaproteobacteria > Burkholderiales > Burkholderiaceae > Polynucleobacter > Polynucleobacter sp. IMCC30063. Next base: position 483,828 of record NZ_JAJVCQ010000001.1, on the reverse strand, counting down.
AGTTTCTTGCCATAATTCGGCAGGCTGCACCACAGGCATCAGTAATTCAATTGCGCCAGCCCGATTCATTTCCTCACGAATAATATTTTCGACTTTACGAATGATCCTTAATCCGCATGGCAAATAAGAATAAATACCAGCGCTTAGCTTGCGTATTAAGCCGGCCCGCACCATTAGTTGATGAGAAACCACTTCGGCGTCGGCGGGCGCCTCTTTCAGGGTAACGAGAAATGACTGAGATGCTTTCATGTGTGGATATAATCAAATCATTGATTTTAAAGGATTCGGGGCACCATCATGCTCGACCGTGAAGGGTATAGACCCAATGTCGGCATTGTCCTCCTTAACGGCCATAACGACGTTTTCTGGGGAAAACGCGTTGGGCAGCATTCGTGGCAGTTCCCGCAGGGCGGGATTCAATATGGCGAGAGTCCTGAGCAAGCCATGTTCCGCGAATTGCACGAAGAGGTTGGCTTGCTGCCAGAACACGTCCAAATTATTGGGCGCACAAGGGATTGGCTTCGCTACGAAGTGCCCGAGGCATTTTTGCGTCGCCAAAATGCCGCTCGACCGCATCGCACCGCCTACCGTGGTCAAAAACAAATCTGGTTTTTACTGCGCTTAACTGGCTTGGACAGCGATATTCATCTGCGAGCTTCAGACCACCCTGAATTTGATGCTTGGCGTTGGCACCCCTACTGGATTGAATTAGCTACGGTAATTGATTTCAAACGAGAAGTGTATCAACTCGCACTATCTGAGCTAGCGCGCTTTATTACGAGTGGGATGCGCATGCAAGATGCCAGTTGGGGTGCCCCCCTTGAAGCTCATTCACCCCCCAAGAAAGCAGCCGATCTTGACTCAACCAAATAAATTGCCCCTAGGGCCACCGCTAGAGCGGCAACCGACAGGCTTGAGCTGGCCGCTTACCTTGCTTGTTGTCTGCCTGCTAAGTGCCTGTGCCGGCACCACACCGGATGCCTACGAAGATCCCTTTGCTCCCAAGATCTTTAAAGAAGATACCGTTGTGCCCCTACCTACTAAGCCGCCCAATACGGCGAATCTAATCCCTTTTCATGTATCTCAACACTCAGTTTTTAAATTTGCTATTGATCCTGATTCAATTCGTATCGACCCTGATGGCGTAACCCGCTATGTGCTGGTCATTACGAGTCCAAGCGGTAGTCAACAAATTAATTTTGAAGGTATTCGCTGTGAAACTTTTCAGTTTGCTTTGTACGCCACTCTCAATACCAACTCAATTTGGCAAGCGAATCAACGTAAAACCTGGACCGATATTAAAAATAATGAGGCGAATCGATACCACGGCGCACTAGCGCAAGGCGCGTTTTGCAACAATAAATCACAAGTAAAAAATAAAGGTTTAATCCTCGATTCCTTACAGCCGAATAAATTTACTGGTAAGCCCAATGCTGACGCACATCGTTTTTAACCTGCGGCGGCCTTGATGAGGGTACCAATTGGCAAACCCGCGACGATCTGATTGAGTACTTGCGGTTCATGCCCAGAAGCAATCACAGTAGATGCACCCGTTTGTGCAGCCGTTTTGGCGGCTAAAATTTTGGTGAGCATGCCGCCCTTGCTAATGGCGCTACCAACTCCGCCAGCCATTTTCTCAAGCGAGGGATCTCCGGCGCTAGCCTCTGTTACTAACGTTGCCGCCTGATCTTGGCGAGGATCGGCTGTAAATAAGCCACCCTGATCAGTGAGAATAATTAATAGATCAGCATGAATGAGATTAACTACCAAGGCAGCAAGATGATCGTTATCGCCAAATTTAATTTCATCGGTTACTACCGTGTCATTTTCATTAATGACAGGTACTACTCCTAGGCCTAATAGAGTATCTAACGTTGCTTTCGCATTAGCTCGACGCTCGGGGTGATCAAGATCGGCATTAGTTAGTAAAACTTGTGCACTCTGCAAATTAAAATGGGCAAAACAACTTTCATACATTTGCACCAAACCCATTTGCCCAACAGCCGCAGCAGCTTGAAGCTGATGAATTGCAGTTGGGCGCTCATGCCAAGTTAGGCGTTGCATGCCCTCAGCAATTGCCCCAGAACTTACCATTAATAGTTGATGACCAGCCTGTAAAAGCACCGCAACTTGCTCAGCCCAGCGTTCAATTGCTGCTCGATCTAAACCATCACCATTATTAGTGACTAGGCTAGAGCCCACTTTTACTACGATGCGTTTCATTGGCTGCGTTGTCATGACAAGGTTCTCAACTCAATTTTAATCTACCTGAATGCTGCGCAGGCTTGACTTTAGGGCTTATCTAAATCGATACTGCCTTGATAACGGGGATCGACAGCCTGTTCTTCTAATTTATCACGCTCTCGCCGTTTTGAATCGAGATAATCTTGCAAGGCATAGCATAGGCGATCGCAACCCTCGCCTGTTAAAGCTGAAATTTCAAAAACTGGGCCTGACCACTTAAAGCGTTTAATAAAATCAGCGATGGTTTTTTTTCGCTCTGCCTCAGGAATCATGTCGACTTTATTTAAAACTAGCCACCGTGGCTTTTCATACAAGGCTTCGTCGTATTTACGCAATTCGTTCACAATAGCTTTAGCATCAGCAACGTTATCAACCGCTTCATCGAAAGGGGCAATATCGATTAAGTGCAATAAAACTCCAGTACGTTGTAGATGTCGCAAAAACCGGTGCCCTAACCCAGCACCTTCGGCAGCACCCTCAATTAATCCGGGAATATCGGCAATCACAAAACTACGCTCTTGCCCAACCCGCACTACCCCTAAATTGGGGTGTAAGGTTGTAAATGGATAGTCGGCTATTTTGGGTCGTGCATTGGATACGGCGGTTATCAGGGTTGATTTACCAGCATTAGGCATACCCAACAAACCGACATCAGCCAAGACCTTTAATTCCAGCTTTAATTTTTTACGATCACCTTCTTTGCCGTTGGTTTTTTGACGGGGAGCACGATTAGTACTACTTTTAAAATGTATATTTCCCCAACCGCCTACTCCGCCTTCTGCTAAACAAAGACGCTCACCATGGGTCGTTAAATCAGCAATGGGCTCACCAGATTCAAAATCACTAATGATGGTGCCAACGGGCATTCTAAGTTCAATATCTTCGCCCGCACGACCGTAGCAATCTGCGCCACGCCCAGGCTCACCATTTTTAGCTAAATGGGTTTTAGCATAACGGTAATCGATGAGGGTATTAATATTGCGATCAGCAATCGCATACACACTGCCCCCTCGCCCACCATCTCCACCATCGGGGCCACCAAACTCAATGAATTTTTCACGCCGCATTGAGGCGCTACCTGCGCCACCGCTGCCAGCGATTACTTCAATTCGGGCTTCATCAATAAATTTCATAAATAAAAAAGGCCTCGCTAGCCGCGAGGCCTGCTTCTGAGGTTGGTGAATTTAGTTCAATTCGATTTAAGCAAGCCATCGAATTGCCGTAAAACTGGTCTCAGCCAGGCGCCTAATAAAAATTTAGGCGGTAGGTGGTAAAACCGATACTTGCGCTTTGTTCAACGCACCCTTGACGCTAAATTGCACTTGTCCGTTAATCAATGCAAATAAGGTGTGATCTTTACCAATACCTACATTGACGCCAGGATGTACCTTGGTGCCTCGTTGGCGAATAATGATGCTACCCGCATTAATATGCTCGCCACCGAACACTTTTACGCCTAGGCGTTTCGATTCTGAATCGCGACCGTTTCGTGTGGAACCGCCGCCTTTTTTCTGTGCCATTGTTCTTTCTCCTGCTTTACAACTTAAGCCTTATTAGGCTTTGATTGTGTTAATCAGAATTTCAGTGAAATTCTGACGATGACCTTGGTGCTTTTGATAATGCTTGCGCCGACGCATCTTGAAGATTGTCACTTTGTCATGACGTCCTTGGGAGATGACCGTGGCCATCACAGCGGCACCATTAACCAGTGGATCACCCAATTTGAGTGAAGCACCTTCGCCTACGGCGAGAACTTGGTCAAGGGTAATTTCGCTGCCGATATCCGCTGGTATCTGTTCTATTTTCAATTTTTCACCTGCAGCAACTTTATACTGTTTGCCACCGGTTTTTATGACCGCGTACATGGTAGAGACCTCAATTTAAGACAACTTTTAATCACTTTTGCGGCTAATCCACCAAGGATTAGCTAAGCCCATTATTATATCCTGCATGATAAGCAGTGTCAAAAACATCGATCTAGCCCCCATATTGGCCCCCATAGCCCCTGATTTAAAGGCTTTGGATGAGGTGATTAAGCGTCGTCTTGCTTCCGAAGTGGCCTTAATTGATCAAATTTCCAGCTATATTATCCAAGCCGGCGGTAAGCGCATTCGGCCTACCTTGCTCTTACTTACCGCAAAAGCCTTAGCGCATGGTCAAGATACCCCCCATACCCTTGAGATCGCCGCCGTAGTGGAGTTTATTCATACCGCCACCCTATTGCACGATGATGTTGTCGATGAATCAACCCTGCGCCGCGGTCGCGAAACTGCCAATGCTGCTTTTGGTAATGCCGCTAGCGTGCTGGTGGGGGATTTTTTGTATTCACGCGCTTTCCAAATGATGGTGACACCAAATGATTTACGCATCATGCAAATCCTCTCGGACGCTACTAATACGATTGCCGAAGGCGAGGTGTTACAGCTACTGAATATGAATGACCCCGAGGTCAGCGAGTCAAGCTATTTGCAAGTCATTCGCTATAAAACCGCAAAACTATTTGAGGCTTCGGCAGAGTTGGGTGCTTTATTAGCCCGTTCTTCAGAAATTGATCGAGAGTTAGCCGCCGCTTTTGGTCGGCATATTGGCACTGCCTTTCAACTCATGGATGACATGCTTGATTACACTGCCAATGCAGCACAAATGGGCAAAAATGCTGGCGATGATTTACGTGAAGGCAAACCGACCTTGCCACTGATTTTTTTGTTAGAGAACGGTAGTCAAGACGAGCGTTTACTAGTGCGTGAAGCAATCACCCAAAACACTGATCTACCTGACGATGTTTTTAGTCAAATATTAAAAGCGGTGCAAGATTCAGGTGCACTGGAATATACCCACCAAGCGGCTGAGCGCGAAGCGAATTTAGCCTTGGCAACAATTCGTAATTTTCCTGACAATGAAGCAACTGCGGCCTTACGAGCCTTGTGTGCCTATTCACTAAATCGGCAAACCTAAGCTGCCGCGCTAAAATACCTTCAGCAACACGGAATGTAGCGCAGCCTGGTAGCGCACCTCGTTCGGGACGAGGGGGTCGGAGGTTCGAATCCTCTCATTCCGACCACTTAATTCTTATGAGAATAAATTGATAATATGGCTCAATGGCTTCGTTTTAATCATCACGGCAAGGTCTACTTTGGCCAATTAAATCAAGCCCAAATTTCGGTGTATGAAGGCAATCTTTTTGATCGCCCTCAGGCCACAGGCGAATCTTTTGCGCTTGCAGAAGTTGAGCTTGATATACCTTGTGTGCCCTCAAAAATGGTGGCTTTAGTTGATAATTTTTATGCTTTGGTTGAAAAATTAGCCCATGCTGTGCCAGCTGAGCCGCTCTATTTTCTCAAAGGCAATAACTCATTTCTTGCTGCCGGCAAAACTATTTGCCTACCAAAATCTTATAGCGGTAAAGTAGTTTATGAAGGTGAACTTGGAATTGTGATTGGTAAAAAATCACAAGACTTAACTGAAACTGAAGCCTTAGAAGCTATTTTTGGCTATACCTGCATCAATGATGTAACCGCAATTGAAATTTTACAAAAAGACCTTGGCTTTGCCCAGTGGACGCGCGCCAAAAGCTTCGATACCTTTGGGGTGTTTGGGCCTTACATCACGACTGATATAGATCCGCTGAGCTTGCGTATTCAAACCATTTTAAATGATCAAGAACGGCAAAACTATCCCGTGGCAGATATGATTTTCCCGCCAGCAAAACTCGTTAGCTTGCTATCCCAACAGATGACGCTTGAAGCAGGCGATGTCATTGCCTGCGGTACTTCAATCGGGGTAGGCAGTATGAAACCAAACAGCACAGTTAGCATTGTGATTGAGGGCCTTGGCACCCTCACCAACCAGTTTGCCTAGTTGTGACTGAAGCTGCCTTGCTATCGAAGCAGCGTCACTAGAATTCTGTCGGGTGCCTTTGTATTAATACCCAGTTGCAAAAGGTAAAGCTAAGCTTGCCTTGGCATGTTGCACATTGACATCTAAAAACTTGGTTAAAGCATAAACACTGCTCAAACAGGGTGTAGGTATTTGCACAATTTGACCTAGTTCAATTACCGATCCTAATAAGGCATCAATTTCCAGCGCTCGTCCTGCTTCTAAATCTTGCAACATAGAGGTTTTATGTTGACCCACTTTTTCGGCGCCGGCAATACGACGATCGATATCTACCCGAAATGTTACGCCCAATTTTTCCCCAATGAGCTGAGCTTCCATCATCATGTTTCGGGCTAGCTCGCGGGTGAGAGGGTACTGACAAATTCCTTCCAGATGACCATGGGTCAACGCACTAATGGGATTGAAAGTCATATTTCCCCAAAGCTTAAGCCAGATTTCGGCACGAATATCATCCAAAATAGGTGACTTGAAGCCCGCTTCAGCCATTAAGTTAGTAATCTGTTGAATTCGCTCTGACTTGCTGCCATCAAGCTCGCCCATGGGAAAGCGGGTTCCCTCAACGTGACGGATGACCCCAGGGGCTTGAGTTACGGTTGCCGGATAAACGACGCAACCAATAATGTTGGCTGGATTGATGGCCCGCATAATGGCTGCGCCTGGATCAACCGTCTCAACCGAATGATTTTCATATGGCCCAGCAAGCTTCTGAAAATACCACCATGGAATGCCATTTTGCATGGGGATTAAAATTGTCTCGGGGCCAATGATGTTGACTAAATCGCCTACTAGCGGCTCTACTTGATGCGCCTTTACTGCCAAAATTACCAAGTCGGGCTTACCTGCTTCAGTCATCTTTTCTACCGCCCGCACTTCGGCGTGTAATGGCTCTGGCAGATCTTCCATAATGAGGGCCAAGCCACGCTCTTGAATTGCGCGCAAGGTTGCACCACGGGCGACCACCGTTACCTCATTACCGGCTCGGGCTAACATCACTGCTAAATACCCGCCAATTGCACCACCCCCGCCCACTATACAAATCTTCATTTCATTCTCTTCCGTCTTGACTGTAATCTGCCTTCACTCCAATCAACCCATAGCAGATAATTAATGTAACTTCACATGAGGCTCGGTGCGCCGCGTGATGAGTCGCGCTAGAGTATCTAAGGCTGTCTTTACCCAACCGTGCAATGCCAATTCATGTAATTTATACAACGATAAATACATCATTTTAGCAAATAATCCTTCGATCATGATGGAGCCGCCTATTAACCCACCCATCATATTACCTACCGTACTAAATTTACCAAGCGATACCAAGGAGCCAAAATCTCGGTAATAGTAGGGCTTCAGTTCCTGGCCGACCAAACACCGTTGAATTTGTTGATATAAATGATTTGCCTGCTGGTGTGCGGCTTGTGCGCGCGGCGGCACAACACCTCCCTTGCCACCATGCGATTCTGGCCATGGACAAGCAGCGCAATCGCCCATAGCAAAAATACGAGGATCACGAGTGGTCTGGAGAGTTTGTAATACTTGTAACTGATTAAGGCGATTGGTTTCCAGCCCATTCATGTCTTTTAAAAACTCAGGTGCTTTCACTCCCGCGGCCCAAACCACTAATTCGGCCGGCAAAATTTGTCCATTTTCAAACTGTACGCCATCGGGTAAAACAGCGGCCACCTTCGAATTGACATACACATCAACGCCAAGGTTTTTTAACAAAACTTCGGTGGCTAGTGATAAGCGCACGGGTAAGGCGGGCAAAATTCGATCGGCAGCCTCAATCACATTAATCTGTAAATCTTTATTTGGATCGACTCGATCTAAGCCGTAAGCTACGACTTCGCGCGTGGTGCGATAGAGTTCTGCGGCCAATTCAACGCCAGTTGCACCAGCGCCAATAATGGCAACATGAAGTTGGCCCGCTTTCAACGGTGTCTTTTGCGCTTGCGCCCGAATACAGTCATTTAACATGCGCGTATGAAAACGCTCAGCATCCAATGGTGATTCAAGTCTGAGGGCATATTCAGCGACCCCTGGAGTGCCAAAGTCATTCGTTAGGCTACCAACTGCAAGTACCAAAATATCGTAGCGCAATTTACGCGCTCCCATCACTTCATGGCCGCCTTCATCTAAGTATGGATTGAGGAAAATGAGTTGTTGGGCGCGGTCAAGGCCAGTCATTTCCCCAATTCGATACTCAAAATGGTGCCAATGGGCTTGCGCCATATAGTCAACTTCATGCTGGCCTAAATCCATACTACCGGCAGCAATCTCATGCAGTTTTGGCTTCCAAATATGGGTACGGTTCTTATCTACCAGAATGATCCGCGCTTTGCCTTTGCGGCCTAGAGTATTACCAAGACGAGTAGCTAACTCAAGGCCGCCAGCACCACCGCCCACAATCACAATCTGCTTCACTAAATGCTCAACTAGCCGAAGGGGCCATTAAGTCGAACGGTATCCCAATTTAAAACAATGGCAATGCTTACCCAAATTAAATAAGGCAACATTAGTAAGCTCGACTTTGGTGAATAGTGGCGAGTGGTATAGATAATTGCCAATACCGATAGCCATAAAAGACTAGCCTCATAAAGAGCCCAATCAGGTCGCTCTAGGCGGAAATATAAAAAACTCCAAAGTAAATTACAGAGCCCATTTAGTACAAATAAAAGGCTTAGGTGGCGCACCGCTGTGGGGGCGGGATTTCGATCCCAAGCGATGACCCAGGCCGTGCCAGAACAGATAAATATAGCCGACCAAATAGGCCCAAATAACCAATCGGGCGGTTTCCAAAAGGGTTCTTTTAAGGCGTGATACCAAGCGTCTAAATTGGTTGCCCAGCCACCTAAAATAGCAACGGATAACCCCCAAATAAGGGCAACGATAACGGGTTTTCTAAACATAGTCATAACTTACTTTACACCCTTAGCAAATAAACTTTAGACCTTAATCAAACCAAAAAGGTGCGCCAGATCTTTAAAGAAGATGCGAATATGCGCTAAAGGATCGCGTTTTGCGAGCTTTTTATTCATATACGCGTCAAAAGTGAGTTTTTGCACATCCTTATCTTCGCAAATCTTTACAAAGCGCTCGCGCCGTTTATCGCTGATATACCAAAACCATTGCATAATCCCCAACACCAAAAAGACTTTGCCGTGTTCACGCATAAAACGCTTACGTGCCTTAGCTAGACTCTTCGGATTATTGGTCAATAAAAGTTCACTCACTGACTCAGCCGCCAAGCGCCCGCCAACCATGGCGTAATAAATACCTTCGCCCGAAGCTGGTGCCACCACTCCTGCTGCATCACCAGCTAACACCACATCGCGATTGTTGTCCCATTTTTTTAGCGGCTTCATCGGTAACGGTGCACCTTCATGACGCAGCATTTCAATATTTTCGAGGCCAGTAATTTTTTTTAAGTCAGCCACTGCACTACGTAATGAAAACCCTTTGTCTGCACTACCAGTGCCAATACTCATCGTCTTGCCATGAGGGAAAATCCAGCCGTAAAAATCGGGAGAGATCGTACCTTGATAAAAAACATCGCAGCGTGAACCATCAAAATCTGCCGGCGGCAGATCGGGTGTACGCACAATTTCATGATAAGCAAAAACATATTCAACGTCTTTGGCACTGGGGATAGCAGCCCGACCAACGCCAGATTTAGCGCCATCAGCGCCAATAATTGCTTTTGCCTTCACGGCCATTGAGGTATTGGGCTCATTTTTATTACTAGAGCGAACCATGTAGTGAACAATGCTGACCCCATCGGTATCACGTGACAATTTTTCAAAATTACCAACACGCCGTTCACAACCATCATTCGCTGCGCGTACCCGCAACCACTCATCAAATTGATCGCGATCAACCATTCCCACAAAGCCACCTTCAATTGGAATGTCGACTTTATTATTTTTGGGTGAGATCATGCGCGCTGACTTTGCTTTCGCAACCAAGAGCTCATCTGGAATTTCAAAATCTTGAATGAGTCGCGGCGGTATTGCACCCCCGCATGGCTTGATACGACCCGCTCGATCAAGCAATAACACCTTATGACCTAAGCGCGCCAAATCGCCTGCAGCAGTTGCACCTGCTGGACCGCCGCCAACGACGACGGCATCAAAAAGTTCATACGAATTCATACTTTTATCCTTCAGGCATTAATTTAAATTCGATACAGCAAAAGCGCTAACCATCATTCCAGCAACAAATAAAGGCACGCCAAAACCACTTAAAAATAAAGCGCGCTTAATGGGGTCACGCAAAAAATATAGCATCATCACGCCTTGTCCTAGCATTAAGCTCGCAATAACAAGAGCGCGCCAAGGCATATCCCATGCAAATAAAATGAGCACAATGATCGCTTGTGGAAATAACATCAAGCTACAAGCATTGATTGCTGCACCACGAACACCGAGTTGCACGGGTATAGACCGCACACCCATTTGACGATCTCCGTCGATAGCCTTGAAATCGTTCAAGGTCATAATGCCGTGGGCCCCAATACTATACAAAACCGCCAGCATAATCGATGCCTTTGACGGCATGGCATCACCCATCATCACTGCAGTGCCGGTGAACCAAGCAATACCCTCATAGGCAAGTCCACATGCCGCATTACCCCACCAACCATTTTGTTTTAGGCGCAAAGGCGGAGCGCTATAAGCCCAAGCCAAGCCCAAGCCAACGAGGGTTGCAATAAAGGCCCAGGGGCTAATGTAATAGCCTAATACCGCAGAAAGTAAAGTCCAGATGATGGCCACATAAAGCCCCCAATAGCCGGGCATTCTGCCCGAGGGAATGGGTCTTTGCGGCTCATTAATAGCATCCACATGTCGATCAAACCAATCGTTTACCGCCTGGCTTGCTGCACACACTAGGGGCCCAGCCAAAATAATGCCGGCTAACAATATTGGCCAGTGCCCGGAAAATGGGACACCTGCAGCAATTGCGCCGCAAGCAAACGCCCACATCGGCGGAAACCAAGTAATGGGTTTTAAAAGCTCAAGGGCAGCACTGCCCGATGGCCAGATGCGGCTAAGGCTCATAGGTGCTAGGCGCGAAAGCTCCATCTCCATAATCCCTCAGAGCTAATGGGTAGTACCATCAAAATATGTTCAAGAATCGCTAAAGACAACAAGGTTCCTAAAATAGTGCAGGAGGTAATTTGATAGGGGCTGGCTCCAACCGCAAAAGCGGCCTGCCAAATTGGCACCGCCACTACCGTCGCAGCAATAACCGAAATCGGCAATAAAGGATTCATTAAGCTGCGCGAAAAATAGCTATGAATATATTTCAGATGGTTCGGTAAAAAATTTTCGTTGAGATTTAGTACCCCTAAAAATAAGTTCAACTTAGCACTCTGGCGCATGATCCATAAAATAATAAATGTCCAAAAAGCGGTTTGATTTACCCCACCCCAACTCGCTACCGTTACCACAATTGCCAACACAATCAGGGCTATTTCATGATGTTGTATGGTTTGAAAGGCGAAGCCTACTTTCTTCCACCCCCTAGCATCGGGTGGGCAAGCAATACGCCGTGGGCCCGTTATAAAACCCAATAAAAAACCAATTTCCTGCCAAGCCCATACTAATAGTGCACATGTAAAACCGCAATAAGCGGCGGCTACAGTATCCATAGAGCTGCTGGTTTTAATGCCAACAATGGCAAATAGCATGACGCATCCACTCAACCAAAAAGTTCCCTGATACGTTGTCGGAGAGCGTTGGTTCAAAAATAAAATAATACCGGTGCCAAACCACCAAGCAAAGATAGTAAAAAGCAGTGGCCAGAGATACATACTCATGATTTTTTAAAATGACTTACCAAGTCGGCACCATCCGCACTGAACTAGGCAAGGCATTGTCGTTCACTGGCAAAAAATAGACGCGAATAAACTCAATACCAACTTGTGCGCCCAACCATGCAACATGTATTTTTTTAAACCAAGTTGACTGTTTTTTTACTGCTTCCATGCGGATAAACAGCGCTAACATTCGCTCCAAGCCCTGATAAAAACGTGGGTCATCGAGATTCAAGGTCACCGGAAATACTTGCTTAGTAATTTCATTGGTAATTTGCAGAACTTGGCGATCATAGTCGGCAGGTGAAATCTGTAATGCCTTATATAACTGGGGGCGTGAATGATCTCGTACATACATCGTGGCATAGACTGCCAAAATAAAAAAGCGAATCCAATATTTATTGATGCCGGTTAGTAATTTTGGATTTGCACGCATGATTAAGGCAAATGATTCACCATGCCGAAACTCATCGTTACACCATTTTTCAAACCATAAAAATATCGGGTGAAAACGCAACTCGGGCTTACGCTCAATTTGCCTAAAAATCGTAATGTAACGCGCATAGCCAATTTTTTCTGAAAGATAAGTGGCGTAGTAGATAAATTTTGGCTTGAAGTAAGTATATTTTTTTGTTTTTGCTAAAAACCCCAAATCAATCCCTATCCCAAAATCTTTGAGCCACTGATTAATAAATCCTGCATGGCGGCTTTCGTCGCGGGCCATATAGCCAAACAAGGTACGCATATCTTCATTTTTTACTTTGCGTTTAATTTCGGCATACAAAATACAACCTGAAAATTCAGATGTAATTGAGCTAATTAAAAAGTCAACGAATTCATCGTAGAGCTCCGGATCTACTTTTGAATAATCTTTATCCATGTCGGCAGGACGCTGGAAGTGATCGTTGTTGGTATCAGCCTCATATTCAACCATCAGTGCATCCCACTCACGGCGTAAGCTATCGATCTTGACTCGGTCAATTTCAGCAAAATTTGTAGTGTAAAAACGCGGGCTTAATACAGCGTCTTCGAGTGCGCGCTCGGTCGATGAGTTTAACTGGGCTGTTTTGCTCATTTGCGAGCCGAGCAAGGTTTCCACACTCTCCATTTTGACTTCCATTATTTCTGCTCCTTAACAGGCTTTGTCAACATCCGTAAAAAATTTTCAGCATTAGTTGGCCCGAATGAATCCAAATCAACCTTACGTTTCGTTACTGGATCAATCAAAGTTAGACGACCGTCGGTATGGCCAATTAATTCGAAAGGCCTTGAGCTATCAAAACCCTCACGCTTTCGCTCTTGCGCTAAGCCACGCAAGACGCCCCTTACAAAACCACTCTCACCAACCACGCTATGAATTTGCTGCCCACTGATGAACTCAATTACTGCAATCGATCCATCGGCACGATCTTCAAAGCGTAATTGGCGAACTTGTTGAGTGGGAGCGTATGGCTCACCAATATCATGACCCTGCAAACTGACCATGGCGACCCAAGTAAAAGTGAGCAGCATGACTGAAATTACCGCAATTCCCATACCCCTGGGAATTAATTTAGGTTCCAAGGTCAATCTCATGCGACTTGTTCTTCTACTGCCAACTCAGCAAATGCATTACCGGTACTGACATTACTCATCGCCTGATTGGTATGAACAGTCTGCCATGCGCTAGTTAGTTGCTGAGCAACGACAGTGACATTGGGAATACTGCGGAGCATGGGTTCAGGGTGAGCAAAATACCAAGGACGTGCGTGCGGCCACAAATGAAAATAGGCGATTTTGTCGCTAGCCGCTAATTGCAAAGGAATATTACCAGTGCCATCAGCAAACTCATGGATATCGGCACGCACAATACGCTTGAAAGGTAAATTAAAACTGACTGTGAGAACAATGCCTACTCGCATTACAACGCGTTGATTGGTAAGGGTATAAACCGTTGTTTGCGCTGCTAAATAAGCTAAATACGCAACTAAACCTAAGCCTAGTAAAGATAAAGCAATCACTAATGCAATACTGCCCAGCTCGGCGGACCAAGCCACATCACCTAGTGCAACCGAAATAATTTTGGCCAAAATAATGAAACTAAAATAAGCACTTAAAGCGGGCAGGTGGAAAGCATGACGCGCCAATGAAAACCAATTGGGGCTACCCTGCCATAAAATTTGCTCGCCAGCTGGCAAGGCTTCTGGTAAGCCATAGCTTGACTCAAATTCATGCTCTGGCGAGCGGTGAAGCAATTTCATATTAAGGGCTCTCGCCGTTCGGGGGTGGCATACAAGGTTCCGCCGCCGTAATACGCCATAACCCGCTCTTCTTCGAGCATGGTAATTTGGTCCTGACTTTTAATTGTGGGCACTTCTGCAAACTGCTTTCCTAAAATAGACTCGACTGCAATTTTCTTACTCTGTACACGCGCAAAATTCATTGGTAGCATCACCTTGCGACTACCATTTTCAGCAGTTGTTTCTAATTCTAAATAACGAATCACCATCTCGGCACGATCAACCCAAATCTCTTTAATGACCCCACCGCGTGCGCCATCAGCACCAATTACTGGCAAGCCTCGGGGGTCGATATCCGGTTTCGCAACTGCAAAGCCCGGCAAAATACGCATGGGCACAATCACTGGCTGGCCCTCAAAAGTTACATCTGGATAGTCGGGGCGATTGGCATACGAGCCAGGACCTACGGCGGCTAACATGGGATTACCAATGGGCTCAAGTGGGGCGCCATTAAAACGGTGCGCGGGACGCGCATTGCTAATAACATCTAATGGTTCTGAGCGCGGATTAAGCACATCACCATGAAATTGAGTTTTAAATACTTTAGGCGGGGGCATGCCAATTAAACCCGGATTACGCCTGATCTTGCCAGCTTGGTCATATTCCAAGGGAAAGCCTTCACGCTTACTTTCAAGCGTAAGGTAATAAATTAAGCCGAAAAAGAATGCCCAAAACACATAAAGTATGAGTTGCGCTAAATCAACATATTGTGTAATTGCTCCGGTTCCCATAATCAATTTCCTTTTAATTAAACAAACTTACAAGCATCCACTACCCTGGTAATTCAGCTAAACCAAACTTTTTATCAACGGTACTTTCTGCCATCATCTTGGTCGGCCGGTATGCGACTAAGGGCCCGAGCACAATTAAAGTGGCAAATAGTAAATAAAACTCGAGGTGATACACAAAACTGTAGCCTGTTGCGTTAGAGTCAAGGGCAGAGCCCAATAGCCCTGATTGGGCTAAGCTTGAAATTAAATCGCGAATTAAGCCGCCTAAAGCAATCGCCAAGCCCGCAGCCGTAGCCTGTACTGCTCCCCAAGCTCCCAATACCAACCCATTCATATCATCGGTTTCAAATGACATTGCCGCAGTTAAGGTGCTGACGGAAAATAAGCCGCCGCCAAAACCAATGAGGAAGGCACCACAACGAAACAGCCAAGGCGACTGCAATGGCTCAGAAAAAATGACGCAAGTAAACGCCAGAATACCTAATAGGGCGCCAATTGCAGCTAAGCGATAAGCCTCAATACTGCGATTCAAGCATTTAGCGGCCAAGGCAAAAGCGCAAATTGCGCCTAACGCCGTTATAAAAGTCAGTACAGTGGTAGAACTAACAGATAAGTGGAGGACTTCAGCTCCGTAGGGCTCCAAAATAATATCTTGCATACTAAATGCGGCGGTTCCAATGCCTAGGGCCAATAAAAATCGCAGCACTTTTTTTTGCGCAGAAAATAATTTCCACGACTCACTGAAACTTTTGCGTGGCAAATGCGGGGCAGTTAAATGCGGCTGCCGTGCCTCTTGTTTCCATAAAGCAATTAAATTCAAAATTAAGGTGAGGCTAGCGGCGCCTTGAATCACCCTAATTAATAGCACTGGTGTGAAATCAATTAAAAGAAATCCCAAAACTAAACTACTAGCTGCCATACCCACTAAAAGCATTAAATACATTAAAGCAACTACTCTTGGGCGAAGGCTGGGGGTACTTAAATCACACGCTAAAGCGAGTCCAGCAGTTTGTGTAGTTTGCATGCCGGCTCCAACTAATAAAAAGGCCAAACCACATGCACCTTCACCAAACCACATGGGCCAATGCGTATCTCCTGAAAGTAAAATTAACGCAAAGGGCATGATCGCTAAGCCGCCAAATTGCAACCACGTACCAATCCAAATATAAGGCACCCGACGCCAACCTAAAACAGATTTATGGCGATCGCTGCGATGGCCAATTAAGGCTCTAAATGGCGCAAACAATAAAGGGAGTGCCACCATTAAAGCCACTAAACCTGCGCTGACATGCAACTCAATAATCATGATGCGATTGAGCGTGCCAATTAATAAAGCTGCTGCCAAACCCACTGAGAACTGAAATAGGGATAAACGCAAGAGGCGACTCAAGGGTAATTCAGCCGTGGCGACATCCGCAAATGGCATAAAGCGTGAGCTGAGACGAGGGAAGCGAGGTTGAAAACGCATGATCTGGTTTACTGTCGCCCTAAAGCCATGGCTTGTGATTTATAAAACCCGCGAGAGATTTTTTTACTGCCAATAATTTGCCATGCGCTTAAATCTTCACCCATCTCGATTAACTTGGCAAGTTTTTTTTCTGCTACCGGTTCAATGAAAGGGGCGCGATCGCCGCGAGGAAATAACCGTCCCACACTAATTAGGGCTGCTAGGAATAGGGTTTTTGGGGCAAAGGTAAATATAATTGCCTGGTGCGTGCGTGCTGCCAGTAAGCCTAAGGCCTTAGTAATGTCTGCACGGTTGTAATGAATCATCGAATCCATACACACCACATAATCAAATTCCCCTAAGGCGGGGTCTAACATATCACCCGCAAGAAACTCAATTGAGCCTGTGCCCAAATCGGTCGGCACGCGTTCTCGACCCAATTGCACCAGGGTAGGAGAAATATCAATCGCCATCACACGCGCGCCCCGGCGTGCTAAATCGACTGCTAATAAACCAGTGCCACAGCCAGCATCAAGCACGCGCTTACCAGTTAAATCAAGAGGTAAGTAGGCCAATATTGTCTTACGCATCTCATCACGACCCGCCCGCACCGTTGCACGAATGCCGCTTACTGGGGCTGATGTAGTTAGTCTTGCCCACGCCTCAACCGCAGTACGATCAAAGTACTGTTCTAGTTGATTGCGTTTATCGACATAAGAGCGATGTTGCATGGCCCAGCCTTTATTAATCAAAGCCCAGTAAATCAAATATATCGCGGTCCTTCATTGGCTCAGCTGGCAATGGTGCGGTGCCAACCCAAAGCGCTGCAGCCAAACGCATATATTCTTTTTTTACTGCTTCTAGTTCTGGTGAATCTTCCATCTCAAATAAGGTCGATTTTTTTAAGCGGCTACGACGGATGACATCTAAATCGGGGAAATGGGCCATCGTTTTCAAGCCCACCCGTTCATTAAACTTATCGATTTGATCAGTAGCATTACTGCGATTAGCGATCACACCACCTAAACGCACGTTGTAATTTTTCGCCTTAGCACCAATTGCTTGCACAATTCGATTCATGGCAAAGATGGAATCAAAATCATTGGCAGTTACAATTAAAGCGCGATCAGCATGTTGCAAGGGTGCAGCAAACCCGCCGCACACCACATCACCAAGCACATCAAAAATTACCACGTCGGTATCATCGAGTAAGTGATGTTCTTTTAGTAATTTAACCGTTTGACCAACGACATAGCCCCCGCAACCAGTACCAGCCGGTGGCCCGCCTGCTTCAACACACATCACGCCGTTGTAACCTTCATAAACAAAATCTTCGACCCGTAACTCTTCCGAATGAAAGTCAACCCGCTCTAAAACGTCGATCACCGTAGGCATTAATTTTTTAGTGAGGGTAAAAGTCGAATCATGCTTTGGATCGCAACCAATTTGAATAACGCGCTTACCTAATTTGGAGAAGGCTACTGATAAATTCGAGGAAGTAGTGCTTTTACCAATGCCGCCTTTACCGTAAACCGCGAATACTTTTGCTTTGCCAATTTTGACGCTCGGGTCAAGTTCAACTTGCACACTTCCCTCGCCATCTGGTGGCCGTACTCGTCCAGTTTGGCTAATTGGTATATTCGTTACTTCCATGGTAAATCCCCTAGGTTATCCGCACATTAGCGGCTGTAATACGCTTTTGCATCGTAAAGTGTTTCAATCGAAATTGTTTGTACGCCCTGTTCCAAAGCAAAACGTTCGGTATTTCGTTTAGCTTTACCGCGCACAAAAAATGGAATCTTTTTCAACTCCGATTGCGCCTCGTCATCCCAAATTGAAATCAACTCTTGCGAATTTGTAGTCATACGAGTTTCTGTCTCAGGCTTCCGCTCTAATGTCGAGCCATGACCCAAATGAGAAGGCATCGCCTCTTCATGGAATTCACTATCGCCTCTAAACATCCCAATAAGATGCTCTTCTAGGCCCATCATTAATGGATGCACCCAAGTATCAAACAACACATTCGCACCCTCAAAGCCCATTTGTGGCGAGTAGCGTGCTGGAAAATCTTGTACATGAACTGGGGCTGAAATAACCGCACAAGGAATCTTCAGGCGTTTAGCAATGTGTCGCTCCATTTGCGAGCCCAAAATTAATTCAGGCTGTAGTTCAGCAATAGCTCGCTCAACCGTCAAATAGTCATCTGTGATTAAGGCTTCAATGCCGTACAGAGTAGCAGCCTCACGAACCTCGCGGGCTAATTCACGGCTATAGGTACCCAAACCTACAACTTGAAAGCCCATTTCTTCATGCGCTACTTTAGCGGCAGCGATGGCATGGGTGGCATCGCCAAAGATGAAAACCCGTTTATTAGTTAAATAGGTTGAATCAACCGAGAGTGCATACCAACGCGCCCGTGAATTATTGACTAGCGCGTCTACATCGCACTCAATACCAGCTAAAGTGCAAACTTCTTCAATAAATTGGCGCGTGGCTTTAAAGCCAATCGGGATAGTTTTAGTGTTAGCTTGATTGAAGTTACGCGCTAGCCATTGCGCCGCCAAATTGGCAATTTCTGGGTAGAGCACCACATTGAAATCGGCCTCATGCAAACGGGCAATATCGCTTGGTCTTGCGCCTAATGGTGCAACAACATTTACTTCAACGCCAATCTGGTTCAGTAAGCGGGTAATCTCGGTCACATCGTCTCGATGCCGAAAACCTAAAGCAGTTGGGCCTAAAATATTACAACGTGGCTTTTGATTGGCGAGTCGGGGGGTTCTTTTCACACCAGGTGCTAAAGCATGTTCAGTGCCTAATAAACGCACCATTTGATAAAACGTTTCTGCTGCGCCCCAATTTTCTTTCTTTTGATAGGCAGGAAGTTCTAAGGGCAAAACTGGTAAGGGTAAATTCAGTGCGGCAGCCAAACCACCAGGATCATCTTGAATTAATTCAGCGGTACATGAAGATCCCACCATAAGGAGTTCTGGCTTAAACCGTTCGTAGGCATTGCGCGCTGCCTCTTTAAATAATTCAGCTGTGTCGCTACCTAAATCACGGGCTTGAAAAGTGGTGTAAGTAACGGGTGGACGACGATGATTACGCTCGATCATGGTGAACAATAAATCAGCATAGGTATCACCTTGGGGCGCATGCAGTACATAGTGCACACCCTCCATGCCGGTTGCAATTCGCATCGCTCCCACATGCGGAGGTCCTTCGTAGGTCCATAAGGTTAGTTGCATATTAGGCGGCCAATTTCAAATGACGTAAGAGCGGACGCGCAAATAATTCAGCCAAGTCGGCAGCCTGATCAAAGCCTTGGATGGGTGTAAAAACCAATTCAATTGACCACTTGCTAGTAATGCCTTCCGCCTCTAGCGGGTTAGCTAAACCCAAACCACAAACGACTAAGTCTGGTTTAATCGCTCGACACCGATCCAGTTGGCGCTCAACATCTTGCCCCTCAGATAATTGCACGCCCTCGGGCAAGAGGGCCAATTCGCTGGCCATATGCTGACGATGTAAATAGGGCACGCCAACCTCGGTTAATACCATATCTAATTCCCGATGTAAAAAACGCGCTAATGGAATTTCTAATTGTGAATCAGGAAAGAAAAAAATGCTTTGGCCGGCTAATTGTGTTTTAAAACGGGCTAAGGCTGAGCTTGCCCGCTGCCTTTTAGGGGCGATTACTAGTTCAAATTGCTCTGCTGGAACCTGCCAAGCCAAGGCAGCAGCAGCAAACCATTTTTCAGTCCCTTCAACCCCAAGTGGAAATGGCGCCTCAAGCCGCTGTGCACCTTTCTCTTCTAGTACTCGCGCGGTATCTGCCAAAAAAGGTTGCGCCAATAAAAAACGGGTATGCGGACCAACGACTGGCACATTACTTGAATTACGGGGTGGGAAAAAACGCACCTGTTCAATTCCTAAATCTTTAAAGATGCGAATAAATTGATCTTCGACCACATCAGCTAGGCACCCCACGACCAATAACTCCGCTGGCGCTTGTGACTGAGCAGCAGTAGGTAGTGGAATATCTTTAGCTAAGGCTGCCAAACAAGCGTCCTCGCCTTGCGTAAAAGTTGTTTCAATACCGCTTCCTGAGTAATTCAGAATGCGCACTTGCGGCATAAAATTTCTACTCAGGCGCTGGGCAGCAGTGGCTAGATCTAATTTAATGACTTCAGATGGGCAAGAGCCCACTAAAAAAAGAAGTTTGATATCGGGACGCCGTTCTAATAGCTCTGCTACTACCCGATCGAGCTCTTCATTCGCATCTGCTAAGCCAGCTAAATCACGATCATCAATAATTGCCGTGGCAAAACGAGGTTCAGCAAAAATCATCACGCCAGCTGCCGACTGAATTAAGTGGGCACAAGTGCGTGAGCCTACTACTAAAAAGAATGCATCTTGGATTTTGCGGTGTAGCCAGATGATTCCAGTTAAACCACAAAAGACTTCGCGCTGCCCGCGCTCTTTAATAATTGGCAACACTTGCCGTTCGACAGGCGGGGAAATGACGGCACTCATGCTGGTAGCCCTTGGTTCATTTGGCGTTTTTCCTGTAAGCGTGCGGCCCGTAATTTCAGAATAAATTGCCCAGCATTAATAACATACGTGAAATAAGCCGCCAAAGCTAAATACATTAATTCCCGCTCTGTTAATAAGCCCATCATTAAGCACACAACATAAGCAGTATGAAGGGCAATGACCAACATGCTAAATACATCTTCCCAATAAAATGCTTTAGCAAAGAGATATTTACCAAAGACCACCTTCTCCCAAATACAGCCCGTTACCATGATGGTATAAAGACAAAAAGTTTTTATTAATACCGAAATATTAGCTGCATCTTCTCCAGAACCAGTCATTAAAAACCGCACCACCAGATACAGGCTAACCAGAAAAACGACGAATTGAACTGGCGCCAATAAGCCCTGCACTAAAGTCCATTTAGTGCGGTCCCGCCTCAGCCGTTGGGCAGGGGTATAGAGGGGTTCATAAGTTCTTGCCATGACGCTTAACCAGGGGCTTCCATTGCTCAATGTGTAAACAAAAGTTTACGCTTTTTCTGTTTTTTAGCCCACTAGGTATCTACCCCTAGTTGATGTAATTAAAATTTGACAGTTGGGCTCTTAATTGCGTAATCTATGGGTATAGCGCACAAGTCTTGGACGGACTCAAGCTTAAATAATTGTTGCGGTGCAATATTTTCACCTCAATGACTGGAGTTTATGTGGATGCACTCAATCGACCTTTACCAACATGTGAAATGTCCACGGCTTCCGATCTTGCGCCAAATACACTGCAAAAAAACCGGCGTGCTAAACCCAGTTATCTCAAGATGGTGGTTGAAAAAAAGGTATTACCCCGTTTATTGGCCGATCATGCAAATATTAAAAAGTTAAAACTAGAAAATATTACCCAATTGCCGCGGCATGTTTCTGCTCATGAAATTAGTCAGTTTTCGATCTTATTACTAACTACTTCCTATAACGAGTGTCGTGATTACGCTTTACGCTTATGTCATTCGGGTTGCTCAATTAATGAAATTTACTATAGCTTAGCGGTTGATGCGGCAAGAAATTTAGAGTACCTCTGGGAGGTTGACGCCTGTACGTTTGGCTCAACAACTATAGCAATCGGTCATTTGCAAGCTATTTTGCGTGAGCTTAATCCGCTTTTTCATACGCAAGCAGACCTTCACTATCAAACTAAAGGTCATGCCTTTGCCTTTGCAATGCCTCATTCGCAACATACGCTAGGCGTATTTCTGTTAGCTGAAAACCTGATTCAACATGGCTGGAATGTTTTAGCAGCGCCTAAAATTAGTAAAGCAGAAATTCTAGATACTGTTAAAGGGGCTTTTTTCCATTTTGTTGCTATTTCCATCTCCACCTTTAAGCATTGGGATGAGCTAGAGAAAATGATCCCACTCATTCGTAGTCAATCTTTAAACCCTCAATTACACATTATGGTTGGCGGCGCACTTTTTAGAGCGCAGCCCCAATTACTTGATCAATCGAGTGCCGATAGCTGCACTAGTGATCTTGATGAAGCCATTAAAACGGCGGCAAGCCTAGTAAAATAGTGGGTTAAATCAATCCACCAAGGCATGTCTTGTCGTCATCAACCCTAAATCCCCTCCTTCATATTGGCTCGCTCGCGCCACAGGAGGTAGCAACGGTCATTCAAGCTGGGTCAGATCTAGCGATTGTGATGGATGAGCAAGGCATCATTCTAGGTTTGGCCTTCGGCAATTCTGAGCTCTACAGTAAAAATCTTCAAGCTTGGGTAGGACAAAACTGGGAAGACACAGTTTCGATCGAAAGTCGTATTAAAGTTAAAACTCTACTTAAAGACGCAAAAGAAACGGGCACTTCACGACTGCGACAAATCAATATTGCTATTCCTGGGGCCACTGATTTGCCATTTCTCTGTGCCACTATTTATTTACCCAGTAGTCGGCGAATTGTGGCTTTGTACCGAGATTTGCGTGAGGTATCTTTATTACAGCAACGCTTAATTGATGCCCAACAAACTATCGAGCTAGACCATGCGCGTCTGCGGGAAATGGAAACGCGTAATCGTATTTTATTTGAAATTGCCTCTAGTGAAAATATTGTTATAGATAGTATTCATTTTAAAATTTTAGAAGCAAATGCTCGGTTTGTTGAAATTGTGGGGGAACCCATAAAAAAAATTATTGGAAAATCTTTTCTTGATTACTTGGCTAAAAAAGATCTTGATGCCGTACGTACGGCCTTAACCAAAGCTAGCTATGGTAGCGAAAAAATTGAATTCAATGCAACTTTTAATAGCAGTAATGTATTTTTAATTGCAGCGCCCTTTCGAAGCGCAAATCAATCCTTAATTTTGATCACCATGAAGACAGTACAAGATACTGAGATTGCTGGAATTAATAGTAGTCAAGCGCTCGCTTTATTTGCCTTGGAAAATTCAGCTGATGCTTTTGTGGTTACCAATTTACAGGGCATGATTATGAGTACTAATCATGCTTTTCGTAAAATGATTATGGTCGAAAAGCCAGAGCAGCTACTCCATGAATCGCTGGAGATTTGGCTCGAACGGGCCAGCATTGATTTAAAGGTGATGCTATCTAATTTACAAGCAGAACGAACTATTAAATTATTCGCAACTGCCATTCGTGATGCCTTTGGAACTTTTCATCCTGTTGAAATATCTGCGTCTGCTATGGCTAGCCCCAAAACCTGTATCGGCTTCTCAATACGCGAGGTTGGCTCCCGCATTCGGCCCCAATATCAAGTTGGTGAAGGTATCTCGCGGTCGAATGAAGAGTTAACCCAACTAGTTGGTCGCCTACCATTAAAAGAAATTCTGAATGAAACTACCGATTTAATTGAAGAGTTATGTATTAAGGCTGCGCTTGATTTATCACGAGGTAATCGCGTAGCTGCTTCTGAAATGCTTGGCTTATCGCGCCAAAGTCTTTATATCAAACTGAGAAAATTTGGTCTTAATGACGGCTCTAAAGAGAATGATTTGGAGCAATAAGTGTCCAATCTAATGGGTGCACCAGTGGCAATCATGGCTTTAGTCAAAATCGCTGAAGATGCAAAATTGAGCGGTATTGCCAAGCTAATGTTTGGCCGTTATCAACTTGGATCTGTACCTGGCTTACAACTAATTAAATACTTAGGATCAGGGGTGAATGGGGGCTTCTCAGTAAAGCCAAGCGCCCTTCATCAAGGTATTTTTGCGGCTTTTAATAACCAACAAGAAGCCGAACAATTTTTACATGGGTCGGCATTATTGCATTGGTATCGTGATCATGCCGATGATTTTTTTACTACGCAATTGCAGACCTACTCTTGCAAGGGCAGTTGGGGGGGTAAGTCGCTGCCAATTTATGATGCCCAAATTCCAACAGGGGCTATTGCCTCACTCACCCGAGCTTCGATTAAACCTTGGTATGCACAACAATTTTGGAGCAAAGCGCCGCCTGCTGAAACCGAGCTAAAACACACTTCAGGTTGTCTTCTGGCGGCGGGAGTAGGTGAGGCGCCACTCTTAAGGCAGGCTACCTTTACGATTTGGGAATCTGAAGTTGCTATGAATGACTATGCCCGCTCAGGCAGTCATTTAAAAGCGATTCAAGCAGCCCATCTTCATCATTACTTTTCTGAATCGATGTTTGCCCGCTTTAAGCCGATCAACCCTCAAGGTAGCTGGGGCGGTCACGCGTTTGGATAAGTCAACAGTTATTGTTGTTGGTGGTGGAATCGGTGGCCTTGCTAGCGCCTTAGCACTAGCTTGTGCTGGGCTTGAAGTGACGGTGATTGAAAAGGAATCCACCTTAGGTGGAAAAATTCGGCAGATTCAAGCCGGTGAGCAAGCGATCGATTCTGGCCCTACTGTTTTCACCATGCGCTGGGTATTTGACGAGCTTTTTCGTCAAGCCGGCACCAGCCTAGAAGATGAAATGCAGATTTCACCTTTAGCTGTTTTAGCTCGCCATGCATGGAGTAAAGATGAGACGCTTGATTTATTTGCCGACCGCATGCAATCAGCTGAAGCTATTGCACAATTTTCTTCGCGAGCCGAAGCAAACCGCTTTCTTGATTTTTGTAGTCAAGCTAGCCAACTGTATCAGGCCTTAAAAAAACCATACATGCTTTCTGGGCGGCCAAGCATGAGCAGTATGATGGCTAGCTTAGGGACTTCGGGTTCAAAGGTATTATTTGATATTGGCTTGTTTAGCAATCTCTGGAAAACTTTAGGTCGCTACTTTCATGATCCGCGTTTGCGTCAGCTCTTTGGGCGCTATGCCACATATTGTGGCTCCTCTCCTTTTGAAGCTCCTGCTACTTTAATGCTCATTGCCGAAGTAGAAATGCAAGGCGTCTGGAGCGTCAACGGCGGTATGTCTACTTTAGTGAAGACCCTACAACGACTTGCAGAACAAAAAGGGGTGCGTTTCATAACAGGTCATCCATGTACTGAAATTTTATTGAATAATCGACGCGTCTGCGGTGTACGTCTTGATAATGATGACGTTCATTACGCCCATTCGATTATTTTTAATGGCGACGCCCGAGCGCTTCAAGTGGGCTTATTGGGTGCGGGACTGAAAAATGCTAGCACGATTGATCGCCAGGCGACACCATCACTCTCCGCCTTAACTTGGTCGATGGTAGCTAAACCCAAAGGATTTCCGCTTCTACGGCATACTGTCTTTTTTAATGCAAACTATCAAGCTGAATTCGATGACATTTTTCTTCGCCAGCAGTTACCTCAACAGCCAACAGTTTATATTTGCGCGCAAGATCAAACCGATGTCCATCTTGATTATCCCCATGAACAAGGTATCTTTTGCTTAGTCAATGCGCCAGCACACCTAAGCCCGCGACCCGAACTCACTACCGAGGAGATTGAAGCATGCGAAAGTCAGGCATTCGCTTTATTAAAACAATGTGGTCTCGAGCTCAATCCCAATTTCAACACGGTAACGCGTACTTCGCCGCATACCTTCAGTCAGTTATTTCCGGCAACGGGTGGAGCACTCTATGGAACAGCCAGCCATGGTTGGATGGGCGTCTTCAAACGGCCTGCCGCGCAGAGCACTATTCCGGGCCTTTATCTAACGGGGGGGAGCGTCCATCCAGGGGCGGGAGTGCCCATGGCCGCCCTATCGGGACGCATGGCGGCCGCAACCCTGATGGGTCACCTCGGTTTGATCAAGCCCTCGGGAAAGGAGCTTATCTCTGGTGGTATCTCGATGCCCTGAGCGATGATCGCCAACATGGCATTGTCATTATTGCTTTTGTAGGCAGTGTTTTTTCACCCTACTATGCGAAAGCCCATAAAAAAACGGGGCAAGGCGATCCTGAAAATCACTGCACGCTAAATGTCGCAATTTATTCGCCAGGAAAAAAGCGTTGGACTATGACCGAAAGAAGTGCGCGCAGTGCATGCCGCAGCGCTAATGAGTTTGTCATTGGCCCAAGCTCATTACGCTGGGATAAAGATTGCCTCACCATTGAAATCAGAGAACGGGCAGTGCCCTTTGGTCAAGCTGTTCGTGGCACAGTTCGAATCTATCCAGAACAGCTGTTTAATTTTTCAACTGCCCTTGATGATCAAGGTCGTCATCGCTGGGGGCCGCTTGCCCCAAGAGCACGCGTCCAGGTTGAACTGAGTAAGCCTGATTTACATTGGCAAGGCAATGGGTATTTAGATTCCAATGAAGGCGATGGCCCGCTAGCACCCGATTTTCATGAGTGGGATTGGTCGCGCGCCGAATTGAGTGGCAAACGTACTGCAGTCATATATGATGTGCGCCAAAAAAATGGGGTGGAAAAATTGCACGCTCTCCTCTTCCATCCAGATGGTCGCGTTGAACCCTTTGTGCCACCCCCACGGCAAACTCTACCCAAAACTGCTTGGCAAATTCAACGACAGATGCGCAATGCTGATCAGCCTTCTTTGAAATTAATACAAACCCTAGAAGATACGCCGTTTTATGCTCGTTCGATTTTGTCTTCAGAGTTATTAGGCGAGCCAGTGATTTCATTTCATGAAACCCTCAATGTGCCTCGCTTCGCCTCACCAATTGTGCAATGGATGTTAGCTTGGCGAATGCCGCGAATACGCTAAAAATGCAGTCATTAGATAATTAGGCAGCCATTTTTTGTGCTGCTACTGCTACCTTCGCTTGCTCACGACGCCGCATTTCAACCCGCTCTAATAAATTCACCACCCAAACGATACGTTCGTGAATTGAACCACCATAATGAGGTTGATGCGGTGCTTTAATAACTGCTTGAATTAAATATTGACTTGCAGGATGTGCTGGAATGAAGCGTTTGCTCCAATTGCGCTTAGCAGTAACTAACATCGCGCGACTTAATAGATGCATTTTTTTCTGGCTCGATACAATCGCACGTAGGGCTATAGAATTCAACTGGTTTTGTTCTATTTGACGGCCAATTTCAGCATAAATTAAACGCGCTGCTTGAATTGCTGGACGACAATCCCAGGGTAGGTTAGTTATACCAATTTCGGCTTGCTCGTATAAAGTATCTGCTTGCTTTAAGAGGCGCTCGACTACTCTGGCAATGGCAGGATTAAATTGGGGATTTTTAAGCCATTGATCGGGATCAATTCCTTCTTCTACCAACCAACTACGCGGCAAATATAAGCGGCCATTGCGCGCATCTTCGCCAACGTCACGCGCGATATTAGTTAGTTGCATTGCCAAACCAAGATCACAAGCACGGGCTATGATTGCTGGATCACGCTTGCCCATCAGCAGGCACATCATCGCCCCAACTGAACCAGCAACGCGTGCGCAATAATCTAATAAAGCATCCAGAGTGACGTACTGGCGATGTTGGCTATCCCATTCATAACCCTCAATGAGTGCTTGTAATAATTCTTGGGGAATATCGTAATAACGGACTACTTCAGCTAAGGCCCGATCAGCCGCTTGATGGTCTGGCTTACCTTGATAAATACGCTCTAAGCGCTTACATAAGCCCGCAATAGCATCGGGTTTTGCATCAATCGCATCGGCAATATCATCCGTCAGACGACAAAAGGCATAGAGTGCGATGGCTGGGTCGCGTACCCGTTTGGGCAAAAGACGTGATGCAGCAAAAAATGATTTTGAGCCAACTCGCATCGTTTCAGTGCACTGGGCAACATCGTTACTAAATTGACTCATCCAGCATTCTCCTTTAAAGGCTGCAAACTTTAGGTGGTTGATGAATAGCCTTTGGTACAACCGACATCAAGGCTTTAGCAGAAGATAAAACCCCAGGAATGCCTGCGCCAGGATGCGTACCTGCGCCCACCATAAAAAGTCCCTGTACATCTTCGCTGCGATTGTGGGGTCTAAACCAAGCACTTTGTAGCAAGAGTGGCTCGAAACCAAAGGCCGCACCTTTTACTGACAGTAAGCGATCTTGAAAATCTTGCGGCGTCATACAAAAAGAGGTTTTAAGATGCGCTTGAAACCCTGGCATGACTGTGGCCTCTAAATAATCAGCAATTTTTTGACGATACGTTTCTGCATATGCCTGCCAATCGGTACCGCTATCTAAATTCGGAACCGGTGATAAAACATAAAAAGTATCACAACCCATCGGACCTAAAGAGGGATCCGTAGCAGTGGGTCGATGCAAATAAAGACTAAAGTCGTCAGCTAATATTTTGCGTTTAAAAATATCCGTTAATAATTCTTTATAGCGCTTACCCAATAAAATCATATGATGTGGAATATCGTGATACTGTCGATCAATGCCAAAATACCAAACAAATAAACTCATTGAATACTTGCTTTTCATTACTTTCTGATCAGTCCATACCCGACGGTGTTCGGGATCAATTAATTTTTGATAAGTCCATGCCGCGTCGGCATTCGAAACCACGATATCAGCAGCTATAAAACTGCTATCAGCCGTAGTGATACCAGTTGCCTGGCCATTTTTTACGACAATTTTCTTCACTTCAGTATTGCATTCAATCTCGACGCCCTGATCGCGTAATAGCCTAACTAAGCCCTGAATAATTGCGCCAGTACCACCCATTGCTGAAAAAACTCCATGCCTTCTTTCAAGTGAATTAATTAAGGCATACACGGCTGTTACAGAAAATGGATTACCGCCAATTAATAGTGGGTGAAAACTCATTACTTGACGTAATTTCGGGTTTTTAAAATACCGCGCTACCAACGTATAAATACTTTCCCATGCTTTCATGCGCATCATAGATGGAATGGCGGCAAGTAAATCTTTCAGCGAATCAAAAGCGACTGAACTTAAATCTTCAAAACCCAACTTATAGCATTTCTCAGCCTCTTGAAGAAACTGATCAAATCCCACCAAATCTTCAGGCGCAAACTTGGCGACCTCTTGACGCATTTGCGCTAAGTTACCGGTGTAATCAAAGTAGGTACCATCGTCAAAACGAATCCGATAAAACGGGTCCATTAAACGTAAATCAACATCGTCACTCAATTTTTCGCCACATAGCTCCCAGAGCTCTTCCAATAAAAATGGCGCTGTAATAATCGTGGGGCCGGCATCAAAAGTAAAGCCATCTTTTTTAAAGACCGACGCTCTACCACCTGGCGCAGCCAGTTTCTCAATAACCCGTACCCGATAGCCATGATGAGCTAAGCGAATTGCCGCAGCTAAACCACCAAAACCGCTGCCAATGACTAAGGCAACGGGTCTAGTGTCATCATGAATAACCGTCTTTTTCAACATAAATACGAGTAGTCTTACGGTCTACCGTAAGACTATTTCACCGAAGTATTGCTTACACTGGCAGCCGCTGCTGCAGTAGTTATGCCACTGCCACGTAAGTAAGGGTAATCAGTCAACATCGAAACACCGTACAAAGGCTTGTACGCACCCTGATGACAAGTGCCACAATTTGCCTTGGCAACATCGCCAGTTGGACCCAAGCGATGGGCTGGAAATACCTTGGTTAGCGGGACCATAAAATTATTATTAATATCACGCGCCATACGAATTCCATACCAAGCAGTTGAGCGCTGTGGCGGGCTTTCTTCCCAGCTAGCAATAGCGCGCGTGTTATGGCAATAAGTGCAATTTACTCCCAATGACTTCGACATGTGAATCATCAGACCAAAGGTCTTTTCTGTCTCTTTAATATTGCGCTTGTTATTGGTACGCAAAGCGGTATCACCCTCGATCCGAATCATGCTGTCCTTTAACAAAAATGGTGTAAATGGATCATAGGGCAAACTAGAAAGCCCAACTGATTGACTTGGCGTATTTTGGCCGTCTTTATTACCTAACCAACCATTACCCTGCTTTTGTTCGGGGGCAGTAAACCATACTTGCTGAGGAATATTATTCCCCCGGTGACAGGTATAGCATGTCACACCGGTTTGCTTAACGTGGCTTTGCCAATCACCGTTAATCCGTTGGTTCATTTGAATCATGCGACGTGCAACGACCTTGGTGTACTTACTATCATCAGCAAAATTTTCAACATTGTGGCAATAAGCACAGCCTTGTTGTGGTGATACCCAACTCGTCATCGAAACCATAAAGGTTGTAAATTGCGCGGTACTTAAATTCCCTAAGACTTTGACATTTTTATATGCAGTGGCTGCCTTGGGTCCATCTGCTGGCACTGGATAAGAAGCGGGTACCACATTGTTAGCGGCTTGCGCAGCCAAGGTACGAGGGTTATATATTTCATCCATTCCGGTGCCGCGATAGCCATGCTGCACACCTTCTATTGGAGGTCGCTCACAACCTACTAAGACCAGCATGCTACACAGCAATAGTAGCAGACTGAGTTTGGCATAAATAATCTTCATGGTTTCATCCCCTGCATTGGAATTTGTGGCACTGGTGGTGGTGGCGCGACAAATGTACTGGCAGGATCAACCGTAATGCCCCCAAAAACATTTGGGTAGGCTGGGGCCACATGGTGTTTTACTGCCCACAAGTACCAGTTATCGACAACCGTGCCGGTTAAAAGAATACCAATGCCGCCGACTAATGGCGTGAGCACTGCAAACCACCAAGCCCAACGATGAATTGATTCCATGGTGGCGTTAAAGCCCATCGTCCAGCGCCAAAATAAAGCCGCTCTTTCTGAGGCAGTACCACGATCAACGATCTGCTCTATTTCACGCTCGCCGCCAAAACGGGACACAGCCAAAATTGTTCCCGCGTGCATCGCAAATAACAGCACCGAGCCATAGAGGAAGGCAATTGAAAGCATGTGGAACGGGTTATAAAACAAATTACCATAACGTAAAGAAAAAGCGGCAGTCCAATCGAGGTGCGAGAAGACGCCAAATGGCACGCCCTCGCTCCAGCTTCCCATCAGTAATGGCCGTAAAAATCCTAAAACTAAAAAGAGCCAAATAGCCGCTAAAAATCCCCAAGCCACATGTGTTCCCATGCCTAATGCAACTGCACGCCGATAGGTGCGCAACCACCATAATAAAATTGCAAGGGTCAAAAAGAAACCGGCCATCATCCACCAACCACCTTCAGCTAAAGGCATAAATAATTTCAAGCCATATTTAGGATGGGGTGGATCCAAAGAAAGCCAAAATAATTGCTTAACAAACTGAATCGGACTCCAATTCACTGAGGCCAGCATATTCCAGCCCATGATTTGAATTGCAATAGTGCCAAAAAATAAGGAAGCTATTCCGAGCCAACCCAAATAAATCGGACCAATTTGGGCGTTACCAAGACGCCCTATTAAATGAAATAAGAAGGGTTTACCGATACGATTCCGTTGCTCATATCGATCTAAGGGTATGCCGTGATGAATGGGACCAACGACCTGCACTTGGGTAAAGAGATTTTGATATTCCATATTGTTTTTCCCTTAGGCCTATCGCCAAATTGGTAAATTCAACCACCAACCCCACCATTCTGGCCAACCACGAGTCCAAAATGGGCCGCTAATTACAATACAAACGGCACTCCAAAATACTGCCGCCAAGGCCAAGAACAAACCAAGGCGATGAATTCCAAGGGTCCCAACCGAGTAACCAATAAAATCCCTAAAAAAAGTATCTTCGTGTTCTGGTGTCTTAACTGGTTGTCCTTTTTGCGGATTAGTAGAAGACAAAACTAAACCACCATGCATACATAAAGCTAAGGTAGTCGTAAAAAATAATGTCACCGCAATCATGTGTGCAGGGTTGTAATGAAAATGTAGATATTGATAACCTGTGTTTGAAACCCAATCAAGATGGCTCAAAATGCCATATGGAAAACCATAACCCCAGGCGCCCATTAATACTGGGCGGATCACAACCAAAGTGAAATAAGCAAAAACTGCCATCAGATAAGCAAAGGGGACATGCAAGCCCATCCCTAATTTGCGACAGATTTCAATTTCGCGCAAAGCCCACGAACCAAATGCACCCAGCGCACAAATCGTAACCAGTTGCCACAGACCGCCTTCCATCAAGGGAGCGAAATGCAAACCGTATTTCAGGTCGGGCGGGGCAATATTAATTTGCCACAGATTCCAAGTGGGTCCTTGAGATGCTCCCCATAAAATCATTGCCGTTCCAAGAAAGGCAAAAAATACGGTGGTAATACCAAAAAAACCAACGTAAAAGGGGCCGACCCAAAAGTCAAAAAGGTCGCCACCAATTAAAGTGCCACCACGAACTCGGTACTTTCTCTCAAAACTCAGCATTGCCATTTTTACTCCCCCCCTTCTAGGAATTCAGATAAGACAAGGCTTAAGCTTCTTGTCTTATCTGTCTTCGTTCGCATACAGCAATTACTTCCCAGCAGGTACAGCTGGTGGTGTTGCAGAACCTGCAGATTCAGCAGCCTTGAACTGAGCCTGGTTCATGCCATCCAACCAGTTATAGCGCACAGTACTAAGCAGGATTAAATGAATCATGGCGGCTAATCCAAACAGAAAAATTCCTTGAATTACCATAGCGCGCAATGGGTCATATAGTTTCCATATTCTCCACATACTTTTCTCCTAAGTTAAATACGACATAAAGCTATATACCGCTGTACTTGCATCCCGTGCCACAGAATGCTTCCCTTCTTCAATTGGTAGCCAAGAGCTCCATTGTTTAGGCAAAAATTTTGCTGATAGGCAAATTACAAAAAACACCATAAAGCCTGAGAAAAAAATTGCTTTAAATTGCAAAGAATTCTTTTCCAGAAAATCCTGATCGGCATTCTCTAAAGTGATATTTTTCATATGTATACCTCCCGCTAATTTCTGCTTAATGGAACCAAGGACGCCAAGCCCACACCAAAATGTGTGCAACCACTGCAACTGCTACAAACCCAACTAGGCCTTGGACATAAAACTGATTGAATTCCTTGGCTTCGTCGTCGGTGAGACCAGAGATTGAGTCTGTTCTGTTATCACTCATACGAGATCACTCCTTAAAATGGCCTTTCGACCGTTACCGCGCAAAGCCCGCGCGCCATGGGCAGATGGCTTACTGCTGCCAAATTTTGGAAAGCGGATGGGGTTCAGCTTCATACTGTTTCTCCCACTGAAATTTCTGGGCAAGAGATGCGCACCCGCTCTAAAGTAATCTGTTCTTCATTAGCTGTTTCAGCAGCCCGCTCAACTCGATCACGCAATAATTTCGCCGCTGAAATTTGCACTAATACCGGCTGGGCTTGGACATAATCGGCAACGGCTTTTTGAGCGTCTGCTGCCCATTGCAAATTAGCCAATAACTTTTGCCGTACCAAGGTGGCGTCAACCTTATCCATCTCAGTAGCTAAAGGAATAATATGAAATAGTGCATCAAATAAACCATTGCAAAATTCTTGAATTAGGTAGGTTGCGCCGGCATAACCCATAAAAGGCGTACCTGTATGGCGGCGAATTAATGCGCCCGGATATGAGGCGGGAATAAACGTGGCCTTTGAACCAATTTCACTTAAATACATGCGCTCGTTGTAACTACCATACATAATCAGCGGCGTTTTTTCTTTGGTCAATTTCCGCACTTCTTCATTATTCGTTTTTTCACCGGGTTTACGCGCCACGGCAAAATTACAGGGCATCCCCATTTCGTCTTCAAAGAAATGGCGAATGCCACGAGAATAGGTCTCGTTCGCTACTACCGCAAAACTAGCCGTGCCAAAAAAATCTTGTGTAACCGAGCGCCACAAATCCCAAATAGGTTTAATCGTTGTGTGCTTCTCCCGTTCAATAAAAGGCTCGGGATCCAACCCAAGATGCTCACCTAGAGTACGTAAAAATTGAGTCGTGCTATGCAAACCAATGGGGGCTTGTAAATACGGACGATCTAAGGCCTCACATAACATCCGTCCAAACTCGCGATACATACAAATATTCACATCAGCATCAACTAAGCGCGCGACATCGGCCAGATGACCACCTAAAGGAAAAACCAAATTAATTTCAGCGCCAATACCTTCTACTAAGCGGCGAATTTCAGCTAAATCGCTTGGCATGTTGAAAGTACCGTAACAAGGGCCAATAATATTGACGCGGGGTTTTTCGCCAGATTTTTTAGGTGGGCGGGTGGGGACCGTCTTGATGCCGTACTCACTCCACAACCAAAACATCGCACGATTCGCGCATTGCCACTGATCCTCATCAATCGTCCGCGGCAAGAAGCGTTGAATATTAGTGCCTTCTGGCGTTACTCCACCACCAATCATTTCGGCAATCGAGCCAGTAACAACCACTGCAGGTAAATCGGGGTCTAAGGTTGCATGAGCCCGTTTCATTGCACCTTCTGTACCTTCTCGTCCCAATTGTTCTTCGGCTAAACCGGTTACTACAATAGGTAACTCATGGGGTGGCAAGGCATCGGTGTAATGCAATACTGAGGTGACTGGTAAATTTTCACACCCAACTGGTCCATCAATGACAACTTGCAAACCTTTAATGGACGTAAAAACATAGACAGCGCCCCAATATCCGCCAGCACGGTCGTGATCAATGACAAACATTACATCATCTCCTCAGCTTTGCGCTTCTTGATTTTTTTCTCGAGCTTACGGCGGGTTTCTGCTTTGAACTCGGGGCGATCTACCGGCACATCCTCCCAAACTCCGGCTGCATAGCCACTTCCCACATTGCCAAAAAAAGCTTTCATCTCATCAAAGCGAGTTTGATTCTTGAGGGCTGCGTTAATCACTTGTGCTAATGACCCCGCACCAGCGGGTCCCATTAAGGGCCGTGCAGAAATTAAATTGGTGAAATATAAAGCGGGAATAGAGGCTTGTTTAGCAGCCTGCACTACCGGAGTCGTGCCAATCGCTAAATCTGGTTGGTACTCAGCCATCGCCGCTAAATCTTGCTCAAGTGACGCGCGAAACACTACTTGCACCCCTTTTGCCTCGAGCCACTCGAGGTCAGCTTGACTCCATTCTGTTCGCGGACAGGCAGAACCAACGTAGCGCACCTCGGCTCCACTTTCTATGAGTAAGCGGGCAACTAATAATTCCGAGCCTTCATAACCACTGACGTTAATGCGTCCTTTAATTGGTGCTGCGCCGAGCACACCTTTAATAGCGGGTAAAAATTTATTTTGTGCAGCAGCAATTTTTTCAGCGCTGGTATTCGTTGCCGCACCAATTGCCGCCAACCAATTTGCAGTACCTTCATAGCCTACTGGGGCTGAACCCACAATGGGTCGACCCGCCGCTTGAAATTCACGAATACTAGCGGTGTAAAAGGGATGAATCGCCCCAACGACTGCACAATCAAGGGCTTGGTATAACTCACGCCATTCGCGAGTAGGCACGGTAGCACCGACAGCCAAATCCATTGGATCTAGCAACATGCCGATTACGGCGGGATCAGCCGGAAACATTTCACCTAATAAAGTGACAGTGGGTTTGGTCTGTTTACCTGAGCGTGGTGCTGGTACCGGTCCAGCGAGAATTTCATTACGTGCATATTGCAACATCGCCCCAGCCAAAACATCTTTTGCTTCAGCATGGGTTGGCACACCAAAACCTGGGACGTCAATACCAATAATGCGTACGCCATTAATCTCTTTGGGTAGCAATTGCAATGGCACGCCACTAGCAGTGGGCACGCATAAATTAATAATCACAATGGCATCATATTTATCGGGGTCAGCTTCTTTGTAAACCGCCTCACGAATATCTTCAAACAACTTACCCGTGACTAATGATTCTGAATTAAATGGCACATACCCCACGCTACGCCGCGCGCCGTAAAAATGCGATGTAAACGTTAAGCCATAAACACAGCATGCTGATCCTGATAGGATCGTTGCGGTTCGCCGCATTCTTAGACCCACTCTTAAAGAACCAAATGCGGGGCACATACTTTGGGGCTGGTCGTGTGGTCCCTTTGGGTAATCTTTTTCATACTGCTGCAAAATTGCTGTTTTACCTGCCGCGCGTGCAGCTACATTCATCTGCTCCTTGCCAGCATGACAGCCCACACCATCGCCTAAAGCTGGATCGACAAGCAGCTTTTCTGGCACGATTGGAATAGTTGCGGTAGTCATCTGCGGCTCAATATTTAAGCTTGGTCGTAAATTACTTCGAGGGTTTCTTTAATGACGGCATCTTTACCCATCATGTCTTTTACCGTTGCTGGCTCAAGCACAAAATCACGACCGGTAATGTCGGCCGAGAAAAGTCCGAGTAAATCATCTTGACTTAATGGCTTGGGCCTTACGGGCGGCGCTGTGGCAACATTGCTAGCCAACTCTTCAAAAAGAGGACCCCACTGGGTACCTGGGCGACCGATAATTTCATAGCTTGCACTTTTACGGCGAATATCATCATCGGCTGGAATAGCTGCCAACACCGGTATACCTGCTTTTTCGGCAAAGGCTTGGGCTTCACCCGTATGATCATCTTTATTAATCACCATACCCGCTACACCTACGTTCCCGCCGAGCTTGCGGAAATATTCCACCGCTGAACAGACATTATTAGCGACATATAACGATTGCAAATCATTGCTAGCCACGACGATAACTTTCTGACACATATCGCGTGCAATCGGCAAGCCAAAGCCACCACAAACCACATCGCCTAAAAAATCAAGGAGAACAAAATCAAAACCCCAGTCATGAAAGCCTAATTTTTCAAGCGTTTCAAAACCATGAATGATGCCGCGGCCACCGCAGCCCCGCCCTACCTCTGGCCCACCTAATTCCATCGCGTAGACTCCATCGCGCTTAAAACAAACATCGCCAATAGCTACCGCATCACCCGATAATTTCTTTTTTGATGATGTCTCAATAATGGTTGGGCAAGCTTTTCCGCCAAACAAGAGCGAGGTGGTATCACTCTTTGGATCACAACCAATGAGTAAAACTTTTTTACCCTGCTGGGCCATCATGTATGACAAATTGGCTAAGGTAAAACTTTTCCCAATGCCCCCTTTACCGTAAATAGCAATAATTTGGGTTTCTTTGGTAATGGGTCCAGTTGAAACCGCATCAGGCTCAATTGCGGCTTCTTTTTTCAAATTCATAAATTGAATGGTTGCCTCGCTTGGAATGCCGTCGATTTTTACTTTTGTCGGTGCGTTCATTGTCGTGTTCTCCAATCTAAAACCATTTTTAAACAATCTTTGTGATGAAATGCGGTCCGGTAAGCTTCAGCAGCATCTTGGGGGCTCGCGCGGTGCGTTATTAGATCGGCCAACGACAAGTTGCCAGACTCAACTAGCTGATGAATTGCTGTTAAGTCGCTTGGTTGCCACTGTGCGGCAATACGAATACGAGCCTCACGCATAAAGGCGGCAGGAAAGGCAAAGGTGATGGTGTCATAAAAACCGGCTAAAACAATTTCGCCGCCCGGCGCCAAGTGACTCACTAAGGTATCAAGTAGTTTGGCATCACCACTCACATCGACAATTGTTTTATATTTCGCTGCTGCACAGGTCTGTGGATCAACAACTTGGTAGCCTACTGCACCCTCACGTCGCTGCGCATCAATCTCCCAAACCACAGGTTGTTTACCCGCTAGTACAGCAAGTCGCGCTAGTAAACGGCCGAGCACGCCATGACCAACAATTAAATCGGGTTGCTCATTACCAAGACCTGCAGTCACATGATAGGCAGTAGCAGCCAAAGCATACAAAATTACTTCTTCACCAACATTTTCTGCAACTGCTACTGCGCGCTTGGCTGGCACAATTAAGCGCGATGCAGCGCCACCGAATAGCCCCCGCACCGCTACGAAACAGCTTGATCCAGGGATAAAAACCCGTTGGCCAAGTGCAAAGCGTTGTTGATCATCGGCCTGGATGACGCGTCCAACTGACTCGTAACCCGGTACAAGCGGATAACCCATGCCCGGAAAGCTTGGCATTTGCCCAGTCCATAATAATTTTTCTGTCCCGGTGCTAATCCCACTCCATTCGACCTCGACAATAATGTCATCGGTGGTGGCGGGTATGAGATCTAACTCACTTAAACAGATGTTCTCCGGCTTTTCGAGCACAATTGCTGTAGTTTTAAGGAGCGCGTTCATTGAGTTATTAAGTAAGCCCGGTTGACAATTAAATGTGTAAACATTTATTTACATATTAACCAACTTTCCTAATAAAACGCTAGCTTTGTTCTCTAGGTGTTTTCACTAGTTTTAAGGCTTTTGGGGTTTTGTGCAGTGCAATATTTGCGCATTTAGCGGAATTGCGCTGGGTAGTAAACGAATTGCCTCAAACCCAGCCTCTGCTAAGAGGTTTTTAATTTCCACTTGCGAACGCGGGCGCCCCCTGCCCATGGCTAATAAATAAAAGCCAAAATAGGCATCTCCCATCTTTAACTGGCCGGGCGTGCCCGCCATTGGCTCCGCCAAAAGTAGAGCCCCTCCGGGTATTAATGCATCGTATATGTTGGCAAGCAACTGTTTTACCCTGGTATCGTCATGATCAAAAATGACTCGTATTAAAGTGGCTATGTCAGCACCCTGGGGTAAAGGATCAAAAAAATTACCGCCAATCGCTTGGGTGCGAGAACCGAATTGCCTTTGTTTAAATTGCGCATTCGCCAAAGCGGCTACTGCGGGAATATCGAATAGCGTAATTTGTAAATTGGGATATTGTTGTGCTAAATCAAGTGCAAATTTACCCTCTCCACCGCCAATATCGAGTAAGTTTTTGTGCTGCGCAAATGAATAGGCTTCAAGTACTTCAGCACTAACCAAAGGTTGTGTTTGCGACATTAAAGTTGAATAAGCTTGCACCTGGTCGGCCCGCAATTTTTCTGGAGCTAAATTTTGGTCTTGAGATACATATGGCCAATACCCTGCCATTGCTGCGCTTTGATTATCTCCGCGTAACAGGGCAAGCGGATCGGCTAAATCATGATACAAATCAATGTGGTGTTTGATCATATTCATTAACGCCTCATTACCCACTAACGGTGCACCAAGCATACCAAGTGCATATCGATCTGTGCCGCGCCGGGTTAATAAATTCAGCGCCACTGCAGCGTCGAGCAGGCGGCGTAAGCCTGCTTCAGGTAGCGGTATTTCTGCGCATAAATCCCTAAAAGATTTGGCGCCCTGACTTAAAACCTCAAATATATTTACCTGCACGCAGGCTAATAGCACCTGTGAATATACAAAGCCTGCCATTAAATCAAATAGTGCGGCAGCCTGTTTACGAACGATGCCACGGGTTAAGGGAAAACGAGCACTCCAACGTTGAAAACGCGGTGAGGCAATAGTTTGGTTACGCCAGTCAAAAAAATAATCGCGTAGCTGTTTCAAAATCAGCTTGCAATATATTGGCTGTGTATCGGCCTTTGTTCTTCTAAAAACCAATCATCAGGAATTAATCGGGCAGCCTCTTTGGCAACTAAGCTTCGTAATAATTTTTCCCCTTTACAGCTAGGGATCGATTTAATCGCCTTCATCACCAATTGATCAAAATGTTGAATCGCACCAATCACGCCTAGTTCTTTAGTTGAATTCGGGCGATCATGCGCAATATCTTGCCCAGCAGGCTTTCCTGTCAAGCTTTGGTCTGCCATGACATCGCGAATATCGTCAGCTACTTGATAAGCTTCTCCTAACCACTCGCCAAGAGGGCGCCATGTTTCAGCATCAGAACCAGCTGCCTGAGCACCAGCAGCAGTAGCCGCCTCAAACAAAGCTCCCGTTTTAGTTTTTTGATAACGGCTTAAAGAAACTTTACTTTCACACTCCCAGGCCTGTCCAGCTGCAATGCCATTTGGGCTGCCAACACTAGTGGCAACCGTGGTAATCAGTGGCGCTAACCGTAATGGCGAGCGACTGCCGGCCCGCGCAATAACTTCAAAAGCCAAAACAATTAAAGCATCGCCAGCTAATACTGCTAACCGCTCACCGTAAGCCGCATGCACTGAAGGTTGACCCCGCCGAGTTGCTGCATCATCAAAACACGGCAAATCATCATGCACCAAAGAAGCGCAATGAAGTAATTCAATTGCTGCCGCTGCCGCTAATGACAAAGCCGGATCATCGTTGCCACATGCTGCAGCGACTGCTAAACACAATTGGGGGCGAATCCGCGCGCCCCCCGGAAAAATAGCGTGATGGAGGGCCTGCACTAAAGTTGGTGGTGCAAATTTTGAATCGGTTAGTGCCAGCGCTTCATGGAGCTTTAGTTCAATGCCTTGAATCACTGTGATATTTTCTGACATATATACCGCATTACCGTTATGAAGCCCTTAGGATATATACATCTATACTTTAAGGTCAATCATTAATGAGTCAGTAAAAACCCTAGTGAATTCACTTAGCCGTATTCCAAATGATTGGCCAAACCGCACACGAAGTCGCTCTATTGCGGTTGGCACTCTGCTTTGGCACGTACAAATTGCAGGCGATGCTGGGCCCACGATTTTGTTATTACATGGCACTGGTGCCTCAGCACATTCTTGGTCAGAAATAATTAATAAACTTGCCGAGCATGCTCGCGTCGTAGTACCCGATTTGCCTGGGCATGCTTTTACCTTGCATGCACCCATCAGCTCGCTTCGTTTAGATAATATGGCGCTTGAGCTCCAAAAATTAATGAAGGCCCTCGCTTTACCGGGCCCCGCTTTGGTAGTTGGCCACTCTGCTGGTGCTTTATTGGCTTTGCGTTATGCCGAAATCAATCCAGAAATTCAGTGCATTATTGGCTTAAATCCCTCTTTAGTGCCACCGCCAGCAAGTTATACCCAGCTTTTTGGGCCACTGTTAAGCCCACTTACGCGCTCATCACTCGCCTCATTTATCTTGGCAAAGTTAGCGGGCGCAAGCTCGATGATTGATCGATTATTGGATTCCACCAATACCATTCTTCCCGAAGCGCGTAGAGTCTTTTATCGTCGCTTATTTTCTCAAACCAATCATGTGCTTGGGGCAATGAATTTTATGGCTGCAGCGGATATTACTGCGGTGCTAAATCAAGCTAAAACATGCCGTGCTAAATTAATTTGGGTGTTAGGAAAAAATGATCTTTGGATTCCTGAGCAGCGTTTGCGGCAGATCATTTCCAGTTACTTTCCACAAGCCACTGTGATTGAGTGGAGTGGCGGTCATCTGATGCATGAATTAGAACCGCAAAAAACGGTTGAGCTTATTTTGCATGAATTATTATTGTTGTAAGGTACGCAAGACTGCTTGTGAAACCGCTTGCGCATTTGCCTGTGGTAGGGGCAAATAGATTGAACCAACTAGCTTGGCAAGCTGCTCACCTTCAACACGAGCTTGTGGCGAAGTATCGATCCACAGCGATTTAATTGCAATTTGTCCTAAATAACGCGCCGCTTGTTCAGCATCCACTTGGGCTTGCGCGCGCCCGGGTACCCCGTTACGACCAATATTGGCTCGGCCATCCGTAAGAAAAACAATTGCCGGAGATAAGCCTTGACGTTGGGCATTTTGCGCCAGTTCGGTAGCCATATAAATTGCTTCAGCTAATGGGGTACCGCCACCACCTGGCATTTCAGCCAAACTGCGTTTAGCGCGAACTAGCGAACGGGTTGGCGGCAAAATAATTTCTGCACCCAAGCCACGAAATGCAATGACAGCTACCTGATCACGCCGAACATAACATTCAGCCAATAAAAGTTCGACTGCGCCCTTGGCTTCAGCTAAGCGATGCATTGCTGCGGAACCCGATGCATCAACTGCAAAGACGGTGAGGGTTTGAGTGCGCTCTTGATAACGGCGCACCCGAAAATCGCTCTTAGTAATAAGAATTGTTTTATGGTTACGAGGTACTGCCAACAAACTATTTTGTTTTTTTCGCATGGCCTGCCAAGGCGCGGCAGTACGTAAAGTGTCGATTAAAGAAAGTGCTGTGCCAGCCTGAGGATTGCCAGCAATGGAACCGAGCGGTCGACCACGCAGCCGGCCGATTTTTCTTGCCCCAGCTTTCCCGCCAAAACCCTTTTGATTTTGCAGCAAAGGGCCCTTTAATAAGACGCTTAATAAATCGGCTGGAATAGCAGCTTTAGCAGCTTCAAGCAGACTCTCCTTGGTTGGCTCTATTTCTTCCTGCTGATTTTCTGGTGGTGGCATCTCTGGCGTAGATGCGTTATCAAGCGTATTTTCCGGAGCGGCATTTTGTTCGGGAAGTGTGTCAGCTTCCGCTTCATCGAGGATGTCTTCTGCGGGCGCTGGTTCTTCACCCGGCATTTGGGTTGCCCGTGGTGCAATTACCAAGGCTATTGCTTCGCTGAGGTGGCTATCAGCCACCTGCTCAGCACCTTGCATAGTCGCCAAGTAGCAGGCTGTTTTTGCAGCATAGTGCAAAGCCCGAACTGAATGCACACCTAACTGCATAGCAGTTTCAGTGAGAGCAAACCATTGCTCATCGGTGAGCATGGTTTGGGCCGAATTCATGTTTTGAGTTTGAGAACAGAATTGCTCGTCCTGCAATTGCTTGCTGGCATCCAATTCAAAAAGGTTGGCTTCAGTTTCAGCTATATCACGCCAATGAATTTCGTCTAAATTCAGATGAAACGCCAGACGGTCCTGAAGTTTAATATTCGTCCGTTCCTCAGCTTCACTCCCTTCATCTAGGGCAACGATGCCGAATTGGCAGGGCAATACATAGCTTTGTCCATCTCGCTCTAGGCGCAACTGCCCCTGATCTAATGCCATACAGATTCGCGACACGACATGCACATCAACTCGTTCTGCCATTGGCAGCAACAGAATCTGGCCATCGCTATTGGCTAAGATACCGCTTCTGAAGGCGGGCTTACCCGTGTGTAGAGTTGCCTCTAAGTCGAGTCCACCCAATAAATTTTCATCGCTAATACCCAAAGGAATTCGCCGTAAAGGAGTCCTAAGTCCGGCATTGCGTACCAAGGATTGTAAATAATTAAGCCATTGGTCTCTCACTGGTCCAGCGCGGGCGCGTAAAATAATACCGCCAAAGCCATGGGGATTACTCTGTAGAATTTGCGCTACTAATCGTGCGCGCAACCAAAGCGCCAGACTCATGCAGGAAATACTTCGGCCAAGGCGCGTTTAATCCGAATTGCTGAACTAGCATCATCTAATGGGTTGCGCCTTAAGCGATGTTGTAAAGCAGGCACCGCAATGGCTTTGAGATCGTCTAGGGTGACGGTATTTTTTCCATTTAAAGCCGCAACAGCGCGTGCGGCGCGCAGCAAGGTAAGCTCTCCGCGTAAACCATCCGTACCAAGATGACTACATAAAGTTGCAGCCTGCTCTAATAATTTATCGCTCACCTTCACCAGGGGTAATTTCTTACGCGCCAACTCAAGTGATTTACGAAGAACATCTTCCTGTTCTTGCCATTCTGCAAGAAAAGTAACTGCATTACGCTCAAATGCATCGCGGCGCTTAATAATTGTGACTCGGTCTTGCATATTGGTTGGTGTTTTTACCTCTACTGCCAAGCCAAAGCGATCAAGTAGTTGGGGCCTTAGCTCCCCCTCCTCTGGATTGCCACTGCCGACCAAGACAAATTTAGCTGGATGGCGAATACTTAAGCCTTCACGCTCAACGACATTTTCACCTGAGGCAGCTACGTCGATGAGTAAATCAACTA
The DNA here is from genome assembly GCF_021395235.1 of Polynucleobacter sp. IMCC30063. Taxonomy (NCBI): domain Bacteria; kingdom Pseudomonadati; phylum Pseudomonadota; class Betaproteobacteria; order Burkholderiales; family Burkholderiaceae; genus Polynucleobacter; species Polynucleobacter sp. IMCC30063. Next base: position 439,893 of record NZ_JAJVCQ010000001.1, on the reverse strand, counting down.
AATGATCGTCGAGCAAATTGACTTCATCAATATACAGAAAGCCACGATTAGCGCGCGCTAATAAGCCTGGATCAAATGCCTTTTCTCCTAGAGTCAAGGCTTTTTCAATATCTAAGGCACCTACTACCCGATCCTCTGTCGCTCCCAAGGGTAAATCAACCACAGGTACAAGACGTTTAATGGTTTTTAATTGGACTGGCTTGCTTTTTTTTCCTGCAATAACTTGGCTCGCGTTAAACGCACTCAGCCTAGCCCGCAAGCCATCACAATAAAAACAGAGTCCTGCAGGTGCCTTGGGATCACAACCATAGGGGCAATCAGCAACGGCATTCATTGGCGGCAATAGAGCAGCCAATGCTCTTACGGCAGTTGATTTTCCAGTGCCGCGATCACCCATGACCAAAACACCACCAATCGTCGGCTCAAGAGCGGCGACCAAAATAGCGCGCTTCATATCCTCTTGCCCAACGATTGCAGAAAACGGATAGTACCGCGCCATACTACTTCTCCTAAAAATAAATATTATGCCGTGGGTTAGGGGTGGGGTACATTAAAATTCACCCATGAAGCAGAATCAGTTTAAATCAGTTATGTTGTGGCTTGTTGGGGTTTGTGCGTTTCTGCTATGCGTGATTCTAATTTGGGCATGGGCCCCCGATAAAAACCGCGCTGACTTAGAAAAAATCTATGCTACCGCACCCAGTGCTTTTATTGAGGTGCTGAATATGCGCGTGCATTACCGTGATGTTGGGCCGCCCGCCTCAATCAAAAGAAAACCACAAACCTTAATCTTTTTGCATGGCTTTGGCTCAAGTTTACAAACTTGGGATGCATGGGTCGCTGCCCTCGCGCAAGATTATCGGGTAGTAAGTCTCGATTTACCTGGCTTTGGCCTCACTGGTGCAAACCCCAGCGCAAACTACTCCGATGCATTTGTGCTGCAATTTTTAGGCGCTTTTGCAGATCAACTCGGAATTCAAAGTGCAGTCTGGATTGGAAACTCAATGGGTGGTCGCTATGCCTGGGAAATGGCCGTAGCGCAGCCTCAGCGTGTAGATAAATTGGTATTAATTTCGCCTGATGGTTTTGCCAGTAAGGGCTTTCAATATGGTCAGAAGCCGAGCATTTCGCCCTTGCTGCATGTCATGCGCTTTTTTTTACCGCAAGCTATTTTAGAAATGAATTTAAAACCTGCTTATGCTAATCCTGCCATCATGGATGAAACGCTAGCTCAACGTTATTATGATTTAATGCTGGCGCCCGGTGTACGCGCAAGTCTGCTCGAAATCATGCGACAACATGTCTTACAAGACCCCCGCCCACTATTAGGGCAAATTCAAGCACCTACTTTATTACTCTGGGGTGAGCACGATGGCTTTATTCCGATTCGCAATGCACAAGATTATTTACAGTTGATGCCCAAGGCCAAATTAGTACCTTTGCCCAACATTGGTCATATTCCCCAAGAAGAACAGCCTCAAGAAGGCCTTAAGGCACTCTGGCAGTTTTTAAAATCATAAAGTGCATTTATGCTTCTTTTTAAGCGGCTACTTTAATCCCACTGACGTGTACACCTTCCAGCCGATCTTCTAATTCATCATTAGCCTCTTGCATTGCTGACAACATGGCTGAATCGGGTTGCCAATAATTGCGCTGGGAAGCTTCAGTCAAGCGATTTGCTAAGCGTGCAGCTGCTGTCGGATTGAGTTTAGCCAAACGTTCGCGCATATCGGGGTCTAGCATAAATGTTTCCGTTAATTGCTTATAAACCCAAGGCTGTACTTGACCTGTAGTTGCCGACCAACCCATAGTATTGGTGATATGCACTTCAATTTGCCGGACACCCTCATAGCCATGTTGCAACATACCCTCATACCATTTTGGATTGAGCATCCGCGTGCGGGTTTCAAGAGTTACCTGCTCGGAGAGCGAGCGCACGGTTCCATCGCCTTTGGTTTGGTCACCAATATAAACTGGCACATCTGTACCGCCCTTAGCACGCTTAACCGCTCGCGTAATACCGCCTAAGGTGTCAAAATAATTATCAATCGTGGTCACTCCAAGCTCCATCGAATCGAGATTCTGATAAGTCATTTCAACATTAGCCAAAACGCTTTTTAGCAGCGCACTATTTTGAATTGGCTTACCTGCTCGACCAAAGGCAAATCCTTTGCGCCTAGTGTAAGTTTCAGCTAACTCATCTTCTTCTGCCCAGACACTGTTTTCCACCATATTGCTAACATTAGCGCCATAGGCACCATCGGCATTGCCGTAGACTCTTAAAGCCGCGGTTTCCAAATCACAACCATGTTCGGTTTGATAGGCCAAAGCGTGTTTGCGAATAAAATTTTGCTCTAGGGGCTCAGCAGCACTTGCTGCCATAAAGGCAGCCTCGGCTAATAATTTAATTTGTAACGGTAGTAAGTCGCGGAAAATACCCGAGAGTGTAATCACTACATCAATGCGCGGTCGACCTAATTCTGCCAGCGGAATTAACTGTGCACCCGCAAGCCGGCCATAACTATCAAAGCGTGGTAAGGCTCCCATTAGAGCTAGGGCTTGGCCAATTTGGCCGCCCTCCGATTTTAAATTATCACTACCCCATAAAACCATGGCAATCGATTCTGGTATTGCATTGCCATCAGCAATAAATTTTTGCACGATTTTTTCAGCTTGCTTAGCACCATCTTTAACTGCAAAAATACTGGGAATGCGAAAAGGATCGAAGCCATGTAGATTGCGCCCAGTGGGTAAGACTTCAGGATTACGCATCACATCACCGCCTGCTGCAGGCCGAATAAAATGACCATCGAGGGCATCGAGCATGCCAGTAACTTCGGTCTCTTGTGACATGAGCAGATTGGCGCGAATCATTTTTGCGAATAAATCTTCAAGCGTCTCTAGCGAACCAAGTTGAAGTAAGTCGGGGTACTGACCTACTACCTCACTAGGATTTTTTCCATCAAGTAATGCCTGCACCACTGCATCAGCGATGGGATGATCTAAAGCCACATCTGCCATGGCTTTTAATAAACCAAAACGTTCAGCCAAGGGCGGAACAGCGCCAACAATATGCAAGCCATGCGGTATCAAGGTGTATTCAAACTTTATTAAATCAGAATAGAGCTTACTGACCACCTGTTCTAGAGCCCGTTGATCTGCAAGGTTCCATAAGGGCTCAGCGGCACATAAATCAATTGCAGCAGCTTGTGCCTGAATTAAAATTGCTAGTTCATGGCTTTCGTGTTCTGCTTCGGGCTCCAGACTTCGCCAGCGTTCAATAGAGGCTTTTAAATCAGCTAAACCTGCGTAAAGCCCAGCTTGCATTACTGGCGGCGTTAAATAACTTACTAGGGTTGCGCCTGAACGGCGTTTTGCAATCGCGCCTTCGGATGGATTATTAGAAGCGTAAAGATAAATATTGGGTAGGTCGTTGATCAGGCGATCTGGCCAGCAAGCGCCGCTCATCCCCGTTTGTTTGCCTGGCATAAACTCAAGGGCACCATGCGTGCCGAAATGGACCACAGCATTTGCCGCAAAATCTTCTCTTAGGTAGCGATAGAAAGCCGAGAAGGCATGGGTAGGAGCAAAGCCGTGCTCAAACAATAGACGCATCGGATCGCCTTCATAGCCGAAGGCAGGCTGTACTGCCAACAAAATATTACCAAATTGCTTACCTAATACAAAAATAGAACTACCGTTACTTAATTGTTTACCAGGTGCTGGGCCCCACTGCGCTTCAATTTCTTTTAACCAGCGCTCGCGTTTAACGTGATCATCGGTGGCAATTAAAGTATGGACATTTGCATCGGCTCCATATTGCTGGGCATTGCCTTTTAGTAATTGCGTGCGTAATTCATCAGTAGTAGCAGGTACCTCTACGGTGAAGCCTCTGGCCTTCATTCCTAACAACAAATTATGCACTGACTCAAATACGCTTAAATAGGCAGCACTACCAATATTGCCTGCATTCGGTGGAAAATTAAACAAGACAATCGCTACTTTGCGTTGGGCGCGCTCTGAGCGACGCAAATCAACTAACTTTGCTACCCGAGCAGCTAACATGCCGACTCGCTCAATACAGGTAAACATATCTTGAGGATGATGCTCCTCGGTAAAGGTGCACTCTTTATGGCAACCATGGCAAGTTTTGCCGGCCGCACCAGGTCTGCCACCGTATACCATTGGCACAGTTGCACCATCGAGCTCTGGAATAGCAACCATAATGGTGCTCTCAACTGGTAACAGACCTCGATCAGACCCACCCCATTGCTCTAAGTTTTGAAACTCCACTGGATGGGCGGCAATATAAGGCACATTTAATTTTGCTAAAACTTCTTCAGCTGCTTTGGCATCGTTGTATGCAGGACCACCAACCAATGAGAAGCCCGTCAACGAAATCAGTGCATCAATACTTGCTGCGCCATTTTGTGTAAAAAAAGCATCAATCGCTGGGCGCGAATCCAATCCGGATGAAAAAGCTGGAACCACTTGCAAACCTTGAGCTTCCAAAGCAGCAATGACGGGATCGTAATGGCCACTATTGCCTGAAACTAAATAGGAGCGCAAGAGCAAGATACCCACTTTGCCACGGGCCTTCGTTTGGGGCACGACTATGGGTAAGTCTTGTAAATTCTCACTTAGACGGCCCTTCATGCGGGGGTGATAAACCCCTAGATCGGGGTAAGCTACCGGATCAATGGCTTTTGCGCTCTCGCGTAAACTAGCCCGCGCTCCTGCCGCATAACGATTGATCAAATAGCTCATTAAATTAAATAGGTTTTCTTGTGAGCCGCCTAACCAATATTGCAAAGACAGAAAATAAGCCCGCAGATCCTGCGCCGTGCCCGGCACAAAACGCAATACTTGGGGAATTAACCGCAACATTTTCATTTGTTTTGCCCCAGCGCTCGAGCCCCCTTGGCTCTTGCCATCCTTGCTTTTACTGGTTGGGCGCAATTTTTTCATTAAGGCCATTAAAGGGCTGGCCGGTAAACTCATGTCAAGCTTACTTAAACGCGTTAGCTTTGTAACCTCTCCCGCCGACATTGCGCATAGCATTGCGTCGCAATGATCCCGTCGGGCGCGTAAGTTTTCGACGATGGGTAAATAATGATCTTCAAGAAACAGCATCGTGACAATCACAATATCGCCTTCTGCAATATCGTTTTTGCACTCATTTAATAATTGATCGCTAGTGGCATATTCACTAGCAGAGTGAATTTTTAAAGAGAATCCAGGAATTGTTTTTTGTAGATCTCGCTCAGCACGACGCGCAGCACTATTTAAGTGCGTGTCCATGGTAATTAAAACCATGTTCATTGACTTTTTTTGAGTGCGCACAGCTGCTAGCTCGGCCATTTAATCTCCCAACACCCATTTTTAATAAAAACAAATAAAGTGTCAATTAAATTTTACATAACCTAGGGTAAAAACTTAATTACAAACAAGGGTATACCCTTAAAAGTAAATCGGGATTTCCCAATTCTCTGCGTAGATTTAGATTACTGAGAGTGAATTAACACAATCGTTGCTAATTTTTTTAAGGAATGACGTTTTTAGTGAAGCTATCAAAAGCGGTTGATCTCTCGTGTGATGATGGTGCGGTTACAGGTGAAGCCAACTTGATAGCCCTTAATTCACCTCGCCTCTCGGTTTGGCCTGAGCCGGTGCCAATCGATTCTGGCCCAAATGAACACTTGGGATGGCTAGTACGCACAATTGAAAAATCGATCATTCCACGACTGCTCTCGGCTCATCTGCATGCTGAGAGTGAAATTGAAGCCAAACAATTTTTATCCAACTCAACTGAAGATCCAGAAAAAATCGCCACTTTAGCTGGCTTAGTGCTAGCCGATGAAAGTTCAGTTGCAGGTAGTTATGTTAGCGAGTTACATGCCAGCGGCATTCCTTTAGATGAAATCTATTTGCGCTTATTGGCCCCAGTTGCGCGACGTTTAGGGGAAATGTGGGATAGCGACGAGTGCACCTTCCACCAAGTGACCGTCGGTTTATGGCGCCTGAAACAACTGATGTATGACCTTAGTCCACTATTTCAAGAGTTTGCCCGTTCCAATACCTTAGGTGCTCGCGCCATTCTAATTCCAATGCCAGGCTCGCAACACACCATGGGTTTATTTATGGTTTCTGAATTTTTCCGCCGTGCTGGCTGGAAAGTATGGGGCGAATGGGCGAACTCGGAAGCAGAGATTATGACGGTCATTCAAGCAGAATGGTTTGATTTAATCGGCATTTCAGTCAGCATCCAAGATCAGTTCGATGCCTTAGCGGTCTTTATTAAAGCCATTCGAACTTACTCAAAGAATCCTAAAATCGGCATTATGGTGGGTGGGCCTATTTTTGTTGCACACCCTGAACTCATTGCGCAGGTTGGTGCCGATATTACCGGAGTCGATGCTGAACAAGCTCTCGAACAGGCCGAGATTTTGCTGACAAAAATTCATGGTCGGCACCCCAGCTCACACTAGCGCGAAGACTACATAGAATTGGCTGTCTTACGATTATCTAGGCTGGCTTTGATTGCGGCCATTCCTTGGGCTATTGAATAGGGCGGATGGTAATGCAGTTGTTGCTGTGCAGCTTCCGTATTTAAGGTAAAGGCATAGCCCATCAACCGCACCATTTCACGCACTAAAGGGGGTTTACCTCTTAAAGGCAAATAAGCCCACCCTGTTTCTGCGAAATGGGCTAAAGCCCAAGCTAAGCTTTTTGGCAATGACCAACTTGGGGCTTGAAAACCCCCCGCCTGCAACCGCGCAGTCATAAATTCCTTAAAGGTGAGAACTTCCCTATCGCTAATATTAAAAGCTTGACCGCCTACCTCATGATCCATTGCTAATAACACAGCTGCGCACAAATTCCCCACATAACAGGTCGAAAATAAATACTGCCCATGACCAAACCAAGCAAATTGGCCTAACTTGACAGCAGGGCCAATGATGCGTTCCACTGCATCATGGGGTCCCCACACAAATGCTGGACGTAAAGCCACCGTTTGAAACGTAGCGCTTGCGGCTGCTAAGACCAGTTCTTCAGCGCGGGCTTTACTTGATGAATAAGGTAACTCAACACATTGAGTTAAAGGCGCAGTCTCATCCAGATCAAATAAGTCTTGCGGTGCGTGCATCGCTACTGATGCGGCACTAAGATAAATAAATTTTTTAACTGCCGCTACTTGGGCTGCCTTTAAAAGCGTGTGGGTTAGTTCAATATTCGCGCGTGCAAATTCGGCTGGCGTACTTCCTAACTTTAATAAGGCTGCCACATGAATGATGACATCACAATGACTAAATTGCGTTTCTAGGTCTTGTTGCTGATCTAGTTCGCACTGCCAAGCAACTCCTCCCAGCGCCTTAACCTGTTCACCTGCCTCTGCAGAGCGAACATGACAAATGAGTCGGCACTGACTAGCAACTAATTTTTTTAGTAGCGCTTGTCCAATAAAACCGCTAGCGCCAGTTAAGAAAATTGTTAGCAAAAAACGCTTTCAATATTGCCATAGCACTTCACTACGGCGCATAAACGGCAAGCTCCAAGGCGGGTTGTAGCGGGCAAATTGGACTTCTCCTATTGGCTTAAGACCTTTTTGTTCCATCCATAAGCGGAGTTCGGCTGTTTTTTCTGCTACTTTTTCAGCGCTATTGAACCCTGAAAATTGCATCACTGCTTTCTTCATCGCTGGAATTTCCCGTAACTGAATTTGGCGATCAAGTGGTACAGGTAAAGTTGCTAAAGTGTATTGGCTAGGCATTAAAAATGACACTTTCCACTGACCAGCTTTTTGCGCTTCTAAAACTGGCTGGTTCTTTTGGTTCGGCGAGGCAGTAGCTGGATCGAATGGTTGAATACTGACCGGCACGGTCATGGCAATTTTTTCACTACTGCCGGACAGTGCATTGTTGGCAGCACTTGCGCGTGCTTGATTGCCGCCAAAAATATAGGCAGCAATGAGGCGAAATCCGCTATTTGAAGCGCTATCGAGGTCACCATCAACTAAGACCTCCGCCACAATATGTGGCGCATAGGCACGTAATTCATAGGGTGCCTGCTGTTCAATTACCGTATATTGAGGTTCTTCAATGGCCATAGCTGCCTGTGTGAGAAGGTGTGAAAATAAGAAGAAAAGCGCGCAGGGTAAGCGCATTTGTAAGCGTCTTAAAAGGGAATGCATACCTAATAATAAGTGGATTCTTTGGTCAGCGGGAGCAGCGCAATAAAAGGGTCTGACATAATGCCCGCATGGCCATTAAAAACGACCCTGACTTAGCTGACTTAGCTGATTTAGCCTATCAAAAAGACACCCTGAATTTGGTCTCGCGTACTTTTGCCATTACGATTCCATTATTACCGCCTCCGCTTGAAAGAGCGGTTGGGTGCGCCTACCTGCTGTGCCGTATTGTCGATACTATCGAAGATGCGAGCTGCTTAGCAGCACCTGAAAAAGTGGTTTTATCAGAACTGTTTCTCGCAGCTTGCCTAAACCAAAAACCCATTAGTGAGTTTATGCAGTCTTGTAGTACGGCCCTAGAATTACACCCTAATTTAGCCGAGCGCGATTTAATCGCGCACACCGCTACAGTAGTCCGTATTTTGCATTGCTGCCCCGCTAATCAACAAACAGCTATTTTGCGCTGCATCAGCATCATGTCGCAGGGAATGACTCGTTTTCATGCTAAACAAAATCCATTAGGACTAAAAAATCTTCAGGAATTTGAAGAGTATTGCTATGTTGTAGCTGGCGTGGTGGGTGAAATGCTAACTAGTCTTTTTGCTGCCCATTCATCGCAATTTGCCCAAGCCATTGCTAAGCAAGAATCGCTTGCGATGGCATTTGGTCAAGCCTTACAAATGACCAATATTTTAAAAGACTCACTTGAGGATCAAGCTCGCGGAGTTTCATGGTTACCACAAAATGTGACTCAAGCTGAACTGTTAGCATTGGCAATACAAAAACTCGATGCCGCCCTAACTTATATTCTTTTCATCCCCAAGGCAGAATTTGGAATGCGGCGATTTTGTTTGCTGGCCCTTGGTTTAGCCGTATTAACACTGGATAAACTAGCAGCCAGCAAGAAAACTAAACACCAGCCGCAGAAAATTTCTCGCCGTACTGTCGCTCTGTTTTATCACTTTACCCTTATAGCGGCACACTCGAATACTTTAATCAAACTATTTTTTTATTGTGCTGCCCGCCCGCTAAAAAGGGTAGCAATAAGGCCTTAATCCACAATAACCCCTTCATGATGCAATAACCATTGTTTTATTTGCCGATTAAATCCAGGGGTATCCTCTTGCATAAAACCCCCCAGATGGTTTGCTGCCACCACTCGATGGCAAGGTATCACTAAAGGGTAATGATTGGCGCCGCAAGCAGCGCCGACAGCCCGCGGGCCACTTTTTATTTTTTTGGCAATTGCACCATACGTCGTTGTTAGCCCCACTGGAATTTTAGCTACTGTAGCCCACACCTTTTGCTGGTGCAATGTTCCAGCGGGCTTAAGAGGAATATCAAAAACAAAATTAGCATTCTGAAAATAGTGGGCACACTGGCACGCCAATTCTTTGGCTAAGTCATTGTTCGGGCTTTGTAAGTCGGTCTGCGCGGTCAAATACGTAATTCTTGCCACCATCAAACTACCGTCAACAATTTCAGTTTGTATACCCAATCTTCCAAAGGGAGCAGGTATTACGCAAATTTGCGCGGTAGGGTCTAAAAAGACTGGCAGAGGGGGGTTTTTAGGCATTCAAGATAATTCCATAAGTACTGACAACTGAATACATGCAATCTGACGCTTTTTTGATTGATGTTTGCTATATTAAAACGCTTATTGTCCACTTTAGGAACAGATCATGGATTCTTTTTTTGACGGCTGGCCCCTCTGGAGCCAAGCGGTCTTAGTGATTTTTTTACTCGTGCTCTCAGGATTTTTTTCCATGTCAGAAACTAGTATGCTGGCCTCTAATCGTCATCGTTTAGGGTTGCTGGCAAGCCAAGGAAATCCGGGGGCTGCCATTGCCGATCGCTTGCTGCAACGCATCGACTCTTTACTCTCGGTGTTACTCATTTCTAATAATCTGATTAACACCATACTTCCTATTTTGGTAACCAGTTTAGCGCTCCATTTATTTGGTCATAGTGGTTTAGTGTTATCGATCTCGACCATCGTCATCGCCTTATTAATTATCGTTTTTAGTGAAATTACCCCGAAAGTAATCGGTGCAGCCTTTCCCGAAGCTATCGCTAGCAAAGTCAGTTGGATTATCCTGCCCCTTACTTATATTCTGAAACCTTTACTGTGGTTCATTAATAGTTTTGTCTCTGGTTTAATGCGCATATTTGGGCTATCGACTACTGGCAATAATGCGGCTATGTCGGTCGATGAATTGCGTAGCCTAGTTTTAGAATCAAATCATTTTGTCTCAAGTCAATATCGCAATATCTTACTAAATCTATTTAATTTAAAAAATATTTTGGTTGATGACGTCATGACACCCAAAGCCAAAATTGAAATTCTCGATTTATCTCGACCTATTGAGGAAGTTGTGCAGCAATTAGAAACCTGCTATCACAATAAATTACCTGTAATAGCGGGTGATACCGAACGCATTATTGGTATTTTATCGGTTAAAAAAGCCTTATCTCTTTTGGGCAATGATGAATTAAACCATGCTAATTTCCTAGAATTGTTACAAGAGCCTTACTTTATCCCTAGCGGTACACCGGTACTACAACAAATGCAATTTTTTCAAGATAACCAACAACGACTTAGTCTGGTAGTAAATGAATATGGTGACGTCATGGGTTTAGTCACTTTTGAAGATATTGTTGAAGAACTAATTGGCGAGTTCACTACCTCTTTTTCCAATTTAGCTCATGAACCGCGGTGGCAAGCGGATGGTACCTACTTAGCAAACGGTAGCGCAAACTTGCGTGACCTGAACCGCCTATTACAAATTTCCTTACCAATTAATGGACCCCGTACCTTAAATGGCTTAATTTTAGAAGACCTTGAACAAATTCCAGAACATGATGTCAGCCTTAAAATTGCTGGAGTGGTGATGGAAATTATGCAGTTTGACGATCAGGGTATTAAAACTGTGCGCTTGTATCGACCCACAGCTTTTCAAGCCGTTTAAGCTTGGCGCTCTTAACCGATGACTCTCTCATTATTCGTGCTTGGCAAGAAATTGCGGCTAAAGCGATTTCGGCTCGAGCGACCGATATTCACATTGAGCCTCAGGAACACATTACCTTAATTCGTATTCGAGTTGACGGCTATCTTCATGTTCTCTGCCGCCAAAATAAATCTCTCCACGAACGCCTTATTACCCGCATTAAAATTTTAGCGCGCCTCGATATAGCTGAACAACGCATTCCGCAAGACGGTCGAATTTGTATTGGTCTAACATTAAATCAAGCCAACATCCATTGTCGCGTTTCCTGCCTGCCAACCCTCTACGGCGAAAAAATTGTCATTCGTATATTGCCTAGTAATCTCGCTGATCTGGCACTTGATCAACTGGGTCTATTGCCGCAACAACTGGCTATTGCGCAACTAGCAATTGAAAAACCACACGGCTTGATTTTAGTTTGCGGTCCTACCGGCAGCGGTAAAACTCGTACCCTCTATACTTTTTTACAGCATCTGAATCACCTGCATAGTAATTTATGCTCGATCGAAGACCCCATTGAAATTCATCTGGCAGGCGTCAATCAGGTCGCCTATCAACCTAAGGCAGGTCTTGATTTTCCGACTATTATGCGAGCCTTGTTACGGCAGGATCCTGACGTCATGATGATTGGTGAAATTCGTGATCAAGCGACAGCTGAACTGACCATTCAAGCAGCACAAACTGGCCACTTGGTCTTAAGTACATTACATACTCAAGATGCCCTAGGCGCAATTGATCGACTACAGCATTTGGGCATTAACTCTGAAGCGCTGAGTAGTTGTTTGCATTGTCTTAGTGCCCAGCGTTTAGTGCGCCGTATTTGTAGCGCGTGTCACAATCGTGGAAATAGTTGTGACTTATGCTTGGGCAATGGCTTCTTTGGGCGCCTTGGCATTCATGAGGTCATTCCGTTTTCAGGAGAGCTCGCGCAAGCGTATTGTGATGGCGCTAGCACCCAGCAATTACGCCAACGGGCAAAGGGGTTGGGTTATCTCAACCTCCTAGCGGCCGGCTTATTACAAGTGAAGCATGGCTACATTAGTGAAGCTGAGTTGTATCGCCAGATTCAATAACTTGCTACCCACTTATGTCATTTACTTTATTACGTCGATGCTTTTTAATCCCCGATTGCTTGCGCAAGCCATTTAGCTTACGTGATCAATGCCATTTTGCAAGTCAACTTGCCACCCTCTTAAATGCAGGCCTACCCTTACTACATGCCTTAATTTTATTGCGCCAATCTGCCCCAGCGCATTGGCACCCCTTTCTTCTTCAGCTAGAAACCCAATTGCGGCAAGGGAATGCCTTTTCTGCCTGCCTACGCCAAGCACTGTACCCACTCGACCATAGTTTTATTGGCTTAGTTGAAGTTAGCGAACGCTCGGGACAATTAAGTCAGGCGCTTGACTCCATTGCGACGAAGCTTACGACCCAAATGGAATTACGCCAGCAAATTCAACAGGCTCTGGCTTACCCATGCATTACTGTGGCTTCAGCCCTTTTTTTATTTTTGGTCATGGCTTTTTGGGTTATTCCTATTTTTCGCGACGTTTTCGCCCAATTTCAAGCCGAGCTTCCTTGGGCAACACAGGCTTTGCTCTATAGTACTTCTGTCTTGCGGCGCTATTTTTTAACAATTTTGCTCCTCTTGAGCGCACTCATTTTTTTGTGGATAGTTGCTTGGCACCGTTTACCTCGCTTACAGAATTACTGCGATCGAATGTGGTTGAGAATTCCCCTGCTCGGTGAGCTGCTGCGACTTTCGGCGCTCTCTTTTTGGTGCCGCACTTTAGGTCATTTATTAAGTGCTGAAATTCCTTTGCTGGATGCGCTCCGCATTACAGCACGCTCATCTAATCATTGGCTCACTCATGACCTTAGCGCCAATATATTTACTTTGCTGGCGCAAGGTTGGCCACTGGGCGAGGCAATCTTAAGAGCCGACTCCCACTATCGGTATTTTGATCGTCAGACCTGGCAAATAATTTGTATTGGCTCAGAAAGCGGTGCGCTACCAGCAATGCTGCTTAACCGCGCAAGCACTTTATCTCAGCAATTAAATCAACAACTAAAATTATTCAGTCGCAATCTAGAACCTGTTTTAATTGCTTTAGTTGGCTTGTTGATTGGAGGCTTAGTGCTGATCTTATATTTACCCATTTTTAATTTAGGACAAATCGTCTAACTATGCCACTCGATCAACCCCTGCAAGTGTTAGCTAGCAGTATCTTAACCTTGACCTTATTGGTGTTAGCGCTAATTGATTTTCGTACTTTTCGATTGCCTGATCTCATTACTTTACCCCTGATGATGGCGGGCTTAGGATTTAATTACTTTTATCAGCCAGGTTTTACTTCGTTTGACAGTGCTTTAGTCGGCGTAGTCCTGGGTTTTGGCTTTCTTTGGGGCGTGAATTTACTTTATCGCTTACTAAAAAAACAAGATGGTATTGGTCTCGGTGATGCAAAATTGCTTGCCGCGCTAGGGGCGTGGCTAGGCTGGCAAGCCCTCCCTGATATTCTGCTATTGGCCGCCCTGATGGGCCTAGTTGGTGGCTGGATTTGGTTGCGTTGGCAACGACTAGCGACTTCGCAAGCATTTCCATTTGGCCCTTTTTTAGCCTTTGCTGGCATCATTGCACTGTTATGGCCCAATTTTCTTCTACTTCCCAGTCGCCTCCTCTCGACCTGAGTTTTTTCAAAGGTAAGATTCCATTAGTCGGTCTAACTGGCGGAATTGGCGCGGGTAAATCTGCCATTGCTTTACATTTAGCTGAGCTAGGCGCAAGTATTATCGATAGCGATCAAATTGCCCACCTCATTACAGGCCCAAATGGCGCGGCCATCGAGGCAATCCGCCAAACCTTTGGCGCAAGCTATCTCTTGGATTCGGGCGCCTTAAATCGCAGCAAAATGCGTCAGCTGATATTTGCCGAGCCCCAAGCTAAATTGCAACTAGAGGCCATAACCCACCCCCTCATTCGCGAGGAAACCTTGCGGCAAGCCCAAAGACAAATGGATGATGGGGCTGATTATCTAGTTTTTGTTGTACCCCTTTTAATTGAATCAGGGCTGTGGCTAGCGCATTTAAATCATCTGGTAGTGGTTGACTGCTCCCCTGAAAATCAGATCATGCGCGTGATGCAACGTAGTCAGCTCAAGCGGGCTGAGGTGGAGCAAATCATGCAGTCCCAAGTAACTAGGGAAGCAAGACTTATTCATGCTGATACGATTATCAATAATGATGGTGATTTAGCCCTAGCCTTACAGCAAACGTCTGAGCTACATCAGCGACTCACGCGTAGGTAATGCCCTTTTTCAGGGTTTTTTGCCTATTGATGCCACTTCAGCATAGAATAAAGCCCTGTGATTGTCTATGAATATCCCTTTAATGAGCTGGTTCGAAGCATGCTTCGGCTGGAATACCTTTTCTTTCGTTTTAATCACTTTTTTAAGTCTGATGACCCTGAACTACATCACAACGGTATTGCCACTTTATTTGAGTTAGGCGATATTGGCGCACGCGGGGATATTAAATCACTCTTACTGAAAGAGTTTGAACGGCAAAAATATACTTTGCACGGCTTAAAGAATTCGAAGCGGGTTGATCAAGAAACCTTAAACCTCACGCTTCATGAAATTGAAAAAGCCGCCGAACAAATTAATCAATCTCTTGGTAAACCCAATGCCATCATTACCGACAGTGAATGGCTTAACTCGATTCGCAATCGCTTAAATATTCCTGGCGGAACGAGTCCGATTGATTTGCCCAGTTATCATGCTTGGAAAAATAGTTCTGCAAATCAACGACGGGAAACTTTACAAAAATATATTGCCCCTCTTTTACCTTGGCAAGCGGCTTGTCAATTATTTTTACGTTTATTGCGTGAGTCGGGCGAGGCATATGAAGTGGTAGCCTACCAAGGTGCGTTTCAGCAAGCTCCTGCAGGAAAAATTTTTCATCTGATGCGCATTGGCGTTGAGGATGACACGCTGTTTGCTGAAATTAGCGCTAATAAATATCTACTTTCAATTCGTTTTCTAAAAACTGAGCGTGAATCAAAGCCACAAACTTGTATCGACGATATCCCTTTTAAGCTAACTCTTTGTCAATTTTAGGGTTTAGTTTTATAGAGCTGCCTTTAAAAAGCTAAATTCCAGCATGGCTTTTGATTATTTTGCCAAATGTTGGCGCAAGTGCTCTAGCATTGGCCAAGCGGCAGGTAATAAAGGGCTCACCTGCGGCTTAGGATGACTCAATAATTCCCATGATAGGTTTTGGCCCTCGCAGCCCTTTGGGGTTCCGCGCCACTGGCGAATAATGCTAACGTGCAAACGGACATGCGCATGAGTATATGCATGGTCAAGCACCATCAGCTCTTCACCCGCTTCTATTTGAATGCCAAGCTCCTCTTGTAGCTCGCGCTGAAGCGCAATAAAAACCGTTTCCCCGGCTTCAATTTTCCCGCCTGGTACCTCCCAATATCCAGCATATGGTTTTCCTGGTGGGCGCTGACCTAATAAATATCGGCCTTCGGTATTAAGCAAAATGCCTGCCGCTACTTCAACTATCGGCCTTGCCATGGTCGTACTATCAGACACGATTACCCGCATAAAACTTCGCAAACTGCCAGGCTACTCGGCCTGAACGCGAGCCACGCTCTAAAGCCCAAACTAATGCTTCCGGTCTAGCACTCTCAATCTCAGCGGTACTAACCCCAAAATGCTGTAACCAATGCGCCACGATAGCTAAATACTCGTCTTGTTTAGGCGGATAAAAAGATAGCCACAAACCAAAGCGTTCAGATAAAGAAATTTTTTCCTCTACTACTTCACCCGGATGAATTTCGCCTTCATCTGAATATGCATAGCTTTGGTTATCCTTCATATACTCAGGCAATAAATGGCGTCGATTAGAAGTTGCATAGATTAAAATATTATCAACTTGTGCCGAGACCGATCCATCTAAGGCAGATTTCATTGCCTTGTACCCCGTCTCGCCTTCATCAAACGATAAGTCGTCGCAAAAAATCACAAATCGTTCTGGCCGTTCTGCTAATAAATCAGTAATGTCAGCCAAATCAGCTAAGTATTCTTTATCTACTTCGACTAAGCGTAAACCTTGCTCTGCAAATTCATGTAAACAAGCCTTAATTAAAGATGATTTACCTGTGCCACGTGCACCTGTTAGTAAAATATTATTGGCTGGTTTTTTTTCTATAAATTGGCGGGTATTGTCGCGGATGGCATCACGCTGCCGATCAATATGTTGCAGATCTGCAAACGTAATATCAGAAATGTGCTTCACTGGCTGTAAATAGCCAATGCTGCCAAAAATACTATCTCGTCTACGCCAGCGAAATGCCCGTGCTGTCTGCCAATCACTTGGCGTAATGGGTCGCGGTAAAAATGTTTCTAAATGAGTCAATAGCCGATCAAGTTTGTCATTCATCAGTTTGCCTAGAAGTTAGTCTTAAGAGCGATAGTCGGCATTAATGGAAACATAATCATGCGATAGGTCGCAGGTCCAAATAGTTTGTGTCGCAGCTCCACGTCCTAAATCAATTTTTACATTAATTTCAGCCGCTTGCATTACCGCTTGCCCATCTGACTCTATATAGCTAGGGTTGCGTCCACCATTTTTGGCTACCCAAACGTTGCCCAGCCAAAGCTGTACCTGATTAACATCGAGGTCTGTAATGCCCGCATAACCAATTGCTGCCAGGATACGGCCTAAATTAGGATCACTAGCAAAAAAAGCTGTTTTCACTAAGGGGGAGTGGGCCACTGCCTTGGCAACCAAGCGGCATTCTTGAGCTGTTTTGCCGCCTTCCACCGTAATAGTGATGAATTTAGTGGCGCCTTCACCATCACGCACAATCATTTGTGCCAATTGCTTTGCTAAACCGATAAGGCCCTCGCGGATTGGTTTATACAGGGAGTCATTTTGACTTTGCACGGTAAGGGCAGATTGACCAGTAGCAACGACGATAAAGGCATCATTAGTCGAGGTATCGCCATCAATCGTAATCGCATTAAACGACAGGTCTGCAACTTCGCGGATTAATTCCTGTAATAAACCCGGCGCAAAGGCTACATCGGTAGCAATAAAGCCGAGCATGGTAGCCATATTAGGATGAATCATGCCTGCACCCTTACAAATACCAGTCATGCTGACTTTACCCTGCGGCGTCTCAAGTATGACTGATGCTCCCTTGGGCTGTGTGTCGGTTGTCATGATTGCTTCAGCTGCCGCAAACCAATGGTCTTCGTCTAAATTCGCGATTGCCCTAGGTAGCGCAGCAATTATTTTTTCGATGGGTAAGGGCTCTAATATCACTCCCGTTGAAAAAGGTAAAACTTGTTCAGGTTCTAGCTTTAAGTCATGCGCTAAAGCAGCACAAGTTTGGAGGGCATTTTGTAAACCAGTCTCGCCAGTCCCGGCATTTGCATTCCCGGTATTGACTATCAGAGCCTGAATTTTTTTACTCACGGTTTGTGTCTGTAGATGGCTGATACAAACCTGAACAGGTGCAGCACAAAACCGAT
This sequence comes from Polynucleobacter sp. IMCC30063, assembly GCF_021395235.1. Lineage (NCBI taxonomy): Bacteria > Pseudomonadati > Pseudomonadota > Betaproteobacteria > Burkholderiales > Burkholderiaceae > Polynucleobacter > Polynucleobacter sp. IMCC30063. The sequence goes on along the minus strand of NZ_JAJVCQ010000001.1, from coordinate 422,152 downwards.
TTTGCGTAAAAACACCAGCTACTTCTGCACTAGATACAAAAGTCATTAGCAAGATGTCTTTACGATTGGCTTTTTTGATACCTGCCTCAGCAGTACCAAGCTTAAAGCCCGCAATTGGTATTAATTCATTTGGAATAGGTAACGGTAAATTAACCGGCATAACTCAATTGATTAGCTCAGCGCGCCGTGACACAGCTTATATTTTTTGCCACTACCGCATGGACAAGGATCATTTCTACCGACCTTAGGGCCAGCTTTAATAGGCGCAACAACTGGTTTGGTTGATGGCACTGCTGAGTCAGTTGATTCTGGAGCCGTTCCCATTAAGTCGGGGCCAGCTTCAGCATGCTGATACTGCACATCGGTAAGATTCGTAATTCCCTCATTGATAGTCTCTGCAGCCTGCTCAAGTTCATCGGCGCTACGAATTTGTACGGTCATAATCGTTTTAATGACATCAGCCTTGATGACATCCAGCAATTCGGCATATAACTCAAATGCCTCACGACGATATTCTTGTTTAGGATCTTTTTGAGCATAGCCGCGTAAATGAATGCCTTGACGTAAATGATCAAGTGCGGCTAAATGCTCGCGCCAATGGCTATCCAAGCTAAACAAAGTCACTGAACGCTCAAAGCTAGCGAAAGACTCTCGGCCTGATAAATCCACTTTAGCGTCATAAGTGGCAATTGCCGCTTGTATCACATGCTCGACAACCGCTTCATCATCAACTGTGTCGGCACCGTCAACCCATTGAAGTAGCTCGACTTTTAGACCCCAATCGTTCGCCAGCACATTTTCTAAGCCCTGTAAATCCCATTGCTCTTCCATTGATTCAAGGGGTACATAAGTACGACAAAGACCTTGCAAAACATCTTCTCGTAAATTTGCAATGAGTTCGCCAATATCTTGAGATTCGAGAATTTGATTTCTCAGGCGATAGGTTTCTTTACGCTGATCATTTGCCACATCATCGTATTGCAAGAGTTGTTTACGAATATCAAAATTTCGCCCTTCTACTTTGCGTTGGGCAGATTCAATTGAACGCGTCACCATACCCGCCTCAATCGGCTCACCATCAGGCATCTTTAAGCGCTCCATGACTGAACGCAAACGATCACCAGCAAAAATACGTAACAGGGGATCGTCTAGAGAAAGATAGAAGCGGGAAGAGCCTGGATCACCTTGACGCCCGGAACGGCCTCTTAACTGATTATCAATTCGTCGACTTTCATGCCGCTCGGTACCAATAATATGCAAACCACCGTGCTGAATAACTTGATCATGGAGGCCTTGCCACTCATCGCGTAATTGCTGAATCTTCGCGTTATCTGTAGTCACTAATGCCGCTTGTTTTTCAACATTACCGCCCAAAACAATATCGGTACCACGTCCCGCCATATTGGTGGCAATCGTAATCATTTTTGGTCGTCCTGCTTGGGCAATAATTTCTGCTTCACGAGCATGCTGCTTTGCATTAAGTACTTGATGCGGCAGTTGAAGACGATCTAACATGGACGCAATTAATTCTGAATTTTCAATCGAGGTCGTGCCAACTAAGACGGGTTGTCCGCTTTGATAGCAAGCCTGAATATCTTTAACCACAGCATCGTAGCGCTCGCGTGAAGTTTTATAGATTTGATCTTGGCGATCGGTTCTTTGACTTAAACGGTTTGGCGGAATCACCACAGTTTCTAAATTATAAATTTCCTTAAATTCATAGGCTTCAGTATCGGCCGTTCCGGTCATACCGGCAAGCTTGCCATACATGCGGAAATAATTTTGAAAGGTAATGGTTGCTAAAGTTTGATTCTCATTTTGAATGGCTACACCCTCTTTAGCCTCAACTGCCTGATGAAGGCCGTCAGACCAACGCCGTCCTTGCATTAAGCGCCCAGTAAATTCATCGACGATGATGACTTCCTGATTTTGTACGACGTAGTGTTGGTCGCGGTTATAAAGTGAATGCGCTCGTAAGGCAGCATACACATGATGCATTAAGGTAATATTTTGTGGGGCGTATAGAGAATCACCCGCTTTCAGCGCGCCCAGTTGCACCAGTACATTTTCGGCCTTTTCATGGCCCATTTCGGTGAGATACACTTGTTGCGATTTTTCATCTACCCAATAATCGCCAGCCTTTTCAACTCCAGTGCCATCGGCTTTTTCTTCGCCGATTTGCCGCTCTAAATACGACGGCAAGGCATTAATAAGTAGGTATAAATCGGTATGATCTTCAGCCTGCCCAGAGATAATAAGCGGGGTACGGGCCTCATCAATTAAGATCGAATCGACTTCATCAACAATGGCATACGCTAAACCACGCTGCACTCGTTGACCCACATCTTGCACCATGTTGTCACGTAAATAATCAAAACCAAATTCGTTATTGGTACCGTAAGTAATATCGGCAGCATAGGCTTCTTGCTTAGTAGCGTGATCCATCTGTGATAAATTCACCCCCACCTGCAAACCTAAGAAGTTATAAAGGGTCGCCATCCACTCTGCGTCACGCTGGGCTAAATAATCATTTACCGTAACAACGTGAACCCCTTTTCCGGTTAGGGAATTTAAGTAAACGGGTAGAGTTGCAGTTAGGGTTTTGCCTTCGCCAGTACCCATTTCGGCAATTTTGCCTTGGTGCAAAGCAAAACCCCCCATAAGCTGAGCATCGAAATGCCGCATTTTCATGACTCGGCAACTTGCTTCACGCACGACAGCAAAAGCTTCTGCAGCGAGATCTTCCAGCGCCTCACCGGCGCTTAAGCGAGCTTTAAATTCAGCAGTTTTTGCCTGCAGGCTAGTATCATCCAAAGCCTGCATGGCAGGTTCAAATGCGTTGATCTTGGCAACAATCTTGCGATATTGCTTTAAAAGGCGGTCATTACGACTTCCGACCAGCGTTTTGATGAGACCGATTACCATGGAATATTGAGGAAAATTAAGCCCTTGAGTTTATCACCCACCACACCTTTTAACCATGAATACCATCAGCAATGAATTTTGACCCTAAAAATAGCACAAATAAGCTGGCAAAGGATTGCTTAGATTGGCTGCGCAGCCAAAATGGATTAAGTGGGGTTATGGCCCGCGCAGAGGAGTTGGCCAAACTAAAAAGCGTGCTGAAACTGGCGCTATCCTCTCTCAACCTAGCTCATTTTAGTGATCGCATTGAGCCCACTTGGCGCACTTCACCCCAAGAGGAACTGCTTTTAATTGTGCCCAATGCCGCGCTCGCTACCAGACTCGAACAAGTGCTTCCCAGCCTCTCTATTGAACTAGCTCGGCATCATTATCGCTGTCAAAATATTAGAGTACGCTTAGCACCTAGTCAAAGGAAGTCGCAGGGTGCAAGTTTACGCGTGAGGCCCAAACCCAAGCCAGCTGAAGGGCTGAATGCGGTGGCGCGCTTAGCCTGGTTAAATTTATTAAACCGCTTACCCCCCGACTCAAAGTTGCGCCACTCGATTGAGCGCCTACTTGCTGCACGACCTAAATAAAGAGGGGTTGAGATTCGTGTAAATAGGCTGCTGGAGCCTTGCTTTTCGAGATTGTAGTAATTTCGTAAGCACTTGGGTCGGCTAGTAATTGCCGTAATAAGGCATTATTTAAAGCGTGACCTGACTTCTCGGCAACATAAGCGCCAACGATGGGATGCCCTACCAAATATAAATCACCAATGGCATCTAAGATTTTATGGCGCACAAATTCATCTTCATAACGCAATTCTTCATTATTCAGAATGCGATGCTCATCCAAGACGATGGCATTATCTAAACTACCCCCACGCGCTAAACCAATTTCTCGCAAAGCCTCTACTTCATGGGCAAACCCAAAAGTGCGTGCGCGGCCAATTTCACTGCGGTAAGCTTGTTCAGCAAAATCAATCGAGAAATGTTGGCCTGTTTTATCTAAAGCGGGATGCTTAAAATCAATGGTGAAATCAAGCTTAAAACCCGCAAAGGGTTCGAGTCTTGCTAACTTATCGCCCTCGCGCACCTCAACTGGTTTTTTAATTACCATAAATTGTCTTGGTGCGGCTTGCTCAATAATGCCTGCTGACTCAATTAAAAATAAGAATGAAGCAGCACTGCCATCCATAATAGGCACTTCTTCGCAATCGAGCTCGATTATTAAATTATCCAAACCGAGCCCTGCGCAGGCAGAAAGCAGATGCTCAACGGTAGAAACACGCACACCGTTTTTTTGGATGACTGACGCTAGGCGCGTATCGCACACCGCTAATGCGTGTGCTGGAATTTGCAGGGGCTCTGGTAAATCAACCCGGACAAACTGAATGCCTGAGTTGATTGGCCCCGGCTTAATGGTAAGGGTTGACTTGCGCCCTGAATGCAAGCCAATGCCGACGGTTTTGACCGCTGCGGCAATGGTTTTTTGCTTCAACATGTAATTTGAATAAATGAAAAAGGGTTAGATTAAAGCTGTTGCAAAATCGATTTAGCATCGCTGAAATCAAATTTACCCGGCTCTTCAACCACTAGATGCTTGACCATACCATTGTCAACCACCATGGCATACCGTTGCGAACGTACGCCTAGACCGCGCTTAGTCAAATCGAATTCCAAACCCAGTTTTTGGGTCAATTCTGCGCTGCCATCACCTAGCATGCGCACTTTATTACCTACTTTTAGATCTCGGCCCCAAGCCCCCATTACAAATGGATCATTTACCGACACACACCAAATCTCATCAACGCCTTTAGCTTTTATAGCGTCAAATTGCTCAATATAACCAGGGACATGCTGGGCTGAACAGGTCGGTGTAAATGCGCCAGGCAAGCCAAAAATAACAATTTTTTTACCTGCCGTTAATTTGTCAACCTCAAAGGCATTAGGCCCAATAGCACAGCCTTCAGATGCCTCATTTAAAAATTCATAGAGGGTGGCATTCGGTAAATTCTGGCCAACTGCAATCATGGTTTCTCCAATAAGTTAATTAAATAGGATACCAACGCCAGCAAAGGATTCGTCGTCCGGAGGCGCTGCGCGTTGGTGCTTTTCAATTTCCTATTGTATTGACCATTTACTTAATCGGCTTGTTTACGTAAAAAAGCCGGAATTTCATAGTAATCCGTCCCTTTATCGAGCATTGTTTTCGCCTGTGGCGAGCTATCAGCCCCTAAGGTAGGTGCAGTTCCGCCAGCGCGGGCATTACGAAAAACACTGGGTCGATCGAGTTCACCATAATCAACGCCTCGACCAGTCGACCCCAGAGCCCCAGACGCATGAGGATTCCCAAGTGAATTGGCATTACTCAGGTCTGGACTAGCAAAACTTGTGCTTGATGCCTCCATACCAACCTTGCTCATGGCTGCAGAAGCGCTCGTTGGGGCAAAACTATTCAGATCGGTGATCGCTGGCATGGCATCATGCGTACCCGTTGCTTGGCGCCAAATGACTTCAGGCTGATTATGAGCGCGTGCTTGCGGATGATTTAGGCCAGTTGCAACCACCGTTACCCGTAAGGCATCACCCAAGCTATCGTCATACACAGTACCAAAAATGACGGTGGCATCATCTGCTGCATAGCCGCGAATCGCAGCCATGACTTCGCGGGTTTCAGATAATTTTAAAGAATGGCTCGCTGTAATGTTCACGAGCACACCCCGTGCACCTGATAGATCGACACCTTCTAGTAATGGAGAGGCAACTGCCGCTTCTGCCGCTAAGCGCGCGCGATCCATGCCAGAGACGGTGGCAGTGCCCATCATGGCTTTACCTTGCTCACCCATTACAGTTTTGACATCTTCAAAGTCGACATTGATGAGACCTTGCACATTAATAATTTCCGCAATACCGGAAACGGCATTGTGCAAAACATCATCGGCACAGGCAAAGGCTTTATCAAATTCAGCGTCTTCGCCCATGACTTCAAATAATTTCTCATTCAAAACCACAATCAAAGAATCGACATATTGTTCTAATTCAAAAGCCCCATCTTCCGCCACCTTCAGGCGCTTTACGCCCTCAAAATCAAATGGTTTGCTGATGACACCAACGGTCAAAATGCCCATTTCTTTGGCTACCTGCGCAACAATCGGCGCTGCTCCCGTGCCTGTACCTCCCCCCATTCCAGCAGTGATGAAAACCATATGCGCACCTTGTAAAGCGTCGGCAATACGTGCTCGTGCCTCTTCGGCTGAAGCTGCGCCAATCTCTGGTTTCGCGCCGGCTCCTAAACCACTCGAGCCTAATTGCAAATTCAATTTTGCCTCTGACCGCTGCAATGCACCTGCATCGGTATTCATGCAAATGAATTCGACCCCGTCGACACCGCGACGAATCATATGCTGGATAGCATTGCCACCAGCGCCTCCGATACCAACCACTTTAATAATGGTCTTCCCGGCTACTTCTTGTTCTACCATTTCAAATTCCATAAATCCTCCTTAGTGTGACATTGACGACGATGAAAAAAACTAAAAATTTCCTGTAAACCATTCCTTGAGGCGCGAAACAACGCCTTCAAAGGTTCCTGAATCGGCTATCCGCCGACCTCGCAATAATTGGGCCTGTCCCTCAAGCAAAAGACCAATGCTGGTTGAAAAACGTGGGCTGCGTAAGACTTCATGTAAATGGCCGCGATATTCAGGCACACCAATACGTGCTGGGCGCAAAAAAACTTGCTCGGCTAACTCAACCATGCCGGGCATTAAGGCCGATCCGCCTGTCAAAACAATGCCTGACGCAACCAACTCTTCATAACCCGATTCACGCATCACATCGCGCACTAAGATAAATAACTCTTCAACCCGCGGCTCGATCACTGCAGCCAAAGCTTGTTTTGACATGGGCCTTGGCTCACGATCACCTACACCTGCAACCTCGATCATGATGTTGGGGTCTGCCATTTCTTGCCGCGCAATGCCATGTTGAATTTTTAAATCTTCCGCCTCTAAAGTGGGTGTCCGCAAGGCCATCGCAATATCATTCGTAATTTGATCGCCGGCGATGGGTATTACTGCGGTATGTCGAATCGAACCTTGACAATAAATCGCAATATCAGTAGTACCACCACCAATATCAATTAAAGCCACACCCAATTCTTTCTCGTCTTCGGTCAACACAGCTAAGCTTGATGCCAAGGGTTGTAAAATTAAATCATTCACCTCAAGCCCGCAACGGCGTACACACTTCACAATATTTTGTGCTGCGCTAACTGCGCCCGTCACTATATGCACTTGAACTTCTAGCCGCAAGCCACTCATACCAATGGGTTCGCGCACATCTTCTTGGCCATCAATGATGAATTCTTGTACTAAGATATGTAAAATTTGTTGATCGGTGGGAATATTAATTGCTTTAGCGGTCTCTAAAACTCGCTCTACATCACTTGGGCCAACCTCCTTATCGCGAATGGCGACCATGCCACTAGAATTAAAGCTCACAATATGATTACCCGCGATACCTGTAAAGACTTGAACAATGCGGCGATCAGCCATCACTTCTGCTTCTTCTAGGGCCTTTTGAATTGATAGCACCGTTGCCTCAATATTGACTACGACACCTTTTTTTAAGCCTTTTGAAGTGGTTTGCCCCACGCCAACAACATTAAAATTACCGTCGGGTGTTAGTTCAGCCACTAAAGCTACCACTTTCGAGGTTCCAATATCTAGGCCGACCAACAGATCGCGATTGTCCTTACTCATTTAGTGCTTATCCTTTTTGAATTATTTGCTGCCATATGCACTGCGAAACCGTTGCCATAACGCAAGTCAACGGCATCAATTTGGGTTGGCCACTTTGCTTGAACCTGAGGCCAATATTTTATTAACCGCGCAACCCGTTCAGTAGTTAAATGTTGACTCATATTCTCTTCGTCGCGACCAAACTCCACTCGTAGACCATTCGTCAGCTTCACACTCCAGGCATATCGCTCAGTCAGATTGAGTGTGCTTACCTTGACATCCCAAGGCTTAAACCAGTCATTGGCTTTTTGATAGAGACGCACTACTTCTTTACCGCTACCTTCGGGCCCGCTAAAACTGATCAAAACTACTCCCTCGTCTACCTCGGCTACGTTGCCATTAAATACTTCGCCTGCCGCATTAATTAATTTTTGGCCTTCAGTACTATTCCAAGTACCAAGGGGTATTTGCTCTTCAATGCCAATAACCAAGCCATTAGGCCAAGAACGTCTCACGCTAGCCCGGCGTACCCAAGGCATTTCCTCAAAGGAGCGCTTTACATCCTCTAGCCGCACACTAAAAAAATTACCTTGCACTTTTTCTAAGATTTGATTTTTCACAATCGGTAAATTAATATGCTTTAACGCTTGACTACCGACGGGCTCAATTTGAATTTGTTGCAGAGTGAATATCGGGCGCTGACTTAACCACACCAATAAACCTATCACCATCAGCACGACAAAGCTACGGATAAGCCATTTAGTTAGGTACTGCATGCGCTGGGCATTGTTCCATAACGGCGCCATCACAAAGCTTGTAATACCAGTTAAACGAGATAAAAATTGACTCATGATTGACTTAAAATCCAGAGCACTAAATCGCTATATGAAACGCCAGCTGCTTTTGCTGCCATTGGCACAAGTGAATGCGAAGTCATGCCAGGCGAAGTATTCATCTCAAGTAAATACGGCTGTCTAGTGCTCTCATCAATCATGATGTCAGCCCGCCCCCAAGTTTTGCATCCTAATACGCGATACGCATCGAGGGCTAATCTTTGTACGGCTTGATTTAGTTTTTCATCGAGTTCTGTAGGGCATAAATATTGGGTTTCATTAGAGAAGTATTTGTGATGGAAATCGTAATTAGCATTGGGTGGAATAATCTGAATTACTGGTAAGGCTTCGGCAGTTTCACCTTCACCTACAAGTGGGCAGGTAAGCTCAGGACCAATAATGCAAGATTCGGCCATGACTTTTTTATCTAAGCTAAGCGCTAGAGCATATGCATCTGGTAATTGCTCAAGCGCTTGCACTTTGGTCAAGCCTAAAGAAGATCCTTCATGCGCAGGTTTAACGATGAGTGGGAGCCCTAGGTTTTGCACGACCGCAGACCAATCGCTGCTTGCGCTAAGCAGTTCAAATTGTGGCGTAGCTAAACCACTACTCATCCAAATACGCTTTGTAGCAATTTTATCGATCGCTAACGCAGAAGCTAGCACGCCACTACCTGTATAAGGAATATTGAGTAGTTCAAGTAAGCCTTGAATGGTGCCATCTTCCCCAAAGCGGCCATGTAAAGCAATAAAGACGCGATCAAAATGGGCCGTAGCTATTTCAGTGAGCTTACGTAGGCCGGTGTCAAATGCATGTGCATCAACCCCTTTTGCGCGTAAGGCCTCTAAAACTCCATTGCCAGATAGCAAGGAAATTTCTCGCTCGCCTGAACGACCGCCTAATAAAACACCCACCTTACCTAATGACTGAGGGTTCAAAGTACTGAGATCGCGTGCTACCCGCTCACCCCATGTGCTCTTGGCTAAGATTGAATTAGCCATGGTGCGCCTCACTTAACAAGTGCGGTAAGCTGGCAATTGATCCTGCCCCCATCGTGATCAAGACATCATTGGCGCGCAGGACTGTTTTTAAAACTGTTGGTATTTCAGCAACCTGGGAAACAAATACTGCTGCGTTTTGGCTTAAGCCATTTTTATTATCTAAACGCTCTTTAGCAATCGTTGCCAGCAGCAAGCTTTTACCATCAGCACCCGCTATTCGCGCTTCGCCCGCGGGATAAATTTCCGTTAACACCAGCGCATCAAAACTACGCAAAACTGCCACAAAATCGCCAAAGCAATCGCGCGTGCGAGTATATCGGTGAGGCTGAAATGCCAGCACCAAACGGCGGCCCGGAAAAGCGCCTCGAGCGGCTTCTAGTGTGGCCGCCATTTCTACTGGGTGATGACCATAGTCATCAATTAATGTGTAGCTACCCCCCGCATCTAAAGGAATTTCACCGTAACGCTGGAACCGCCGACCAACACCACTAAATTGCGCTAACGCGACTTGTATTGCCTGGTCGCTGACACCTAATTCGGTGGCAATGGCAATCGCCGCCAAGGCATTGCGCACATTATGCAAGCCGGGTAAATTCAGCGTAATTTGCAAGGGTCCTGGCTTTACGCCATGACGCCTAACTGTCCGCCGCTCAACCCTAAAATGCATTACCGTACCATCAGCTTTAATTTCACTCGCGCGAATATCGGCATCGGCCGCAATGCCGTAGCGTAAGACGGGCTGTGATACAAACGGAATAATGTCGCGCACATTAAGGTCATCGACGCATAAAACGGCCACACCATAAAATGGCATGCGCTGCGTAAATTGCACGAAGGCCTGTTTTAATCGCGCCATATCATGCTTATACGTGTCCATGTGATCAGCATCGATATTTGTAATCACTTCCATAGCTGGAAATAATTGCAAGAAAGAAGCATCTGACTCGTCTGCCTCAACCACAATAAAGTCGCCTTGCCCCAAACGTGCATTAGCGCCGGCTGAATTCAGCTTTCCCCCAATCACAAAAGTCGGATCAAGCCCGCCCTCTGCTAGTACAGAGGCTACTAAACTAGTGGTAGTAGTTTTGCCATGCGTGCCCGCAATTGCAATGCCTTGTTTTAAGCGCATTAATTCACCCAACATCACCGCTCGTTGAATGACGGGAATTTTTGCTGCACGCGCTGCTAACACTTCGGGATTATTGCCAGCCACCGCGGTTGAAATAACGACCGCTTCTGCCGTGCCGATATTTTCAGCTGCATGACCTAGATGAATTACCGCACCTAGTTCTGCAAGGCGCTTAGTGACTGCTCCTGCAGCCAAATCTGAGCCCGAAACTTGATAGCCTAAGTTCAATAGTACTTCAGCAATGCCGCTCATACCGGCTCCACCAATGCCAACAAAGTGTATTTGTTGCACAATATGTTTCAAGCTGGCACCCCCGCTACTGCCTTACAGATCGTAGCAAGCTGTTCAGTTGCATTGGGTTTAGCAAGCGCATAAGAACGTTCAGCCATTGCTTGTAATTCTGGGCGTGTCCAAGCTTGAATTTGGCGTGCTAAATCAGGTGCATTAAATTGGGTTTGAGGCCATAAAATTGCCGCAGCTGCAGTCGCTAAAAATTGTGCATTAGCTGTTTGATGGTCATCTATAGCAGCGGGGAAGGGCACTAAACAAGCCGCCACTCCAACCGCGGCTAACTCTGAAACAGTCATTGCACCAGCCCGACAAATTACTACATCGGCTTGGGCATATGCGTTTGCCATATTGGCAATAAAAGGCAATACTTCAGCCGCTACGCCATGCTCCTCATAACGTAAATTAAGTTCACTGTAATGCTTTTCGCCCGACTGATGAATCACTTTTGGACGCTGTGCAAAAGGTATTAAAGCCAAAGCTGCAGGCAACACTTTATTTAATGCTTGAGCACCTAAACTTCCGCCTACAACCAAAACATTCAGCGAGCCTTGCCGCTGGCCGTAACGTAGTTTAGGTTCAGCTATTTCGTTAAACTCGGCACGAATCGGATTTCCGACCCACTCCCCTTTTGCAAGCGTATGAGGAAAGCCGGTTAATACTTTATTTGCAACATGCCCTAAGAGGCGATTGGCACTTCCAGCTATGGCGTTAGATTCATGAATAATTAATGGTCTTTGCAATAAGAAACTCATTAAGCCGCCAGGAAAGCTGATGTAACCACCCATTCCTAATATCACGCTGGGCTTTAGACGCGCAATAATGCGCCAACTTTGCGCACAAGCACGTAATAAATTAAAGGGTAATAGTAATTTTGTTAACCACCCTTTGCCGCGTAAACCTCCAAATTGCACTGCCTCAAAACTAAAGCCGCGAGCAGTTACCAAGCCTTGTTCCATGCCTTTGGCATGACCTAACCAAGCTACTTGCCAGCCCCGACTGCGCAATAGCTCTGCCACTGCAAGACCTGGAAAAATATGGCCTCCCGTACCCCCTGCCATGACCAAGATGGAAGGTTTTGTCACAGCTTTCCCCCGCGCATTAAGATTCGATTTTCATAATCAATTTTGAGTAATAAGGCAAACGCCACCACATTCATCAAAATACCCGAGCCGCCATAACTAATTAAAGGCAATGTAAGTCCCTTGGTCGGTAATAGACCCAAATTCACACCCATATTGATAAAGGCCTGCCAGCCAATCCAAATGCCAACACCTTTAGCAGCTAAGCCGGCAAAACTCCGATCGAGTTGTAAGGCGGTGCGGCCAATTAAAAATGCGCGGCGCACGATCCAGTAGAACAAGAAAATGATGACCAGCACACCAACAAAACCCAATTCTTCGCCGATCACTGCCAAAATAAAATCCGTGTGCGCTTCTGGTAAGTAATTTAATTTTTCAACACTACCCCCCAAGCCAATTCCAAACCATTCACCGCGCCCAAATGCCATCAATGAATGGGTTAATTGGTATCCCTTATTTGCGGCATTTTCAACTTGCCATGGATCTAAAAAAGCCATGATTCTGCCGCGCCGAAATGGGGATAAAACAATAATGATGGCCGCGCTTAAAATACCAATCGTGATCAGTCCGCCAAATAATTTAGCGTTAATACCACCTAAAAATAAAATCCCAAAAGCGATTAGGGCGACCACTACAAAAGCGCCCATATCGGGTTCCCACATCAAAAGGGTGCCCACCATCGCGACCGCTAAACCCATGGGCACTAATCCCTTAACAAATGAATGTAAATATTCTTGGCGCCGGACGGTGTAACTAGCAGCAAAAATGAGTACGGCAAATTTCATTAACTCAGAGGGCTGAAAATTCATGAGACCTAGGGGAATCCAGCGTCTTGCGCCATTGACCCCTTTGCCAATACCTGGAATTAATACCGCGATTAAGAGCACTACAGTAAAAATAAAAATGCTTGGGGCCAACCGATCCCAAGTCTTCACGGGTACCCTAAAGACCCAAGCGCCTACTGCAAAGGCAATAGATAAAGAAATTAAGTGTCTAAATAAGAAAAAATTACTGCTGTAATTTGCGTATTTAGGGCTATCGGCTAATGTAATTGAAGCGGAATACACCATCACCAAGCCAATTAATGTTAATGACAAAACCGCCCAAACTAATAACTGGTCGTACTCCATCATGCGCGAGCGAGTTTGCTCAACCCCCGAGACAGCATCTTTTAGTCCGCTATGAAATTGATTAATGCCGCCGCGTGAAAAATTCCAAAACCGCATCAGAGTTAAGCGCTGGGCTAAGGATAATTTTTCTTTGACGCTCATACTGCAGCCCCAACGGGTTGATTGGTCGAATTAAATTGCATTTCTAGCTCAGTGACTGCAGACGCAAAAACCTCTGCTCGATGTCGATAGTCGCGAAATTGATCGAAGCTTGCACACGCTGGCGAGAGCAAGACAATATCGCCTAATTGGGCGCGTTGAGCAGCCAATTGGGTCGCCGCACTTAATGAATCGACCTGCACACAGTCGATGTCATTGCTCGCAAAGCTATCTTCAAGTACAGCACGGATGAGAGGCGCATCTTTACCGATCAGAATTAAACCCTTTACAAACCGTAAAATCGGTTCACGCAATGGACTAAAGTCTTGCCCTTTGCCGTCGCCACCAGCAATCAGCCAAATCTGTTTACTTGCTGTAGTTGCGCCAAGGCCATTGAGTGCAGCTACCGTTGCACCAACATTCGTGCCCTTACTATCATCAACATATTCAACACCCTCAATTACAGCCACACTTTGAACCCGATGCGGCTCACCCCGATATTCACGTAAGCCATGCAACAAGATATTCATCGGTAGCCCAGCACAGCGTGCTAAGGCGAGCGCAGCTAAGGCATTGAGCGCATTATGGCGACCGCGAATGCGGAGCGCATCCGCTGGAATTAAGCGCTTTAATCGTAACTCTGTCTGTTCAACGCCGCTGACTTTACGACGTCGTTTCGGCGTACTCTCTGGCTCTTCATCGATTTCAGCCCACACTAACCAATCGATCCCGCCTGCGCGCAAATCATGTTCAATACCAAACGCTCCAGGTTCAGTTGGGCAACCCACACCAAATGTAATCACACTCTGCCGAGTTTGTTCTTTTGGCAATCGAAGGTTTGATACCAAAGGATCATCGCGATTTAAAATACAAATACTATTGGTGCCAATGATTTTTGCCTTGGCCTGAACATAGGCCTGCATATCACCATGCCAATCCAAATGGTCTTGGGTAATATTGAGAATTGCTACTGCAGTGGCATTCAAACTCTCGGTATATTGCAACTGAAAGCTGGATAACTCAAGAACCCAAATTTCGGGCAAATCCAGTAGGGTATTGGCCTCATCAAGACAAGCACTTAACTTGCTTAAGGCTGCTGGACTAATGTTGCCAGCCATCGCTACTTTTTTTCCTGCGCGCTCACAAATTTGCTGAGTTAAAGCTGTGCTTGTAGTTTTTCCATTCGTACCCGTAATTGCTAGTACCGTAGGTTGATAACCAAACTCCAGCTGCAGCGCAGTTAAGGCACGCGCAAAAAATTCAATCTCACTCCATACTACTAGCGCATGACTATGCGCGTAACTCAAGATGGTTTTTAATGGCTCTTGTAAAGGTGATAAGCCTGGACTGATACCAATCACAGACACTCCAGCGCACATCACTGCTATTTGCTGTTCTAGCTCACCTGCTGTCCAATTACCCAAATATAACTGACCTAAGCCTTGTGTTTTTAATTCCTCAAGGGCAGCTTGCTGTTGATTTGATAGCAAAGCAGGAGCGCGTGTATCAGCTAAATCTACCGTGGCGCCATGCTGCAAACACCACTTGGCCATTGCTAAACCAGACTCACCCAGACCAAGTACTAAAAAATGATTCGGCACAACTGAACCTTGTTCAGTCTTGATATTTAAAAAAGCTTGATTTAATCCTTGCATCATTTCCTGTTTTTCACCTTAACTTCAAACTCGATAATCCGACTAAAACTAATAAAATCGTAATAATCCAAAAGCGCACTACCACTTGGGTTTCACGCCAACCACTTAATTCAAAATGGTGATGTAGGGGAGCCATCTTAAAAATTCGTCGACCTTGGCCATATTTTTTCTTGGTGTACTTAAACCAGGCAACTTGCAACATGACTGAACACGTTTCCGCGACAAAAATTCCGCCCATGACAAATAAAACGATCTCTTGGCGCACAATGACGGCGATTGTGCCCAGCGCGCCACCCAAAGCTAACGCCCCGACATCGCCCATAAATACTTGGGCTGGGTGGGTGTTGTACCAAAGAAAAGCTAAGCCTGCACCCCCCATCGCGCCGCAAAAAATGAGTAATTCGCCAGCACCAGGAATGTATGGAAAGAGTAAATATTTAGCGTAAATAGCATTGCCCATGACATAGGCAAAAGCGCCTAATGCCGCCCCCACCAAAATGACTGGCATGATCACCAGTCCGTCTAAACCATCGGTTAAATTCACCGCATTACTACTACCCACAATGACGAGAAAACTTAAAATAATGAAGCCAAAAACGCCCAGTGGATAGCTCACCTCTTTCATAAAAGGTAAATATAAATTGGACTTAGCCGGTAGATCTAAAGTAAAGCCACTTTTAATCCAATCTAAAAATAGCTGAAGTACCTTTAGGTTATTCACCTCTGAAACTGAAAAAGCTAAATAGAGTGCCGCAAATAGGCCGATGCATGTTTGCCAAAAAAATTTCTCGCGCGATGACATGCCTTTAGGATCTTGCCTGGTTACCTTCCGATAATCATCAATCCAGCCAATCAGACCAAATCCAAAAGTGACGAGCAGCACAATCCAAATAAAGCGATTGCTTAAATCGGCCCACAACATACAGGAAATAAAAATGCCCAGTAAAATTAGTACTCCGCCCATCGTAGGCGTACCAGATTTTGCTAAATGGGATTGCGGTCCATCATTACGCACTGCTTGACCCATTTTTAAGGCGCTGAGTTTGCGAATTACCCAAGGTCCACACACTAAGCCAATTAATAGGGCAGTTAAGGTCGCGAGCACCGCCCTAAAAGTAATGTAATTAAAAACGCGGAAAGAGCCAAAATCGTCTTGTAACCATTGGGCCAACATTAGGAGCATGCTTTAGCCTCCTGTAACAAGGCTTGCACGACCCGTTCCATGCGCATAAATCGAGAACCCTTAACCAATATTTGTAAGTCAGCTCTTTCATCACGTAAAGCCAGTTGTTGATTTAAGGTATTGCAAAGATCTTCCATGTTTACAAAATGTTTGGCATGGGCTTCTAGTGCATTAAAACTACTAACGGCATAGGCACTTTGCTCGCCAATTGCAAATAAACGACTCACTCCACAAGCGGCAGCATAAGCGCCCACTTCGCGATGAAACTCAGGGCCCTGTGTGCCCACTTCACCCATATCGCCCAATACTAGCCAAGACTCTTTACCGCTCTGCTGCAGCATATCGATTGCTGCCCTTACCGAATCGGGATTTGCATTGTAGCTATCATCTATTAACAAGCGTGTAGGGCTCAGCCATTTACCTGCCATGCGACCGGCTACGGGCGTGAAATTTTCTAGTCCACGTTGAATCTGTTGTAAATCAACTCCGGCAGCTAAACCAACCGCAGTTGCGGCGAGCGCATTACATAGCTGATGGTGGCCTAAGGTAGCTAAGCGCACCTCAATTTCCCCTTGGGCAGTATGTATGGCCAATGCGCCATGCTCTAAAAGCCGCCCCATTACTGCAGCAGCAACTGGCGTATTTCCTTGTAACGCAAAATCAATGATGTTACAAGTATGAGCAGCGCGGCGCCACTGCGGGGTAAATTCCGAGTCTGCGGGGAAAACTGCAGTACCGTTCGCAGGTAAAGCTGCGAGTACTGCTGCGTGCTCTTCAGCCACTGCGTTAACGCTGCCCATAAATTCTTGGTGCTCGCGCTGTGCATTATTAATAATGGCAATTGTGGCTTGCGCAAGCGTAGCTAATTGCGCGGTTTCGCCTGGATGATTCATGCCCAACTCGATTACGGCTAAAGTGTGTGCGGGACGTAAGCGTAACAGGGTTAATGGTAAGCCAATATCATTATTAAAATTACCCTGAGTTGCTAATGCTTTAGCGTCGCCTACTGCCACCTTGAAAATTGCTGCAATCATTTCTTTAACTGTGGTTTTGCCATTACTACCAGTCACAATTGCTAACGGTAAATCATATTGGCTTCGCCATGCTTGCGCTAGCTCACCTAAACTAGAGCGAGTATTGCTAACACAAACTGCCGGAAAATCAGCAGGACATTTTTCGCTTTCACTAATTAACGCTGCACTTGCGCCAGCCTGGTGTACTTCGTCTAAAAATTGATGTGCATTAAATCGCTCCCCACTCAAGGCCACAAATAATTCACCTTTTGAAATTTGACGGCTATCGCTGCCAATCGATCGAATTGCTAATTCTTGGGCCGCTGCCGGCGAAATATTTAATAAGCGGCTGCGTGGCAACATGGCATGAATTGCCGCTAAATTTGTCATTACTGCACTCAAGCTCTATCTCCTAGAGCTAGCTGAACATGAGTTTGATCGGAAAACTCAACCCGCTTACCACGAATTTCTTGGCTTGATTCATGGCCTTTACCCGCCACTAGAATGACATCATTCATTTGCGCATTACGCACAGCAGCTAGTATTGCGGCTGCACGATCAGTAATACTGAGTATGGATGATCCCAACATCGTGGTAGTAGAGGGCATCCCCGCCAAAATCATGGCAATAATTTTTTCTGGATCTTCTGAACGCGGATTATCACTCGTGACAACGATGTGATCGGCACCCGCAAAGGCTACCTGCCCCATTTGCGGCCGTTTACCTTCATCACGGTCTCCGCCACAGCCAAACACACACCACACTTCACCACCTCGCTGAACTGCTATGGGGCGTAATGCTTGCAAGACTTTATTTAGTGCATCAGGCGTATGGGCATAGTCGACAACGACTAAAGGCCCTTTTGCTTGACGTGATTTAGAGGGTGACATCAATTCCATGCGGCCTGGCACTGGCTGCACTCGGCTTAAGCGCGAAGTAGCTTCGGCAGCAGAAAAACCCAAAGCCCGTAATGTAGTCCAAACAGCGAGATAGTTACTAAGATTGAATTCACCGATGATGGCTGCTGAAATTTCTTCTGGTTGCTCAGCTTCGCTAACAAACTCGGTGGTATAAGCTGCTTGTTGTAGCTGAGTGTTCTGGGCATAGACACGTTTTAAGCGGCTATGCCATTTTTCAAAGCCAGCAAATGCCTTTGCGCTTAAGCCATAGCCCCACACTGCAAGATTATCTTTGCTGCTCTCTTTGGTGAGTAGTTGGATGGCTAGCTCGCGACCAAAGACATCGTCTAAATTAATAATTGCCAACTGTAAACCCGCTTGCTGAAATAAAGTTGCTTTTGCTGCCGCATATTCAGCCATGCTGCCGTGATAGTCCAAATGATCATGACTTAAATTAGTAAAAATGGCTGCAGTCAATTCCACACCAGCAACTCGCTGCTGCTCAAGGGCATGTGATGAAACCTCCATAGCGACAAACTGCGCGCCCCGATCACGTAATCGCGCTAATTCGGTTTGCAAACGCGGTGCATCGGGGGTGGTGTAGCCAGTTTTATCTAAGGCCCCAGGAAAACCAACGCCCAAGGTACCGATTAGTGCTGCGCGTTCGCCG
Source organism: Polynucleobacter sp. IMCC30063 (assembly GCF_021395235.1). Lineage (NCBI taxonomy): Bacteria > Pseudomonadati > Pseudomonadota > Betaproteobacteria > Burkholderiales > Burkholderiaceae > Polynucleobacter > Polynucleobacter sp. IMCC30063. The sequence continues at coordinate 403,483 of NZ_JAJVCQ010000001.1, read as the reverse complement.
GCAAGATTTTTTGCTGAATCTAAGGCGTTTGCCAACCATTGAGTAACTGTGGTTTTGCCATTGGTGCCTGTGACCCCAATTACATTCATATGGCGACTTGGAAATCCATACCATTCAGAACAGAGGGGTCCAGCGCGACTGCTGAGCTGCGGTACCTCTATACAGTCTAAGCGTTCGCGAAAAGTAAATGGTTTAAGGCCTTTGTTTTGCTCACTTGCTTGCTGATCAAAGAGGACTGCACCTGCACCTAGCGCAATAGCTTGATCAATATATTGACGGTTATCGTTTAAGTCTTTCCCATGACCAACGGCATAAGCCAAAAAAATATCGCCTTGGCGTAATTGCCGTGTATCTAAGGTGATCTGTGCATCCGCTTTCACTAAACTGTGCAAAGTTTGGATGAGGTCTTTTGGCTTAATCAATTCAGTCACCCTCATCGCTTCAGTACCACTTTTTGTGCGTTGATGTTTGGCGCTACCTGATCGACTGGATCAAAATTCTTTAAAGCCATTTGTTTTACTGTGGTGTCGGGTACAACGTGTAAGGTTCTTAGTGTCTCCCCAACGATGGCTGAAAACACTGGCGCAGCAACATCGCCACCATAATGACTACCACCAGTGGGCTCGTCAATCATCACGGCAACGACAATGCGGGGAGCGCTTAAGGGAGCAAGGCCGGCAAAATAAGCACGATATTGATTCGCCGAATAGCCCTTACCAGAAAACTTATGTGATGTACCTGTCTTACCACCGACCCGATATCCCTCAGCACGTGCTTTAGTTGCTGTACCTCCCGGCTCGGTAACTAATTCCAACATATCGCGCATTTCAATTGCAGTCTTAGCCGACATGACGCGGGGGCCTGATTTCGTTCCGGGGCTACGCTCAATTGTTAAGGGAATGAGCTCGCCGTCACGGGCAAAAACAGAATACGCGCGAGCAATTTGAAATAATGACGTGGATATTCCATAACCAAAAGCAATGCGCGCTTGATCCGTTGGTACCCATTTTTGATAAGGATGCAAAGTACCACTCACTGCACCTGGAAAGCCAATTTTCGGCGCCTGCCCAAAGCCCACTGCGGTATATAAGTCCCACATATCTTTAGGCGGCATCTGTAAAGCAATTTTAGCCGTGCCAATATTGCTCGATTTTTGGATAATTTGTGAAACCGTTAAGATACCGTAAGGATGCGTATCAGTAATGGGCTTGGGTCCAACTAAAAACTTCGCACCAATAGCCATTGAAGTGCTTGGCTGCACGATACCTTTTTCTAGAGCCGCCGAAATGGTAAATGGTTTCATGGTTGAGCCAGGCTCAAAGGTATCGGTAAGCACCCGATTTCTTAACTGCTCGCCACTTAAGTGGCTGCGATCATTGGGGTTGTAACTTGGCCAATTAGCTAAAGCTAAAATTTCACCGGTCTGAACATCAATTACTACTGCCCCACCAGCTTTTGCATGGTGTTGTTCGACCGCATTTTTTACTGCGTTGTAGGCTAAGTATTGAATTTTGCTATCAATCGACAACTGCAAATCTTTACCATTTTGAGGTAATTGCAAAATTGCCATTTCCTCAACCACGCGACCCAAGCGATCGACTACGACTTTACGTTTGCCCGCGTGCCCAGCCAATTCGTTCTGGTGAGATAACTCCATCCCTTCTTGTCCGCGATCTTCAACATTAGTAAAGCCAACGACATGAGCCATTGCCTCGCCTTCGGGATAATAGCGGCGGTAGACGTTGTTTATAGCAATGCCCGGTATTTCTAATTGCTTAATAGCTTGGGCAACTTGGGGCTCAACTTGCCGCTTTAAAAATAGTTGGGTACGCTCATCGCGTAATTTTTTACGCAGCTCAAGCTCGCTAATTTGCAATAGCTGGGCTAATTGACGAATTTTTTCTGGCGCAAGGTTATCTGGTACGACATCGTTATAAGCAATAATTGCTTTTGCTTCTAAACTCGTTGCAATCACCTGTCCGTTGCGGTCTAATATTTTTCCGCGACTAGCTGAAAGCTCAAGCTCCCGTTGCGTCCCTTTAATTGCTTTCGCTTCGTAAAAGGCGTTACCTGGACCCTGAATCCATAATGCCCTTAGTACCAACATCATAAAAGCAAAAAATAATAAAAACAGCATGAGACGTGAGCGCCACATCGGTAGCCGAAGTACCAAATTCGGCGAAGTAGAAAAACCGAGTGGCTTCACTGCGCATCCTTCAGATACAAAGTTCGATCTGGTGTAATCGGTAGCATACGCAACTGATTACGAGCGCTATCTTGAATGCGCGCTGATTTTGATAACGTCCGTTGATCGTATTCCAAGCGTAGGGCTTCTTGATTTAAACGACGCTCTTCCATTTGTGCACGTTCAATTGCGATAAATAACTTACGGGCTTTCTGCTGGGCCGCCACCAAAGACAAAGCACAGATTAAAAGTAAAGCGAGCAAGGTAAGGGTTGCGCGATTCATGCGTCAGTGCCCTGCTTTTCAGCCACACGCATCACTGCTGAACGTGCGCGGGGATTTTCGGTGATTTCGCTAGCGCTGGGGCGCACACGGGCAATAAGTTTGAGCACTGCCTGTGGCAGATCTTTCGCACGTACGGGTAACTTTCGCGGCATTTCTACCGTGGCATGCGCCCGCATAAATTGCTTAACGATGCGATCTTCTAAGGAATGAAAGCTGATAACGACTAAACGACCTCCGGGTTTTAAGACTGTTAATGCGGCCTGTAGTCCCAATTGCAAATCATCTAATTCACGATTAATAAAAATACGCAAAGCCTGAAAGGTACGGGTTGCAGGATCTTGTCCTGGCTCGCGTGAACGCACTACTTTGGCAATTAATTGCGCTAAGCCTACAGTTGTTTGAGGTAATTTTTCGGCGGTGCGCTCAGCAACAATTGCGCGGGCAATTGCTGGAGCATATCGTTCTTCGCCATAAATCTTTATCACTTCTGTTATTTCCTCACTACTTGCTTGTTCCAACCATTGCAGCGCAGTAATGCCCTGCGAAGTATCCATCCGCATATCGAGCGGGCCATCGCGACGAAATGAAAAACCGCGCTCCGCCTCTTCGACTTGTGGCGAGCTGATTCCTAAATCGAGTAATACCCCATCGACCGATGCTGGTTTCGCAAATTGCGCTATCGCTGCAAAGCTGCTGTGCACAATGGTGAAACGAGAGTCGGTTATTGTTTGGGCAGCGGCAAGCGCACTTAAATCTTTGTCGAAGGCCAATAGTTGCGCTTGCGGACTGAGGATGTTGAGTAAAGCTTGGGAATGACCACCGCGCCCAAATGTGCCGTCGATTAGCACTGCATTGCTGCTCAACTTGCCGCCTGTCAATGCTGTCACCGCCTCGGCCAGCAACACTGGGCGATGTGAATAGTTCATGTTGCCCGATCATTAAAAAGAAAATTGCTTAAGGGCCTCAGGCATGCCTTGGGCAATTGCGGCCTGCTCTTTACTGGAGTAAATCTGGGCATCCCATAACTCCAAATGACTACCCATGCCCAGCAAAATGACTTCGCGTTCAATACTTGCTGCAACTCGCAATTCAGGACTAATCAAAATTCTTCCTGAGCCATCAAGCTCTATTTCAGCGGCATTACCTAAAAAAATCCGGCGCCACCAATGCGCATCCATTGGTAATTGCGCGACTCGCGCACGAAAAGCTTCCCATTCAGGGCGCGGAAAAACCAATAAGCAACCATCGGGGTGTTTTGTTAAGGTGACGCGACCATCACCTTGCAATAAAAGTGCGTCACGATGCTTAGCCGGCACAGACATGCGACCTTTTGCATCTAAATTAAGAGCTGAAGCGCCTTGAAACACAAATTACCCCACTTTTTCACACTTCCTCCCACTTTAGAGGATAGGAATCTTAGGGTCAAGTCTTTTAAGGGGTTTTTTTAGTAAATTCTCTAGTGATTACAAACACTTAGCGAATTCTTTTAAGAAATTAACGACAATAAAATATTTAAAATAAACAAGGGCTTGGAAAATACACTTGAGATTATGTCTTAGCTATTTAAGCTAATAATACTTAAAAATCGCTTAATATACTGTTTTTAAATACAGTATTCATTTAAATTGGCTTTTAAATTCGGTAGGCAATGGTCGTCATTATTTTAGAAACTAAGCCCATGGCTTTTTTTATGGGCTCTGGTAATGTTTGAGCGCCTGCAGTCCAGGCTGCTTGACCATGCTCTATTTCATCAAGTCGCATTTGATCAACAATGGCACGTGAGCGCACATCATGACTTGGCAAAGTATTTAAATGATGGTCTAGGTGGTGCTCAACTTGTTTTTCAGTTTCTGCTACAAAACCAAGGCTCCATTGATCTCCGGCTAAGCCTGCAAGTAACCCAATGACAAACGCCCCGCTGTACCAAAACGGATTGAAGTAACTCGTGTGTGACCCCAATTCGATTAGACGTGTTTCACACCAGGCCATATGATCTAACTCTTCTTGACCTGCTTGGGCTAGCATCGCACCAATTTGCGGGTCACGAGCGAGTAATTTTTGCGCCTGGTAAAGCGCCTGAGCGCACACTTCGCCAACATGATTAATACGCATTAAACCCGCTGCATGGGCGCTTTCTGTTGGGCCTAACTGCGGTAAATCAACTGCGTTTAAGTGCGCCTGACTAGGGCTTGGGCGCTGCGCAACCGCACCGCCCGCAACCGAACGCAAAGCCACATCAAATTCACTAATGAAGCGATCAGCTAAGCTGAACATTTAAATCTCAACCTCGACTTTATACGTTTCTTTTACCTTTAAGCCTAAGTCGGCTAATAAGGCACGGTCATATTCTGCTTCTGGGTTACTGGTAGTGAGTAGTTGCTCACCATAAAAAATAGAGTTTGCGCCTGCTTGAAAACACATTGCTTGTACGGCTCTGCCGAGCTCTTGACGTCCAGCCGATAAGCGCACGCGGGCACTGGGCATAGTGATACGAGCCACGGCAATCGTCCGCACAAATTCGAGGGGATCTAAGGGCTTTTGCGCTTCTAAAGGCGTACCAATTACCGGAACCAAATGGTTGATTGGTACAGATTCTGGGTATGGGTTTAAGTTCGCTAAGCGCGTCAAGAAAGCCACTCGTTGGGCGCGCGACTCACCCATGCCCACAATGCCGCCACAGCAGACTGACATGCCTGCAGCCCGAACATGGTCAATCGTATCTAAGCGATCTTGATAGACTCGAGTTTGAATTACCTCAGAATAAAAATCTTCGCTGGTATCGAGGTTATGGTTATAAAAATCGAGCCCAGCAGCGCTTAAGGTTTTCGCTTGCTCAGGCTCTAGCATGCCAAGCGTAGCGCAAGTCTCAAGGCCCATCGCCTTAACCCCCCGAATCATCGCAACGACTTTTTCAATATCGCGATCTTTCGGCTCTCGCCAAGCCGCACCCATACAAAAGCGGTTCGAGCCCGCTGCTTTGGCTGCTTGAGCGGCGGCTAAAACTGCCTCCAGTGTCATTAGTTTAGTGGCCTCAACCCCAGTGTGATAGCGGGCTGCTTGCGGGCAATAGCCACAATCTTCTGGGCAACCGCCGGTCTTAATTGAAACTAAAGTGGCTAACTCAATATCGCCATCGGGAAAATAAGCGCGGTGGGTTTCTTGCGCTCGCCACATTAACTGGTTCAAGGGCAAGCTAAAGAGCGCTGCCACTGCCGTCAAGCTCCAGGCCTCTGGCTTCGCAACGGTGTTGTTTGCCAATTCATTACCTGCAGCAGCTTTCCTCTGCAGTTGGACTAATGGCTTGGTGTTAGTTTGGGTTGGGTTCATCACGGTTTATTTTCTATTCTAATGCTTATCAAGAATATGAATCATGCCATAGAGCCTATGAAGGCAAGGCTTTCCAAGCAATCGCCAAAAAAAGAAAAACTAGTGTTCAAATATCCCTTATGACAAACATCTCTAGCAATGCGGCCTGGGTAAAACGAAGTCTTGCGGCAGTTTGGCACCCTTGCACGCAAATGAAGCAGCATGAATTATTTCCTCTGGTAGCCATTACTCATGGCAAAGGGCCCTGGCTTTTCACTGCAAATGACCACGCCATTTTAGATGCGATTAGCTCTTGGTGGACGAATCTTTTCGGCCATGCGAATCCCAAAATAAACCAAGCAATTCATGCGCAATTAGAAAAAATTGAGCATGTGATGTTGGCGGGGTTTACCCACCCACCCGTGGTGGAATTATCAGAAAAACTCAGCGCCTTAACCCAGGGAAATTTAGGTCATGCTTTTTATGCTTCGGATGGCGCCTCCGCGGTCGAAATTGCCCTCAAAATGAGCCACCATTTTTGGCGCAAGACTGGACAAGCCAAAAAAAACCAATTTGTTTGTTTAGCTAATGGCTATCATGGTGAAACCTTAGGGGCGTTGGCTGTAACTGATGTCGCTATTTTTAGACAAGCCTACGGCGACTTATTGCAAACCGTACATACCGTGATGTCGCCCGACTTACGCCAAGCGCTACCAGACGAAACCGCTGCTGAGTTTACCCAGCGTGCAGTTGCGGACGTGGCACAATTATTTGCTCGCGAACATGAGCATATTGCTGCCTTTATTGTCGAACCACTCGTGCAATGTGCGGGGCAAATGGCCATGCATTCGCCCAGTTATTTGCAGCAAATACGGCAGCTCTGCGATCGCTACTCAATTCATTTGATTGCCGACGAAATTGCCGTTGGATGTGGTCGTACTGGCCTTTTTTTTGCCTGTGAGCACGCCGGCATTTGGCCTGATTTTTTAACTCTCTCGAAAGGCATTAGTGGCGGCTACTTACCTCTTTCAATTTCACTAACAACTGATTCCATTTATTACGCTTTTTATCATGCTGATCTGCGTGAGGGTTTTTTACACTCCCACTCGTATACCGGTAATCCACTGGCTTGTGCTGCAGCCTTAGCTAGTTTGGCTATTTTTTCTAGTGAGCAGGTGTTGGAAAAAAACCTTGGACGGGCGCAAGAGTTAAATCAGGCTTTTGCTTGGGCCAAAACAGATGAGCGAATTGAACACTTTCGTCAACAAGGCATGATCTTGGCTTTTGATGTCAAAAATACAGCGCAGCATTCTGCTGCAATAACCCCCCACTTTGCCCCGCAACTGTTTCAACATGGCTTAGAAGCTGGTGTATTAGTGCGACCAATAGGTAATACCGTTTATGTAATGCCTCCTTATATACTCAGCGCCGAAGAAACCCAGTTGATGTCCAGTAGAATTCGTACCGCTGTTGATAAAACCCTTGCTACGGGTCGACCGCGCTAATATGCATGCCCTAATAAAAGCCCAAGCACGCCTCGCAGAGCTTGATCAAAACCTCCTCAAGCGCAGCTTGCGTACTACAAGCTCGCCATGCACCCCCCATCCCACAGTAGATGGGCGGCCGCTGAAGGCATTTTGCAGTAACGATTATTTAGGGCTCGCCAACCATCCTGACTTAATCGCTGCCTTAGCAGCGGGCGCCAAAAAATATGGCGCCGGTAGTGGCGCTTCTCATTTAATTAGTGGTCACAGCATGGCTCATGCAAATTTAGAGGGTGCCTTAGCAAGTCTGCAAGCGCCTTTTATTCCTCACGCCCGTGCCTTGTTTTTTTGCACTGGGTACCTAGCCAACCTGAGTGCTATTACTGCTTTAGCTAGCTTAGAAAATGACTCTACGAGTAGCGCAACGACAATTTATTCTGGCAAGCTTAATCACGCTTCGCTCATTGATGGGGTGCGTTTAGCGGCAGCCCAAAGCAAAGCCAATACCGTGATTTTTGATCATCATGATCTACTCGACCTAGAGCACAAGTTAGCACGCGATACTGCTGCACTCAAACTGATCGTGACCGACGGGGTCTTTAGCATGGATGGCGACTTAGCTCCACTCACTGAGTTACTTGCCTTAGCTGAACGTCATGACGCACTACTGATTGTCGATGATGCTCATGGCTTTGGTGTATTAGGCGAAAACGGCTGCGGTATTTTAGAAGCGCTGCAACTCCATTCAGAACGACTTATTTATATTGGCACCCTCGGTAAAGCCGCCGGCATTAGTGGCGCCTTCATTTGTGGCGAAGCGACCTTAGTTGAATTTATTTTGCAAAAAGCCCGACCCTATATTTATAGCACGGCTACACCACCAGCGATCGCGCATGCATTGCTATGTAGTCTGCAGCTGATTACGTCTGCTGAAGGTAAACAGCGCCGTCAACAACTAGGGCAAATAATTGCAACGTGGCAAGCAGAAATGGTATTTTCGAGCTGGCAAAAAATGACTTCAACGACCGCCATTCAGCCGATTATTTTGGGTGAAAATAAAACGGCCTTGGCAGTGGCACAGCGCTTAACTGAGGCTGGTTATTGGATTCCTGCAATAAGGCCGCCAACCGTGCCGTCTGGTAGTGCGCGGCTGCGCGTCACATTTTCAGCAAGTCACACCATTGCAGAAGTGCGCGAATTGATCGACACCCTCAAGCAAATTGAATTAACAATACTGGCAAGCAATACTCAATAATATGAATCGTCATTACTTTGTTACTGGAACCGATACAGAGATAGGTAAAACACTCGTTGCTGGTGCGTTGATTTTGCTCTTGCGAGAACATTTTGCACGCGTCGCGGGTTTTAAACCCGTAGTAGCTGGAATGCAACGTAATGCCAATCATCAATTGATCAATGAAGATCTAGAAACACTCATGCTCGCCTCGGGTCTCGGGCTTCCCGCCACGCAGCTATGTGCATATCAACTTGAGCAAGCGGTTGCCCCGCATTTGGCTGCGGCACAAATCGGTATTGAACTGAAGTGCAATGTGATGCTCGCCGCCTATCAACAGTTAAGCCGACAAGTTGACGCGGTAATCGTTGAGGGTGCCGGTGGTTTTTTAGTGCCATTGAATGCTGAAATGAATTTGGCCGATCTTGTTGAGCTACTAGAAATACCCGTCATCCTGGTGGTGGGCATGCGGCTTGGCTGTCTTAACCACGCTTTACTCACTGTAGCGGCAATTGAGCAGCGCGGTCTTAAGCTGGCAGGCTGGGTTGCTAATGGCTTACATCCACAGATGCCCCTACTCGCAGAAAACCTTAGAAGCTTACAAGAGCGAATTTCCGCTCCTCTGTTGGGTGTAATTGACTACTTACCCCCTGAACTGCAAAAAAGCGGGAATACCCCTTATTCCTTATCCGCCTTAGAGTTTGCTAAAAAATCCCTCAAACTACCCTAATTTTGTCAAAAATTGAGCCGAAAAGAGCATCATCCTGCACTTTCAGCTAAGATGAAACTATGCAACTACTTCCCGAAATACTTGCTTCCGCCGCTGAAATTCAGGTCATTCGCCGTAATATTCATGCCTACCCTGAACTCCGTTTTGAAGAAAAGCTCACTGCTGATTTAGTGGCTGAGGCTCTATCAAGCTGGGGAATTCCGCTTGTTCGCGGCATGGGCAAAACTGGCGTGGTGGGCCGCTTAGATGGTGAGCTTGGGCCTGGAAAAATGATTGGTCTACGTGCCGATATGGATGCCTTACCACTTCAAGAACACAACACGTTTGCCCATGCCTCTCGCCACGTGGGCAAGATGCATGCTTGTGGCCATGATGGTCATACCGCGATGCTTTTGGGAGCAGCTCAATATTTATCGAATCATCGCGACTTTAAAGGCAGCGTGATTTTTATTTTTCAACCCGCTGAAGAAGGTGGTGGTGGTGCTCGTGAAATGATTAAAGATGGTCTCTTTAAACAATTTCCTTGTGATGCCGTTTTTGGTTTGCATAACTGGCCTGGTATTCCGGTTGGTGATTTTGGTGTCACGGCGGGACCGATGATGGCATCGAGTAATGCCTTTCAAATTACCGTTAAAGGTCGGGGAGGGCACGCTGCTTTGCCACACAATAGTGCCGATCCAGTCATTGCGGGCGTGAACGTGGTGCAAGCCCTACAAAGTATTATTACGCGTAATAAACGACCAGTAGACGCTGCGGTTTTATCGATCACCCAATTTCATGCGGGCGAAACCAGCAATGTCATTCCTGATAGCGCTTTTATTGGTGGCACGGTTCGCACCTTCACCCTAGAAGTACTTGATCTAATTGAAACCCGGCTGCGTGAAATTACCCATGGTGTTGCGGGCGCCTTCGATTGCACTGCCGAAATTGAATTTATCCGTAGCTATCCACCACTTATTAATCATCAAGAAGAAGTGGATTTTGCCGTCAGTGTTATCACCGATTTAGTTGGGGCGGGGCATGTCGATGCACAAATTGATCCGACCATGGGTGCGGAAGATTTTGCTTTTATGGTCTTAGAAAAACCCGGCTGCTATGTGTTTCTTGGTAATGGCGACGGTGATCACCGTGCGCTTGGGCATGGCATGGGACCGTGCCACTTACATAACCCTTCTTATGATTTTAACGATGCCCTGATTCCTATTGGAGTCAGTTATTGGGTTAAGCTTGCGCAACGGTTTTTGGCTTAGCGCGGCAACAATAGCCAGGCTCGGCCTGCTTGTTTCATCCGTCCGGCGAGCTCTCCTGCTGCCTCACCACTACCCCAATAATAATCAGCCCGCACTGCCCCCACAATAGCTGTGCCTGTGTCTTGCGCCATCACTAAGCGTTGCAGTGTTTGTGTGCTCGAGGGCCGAGTGGTTGACAAAAACACTGGGGCACCTAGCGGTAAAGAATATCGATCAACGGCAATACTGCGCTCTGTTGTCAATGGCACACCTAAGGCGCCAATGGGGCCAAGATCGGCAGCAACATTGCTCGGCAAAATTTTAAAGAATACAAAGCGTGGGTTGGCATTTAACATTTCTTCTACCCGCTGAGGGTTGTTACGCGCCCATTGTTGAATACCTTGCATCGTCGCTTCGCTACGCGTGATGTAGCCTTGATTTAATAACCACTGGGCAAATGATTTGAAGGGCTGATCATTAGTGCCAGCAAAACCTAAACGCAATACTTGACCATCATTTAAACGAATCTTGCCCGAACCTTGGATCTGCATAAATGCTGCAGCTACGGGATCTTGAACCCATACCAACTCGCTTCCAGTTAAATTATTGGCACTCATTAATTCAGCTCGCGTTGGTGCTGGATTGGGTTTGACCTTCTGCCAAGCTTTTGGATAGGCATATAAAGGCACAGTAAATAAAGAGGTGCGTTGACGCGAGCCATTCATCACGGGCTCGTAATAACCTGTTACCAAACCAGAATAATTGTTATTACTTAAAGCAAAGGTTTCATACGCTTGAAAATACGTCTCAAAATAACGTCTAATTGCCACCCCGTCTTCGGCTGAAATACCGATCACCCGCGCGCAGACTTCAGCCCACTGCACCTCACTTTTACGCTTACGTAAAGCCTCACAGCTTTTTAACCAAGCTGGCCATGCCTGGGTTAAATCATCCGTTTGCCACCCACTAATTTGCTGCCAATCAACCGGTTTAAAACCGGTGATCGCCGAGGTATATGGGGCATTTCTCAAGCTAGTACTTGTGCTGCTATTAGCGGGTGCCTGGCTAATTGCAGTTCGCGTGGGCGGCATTGCACAAGACGTTAGTAATAAGATGCTGGTACAAGCTAAGATACTCAGGAAACGGGAAACTACCATGCTAGCTAATTTATTTGATGCATACCCTTCTTTGCTATTTGTGCTCGAGGCATTGCTTGCCCTAGGCCTTTTGTTATTCATTGTTTTTTGGACCGGCTCGGGGCGCAAAGACTAGGCCCCAACTTAATGCAAAGTTCTGGGCATCACTAGCGCAAATTCAGGAATAGGCGCCTGAAAAAACTGGGCTTCCTCGGTAACGCAGAAATACTCGCCCCGCATGGTGCCTGCGGGGGTCGGCAAAGTAGCCCAACTGGTGTACTCAAACTGTTCGCCAGCCCGTAACAGGGGTTGCTGGCCCACCACACCCAAGCCCCGTACTTCCTGAACATCGCTATCACCGTCGGTAATAAACCAATGGCGGGCAATCAGTTGCACACTGGTTTGGCCGCTATTACGAATCGTAATGGTATAGGCAAAGGCAAATTGCCGATTATCTGGGTCAGACTGTTCTGGCAAATACTGGGTTCGTACCGTAATACTGATTTCATGAGTCTTCATGCACGAATTCTGCTCTATCCTTGAGCCAACTGCAAGCTAGAATCTAGGGATGGCTAGTCAAAATACCCCTCTCATCATTGCCCCATCCATTTTATCGGCCGATTTTGCCTGCCTTGGCGCCGAGATTCAGGCGGTTTTAAAGGCTGGGGCTGACTGGATTCACTTTGATGTAATGGACAATCACTTTGTGCCCAATCTCACTATTGGCCCCTTAGTTTGTGAGGCTATTCGTTCCCATGTCCACAAAGATGGGCGGCCTGCCATGATTGATGTGCACCTCATGATTGAGCCGGTGGATCGCATTATTCCCGACTTTGCTAACGCGGGCGCTGATCTCATTAGCTTTCATCCAGAAGCCAGTAAAGATGTGGCAAAAACCTTGCAATTGATTCAGGCTAATGGCTGTCAAGCTGGCTTAGTACTAAATCCAGCAACTCCAATTGAAGGGCTCTTGCCACACCTAGGGCAAATTGACTTGGTGTTACTCATGTCGGTTAATCCGGGTTTTGGTGGTCAGGCATTTATTCCCAGTACACTAGAAAAAATTAGTCGCGTGCGGCAGTTGCTGAACCGCCATTTCGCAGAAACTGCTAAAGATATTCGGCTTGAAGTAGATGGTGGTATCAAAGTCGATAACATTGGGGCAATTGCGGCAGCCGGTGCCAATACCTTTGTCGCTGGTTCAGCTATTTTTGGTAACGCAAACTACAGCGAGATTATTGCGGCAATGCGGCACGAATGTGCACAAGCGCTAGGTCAGACGTAATGCAAAAAGCAGAATTTTTAGCCTTGGCGCAAGCGGGGTTTAATCGTATTCCAGTGATTCACGAGGTGTTAGCCGATTTAGAGACGCCCGTATCCCTGTATCTCAAACTAACACAAGCTGGTGGCCAAAAAAATTCCTATCTCTTAGAGTCCGTCATTGGTGGCGAACGGTTTGGGCGCTTTTCTTTTATCGGTATGCCCGCTAAAACCTTACTTAAAACAGGTGGGACTCCGCAAAACCCGGTGACACAAATTATCACCAATGACGTCGTGGTTGAAACTAATTACGATAACCCCTTAGATTTTATCGATACCTATTTCAAGCGCTTTAAGGTTGCCTTGAAGCCCGGTTTACCGCGATTTTGTGGAGGCTTAGCGGGTTATTTTTCTTACGATACGGTTCGCTACATTGAGCCCCGCTTAGCGCAACACCACTTACCAGATGAATTGGGCTTACCGGATATTCAATTATTACTTACTGAAGAATTAGCCGTTATCGATAATGTACTCGGGCGAATCTATCTCATTGTTTATGCTGATCCCGCCGAAACTGATGCTCTGGATCGAGCGCAAAATCGCTTACATGAACTACGCGCGCTTCTCGATAAACCCATTACGCTGCAGCCCTCAGCACCAAGCCAGAAAACTGAATTACTACGCAAATTCAAACAAGCTGATTTTGAGGCGGCAATTAGTAAAACGAAAGAGTACATATTAGCGGGTGACTGCATGCAAGTGGTAATTGGCCAACGTATTAGTAAGCCGTTTACTAATTCGCCGCTTGAGTTGTACCGTGCACTGCGTTCATTGAATCCTTCTCCTTATATGTATTTTTATGATTTCGGCGACTTTCAAGTAGTCGGCTCATCTCCCGAAATTCTGGTTCGCCAAGAACCTCGAGACACCCAAAAAATAGTGACCATTCGTCCTTTAGCTGGAACCCGACCACGCGGGGCGACGCCCGCAGAAGATGAGCGATTGGCGCGTGAGCTTTTAGCTGATCCCAAAGAAATTGCTGAACATGTCATGCTCATCGATTTAGCGCGTAATGATGTTGGACGCATTGCGCAAACCGGCACTGTTAAAGTTACTGAATCCATGGTGATTGAAAAATATTCCCATGTACAGCATATTGTTAGCTCAGTCGAAGGCGCATTAAAAGAAGGGATGAGCAATATGGATGTTCTCCGCGCCACTTTTCCTGCTGGCACTTTGTCGGGCGCCCCTAAAATTCGGGCAATGGAAATTATTGATGAAATGGAAATAGTAAAGCGTGGTGTATATGGTGGCGCGGTTGGTTATCTGTCGTTTACAGGGGATATGGATGTGGCGATTGCCATTCGTACCGGCATTATTCGTAATGGCGTTTTGCATTCTCAGGCGGGAGCTGGAGTTGTGGCCGATTCAGATCCAAACTCTGAATGGCGCGAAACCGAAGCCAAAGCGCGAGCTGTATTAATGGCTGCTGATTTAGTGCAAGGGGGTCTCAATGCTCTTGATGATTGATAATTACGATTCATTTACCTATAACCTAGTGCAATACTTTGCTGAATTGGGTGAAGAGGTGAGGGTTGTGCGTAACGATGAAATTAGTGTGGCTGATATCGCGCAAACTGGCGCAAAGCAGATTTGTATTTCTCCTGGGCCTTGTAGTCCTACTGAAGCAGGTATTTCAGTCGCGACCATTCAAGCCTATGCAGGCAAAATTCCAATTCTAGGTGTCTGTCTTGGTCATCAAGCCATTGGTGAAGCATTTGGGGGCAAGGTGATTCGCGCACAAAAAGTGATGCATGGCAAAACCGACCTAATTCAACATACGGGTGTTGGCGTCTTTAGCGATTTACCGAATCCATTTACTGTGACGCGCTATCACTCGCTAGCGATTGAACGCAGTAGCCTACCTGCTTGCTTAGAAATTACCGCCACTTCAGCCGATGGCGAAATTATGGGAGTAAGGCATCGTGATTATTTAATTGAGGGCGTGCAATTTCATCCGGAAGCCATTTTGTCGGAGCAAGGCCATGCCTTATTAAAAAACTTTTTGCGGCTTAGCGCTTAACTTATTATTAGCCCTGATGAATTCTTCAATCACCCCACCACAGGCCATCCAGCGCTGCCTTGACCAGCGCGAGCTGAGTCATGACGAAATGCTGGCAATGATGCGCTTAATTATGGGTGGCGCGCTTTCACCAGTGCTTACCGCAGGCTTCTTAATTGCCTTACGCGCCAAACAAGAAACGGTGGGAGAAATTACTGCAGCTGCCCAAGTCATGCGCGAATTTGTTACGCCAGTGACGGTTGCCCATGCAGATCATTTAGTGGATGTAGTGGGCACCGGCGGCGATGGCGCACAAACTTTTAATATTTCTACAGCCGCTATGTTTGTAGCTGCTGCCGCTGGGGCAAAAATTGCTAAACATGGTAACCGTAGTGTCAGTAGTAAGTCAGGAAGCGCTGATGTTCTCGAAGCCCTTGGGGTTAATTTACAACTCTCGCCGACGCAAGTTGCGCAATGTATTGAAAAAATAGGCGCTGGCTTTATGTTTGCCCCCAATCACCATCCGGCCATGAAAAATGTGGGTCCGGTGAGAAAAGAACTGGGTGTGCGCACGATTTTTAATATTTTAGGTCCGCTCACTAATCCTGCCAATGCAAAACATATGCTGATGGGCGTCTTTCGTCCCGAATTAGTTGGCATTCAAACTCGGGTCTTACAAAACCTTGGCATGAAACATGCATTAGTGGTTTATGGTCGCGACGGCTTAGATGAAATTTCATTACAAGAGCCAACCCTAATTGGCGAATTAAAAGATGGTCATGTACACGAGTACGAAATTAATCCGCTCGATTTTGGTATAAAACTAAGCCCTACAAACGCCTTTCAAGTTGCCAACGCAGCAGAATCGAAAGCGATCATTTTGGGTGTTTTAAACCCCGCTGCTAGCGCTGCTTTTGATGCTGCGCGCGAAATTGTTTGTCTTAATGCTGGCGCTACACTTTATGCAGCAGACTGTGTCCCCGATATCGCCAGCGGTTTTATCTTGGCGAAAGAAATGATTGCTACTGGGGCAGCACAAAGTAAGCTGGCTGCTTTTGTGGCTGCCACTCAAAACACGAATTAAGTTTTAGTTCAATTTATTATGAGCGATATTCTCACTACGATTGTGGCCACCAAACGCCAAGAAGTCCTTGCTGCGCAAGCGCTTGTTGCGTTTGCCCAATTGCGCTCTCAAGTCGAACGCCAGCAAAGTAATTCCGACTTTCAACCCCGCGGATTTGCTCAAGCAATTGAACGCTCAATTTTGACTGAAGGTTCTGCTGTCATTGCTGAAATAAAAAAAGCTAGTCCAAGTAAAGGTGTACTGCGCGAAAATTTTGACCCTAGTGCTATTGCCAAATCGTATGCAGAACATGGCGCCGCTTGTTTATCAGTATTAACTGATGTGAATTATTTTCAGGGTTGTTCTGCTTATCTTGAGGCGGCACGAGCTGCCTGTAAGCTGCCAGTCTTACGTAAAGATTTCACCATTGACGTTTATCAAGTCTATGAAGCAAGAGCAATGGGTGCGGATGCTATTTTACTAATTGTGGCTGCGCTTGATCTCAAGCAAATGCAAGATTTAGAAGCTTGCGCCCTCGCTTTGGGCCTCGATGTCTTAGTTGAAGTACATAACAGAGAAGAGCTCGATTTAGCTTTACAACTAAAAACGCCCTTGCTAGGAATTAATAATCGCAACTTAAAAACATTTAATGTGTCTTTGCAAACTACACTCGATTTACTACCTCAAATTCCTAGCGACAAGCGCATTGTGACCGAGTCGGGAATTTTACAGCGCTGTGATGTAGAGCTGATGAGAGCCAATCGAGTGAACGCGTTTCTGGTTGGCGAGGCTTTTATGCGAGCGCCCGAGCCTGGGCTTGCGCTAAGCCAAATCTTTGCTTAAACGTTAAACAAAAAATTCAATACATCACCATCTTTGACGACATACTCCTTACCTTCTGCGCGCATTTTACCGGCCTCTTTTGCACCAGCTTCGCCTTTGTATTGAATAAAATCGGTAAATGAAATTGTTTGGGCACGAATAAAGCCGCGCTCAAAATCCGTATGAATGACACCTGCCGCTTGTGGGGCTGTGGCACCCACAGCAATTGTCCAAGCGCGCACCTCTTTCACGCCTGCAGTGAAGTAGGTTTGCAAACCCAGTAAAGAATAGGCGGCACGAATAACTCGATCTAAACCTGGCTCAGTCATCCCTAAATCAGTCAAAAATTCAGTTTTATCTGCTTCATCTAAATCGGCAATTTCAGCCTCGATTGCTGCGCAAACTGCCACTACTGGCGCGCCCTCTTTAGCGGCATGATTTTTAACGGCATCTAAATAAGGATTATTTTCAAAGCCATTTTCCTTCACGTTAGCAACATACATCGTTGGCTTAGCGGTGATTAAACATAGGGGTTTTAAAAGGGCCTTTTCATCTTCGCTGAATGCCAAGCTACGCACTGGTTTAGCCAAATCGAGTTGCGCCTGCACTTTAGTCAAAACTGCCACTAAAGCAGCCGCCTCTTTATCATTGCCAGATTTTGCAGCTTTACTTGAGCGATTAAGGACTTTTTCTACCGTTGCCAAGTCGGACAAGGCTAATTCGGTATCGATCACCTCGATATCGGAAATCGGATCGATCTTGCCCGCCACGTGAACCACATTGGCATCGTCAAAACAACGCACGACATGGGTAATGGCATCGGTTTCGCGAATATTTGCTAGAAATTGATTGCCCAAGCCCTCGCCTTTTGAGGCCCCAGCAACGAGACCGGCAATATCCACAAATTCCACCACTGCCGGCAGAATGCGTTCTGGTACAACTATTGCTGCCAAGCCTTGTAAGCGGGTATCGGGCACCTCCACAATGCCCACATTGGGCTCGATAGTGCAAAAAGGATAATTCTCTGCCGCAATACCAGCTTTGGTAAGGGCATTAAATAAGGTTGATTTGCCGACATTAGGCAGGCCGACGATGCCACATTTTAAAGACATAGGGCTATTGTAAAGGGGCTTTTTCGCTATCATCAGTACATGAGCTCATTACCGCCCTCTTTTAAACCACGTCAATTTGATATTGCAGTGGTTGGTGCTGGGCTGATCGGTAAAGTAAGCGCCCTTGGATTGGCCCAGCTGGGGCTCTCTACTGTGCACATTGCACCCACTCTCTCTCAACTCAGCACCACCCCAGCAGCAGGCCAATGGAGTCAACGAATTTATGCCTTTTCTTCCAGCTCCCAAGCCCTCCTGAAAAAAATCCAAGTATGGGACGCGCTTGATTTAAGCCGTTTTCAAGTCGTGCGGGATATGCGTATCTTTGGTGATCGCAATGGCCCCCAAGATCAATTGCATTTTTCAGCCTTTGAAGCTGGTACAGCGCAACTCGCTTGGATCGGTGAGGCAAACTTAATTGAGCAAACCTTAGACCAGGCTAGCCGTTTTCAAAACAAACTTGAACGGCTCGATGCTACCGTCACCGAACTTGCATTTACAGAGACCGAAGCTAAATTGACCCTCGATAATCAAGTGGAAATTCGGGCCAAACTGGTAATTGGCGCAGACGGTGCCCGCTCGAACATCCGCGAATTTGCTGGCATTACTGTCGAGCAGAATAATTACCAACAAAGCGCTGTAGTGGCAAATTGGTTCTGCGAATTGCCTCATCTAGAAACCGCCTATCAATGGTTTCTAAGCGATGGCGACATTCTGGCCATGTTGCCGCTACCTGATCAGCAAGTGTCCATGGTATGGTCTACCTCGCCTGAAAATGCCAATACCTTGTTAAAGTTCAATGAGGGTGAATGGCAGGTGCGCTTTGCTGAATTAGCTCAGGGCGCGGTGCATGCCACCCTAGGAAACCTGCGTCTCAATTCTGCACCGGCAGCCTTCCCTTTAAGTAAAATTCGGGCCAAGCAACTCATTGGACCTGCGCATAATCCCCAAGTTATTTTAGTCGGCGATGCCGCCCATGTGATGCACCCCTTAGCAGGGCAGGGACTTAACCTAGGCTTACGCGATGTGGCAACCGTCTTACGGGTACTAGAAAAAAGGGAGTCTTTTCGCCAAATAAATGACCGCATGTTGTTGCGTCGCTATGAACGCGAGCGTCAGGGCGATACTAGTGCCCTACTTTGGGTTACTGATCGCCTAAAAAAATTATTTGCTGCGCAAAGCACTTTCGAGCAGGGCTTACGGAATTGGGGCCTTGGTTTAGTTAATCAGAGCCATTTATTGAAACGCCGTTTAATTCATCAGGCATTAGGAGAAAATCATTTTGAATAGAATTATTACTTCACAATTTCTAGCTACTTTTTTTTATCCTCTATTGCTCTTGCTATCAATTTCCCAAGTAAACGCGCAAAGTACTCCCGTTAAGGCGCCTGCGCCAGTAGTTAGTGCAACTCCAAGTGTCGTTATCACTCCAGGTAACGTCGAACGCACAATTAAAACTGAATTACAAAAAAAATTGGGCACCTCTGCCAATGTGAAAGGGGTGATCCCGAGCCCAGTAAGCGGTATCTATGAAGTTCAGGTGGGTAATGAAATTGTCTATACCGATGCCAACGCAAAATACTTGATTCAGGGTAATTTGATTGACTTAGTCAGCGGTAAAAATTTAACTGAAATACGGCAGTCCGATTTAAACCGCATTCGCTGGGCCGATCTTTTACCGAGCAATGCCTTAAAGGATGTGCGGGGCAATGGCAGTAGGCAATTAGCGATTTTTGCCGACCCTAATTGTGGCTACTGTAAGCGTCTTGAGAAAGCCCTGCAACCCCTTGATAACATCACCATCTATACCTACCTAGTACCCATTCTCTCACCTGACTCGGCCCAAAAATCAAAACAAATTTGGTGCTCGACCGATCCCTTGAAAACTTGGCACGACTGGATGATTAACGGTATTGCACCAACGGGTAAAGCAGATTGTGCGACGCCAATTGAAAAAAACCAAGCATTGGCAAAAACCTATTCGGTTACCGGCACACCGACACTATTTTTTACCGACGGTAGTCGTATTCCTGGTGCAGCCCAAGTAAGTGATATAGAGAAAAAATTAGCCTCCTTAAAATAAGTCAACTCTGCGCAACCATGTCGACCTCAACTCTATCCCCGACTTTAAATGCCGATGAACCCTTTGTAATTCAATACACCATTTGGCCTGCTGATTTAGTCGGGCATCGCTTTCAAGTCAATTTATGTATTCTCAAACCCCATGCCGATGGGCAAATTTTGCAAATGCCCACCTGGATTCCAGGTAGCTATTTAATCCGCGATTTTAGTAAACAAATCGAAACGCTAACCGCTTTTGCTCGCATTGGATCTAAGCTTAAGCCACTGAAATTAACTCGACTTGATAATGATCGTTGGCAATTACCCCCAGTAGATGGAGCAGTAGAAGTGAATGCCACCATTTACGCCTTTGATCCCTCAGTACGTACTGCTTACTTAGATCAGGAGCGGGGGTTTTTTAATGCAAGCAGTCTCTGCTTGGCAGTAAACGGTCAAACTGATTTACCTTGTTCGCTCATCCTAGTGCCTCCGCAACACAATCTCAAGCAAGCAAATGAGTGGCAGGTACAAACCACTTTAACGAGCGCCAAAGTAGATACACAGGGATTTGGTTTTTATTTGGCTCGAAACTATGATGATTTATTAGATCATCCCGTTGCCTTAGGCCAATTTCAGCTAGTCCACTGGCGCTCAGGTGGTGTAAGGCACACTATGGCCATTCAGGGCTGCCGACTAGCAATTGATGCCAAGCGCCTTGGCAATGACCTACAAGCTATCTGCACTACTGCAATTCATTTCTTTGAGCCTAAAACCCAAAAGCCCCCGTTCACCAATTACACGTTTTTGGTGAACGCAGTACTTGCTGGCTACGGTGGGCTTGAACATCGCAATAGCTCGGCCTTGTTATGTCGACGTGAGCAAATTCCCCAAATTAATGCTGTGCTTGATGAATCTGCCTACCGCGAATTTTTGGGCTTATGTAGTCATGAGTATTTTCATGCTTGGCTGGTTAAGCGTATCCAAGCAAAAGTATTTCAACCGTATCGGCTCGATCAGCGCACGCATACGCGCTTGCTCTGGCTCTTCGAAGGCTTTACGAGTTATTACGATGACTTACTCTTATTGCGCAGTAAGCGCATGACGCTTAAAACCTATTTAGAGTGTGTGGCAAATAACTGGAATAGTGTGTTACGCGGCTCAGGACGGCACAAGCAAAGTCTAGCCGACAGCTCTTTTGACGCTTGGACAAAATTTTATCAAAGCGATGAAAATACCTCTAATGCCGTAGTCAGTTATTACGCTAAAGGCGCAATGCTCGCCTTGGGTCTTGATTTGCTTATCCGCCACTTTTCGCAGCAACGTAAATCATTAGATGATGCCATGCGCCTACTTTGGAAATGGCATGGCCGCACTCAAAAAGGCCTTCCTGAAGAAGGACTAGATGCAATTATGTTAGTGCTCTTGGGGCCAGAATTTGCTAAACCTTGGAAAGATTTTAAAGCGCGCTATATCAACGGTACCGAAGATATTCCTTTAGAAGAATGGTTTGACCCCCAAATTATTCGTGTCAAACTCAAAACCCTTGCTCATATTGAGCAACTTAAGCTCGATTTTGGCTTTCGTTTTATTGAGGCACAAGGCTGGCTCAAAATTACCCATGTATTTGATTCTGGCTTTGCCCAAATAGCAGGACTAGCTCCACACGATTTACTCATTAGCATTAATGAGCAGCGTGTCACTGTTGCGCGCTGGAATAGCGTACTGAATCAACTCAAACTTGGTGAACGCATTCGGATCCGCTACTTCCGTCAAGACCTGGAACACGAGACTCGGCTGCAATTAAAAATACTCGAGCCTATCGCTCAATACCAATTGCTGCCGAGCAATGAGAAATTTAACTGACGCGATACCTTTGTCGTGGCGTGAATTATTGCGGGATTATTTGCAGTCAGCGGCTTGGCATGAGTTACAGTCTCGCCTGCAAGCCGAAATTAGGTTGTATCCCCAAGCCATTTGTCCGCCGCCTGAATTTTTTTTTAAAGCGCTTGAACTGACTGCGGTAGATCAAGTAAAAGTGGTCATTCTCGGTCAAGACCCTTATCACTCCCCTGGCTTAGCCCAAGGACTAGCCTTCTCAATTCCTGCAGATATTGCCATTCATTCCAAACAGTTTCCCAGCTCCTTACGTAATATTAGTAAAGCGCTGGCTCTTGAAGGGCTTGGTTTACTCAAACATGGTGACCTTAGTCATTGGGCTAAACAAGGTGTGCTGCTTCTCAATACGGCTTTAAGTGTGCGTCTGGGTAAACCAACTAGCCATACCCATTTGGGTTGGGGCAGCCTGATTGATCACCTTATTCTCCAGCTAGCAAGGCAACGCCCCAACTTAGTCTGGCTTTTGTGGGGAGGGCATGCGCAAGCTAAATTACCGCTCATTGAGCGCTCTGAAACGGGCATACAGCCCTTGATTTTGCAAGCCTCTCACCCCTCAGGCTTGGGGGTTTATAAAACTAAAAAACCTTTTTTAGAAGCCGGTAATACCGGTAGTTGCCGGCACTTTATACAAAGTAACCAATGGCTGCAGAAATTAGGGAAAGCCGAAATTAGCTGGGCTAGCGGGTAAAACTGGTGTAAATTGCCGCCACCATCCAAGCGGCCAAAATGGCAATGAACCATTCGAGCATTTGACCTGGCTTTACAAGGGCTCCCATTAAGGCCAAAAATGAACCTCCCCAGGCCCCAATAAAACCTGCGCCGATCGCGCCAATAATGCCTTTTATGCGCCCTCCCCCCCTATTCGAGGGCGTTTTTCGTGCAGGATAAAAGTACCAGGCTGACCAGCCTACAGCACCCCCAAGCAACAGAAAAGCTAAAAA
Organism: Polynucleobacter sp. IMCC30063; assembly: GCF_021395235.1. Lineage (NCBI taxonomy): Bacteria > Pseudomonadati > Pseudomonadota > Betaproteobacteria > Burkholderiales > Burkholderiaceae > Polynucleobacter > Polynucleobacter sp. IMCC30063. The sequence goes on along the minus strand of NZ_JAJVCQ010000001.1, from coordinate 380,681 downwards.
CCCCATCACTATCCCCATTAACAACGCCATCATATCTATAATCACCAGCATGAAGCTGCTGACACTAGGCATCAATCATCACACAGCGCCAGTGGCAGTTCGGGAAAAGGTGGCTTTTGATCCTGAATCTCTCCAAGATGCGCTGCATGATTTACGCTCGCACCTTAGCAGCGTAAATAGCACTCACCTGCCCGAAGCAACCATTTTATCGACTTGTAACCGTACCGAGTTGTACTGCGCTGCGAATGATGCTAAGTCTGAAGTTTTATTGCACGCGGCTACATTCGATTGGCTGGCTAAAAGCCAAAAATTGGCGCCCAGTACTTTAGAACCCCACCTCTATTCATTGCCACAATCAGATGCTGTAAGGCATGCTTTTCGGGTAGCGTGCGGGCTGGATTCAATGGTGATTGGGGAAACCCAAATTTTGGGGCAAATGAAAGACGCTGTACGCACAGCTAATGAAGCTGGCACCCTAGGCACCTATCTTAATCAACTGTTTCAAAAAACCTTTGCAGTTGCCAAAGAAGTGCGCGGCTCAACCGAAATTGGTGCACATTCCATTTCAATGGCTGCAGCCTCAGTTCGTTTGGCCGAACGTATTTTTGAAAAACTAGCTGAGCAGAAAATTTTATTTATTGGCGCAGGGGAAATGATTTCACTTTGCGCCACCCATTTTGTGGCTCGTCAACCGGCTCTTGCTGCCGTTGCTAATCGCACTCTTGAGCGTGGTCAAGAGTTAGCCGATGCGATTTCTGCTCAGGGCATTCCAGCAGAAACCTTACGTCTCTCTGAGTTACCGAGTCGGCTGCATGAATTTGACATTATTGTTTCCAGCACCGCTAGCACCCTGCCGATTATTGGTTTGGGAATGGTCGAAAGTGCGCTCAAACTCCGTCGACGGAAGCCAATGGTGATGATTGATTTGGCAGTGCCACGTGATTTTGAACCAGAAATTACGCGCTTAAACGATATCTATTTATATACCGTTGATGACCTTGGTGCAATGATTCAAACGGGCGCCTCGCTCCGCTTGGCGGCGGTTGATCAAGCTGAAGCGATCATTACTGATCGAGTGGGTAATTTTATGCATTGGCTACAAGGCCGTGATGCCGTGCCTTTAATCCAAGATATTCAGCAGCGCGGCGAGCATCTCCGGCAAATTGAGCTAGAGCGAGCGATGAAGCGCTTAATGCGCGGCGATGATCCACTTGAGGTTTTAAATCTCATGGCACAAGGCTTAACCAATAAATTTCTACATGGTTCCTTACACGCCTTACAGCATGCTAATGGCGCAGAACGGGATGCCTTAATTAAACTCTTACCCAAGCTATTTATTACGCAAACTGGTGTCCATGGCACCGATCATTCTTCAGACCCTATTAGCGCTTCCAAACCCGCCAAGCCAGAGCATTAAATGAAACCCAGCATGCGGGCCAAGCTGGTGCATCTTGATACCCGTTTGGCTGAGCTTAACTCTCTCTTAACTTCATCAGAGTCAACCAAGGATATGGACTCGTATCGCAGGTTGACACGAGAACATGCAGAAATTGCTACTGTGGTTGAGCAATTTGGCTTTTATCGCCAAGCCGAAGCAAATTTAGCGGCTGCTGAAGAGATGCGGAGCGACCCTGAAATGAAAAATTTTGCCGATGAAGAGCAAAAACAAGCTAGCAATCAAATGCTTGAGCTTGAAGCTAGCTTACAAACCTTGCTTTTGCCCAAAGATGAAAATGATGAACGCAATGTCTTTCTAGAAATTCGTGCTGGAACTGGCGGCGATGAAAGTGCGCTATTTGCCAATGATTTATTACGGATGTATACCCGTTTCGCTGAGCGACAAGGTTGGAAAGTGGAAATCGTGAGTGCTGCTGAATCTGCTTTAGGGGGTTACAAAGAAGTAGTCTTGCGCTTAATTGGTCAATCGGTCTATGCGCGCATGAAATTTGAATCGGGTGGACACCGGGTGCAACGCGTGCCACAAACAGAAACTCAAGGACGGATTCATACGTCCGCTTGTACGGTTGCGGTCATGCCTGAGGCCGATGAAATTGAGGCGGTAAAAATCAATCCGGCTGACTTACGCATCGATACCTTTCGTGCCTCTGGTGCGGGGGGACAGCATATTAATAAAACCGATTCAGCCGTGCGTATTACTCATCTTCCGACTGGCATTGTGGTGGAGTGCCAAGACGATCGAAGCCAGCACCGCAATAAAGATCAGGCCATGAAAGTACTGGTTGCACGCATTATGGATGCCCGCCACCGTGAACACCATCAACAGGAAGCGCAAACCCGTAAATCGCTAATTGGTTCAGGCGATCGTAGCGATCGAATTCGGACTTATAACTTTCCACAAGGACGCATTACCGACCACCGTATTAATCTCACCTTATACAAAATTGAAGCCATGATGGATGGTGATTTAGGTGATCTGATGAATGCGCTAGCGGCCGAACATCAGGCTGAACTTTTAGCTGCCCTTGGCGATACTTAAGTCGCCGTTAACAACCCCTTAATTCACCTCATGGCCACCATTCGTTCGGTATTGAGTAAGACTGATTTGCCGGCTGCCGAGGCCCGCACTTTATTGGCGCATTTATTCGCGCACTATTTTCAACTGCCGAAGTCAGCCTTAATTAGCCGTGATGAGATGCCCCTTTCTGACCCTTTCCTCACTGACTGGCAAGCCCTAGAAGCCAGACGCATGAACGGCGAGCCCATTGCCTATCTTATTGGCAAACGGCCTTTTCATCAAATTGAACTAGCGGTGAATTCGGCCGTATTAATACCCCGCCCTGAAACAGAATTATTGGTTGATCTTGCCCTGCAGGAAATGGCTCGGCTAAAACAGCAAAACCCAGCTGCTGCTCGCCATATACTCGATCTCGGCACAGGTTCTGGCGCCATTGCCCTAGCCATTGCCGCAGCCTTTGACGAACCTCAGGAGGCTATAAGTCAGCCCCGCATTGTGGCAACAGATCTTTCCGCCGAGGCCCTTCGCGTAGCCAAATTCAATGCGGTACATTTAAATCTTGATCAACGCATCGAATTGATTGAGGGCGATTGGTATCACGCTTTACCGCAACCCCTATTTACTGGGACTTTTGACCTCATTCTGAGTAATCCGCCGTATATTCATGCAAAAGACCAGCATTTACAGCAGGGTGATTTACGTTTTGAGCCCTTAGCCGCCCTAAGCGATGGAATAGATGGACTAAGTTGTCTGCGCACAATTATTGCAGGCGCGCCCCTATTTTTGCGGCCGCAGGGCTTCATTGCAGTGGAGCATGGCCATGATCAACTGAGCTCAGTCCTGCAGATGATGAACCGGGCTGGGCTACAAGAGGTGAAATCGTATACCGATCTAGCTGGACATCCCCGGGTAGTTAGTGCTCGCAAGCTAAATTAGCTGAATAACCCTAATTTGCATTCAGTCTTAAAATCGAGGAAAGTCTTCAGTGGTAATTAATTAATCAAATACAGAATTTATGAAGGATTCAAAATGGACGCCCAAGCACAAATTAAAGAAATTATTACTAGCCACCCGGTAGTGTTATTCATGAAAGGCACTGCGCAGTTTCCTCAGTGTGGCTTTTCCGGCAATGCAGTCAATATTCTCCGCGCCTGTGGTGTCGAGCACTTACATACAGTGAATGTATTTGATGATGAGGGTATTCGCCAAGGCATTAAACAATATGCCAATTGGCCCACTATTCCCCAGCTCTACATTAACGGTGAATTTGTGGGCGGCTCAGATATTTTGACAGAAATGTACGAAAGTGGCGAACTACAAAAATTAATTAAGCCCTAAATCTAGCGCAGCTAGCGTAAGCTATCACCATGGCGCTGGATTTTTCTATCCTACTTTTATTTGGCCTGTTGGTCGGTTCGTGCACTGCCCTATTGGTCTATGCACTCAATCTTAAATCCACCTTAAGAAACCAGCAGACCCTTACCCTTACCGAAAATGGTTTGATTGAAAGCCTACGCAATGAACGTGATCTGGCAATTCAAAATGCGATTCGACTAGAAGCAGAATTAGCTGCAGAGCGCCGTCAAGCACAGGCAAGGCTCGAGTCACTCAATGAAGCGAAAGAAGCCCTGACAGCGCAATTTAAAAATTTAGCTAATGACATTTTGGAAGATAAAAGCAAACGCTTTGTAGAACAAAATGCAACCAGCTTAGATGCCTTACTAAAGCCACTACAAACCAAGCTTACAGAATTCAAAGAGCAAGTCAGTAGCTCGTATCAGAACGAAGCGCGAGAACGTTTTGCACTTAAAACTGAAATTGAGCGGCTTTCTAATTTAAATTTACGCATGTCTGATGAAACCCGTTCGCTTACTCAAGCCCTGAAAGGCGACGCCAAGGCACAAGGAAACTGGGGAGAATTGGTTCTTGAATCGATTCTAGAATCTTCTGGTTTACGCAAAGGTGAAGAATATCTAGTGCAAGACAGTCATACGCAGGCTGATGGCTCCCGTTTACAGCCCGATGTTGTCATCCGCTTGCCTGAAGGGCGTCATATCGTGGTTGATAGCAAGGTTTCAATTACAGCCTATGCACGTTATGCCGAAGCGCTTACCCCAGAAATTGGCCAGCCCGAGTTAAATTTACACATTCAATCGATTCGACAACATATGCAGGGACTTTCTAGTAAAAACTATAGTGCTCTGCATGGCTTAGGTGCCATTGATTTTGTTTTAATGTTTATTCCTATTGAGCCCGCCTTTATTGCCGCCATGAAGGCCGCGCCCAACTTACAAGATGAGGCCTTGTCTAAAAATATTGTTTTAGTTTGCCCCAGCACTCTCATGGCGACTTTAAGAACGGTGGCTCATTTATGGCGACAAGATCAACAAAATCGGAATGCGCTTGAAATTTCTCGTCAGTGTGGCGCGCTCTACGATAAATTTGTTGGCTTTGTAGAAGATTTACAAAAATTAGGTCAGCGGCTTGAGCAAGCACAAAGCTCATACCACGATGCCTTTAGTAAACTTAAATCGGGTAAAGGCAATTTAATTCGTGCTGCTGAAAAGGTACGTGCCTTAGGCGTAAAGCCCAGTAAATTAATTGATACCATGTTAATTGAAGCAGCTGACTCGGCAGACCTTGCGAACGAATAAATAAAAAACCCTGTTACCGTAGTAACAGGGTTTGTTTAATTCTAAAACTAGACTATTATTTTGCTGCTTTACGTCCACGTGAAGCTGGTGTGCTTGCTTTTTTAACTTGGTTCAATTGACCTTTAACCGAATCCATTGCTTGGTCAGCATTCTTTTCAACTGTAGCCAGGGCTTCTTTGCTTGCAGCACGGAACTGCTCAAAACCTTGTAAAACGCTACCGAATGAAGTTTTGAAGGCAGAAATATAGACGTCTGATCCTGCAGGTGCATTGCTGGCCAAGGTATTCATCCAATCTTGCGCGCTCGCTTGAATTTCATCAATGCTGGCATCAACTACATTCACAAACTCTTTATTGCTATCACGCAATAACTGAGTTACTTTACGTTGATAATCGGAAGCTTGATCACTTACTTCTTGCAAGGCATCAACACTCATCATTTCAGTTACTTGTTTTGGGTCTTTGGCACTCAGCACAGCTTGGAAGCTATCTTGAGCATTGACTAAAACTTCTTTAGAGGCAGCATAGTTCAGGGCAGCTAATTTCTCAGCGTTTTCTAGAGCAGCTTCGCTTAAAGAAAAAGTAGACTCGAGGCCTTTGCTTTGAATTTGCGACAATTTAGCGGTAATTTGATCTTGGTTCATGTGGGTTTCCATTTATAAATTAAAAGCGATTAAAAAATATATCATTAATATTGCACTGCACCATAGTACTTTAATGGAGCAGCGAATAGAAATCAAGAATTATTTGCTGCTTTGCAACAAATAATTCTCATATAGGCAAAATGTTCAATAAAATCAATACTTTAGATATAAAAAATAATTCTATGAAATACCGTAAAGTTGCCGTAGCGGCCTGTTTTGGCACCTTTTTAGAGTGGTATGACTTTCTGTGCTTTGCTGCGCTAGCAATTCAATTTGGCCCCTTATTCTTCCCATTTAGTAGCGCAGATGGCACTTCGTCCAATAGTCTGCTAGCGAGCCTAGCGACGTTTGGCGTAGGCATGGTGTTTCGCCCTATTGGTGCAGCTTTTTTTGGATCTTTGGCTGATCGCATTGGTCGGCGCCCCGTATTTTTGATCACGATGACACTGATGGGTGGATCAACTTTAGCGGTGGGCTTCTTACCCACCTTTAATCAAATTGGCTATGCCGCTCCAGTGTTATTAATTATTCTGCGCTTGTTACAGGGCTTATCGGCTGGTGGAGAAATTGGCGGTAGCGCAGTGTATTTAGCCGAACATGCTAACTTCGAAAAGCGTGGCTTTCAAACGAGTTTTTTGCAGTTAATGGGCCCGCTAGGCATATTGGCCTCAACCTTGCAAATCGCCTATTTGCAATTTGTGCTTAGTCCCGAGGCATTTCAAGAATGGGGTTGGCGCGTGCCCTTTTGGGTTTCCTTATTACTGCTCATCATTGCCTTAAAGACCCGCGTCGCTTTAGAGGAAACACCGATTTTTACTGCGCTTCATACTGCACAGGCAATTAGCAAAACGCCTTTACGGGATAATTTTCGTGATCAAACTACCCGGCGGCATATGTTCATCTTATTTTTTTGTATTTCAGCGGGTGGCTCAGTACTGTTCTTTTGTGTGCAGGTGTACACCGCAATCTATTTAAAATCGGCCCTCAAAATAGATCCCCAATTAGTTAATTCATTCAGTATCTATGCCACTTGCGCTTTATTCCCCTTGACCATCACTGCTGGCGCACTTTCTGATCGCTTTGGTCGAAAACCAATTGTGATTGCCGGTCTTATTCTGGGTACACTTTTCATTCTGCCTGCTTTTGCTCTGTTGGGGCACTTGGCTAGCAATGCAGCACAAAATAGCGTTGCGCTGATCTGGGTTTTGGTGGCGCTATCTCTGCCATTAGCATTGGTCATTGGTCCACAATCGGCCTTATTGGCTGAACTTTTTCCTGCACAACGTCGTAGTAGTGCTGCCACCCTGCCACACAATTTTGCTGCTGGCTGGATTGGTGGTCTATTACCATTAATTGTGACTTGGCTAAATCAAACTTGGGCTAGCCCCTTAGTTGGGCTTTGGTACCCTACGGTATTTTTAGCTAGCGCTGCGCTACTTGCTATTTTTTATTTACCCGAAACCCGCCGCATTAACTTGCATCATTAACTACGGCAGTGCGCACTTAAAAATGCTTCGAGTTCGCGTATCGGTAAAACATCATCGAATAAGATATCTCGATTTGCTTGTATTTGCGCAACGATGTTAGTGCGATAGACTGAGTCTTGCGCTAAACGGACAGCAAGCGCTATGTACTCTTCGGCTGAATGGGTAATTAATTCAGGTAAATTAATGCGCTGTAAAATTCCTGCTGCGAGCCGTCCACGCATAAATTCTCCAGCTAGAGTGACGATCGGTAAATCACACTCAATGGCTTGCATGGCGGTATTGAAACCTGAAAACCCAAGCGTATCTAAAAATACATCAGCCTGCTGCATGAGACTAAAAAAATCGGGGCGTTCTAACCAAGGCACAAAGACCACGAAATCGCTTAACTTTAGCTGTTCCTTGGCAAAGGCTTGGGTTAATCGTGCCTCAAAGCGTGCTGTTAAATTGGCTTTGCTGTTCGCCACAAAAAATACAAGCTGGCAGGGCCCTAAGCGACGGGCAATTTCCACCAAAACCCAGTCGAATTGCGCAGCATATTTAAAAATACTGCCGGGACAAAGCAAAATGGGTAATTTTGTATTGATGCCAAAGTGCGCTAAGTTCACTTCGGTTGGGTTGACGCTCAGTCGCTCATAGCAACAGCCTAAATTAGATAAGGCTAATAATTGTTCAGAATAGTTATTGGGCGAAGCTGCATTTTCAAAACACTGTGCTGAAATAAAATAATCCATGGTGGGCAAACCGGTGGTTTCTGGATGCCCCCACATCACCAGCTGCAACGGCGCCAATCGTAAGCTGGCCAGCTTTGTAGTCATTTGATCCATGCCAACGTCGGGATAAATTAAGACTTCTACTTGTTGGGCCAAGATCGTTTCAGCCCAATCAGCTACTGCCGTCTTACCCTCAATAAATGATGTGGCCAAAGAGCGTGCTAGTTGCGTTTCTTGATCGTGCACTTGGCCTAAATAAAAGAAAATTAATTCAAATTCGCTACGCTTTAAATGATGAGCGAGACCTCTTAAAAATGCATTCCAAACGGGATGATCACATAAGTAATGGGTCACAATACCCAAGCGAATACGTCCACGAACCGCAAACTCCCGGGCTTGGTATCCCTGGCTTTGCTCCCAATTAGCCATTAATCGACGACATAGCTGACCATAGGTGCTCATTAATTCACGGTTGTTTTCCGCCTGATAAGCCAAATAAAAAGGCTGAAAGCTACCTACCACATCAGGGCCGACCCCAACTCCAAGCGGGGCTGTAGCGTGACTTTCAGGTGCGGCAAACCAAGCATCTAATGCATGCAAACTAGCTGTAAATTGTTCGCGTGCAATTTTGAGATTTGCTCCAAAACCCTCAATTTGGGGGATTTGCAGAAAAGTTCGCGCCCATTTTGCGCGCGCTAAGTTTGGATTAATGGCCAAGGCCTTATCGCAACTAAGAGCACCTTCCTGCTCTTGACCCATATCTCCCAATAAAATGCCGCGGTTATACCAAGGATCGGCAAGACCAGGATTTATTTGCAGCGCTTTTTCGTAACACTGCAAAGCCTCTAGCGGTTTTTCTAAGGCCTTATAAGTATTGCCTAAATTATTATAGGCAAGCGCATTATTTGGTTGCAGGTGCACTGCTTTTTCATAGCTTTGTAAAGCTGCATCATATTCAGCTAAGGCAAATAAAGCGAAGCCTTGGTTGAGATAAGCTTCAGAAAAATGAGCGTCAACCCGAATCGCTTGCGCAAAATAAATTAATGCGTTGCGATAATCTTGCTGCTGAATTAAAAGTAAGCCGAGATTGTTATAAGCCTCGACAAAGTGCGGATCTAAATCAATTGCTTTGTTATAACTTTTCAATGCAGCGGGATAATTTCCCAGTGCACTATAGGCATTTGCTAGATAGAGGTGGGCATGAGCTGATTTTGGGTTTAAAGCGATGCCCTTGCTAAACCAGTCAAGCGCCTCTTGGTTTTTGCCGGCCTGTGCGCATTGAATGCCAATGCCGGTAATGGTCTCAAAATCGCTAGCCATGTGCTGTAATTTTCAATCGAAAAAAGTGGTGCCCCATGTCCGACTCGAACAGACCACCTACTGATTACAAATCAGTTGCTCTACCAGATGAGCTAATGGGGCATGTAGCTATTTTAAACTACTTATTTGCCACTAAGGGCGAGCGCCAACGAAGCACCATACGCTTGAAATCTTCCTTCCAAAGGCCTAAACGCGACAGTTCATAATCTTCACCAGTTGAGCCAGCAAAACCAGCTAAAGCCGGCCAAATTGGCAATATAAATGCTTGTAGTTTTTTTTCTAAAACGATTTTTTTGAAGCATTGCTCAATCGTTTGCCGCAAAGGATCGTTGACCTGCAAATAGGCTTGCGCAAAAGTTTCGCGATAAAACGCTTTATCAACGATAAAAAAACGGGTATCAATATGATTTAAGGTGTAAGGCTTAAATTTCGTGACATTCGAAAAATCGGCATTGCAAATAAATCTACCATTCCAATACCGCAGGCAGGCAGAAAAGTTTTTTATCCATACTTTTGAAGTACATTTAATAAAAAAACTGGCCGCCTGCAAATGCTTTGAATGATCTAAAGCATAGTTAATGATTTCACCTTCACCATAACCTTTGCCAAGCTTGGCAACAAGCGCAGCATCATTTTGAAAATGGAGACATTCAATTTTCGCTTGGGGGAAATGGGTGCGCATGATGGTAGATAAGTCAAAATTAGAACCGTCGCAAATCACCATTTGAATTTCAGGTTCCAGTTCCAGCCATTTACCAATCGCAACCAAAGTAAGTCGCAGACGTTCGTCTGGATCACTAATAACGGGTTGCTGATCAGCAATGCTAATTGCCGAAGTTATTAATAATGGTGGTAGTTGCATATGCGTATGCATACTCAGTAGATATTACTTAACAATTTTTAAGGCTGGCCTACTAGCAGTCGCTGGCTTACTTTTTCTTAAGGACTCTGCAGCACTATCATCTGGCGGATTTGCCTCAAAAGGAAATGACATGCCTTGGCCATTTTCACGCGCATAAATTGCTAAGACATGTGAAATAGGCACGAAAACTTTTTTAGGAACCCCACTAAAGCGAGCTTGAAAACTAATTGAGTCATTTTCAAGCTGTAATTCATGACATGCTTCAGTTGAAAGATTTAAAACAATCTCATCATTTTTAACAAACTCCATTGGCACTTCAACCTGCTGATCTACAAAAACAGCAATAAATGGAGTAAAACCAAAATCGCTGCACCACTGATGTAGTGCGCGAATTAAATAGGGTTTTGTACTAGGGGTGTGATCGGCCATGTGTTCGACGGGTACAAAACCCCTAGTTTAGGTCTGAGTCTAATACTGCTTAGCGACGCATGACTTTTTCGGAAGGGGTTAAAGCCTCAATATAGGCTGGGCGACTGAAAATACGTTCGGCATATTTCAGCAAAGGCGCAGCGTTACGCGATAAATCAATGCCATAGTGTTCAAGGCGCCACAATAGCGGCGCAATAGCCACATCAAGCATAGAAAACTCATCGCCTAACATGTACTTGTTTTTGATAAAGATCGGGGCTAACTGGGTTAAGCGATCACGAATTGCCAAGCGGGCTTTATCGTGTCCTTTTTCGGCGGCCTTGCCTTTTTCATTTTCTAAACCAATGACATGAATAAAGAGTTCTTTTTCAAAATTAAAGAGGAATAAACGAGCCCGAGCCCGTGCAACTGGATCGGGTGGCATTAATTGGGGATGTGGGAAACGCTCGTCGATATATTCATTGATGATATTGGATTCATACAAAATCAAATCTCGCTCGACCAAAATTGGTACTTGAGCGTAGGGGTTCATCACTGAGATATCTTCGGGTTTGTTGAATAAATCAACATCGCGAATCTCAAAATCCATGCCTTTTTCGAATAACACTAGGCGGCAGCGTTGCGAGAATGGGCAGTTTGTGCCCGAGTACAACACCATCATATGCAAATATCCTTAAAAAAATAACTTAGTGAATGTTTTTCCAATAGGCCTTATTCAGGCGCCATGCAAATACAGCAAAGAGCGCCAGAAATAACACCACCAACACACCCAGACGTTTACGCTCTAGCTGCACAGGTTCGGCCATCCATGACATGAATGCGACTAAGTCTGCCACATTATCGTCGTATTCTGCAGACTTCATGGTTCCGGGGGTGATCTGCTCAAAACCAATGAACTTTTTTTCTATTCTACTTGGGTCATGCGGGTCTTTGACTTCAGCAAATTTTGCCCCGCGCTCGCCTTGCAATTGCCATAATGCATGCGGCATGCCAACATTAGGGTAGACCAAATTATTCCACCCCGTTGGGGTTGAGTCATCTTTATAAAAAGTGCGTAGGTAGGTATAAATCCAATCGGTGCCACGAGCACGCGCTTCTACCGATAAATCGGGAGGGGCTTTGCCAAACCATTCTTTAGCGTCTTTGGCTGACATGGATATCGTCATTAAATCGCCCACTTTGGCGCCATTTAAAATTAAATTATCTTTAATTTGCTTATCAGTTAGCCCAATATCACGTAAGCTGCTATAGCGAACCGATTCAGCCGAATGACACCCAGCGCAATAGTTAACGTAGAGTTTTGCGCCGTTTTGCAGCGAGGCATGATTGCTTACTCTTTGAGGCGCAGCATCTAAAGGAAAGCCGGCTTCATTAGCATTTACTTCGGCTAAGAATAAAAAGCCACAGGTCGCTATTACTGCGCTAGTTCGACAAATATGGTTAAAGATTGACAGAATCGCTTGCATGCTAGTTCCTAATTCTTCTTAGTAGTCCACATCAATGGGGCTGGAAAGTAACGCGGCTTGGAACAGGCTTGAACTGACCAAGCTGGCTCCAAAAAGGCATTGCCAAGAAAAAGCCCAAATAATAAATGGTGCAAATCTGGGAAATCTTTTCAAACACAGGCGATGGTGGCTGAATACCCAAGTAGCCCAAGATAATAAAACTCACTACAAATACACCGTAAATATATTTGTGAAAATTGGGGCGATACCGAATAGATTTCACTTTAGATTGATCAAGCCAAGGGAGAAAGAAAATTACTACTACTGAACCGCCCATAATGACCACGCCCCAAAACTTGGCATCTAGCAAGTAAAAACCAACAGCTAGTGCTGCCAAAATGAAGACGCAGAGGGCTTTCATTATCAAGGTCTTGGCACGAACCATGGACATTCCTAAGATCACCGCAAAAAAGATCCATAAGGGAATAAGGAAAGAAGTAGTAGTGCCACGCAACATCGAATAAAAGGGCGTGAAATACCAGACTGGCGCAATGTGGGCAGGCGTCTGAAATGGATTTGCGGGGATGAAATTATTTGCTTCAATAAAATATCCGCCCATCTCTGGCGCAAAAAAGATAATTAGCGCAAAAATAATTAAAAATATGCTCAGCGCCATTACATCATGTACGGTATAAAAGGGATGAAAAGGTACGCCATCAACGGGATGTCCATCAGCATCAAGAGTGTCTTTAATTTCTATCCCATCGGGATTATTCGAGCCAACCTCGTGCAAAGCCACAATATGTGCGGCAACCAAACCAACTAAAACAAGTGGAATAGCAATAACGTGAAAAGCAAAAAAGCGATTTAAAGTTGCATCGCCAACTACATAGTCGCCCCGTAACCAAAGTGATAAATCAGGGCCAATTAAAGGGATGGCTGAAAATAGATTCACAATGACTTGTGCGCCCCAATACGACATTTGCCCCCAAGGTAAGAGGTAGCCAAAAAAGGCTTCGCCCATTAAGCATAAAAAGATGGCCGTGCCAAAAATCCAAATGAGTTCGCGAGGTTTACGATAAGAGCCGTAAATCATGCCACGAAACATATGCAAATACACCACGATGAAAAACATCGAGGCGCCGGTAGAGTGCATATAACGAATTAGCCAGCCAAACGGTACCTCACGCATGATGTATTCAACCGACTCGAATGCTTTAGCGGCATCGGGTTTGTAATTCATGGTTAAGAAAATGCCGGTAATGATTTGATTAGCTAAAACGACGATTGAGAGAGCGCCAAAGACATACCAAAAATTCAGATTTTTAGGGGCATAGTAACCAGTAAGGTGAGCTTTAATAGTCGACGACAAAGGGAAACGTGAATCAACCCAAGCCAGCAATTTTTGCGTTATTGGCGCATTGTCTGGAACTTTTATTTCATGAAATGCCATGTATTTCTCCTGAGCTTTCTAATTAGGCTTTTGCATCATCGCCAATTAAAATCATTGTGTCGCTTAAGTACTTATGGGGTGGCACTTCGAGATTGTCGGGGGCAGGTTTATTTTTATAAACTCGACCAGCAAAGTCAAAAGTGGACCCATGGCAGGGGCAAAACCAACCACCAGGCCAATTATTGGGCAAAGAGGGTTGGGCTCCAGATTCAAATTTAGCTGATGGTGAGCAGCCTAAATGGGTACAAATACCGACCGCCACAAAATATTCTGGCTTGATCGAGCGATACTGATTGCGCGCATATGGGGGGGTTAGGGTGTCTTGATTGCGCAAGGAATTCGGGTCAGCCAGCTCGGGATCATTTTTGGGCAATTCGGCGACCTGTTCTGGGGTCCGCCTAACCACCCATACCGGCTTACCGCGCCATTCAACGGTTCTTACCTCATCGGGCTTCATGCCACTAATATCGACCTCAACAGGCGCTCCTGCGGCCTTGGCGCGCTCGGATGGCTGGAAACTGGTCACAAAAGGCACAAGCACAACTGCCCCTCCAATTCCCCCTACGACAGAGGTGGCAATTAGCCAATTCCGTCGACCTGTGTCGGTACTAGGCTGGTCACTCATTTACACAATTCCTTGAAAAATGCATTTTATGGGTAAAAATTGCTTAAACCGCCTATTTTAAAGTAAAAAGAGGTTTATGCGTTTAACTTTGGGCCAATTGAAGAGGAATTAAAGATGGGTGTCTTAAAAGAGTTTCGCGAATTTGCTGTTAAAGGGAGTGTGATTGACTTGGCGGTGGGCGTCATTATTGGCGCTGCTTTTGCCAAAATTGTCGATTCATTGGTCAATGATCTAGTGATGCCCCTACTCTCTACCTTGCTTGGGGGCCGCATTGACTTTACTAACCTCTTTTTTATTTTGGGTCAAGCCCCCGAAGGTGTGCCCCGTACTTATGAAGCACTGAAGAAAGCGGGCGTGCCCCTGTTTGCTTATGGTAATTTCATTACCATTTCCATTAACTTCTTTTTGCTGGCCTTTGTAATTTTTCAAATGGTCAAAATGGTAAATCGCGTGCGCTTAAGTGATGCCGCTGAGCAAGCTCCGGCTAAGCCTGCCCCAGAGCCAGAGGATATTACCCTGTTACGCGAAATTCGCGATAGCTTGAAAAAATAAACGGCATACTGCCTTATTTTGGAGAGACATGATTAAACGCCTCTGGCTTTTATTTGCCCAAGTAATTACGGTCTTGCTTGCCGTTTGGTTTATTGTGGCTACCCTAAAGCCCAGTTGGCTAACCGGCGTGCAGATCAGTTCCTTGGTAGATAATGTGAACCTCAAAGAAGCTAGTTATGACGGACACTCCATTAGCCCCGGCTCGCACTATGAAGCGGCTAAACGTTCGATGCCAGCAGTAGTCAATATTTTTAGCAGCAAGGCTCTGGCTAAAAGCTTAAATGGGAAAAATAATGCCCATCGCAATGAACCATGGTATCAATTTTTCTTTGGCGAACAAGGACCAGAAGATGAGCCAAGCACCAGCTTAGGCTCGGGTGTTTTGGTGAGCCCCGAAGGCGTCATCCTCACCAATCACCATGTGGTTGCGGGAGCCGATGATATTGATATTGCTTTATCTGACGGCAGAAAGACCAAAGCTAAAGTAATTGGTAGCGACCCCGATACCGATATTGCGGTACTGAAGATCGACTTAAAACAATTGCCACCACCCATTACCCTCGGAAAAATTGAGTCAGTCCATGTTGGCGATATTGTCTTAGCCATTGGTAATCCCTTTGGCGTTGGGCAAACAGTGACCTCAGGCATTGTTTCAGCCCTGGGTCGCGATCATCTGGGTATCAATACCTTTGAAAATTTTATCCAAACCGATGCGGCAATTAATCCTGGAAATTCGGGTGGGGCCTTGGTTGATACTCGCGGTCATTTAATCGGCATTAATACTGCCATCTACTCTCAAAGTGGTGGTTCAATGGGAATCGGTTTTGCCATTCCCGTGAACTTAGCAAAACAGGTCATGGAATCGATTCTCACTAACGGGAGTGTTACTCGTGGGTGGATTGGGGTCGAACCCCAAAACCTCTCAAAGGAATTAATTAAATCGTTTAATTTACCAAGCACTACTGTAGGCGTTTTATTATCGGGTGTTTTGGAAGGTGGTCCAGCAGATCGTGGTGGCGTAAAGCCCGGCGATATTTTAATTGCTGTCAATGAACGTTCTGTTGCCGATGTCACTGCATTACTAAACGCTATTGCCCAACTCGGCCCAGGTAACCAGGCCAACTTAAAAATATTACGCAAAGGAAAAGAACTGAATTTACAAGTGCCGATTGGTAAGCGTCCGCAGGCAGCAAAGAAACAATAAGTCTGCTAAGCGCCTATTTAGGAAGCCCTAATGAATCCTGGTGGGCTCTCAGACCGCGCTAGTGCGCCAAAATTTTTGACAAAAAGTCTTTGGCTCTTTGCGAACGCTCTTCAGGTCGGTTAAAGAAATCGTCGCGTGAACAATCTTCAACAATGCGCCCTTGATCCATAAAAATTACCCGATGGCTTACTTTGCGCGCGAAGCCCATTTCATGCGTTACACAACACATGGTCATACCGTCTTGAGCGAGCTTAACCATCACATCTAACACCTCACCCACCATCTCTGGATCTAAAGCTGAAGTAGGCTCATCGAACAACATCACGATGGGGTCCATCGTTAAGGCCCGCGCAATTGCCACTCGCTGTTGTTGCCCGCCCGATAGCTGGCCAGGAAATTTATCTTTTTGCTCCATTAAGCCGACGCGCTCAAGGTATTTTAGGCCATGGGCTTTAGCTTCGGCTGCAGATCGGCCCAAAACTTTCATTTGCGCCAACGTTAAGTTTTCAGTCACATTTAAATGTGGGAATAATTCAAAATTCTGAAATACCATGCCAACCTTTGCACGAAGTTGTGGAAGATTGGCCTTAGGATCATGTAAAGAAATCCCATTCACCGTTATTTCACCTGCCTGAAATGGCTCAAGTGCATTAATGGTTTTAATTAGGGTCGACTTTCCCGAGCCCGATGGACCACAGATCACCACTACCTCGCCTTTTTTAATCGAGGTAGTACAGTCTGTTAAGACCTGAAAAGTGCCGTACCACTTTGAAACGTTTTTAAAATCAATCATTAAAAGCTTCTCTATTTCTATTGGTTAATTTATTTAATAATAGCAACCTTACTTTGAACCCAACGCGCAAATTTAGACAGTGAAAAGCAAATCAAGAAATAGGTAACTGCGGCTAATAAGTACGCTTCAATAGGACGGCCAAAATTTTTGCCAACAATATCAAAACCTTTCAATAAATCATAAGCGCCAATGGCATATACCAAAGACGTGTCCTGAAAAAGCACAATGGTTTGAGTCATAAAAATCGGAATCATGTTTCGAAATGCTTGTGGCAAGACAATGAGGCTCATAGTTTGTGAATAATTCATTCCCAATGCCTCTGCAGCAAAGGTTTGTCCTGTACCAACCGATTTAATACCGGCCCGCACAATTTCGCAAAAGAACGCTGCCTCAAAAGCAATAAAGGTAATGGTGGCGGATAAATCAGCCCCAATAGGCGTGCCGATTAAAATTGGAATTAAGAGATAAAACCATAAGATCACCATCACTAGTGGAATAGAACGCATGGTGTTGACATATATTGTGGCGATATAAACCAGAACAGGTTTACCACTTAAGCGCATCAAAGCTAAGATTGTGCCAAAAAAAATACCCCCAATGGTAGCAACAACAGTGAGCTGTGCACTAAAGAGCAGCCCCTTCAAGATATAGCTTGAAAAGAGCTCCCAATTATAAATACTGAGGTCTAAATTAAGCATGGGACACGCTTATTTTTATTTGCATCTTTAATGACTCGTAAGCAAATTACTACGCGTACCCGGAATGGCGACGCGTTTTTCGATCAAGGTCATAATCCGATTGACACCAAAAGCTGAAAAAGCATAGAGCAAAGTCACAGCCAAATAAATTTCGACACCACGAGAAGTTTCTTCTTGCGCTTGCATTGCAAATAAAGTGAGTTCGGGTACTGATACCGCAAAGGCCACTGAGGTATTTTTGATTAAATTCATACACTCTGAGGTGAGTGGTGGAATGATGATCCGAAACGCAGTTGGCAAAATCACATACCGATAACTTTGGTAGGTACTTAACCCCAAAGCCAAGGCAGCCATACGCTGACCTGAAGATAAAGACTGAATACCCGCGCGCACTTGCTCTGCCATGCGTGCTGAGCTATAAAACCCTAAAGCAAAACAGACTAACCAATAGGCTGGTAAGCCCTTCATAACGGGGAAAATATTCGGCACGACGTGGTACCAAACAAAAACTTGCACCAAGACTGGGATGTTACGAAATACCTCCACCCAAGCAGTCGCAAAGCCCACCAACCATTTGCTTCCCTTCACATTTGCTGGAATTGTTCTGAGGGTACCCATGAGGGTGCCCAACACGAGCGCAATGACTAAACTGAGTGCTGCTACTAATAAGGTCCAGCCCCAGGCTTTAAGCAGCCAATCTAAATAGGTTGGGTCGGCGTCTTTGCCAAGTTGAAAAATAGAAGAGAGGCAGTTATCGGCCGCCTCTCCTGTAATGGTGTCTTTACAAAAGACACCCCAATCCATTGCCACTTTTAAACTACCAACTCTTCTAAGAGAAAATGCTTATTTCTTTTGATAGGCTTCAGCAGGTTTGTCATTAGGATTAGCCCAAGCCTGTTTGGTGCTTTCAGATAAAGCTAAACCGACCATGGCGTTTTTAGGTGGAATGGGCTGCAAGAACCATTTATTCCAAAGTCTGGTTAATGATCCGTCAGCCATCATCCTTTTGAGGCTGTCGTCTACGGCTTTCTTAAAAGCGGGGTCATCTTTACGCATCATGATTGCGATTGGCTCAACCGCAATGACTTCACCCACAATTTTAAAATCTTTGGGATTTTTTGCATTAGCAATATTCCCCGCAAGAATCGAGCCATCCATCACAAATGCATCGGCACGACCCGACTCGAGCAATAAGAAACTATCGGCATGGTCTTTACCAAAGACTTCATCAAAATTAACGCCTGTGGCTTTTTCGTGCTTGCGCAGCAACTGCACCGAAGTTGTACCCGTGGTGGTGGCAACTTTCTTGCCATTAAGTTGATTCAAAGACGTAATTCCTGAGTTGGCCTTCACCGCAATCCGAATTTCCTCAACATACGTCGTGACCGCAAAAGAGACATCTTTTTGACGGGCCGCATTGTTGGTAGTCGAGCCGCACTCAATATCAACGGTGCCATTTTGAACTAAAGGAATACGATTTTGTGAAGTCACTGGTAAATATTTAATTTCTAGAACATTAATACCTAATTGATTTTTAATTTCAGTTAATACCCGCTGACAGATTTCAACGTGATAACCAGCAAATCTGCCGTCACCAATCGTATAGGACAGCGCGCCCGAAGACTCTCTCACACCCATCGTGGCAGAGCTAGTCGATTTAATTTTGTCTAAAGTGCCTGCTGCCATTGCACCCGCAGCGGCGAACATACCGCTAATAGCAAAAGCGGAAATCATTGCAGCAGAAAGCGTGGTTTTGATAAAGCGTGAAGGTTTTTTCATGACTGGTCTTATCTAGTGAGGTTAATCGGATTAGAGTTTTAATTGGGTTTTAATGAACCCCTATTTTTAGCAGACTTTAAAGGTTTTATCTAGCCCCTAGCGGCCAATAAGTTCTATTTTGGGGAATACCCTCATCTGACATTACCTTTTTAGCCTGGTATTTAATTACGCCCTGCTGAGAATTAGCCTAACTACCTTGTTGAACTACTTCTAATGAGCTGCTGCAATTGACTTTGGACGGCTTCTACCACGGGCGTCCATTGCCCCGGTTGGCCTTGCCTAAATAGGCGCATGGAGCTATACCAAGGGCTATCGTTACGGTCTAAAAGCCAGCGCCAACAGGTATCAAAACGGTTCAAGAGCCAGACGGGTTTGGCTAAAGCTCCAGCCAAATGAGCGACGGCTGTATCTACCGTTATCACCAAATCGAGCTGATTAATGAGCGCTGCAGTGGCAGAAAAATCGTCTAAATCTGCGCTTAAATCGATTAAATCAGGGCCGCCCCAATTAGCGGCTTTTAAGGCGGCTAATTCTGACTCTCCCGGTTGACCTTTTTGCAAGCTATAAAAATCAATTGCCGTATTTTTTAATGGCGCAAGCAAAGCCAATGGAATATTACGTCTTTCATTCACGGCCCAGGCCTCTGGTTGATTGGGGCGTAAGCCCCCCGACCAAACCACGCCAACGCGTAATTTTGTTTTCGGCCCTAATTTTTTCTGCCATAAAATTTGTTTAGCAGGGTCGACACTTAAGTATTTTTCAGCGAAGGGAATGTTGTTTAATGTGGTTTTAAAAGCAAAGGGCAAGCTGATTAAAGGGCAATGAAAGTCAAAGGGGGGAAGGGGCTGTCCTTTCTCAATTATTTGTGAAACGCCTGCTAAAGTCTGAAATAAAGTCATCAGGGGTTTTTCAACTTCTAAAATAACTGTGGCGCCTAATTTAGCCACCAATTCAGCATAGCGACTAAATTGAATTGCATCACCAAGACCTTGTTCACTATGAAGCAAAATAATTTTGTCTTGCAGCGATTCTTGCCCAAGCCAGAGTGCGCCATTCAGTTTTCGCTCACCTGCTGCACGACTTAATTCAGGGGATTGCCAGCGTGACTCATACGCTGGCAATCCCTGCTCATAATCCCCTAAGACTAAGTAAGCTAAGGCACGATTCCAATGGGCCTCGGCAAAATTGGGCATGATCGATAAAGCCTGGTTGTACCCAGCAATAGCCTCTGTTACATGCTGCAACTCTTTTAACGTATTTGCCCGATTATTGTGAGCCTGAACATATTGGGGGTCAATTGCAATTGCCGCATCATAACTTTGTATGGCTTGCTCTAATTTGCGCAAATCATAAAGTGTTACACCGCGATTAAAGTGGGCAAGTGCAAATTGGGGGTCGCAAGCAATGGCTTGTTCATAGCAAGCTAAAGCTGCCAGTGCTTGCTTTAACTCAATTAACATACTACCCTTATTATTATGGGCGAGCGCATAATTTGGTGAGCTTGCTAATGCTGCATCGATTGCTTGTAGAGCAGCCTGTGCATTTCCTGCCTGAAAATAAATTAAACTTAAAAAATGGAGGGCCTCTGCTTGTTGAGGATAAGCCTGAAGAATTATTTCATAGCACTTGCGAGCCTCTGAGATAAGACCATCTTGCAGAAATTGCTCGGCCTGCTGTAGCTGGGTTAACAGCGCAAGATCTGCTTTGCTCTGCTGCAAACCGTGATGAGGTTGGTGATGCGCTGCTGACATATCTTCAATTCTAATCGCCCATGAAAAAACCCACTGTGTTGCCACAGTGGGTTTGTTTTAATGCCGAACTAATGTATTACTAGTGTTTTAACAACTTAACTAACAATAATTAGAACGTTACACGTGTACCAAAAGCTAAGCCTGTGACTCTGGTTGAAACTTGAACAGAACTGGCTGATTCATTATTTGAACCGTAGATTGCGTACAAGTTGGTACGCTTGCTGAGGTAATAGTTCAAACCAACTTGATAAGCGGTGAAGCCAGCGCTTGGGCTTCCACGACCATAGCTAGAGACTTTACCATTACCAACAACTGCCCAACCTTCGATGGTGGGTGTCATGAAGCTACGAACACCAATCTGTTGCGCAGTCCGCTTAGCGTAATAGCTGGTATCAATAACGCTACCAACCTTACGGTTACCGTATTGCACGTAGCCTTTCAAGATACCAAAGTCATAGGTAGCAGCACCGTAGTATTGATTGTCTTGAGTATTTGAACCACCCGATGCAGCAATCCAAGCTGCTGGAGCAGGTGTGGCAAGAGTAGATGCTGAAGCACCGGCGGTTGCGCCACCTTGACCTTCATTGTTTGATTTGTAGGCTTGATAAGCTAAACCAACATACAGTTTTTGCCATGTGTAGTCAGCAGATAAACCCCAACCAGAGTAGTTGTTGGTAACTGGCAAACGGCTAGCTGAAGTGTTGGCTGTTGCGGTATCGTTTCTTAAGGTGTAGTTAGCAGCAACCTTGAAACCACTAAACGTTGCGGTTTGAGCCGACAAGGTAGATTGCGTACGAACCGTTACACCAGCAGATTGACCACCAACACCAGATGCGTCAGTGTAACCACGTGCTGTAGCATTTGTGGTGTTACCTGGGTTTGTGGTTGGGTAAACTGCGTTACCGGGCATGTTGTTGGTGTTACCAACGTCAGTTGCGGCGATTTGGTTAAACATGGGGGTGTATTGAGTACCGAAAGCAAACTGACCTACGCCTGCTTTACCAATACCACCAAAGCCCTGACGAGTCTGCCATGACGACATCGACGCGTTAGTAGGCTGCATATCAGTTTCTAAAGTAAAGAAGGCAATCATGCCGCCGCCTAAATCTTCAGTACCTTTAAAGCCTAAACGGCTGGTCTGTTCCATCGAGTTACCAAAACTGGCGCTATTAGCTTGGCCTGATGGGGCAACAGTACCGGCAGCGTTAGCAGCTGCGCCAGTAGCCTTTTGATTTAAGTAACCAACGTCAACAACACCGTACACGGTCACGCTTGACTGGGCCGAAGCAGCACCAGCAAAAGCGCCGAGAGCGGCAAGTGCAAATAGCGATTTTTTCATTCGTAAATCTCCATAAAGTAAGAATGCGCCCATAAAAATTCGGGACTGATGAAGTATCGACCTTTTGCTGCGGTCCACTTAGCTTGAGGGCAGATACCCCCGCTTTTTGCTTGTGAAAAGGGAGTTTTTTGGTTTTCTTTGTTGTATCTCGACAACATGGCCCTATTTTTGGGGTATTAAAGGTATTTAGATGCCAAAATTGTCAGATGGCAAGTCGCGAATTCCTGAAAATACTACGTTCTGCCCGTCAGGGTGATGTTTTTGCGCAACAAGAACTGGCTGCAGTTTATCTTCAGGGCTATTTTAACACCCCAATTCAGCCCAATAATGCCTTAGTTTGGCTTGAAAAGGCCTATTTAGCCACTCTAAGCAAAATCTCACTTCCTCACTTACAAGTTGATTCCCCTGGTAACCCCCCCAATAGCCCGCTTAGAGCATTGTTTGCGCAATTAGTGCAAATTCCGCTAGCGACAACTTTTGGCTCGCCATCATTTCAGTTTGCTTGGGATCGATTTTGGGAGTTAGCGCATGAGGGTAATAGTGAGGCCCGCTGGCAGTTGGCTAATTTCTTATTAAATCCTCAGCAATTGAGCTTGCAGGAGCAATTGGCTGCATGGCTAAGTAAACGGTTTCCCGGTGACACTGAAGGCTTGGCAAAACTACAAACCCAATGCAAGCGCTATTTAGAAATCATTGCTGCCGAAGAAAGTTTTTTAGCGAACAAAGCAAAAGAGCTATTAATTCAATTACAGCCTAAAAATGAATTACTCACGTCACTTTGGAATAACTGGCTGTCGACTCAAGATGAGTCGGCGCTGCAACAAGCGGCTGAGTTAGGACTAACCACTGCAAAACTAACCCTAGGTTTACGTTTAGCACAACCTAAAATCCAAGCAGAAAAAAGTAATGGTTCGAGTAAATCGAATGCGCCGCTGAAAAAAGCGGTACATTGGCTTGAGTTGGCTGGCAAAGATGGGGATCCCCAAGCTTGGTATGCACTTGGTGAAATTTATCGTCGCCCCCAATTTTCAGGTTATAGCGCCCAAGAAAGTGATCGCTGTTTTGATCGCGCTGCCGACTTAGGGCATGCAGCAGCGCAGTTTCGCAAAGCGGCCACTTTATGGCGCAAACGCGATAAGCTGCAGGAAAAAATCACTGGCTTACAAGCCTCTTATTGGGCCTGGCAAGCACATCAACAAGGTATTACAGCGGCCCATACCTTATTGATGAAAATTTTACTAAGCTGTCCCAACCCGGCACAAAATGCGTGGTTTGACTTGGCTCAATGTGCTGAACTCGCTTTAGCTCGACACAGCGATCATCAATTGACTGGAGGACGGATGCTGATGTGCCACCGAATTGTGATTGCCAATCAATTTGATTTTAGTAAAGCGGAGTTATTGTTGGCAGAAATTGACCAGCTGCAACTTGAACATTGTGTGGTGGTAGATGTGCGTTGGGAATTGCCTAAAATTTTGCCACGCCTCACCCAAATTGAAACCATCCAACAGCGTCGCTGTCTTTTTGCTGCAAGCAAAGCACTAGAACAATTAGCAGTAATTCGCGAACCGAACGATGATGAGTTTTTGGCTGCAGGTGAAGGAAATTTACGCCAGCGGCGTTATCGCTTCGAGCGCTTAAGTCAATGGTTACTGCAAAATTTTGCCCACCACCTTGCCGCCAAAAAATTGCCCATCCCAAGTCGTGGCCACTAAGCAAACATGTACATAATCTCGATTTTAAGCATTCGTTGCCGCGCCATCAGTTGCCTCTTTGTCGCTGACTTGAGCAGGTTTTTTTTCATAGAAACGGGCAATAAATAAGCCGAGCTCATACAACAAAGACATAGGAACTGCTAACAATAATTGCGACAAAATATCGGGGGGCGTTACGACTGCAGCAACGACAAAGGCACCGACAATCACATATGGACGAATTTCTCGAAGCTTAGCTAAGGGTACAACACCCATACGCACTAATACCACGACAACTACGGGCACCTCAAAGGTAATCCCAAATGCTAAGAAGGTGGTCATTGCAAAACTTAAATAGTTATCGATATCGGTCAGCATTTCGGCGCCTAGCGGAGCGTTGTAGTGCGCCATGAATTTAAAGACGGTGGGGAATACTAAAAAATAAGCGAACGACATACCAATAATGAATAAAGAATAACTACTAACGACCAAAGGCACGATTAAACGGCGTTCGTGGGTATATAGTCCAGGCGCAATAAAAGCCCATAGTTGATACATCACTACTGGCAAGGCAATGACAAACGCAACCAACATGGTAACTTTCATCGGCACAAAAAAGGAACCTGTAATGTCAGTCACGATCATTTTTCCACCGCTGGGTAAAGCTGCTAATAAAGGCTGGGCAAACAAATGAAAAATTTCCGGCGCCCAATACACCAAACTCATAAAAATGATGATGATGGCAAGCGCTGCTTTAATAATGCGGTCACGCAGCTCAACTAAATGCGAAATAAAAGTTTCTTGCAAGCCCTCACTGGCTGGAGAAGCATTATCTGAATTGGTATTGGCTTGCTGGGTATTGTCCTGCTGCGTATTATTATGGGCGCTAGGGTCATGCATGATTTAGTCTCAACATTATTGCGCGGCGCTATGCCGAAACCGCTTCATACGTGCCGCTCCCGACTGCACCCGCAGCCGTACTCCAGAGGCATGTTTGTACCACAGTGGCCGCGCTGCTTGGCGAACTCGCCAACTGGCACGGCCTTGACGCAAGCTATCACGAAATACTTTGTTTTCATCAATCTGCAAACCAACTGGAAAAGTATTGTTACTGGTGGAATAGTCGTAGCTATCAGCTTGATCACTTAAGTGCGCACCAGCTTCGGTAAAAGTAGAGCTTAAACTACTTTCCACATCTTTAATGGCTGCGGCACTTTCTTCACGCAACTTTTTAAATTCATCTAAGTCAATTTGTCGATTGACTTCACTGCGCACCTCAGCCATATAGCGTTGCGCTCGACCAAACAAATTCCCTGCCATGCGGGCTAGTTTGGGTAAACGCTCAGGTCCAATGACCACTAAAGCTACCACTGCTATTAAGGCAAGCTTTGAAACCCCTAAATCAATCATTTACAGGCGATCATGAAAACTATTTATTCAGATCTTTGGCTTGCACATCGACCGTTTTTTCTGCGGCATTGGCAGTCTGTTGGGGAATTTGTTCAGCTTTAGCTTCCTCGCTGGTTTTCATGCCATCTTTAAAGCCTTTCACCGCGCCACCTAAATCGGTACCAATATTGCGTAATTTTTTGGTACCAAAAACTAGCATCACAATAACCAACACAATTAACCAGTGCCAAATACTAAATGAACCCATTTCTTTCTCCTTAAATCAATCAGCTTGCTTACTTTTTCCAGGGCCGCTCACCGCCCATCACATGCAAATGTAAGTGATAGACTTCTTGCCCGCCATCTGCGCCATTATTGACCATTAAACGAAAGCCGCCATCTTCACCCGGTCGACAACCTTGTTCTTGAGCAAGACGAGGGGCTAATGCCATCATTCTACCTAGCAAAGGGGCGTCAATGTGCGTTGCCGACGCTAGCATCGGTAAATGCTTTTTAGGAATCATTAGAAAATGAACTGGGGCTGCCGGCTTAATATCGTGAAAAGCGAAAATTTCATCATCCTCATAGATTTTCCGCGCCGGAATTACCCCGGCAATAATTTTGCAAAATAAACAATCCGGATCATGGCTTAAAACGCTCATACGGGTTTTCGACCGGCTTTTTCAGCTATGCCTGAAACCCCTTCACGACGCGTAAGCTCGGCTAACACGTCTTCTGGGCGGAGATTAAATTGCGCTAGGGCAACTAGGCAATGGAACCATAAATCGGCCATTTCCCCAACCAAAAGCGCTTGCATTGCGGGGCTTAAATTGGCCTGTCGAGAATCTTTTGCCGCCATTACAGTTTCGGTGGCCTCTTCGCCAATTTTTTTCAAAATGGCATCGTCGCCCTTGCTGAATAGGGCGGCGATATACGATGTACTTGGGTCTGCGGTACCATTTTGTAAAGCGACACGACGCTGTTCTACAACATCAGCCAAATGGGCTAAGACAGCATCTAGATTTGCATCGGCCGACATTTTTTTATTTACCTGAGTCATTGGCTAATTTTATGCCGTCATTAAGCCAGCTTGCGCTAGCAGCATCCCAGACCTGGAAAAAACAACTGTGCGCCCCGGTATGGCACGCAATCCGGTCTTTTTGGATGACCTGCAACAAGAGGGTGTCACCATCACAATCAAGGCCAATAGCCTCAATGGTTTGGGTGTGCCCTGACTCTGCACCCTTGTGCCACAGCTGATTGCGTGAGCGCGACCAGTAGACCGCCTGCCCCAAACGCAGGCTAGCTAATAAAGCCTCACGATTCATCCAAGCCATCATTAAGACATCGCCTGAGCCAACTTCTTGAGCAATAACGGGTACCAGGCCTTGCTGATTCCATTGAATTTGCTCCAGCCAAGGGCCGCTTTGCAAAGTAGGTGTGGGTATAAATGAAGTCATAAATGGTATTTTGACTTATTTCCTTATTGCCTTACGGCAATGCCCTGACTGGCCATAAATTCTTTTGCTTGTTTAACGGTGAAATCACCGTAATGAAAAATACTTGCAGCGAGCACAGCATCAGCATGTCCCTTGGTAATGCCATCAACTAAGTGCTGTAAATTACCTACCCCGCCAGATGCAATGACCGGAATAGGTACTGCCTGACAAACTGCCGCCGTTAATGCCAAATCGAACCCGTCTTGGGTGCCATCCCGATTCATGCTGGTGAGCAAAATTTCACCAGCTCCGCGTTGACTTACTTCAGCAGCCCAAGCCAAGACGTCGATTCCGGTTGCATTACGGCCGCCATGGGTAAATACTTCCCAAAAACCAGGTGCTGTTTGTTTGGCATCAATTGCTACCACGATACATTGTGAACCGTAATAGGCAGCAGCTTCGGAAACCAAATCAGGATTATGTACCGCTGATGAATTCATGCTGACTTTATCAGCGCCTGCATTCAACAAGCGGCGCACGTCTTGCACAGTACGAACGCCACCACCAACGGTAAGGGGTATAAATACCTTAGCTGCTACGGCTTCAATAATAGGTAATAACAAATCACGACCATCTGAAGTGGCCGTGATATCCAAAAAAGTTAATTCATCGGCACCTTGATCGTTATAGCGCTGGGCAATTTCAAGTGGATCACCAGCATCACGCAAACCAATAAAATTCACACCCTTCACTACCCGCCCTGCTGTAACATCTAAGCAAGGAATGATGCGCTTAGTTAACATCAATAGCCATGATCATGGTTGGGCATGCCGCAATTTTTCTGACAACTGGTCGGCATATTGCTGCGCTACTGTTAAATCTAAATCGCCCGCATAAATTGAACGTCCTGCAATCACGCCCATCACGCCTTCGTTTTCAATCGCACACAAGGCATCGATATCGGCGTTACTAGATAATCCCCCACTAGCGATGACGGGAATTCGCACAGCTTGCGCCAATTTTAAAGTCGCTTCGAGATTAATCCCTTGCAACATGCCGTCGCGACCAATATCGGTATAAATAATGGCTTCAACTCCATAGTCTTCAAATTTCTTACCCAAATCTATTACCTCATGCCCAGTAAGCTTGCTCCACCCGTCGGTGGCAACTTTACCGTCGCGCGCATCGATACCAACCATAATATGACCACTAAATGCAGTGCACGCATCTTGTAAAAAACCGGGATTTTTTACTGCTGCTGTGCCAATAATGATGGTTTGAATGCCATCATCTAAGAAGCGCTCAATGGTTTCTAAATCGCGAATACCACCACCGAGTTGAACGGGTATTTCATCGCCTACTGCTTTTAAAATCGCTTTAATCGCTAATTCATTTTTAGGTTTGCCCGCAAAAGCGCCATTTAAGTCAACTAAATGTAAACGCCGTGCGCCTTTGGCAAGCCAGTGTTTTGCCATCGCAGCTGGGTCTTCAGAGAAAACCGTGGCACGCTCCATGTCGCCTTGTTCTAAACGTACACAGTGACCATCTTTGATATCAATTGCAGGTATTAGCAGCATAATAAAATCGATATAGGTAGTTAATCTAAGGTTGCCAAGCGACAAAATTACGATACAGCATTAAACCGTATTCTGCACTTTTTTCCGGATGAAATTGGGTCGCAAAAATATTATCACGCGCCACGGCAGAAGCAAACCATGTGCCGTATTCGGTTGAACCCACGGTGTCTTCTGGGTTGGTTGGCACAGCATAATAGCTATGCACAAAATAAAAATTACTAAGGTCGGGTATACCAGTCCAAAGAAAGTGAGGCTTATCTTGCCGCACTTGATTCCAGCCCATATGGGGGACTTTAAATTCTGCGCCATCGGCCTGCAAGCGACCAGCCAAAGCAAAACGCTCGACCTTGCCAGAAATTAATCCTAAGCACGGCGTCGCTGTTGCTGTAGAGGATTCAGCGCTACTGTCAAAGAGCATTTGTTCGCCCACACAAATGCCTAATAGGGGTTTAGTTTTTGCGGCAGCTAATACAGTCTCAAGCAAGCCAGAGGTATGTAAATGCTTCATGCAGTCGGGCATGGCTCCTTGTCCAGGCAGAACTACCCGTTGAGCTTGCTGAATTTCGGCAGCAGTGCGCGCGATTAAAATCTCGGTATTGGGTGCCACTTGCTTAAGCGCCTGATAAACCGAGCGCAAGTTTCCCATGCCGTAATCAACGATGGCAATATGGTGTGCCAAAGCGGCCTTCAGTTTTTGGTTTTAAAGGGTGCATCTTGCTATTCTCAACTGGTTTGAAAATAATTACAGACTTCCCTTGGTGGATGGAACAAGACTGGGAGCGCGCGGATCAATCGCTAAAGCCATGCGCAAAGCACGCCCAAAAGCCTTAAAAACTGTTTCGATTTGATGATGTGCATTCACGCCGCGTAAATTATCAATATGTAAAGTAACCCCCGCATGATTCACAAAACCACGGAAAAACTCAATACTTAAATCGACATCAAAATCGCCCACGCGCGCGCGGGTAAAGGGCACATTAAACTCGAGGCCCGGGCGTCCAGAAAAATCGATCACCACTCTTGATAGCGTCTCATCCAAAGGCACATAAGCATAGCCATAACGGGTAATGCCCGTTTTATCGCCGACCGCTTTGGCAATTGCCTGTCCCAAAGCAATGCCGACATCTTCGACCGTATGGTGATCGTCAATATGGGTATCTCCATTGGCGCTGACCTTTAAATCAATCATGCCATGGCGCGCAATTTGGTCGAGCATGTGATCAAGAAAGGGCACACCAGAGGCTAATTCAGCCTGTCCAGTACCATCCAGATTGAGCGCAATGTGGATTTTTGTTTCTGAGGTGTTGCGTGTAACGTCGGCTTGCCGCATGCTTCAGTGCGCCGAAAGGCGAAGTATTGATTGAAGACTCATAATATCATTCTCACTTGCCCAGCACTATCCCTTCACACTGCACCCCCTAACACCACCCTAAACCCATGAGTCGCTTTTGGAGCCCTGTCGTACACACCCTTACCCCCTATGTGCCTGGTGAGCAGCCTCAATTGAAGCGGCTGCTGAAGCTCAATACCAATGAAAGCCCATACGGACCTTCGCCCATGGTGCTCGCAGCCATTGCTGAGCAAAATACGCCTGATTTGCGGCTGTATCCCGATCCTCATGGTTGCGAACTAAAGCAAATCATTGCCGAGCAATTCGGCCTAGCGACTGAACAAATTTTTCTAGGAAATGGCTCTGATGAGGTCTTGGCGCATGTTTTTTTAGGTCTTTTGAAGCACGAGCAAGCTGTTTTATTTCCGGATATTACGTATAGTTTTTACCCGGTGTACTGCAAGCTATTTGGCATTCAGGCGCAAACTATTCCCTTAGGAAGTAATTTTGAAATTTGCCTAGAGGACTATGCCAAGCCGAATGGCGGGATTATTTTTCCTAACCCCAATGCGCCTACCGGGCGCGCTTTAGCAAGCAAAGCCATAGCTGGCCTAATTCAAACTAATCCCAATTCAGTCATCGTGATTGATGAGGCCTATGTCGATTACGGTACGGAATCTTGCGTGCCACTATTGCAAGGGGCCGGCTGCCCAGAAAATGTATTAGTGATTCAGACGCTCTCAAAATCCCGAGCCTTGGCAGGTTTACGGGTGGGTTTTGCCATGGGTCATCCCCGCCTCATTGAGGCCTTAGAACGGGTGAAAAATAGTTTTAATTCCTATCCCTTGGGACGTTTAGCGCAAGCTGGCGCACGCGCAGCTATTGCAGATCAACAGTACTTAGAAGCCATGTCCGCTAAAGTGATTGCTACCCGCCAGGAATTAATTGCCGCTCTTGATCGACTAGGTTTTAATACCATTCCCTCGACTGCCAATTTTGTTTTTACCCGCCACCCCAAACATACTGGCCTTGAGTTATATCAAACTCTCAGGGCCAGAGGGATCGTCGTGCGGCACTTTAATTTACCGCGCATCGCAGATTTTTTACGCATTACGATTGGCACAGATGAGCAAAACGCTGAACTCATTCAAGTATTGCAAGAAATTGTTTAGTATTTATTCAGCGCTAAGCGCCAGGTTTTTTGAGACGCATTTCTGCGGCGCGAGCATGGGCTTGCAAACCTTCACCATGGGCGATGGCACTAGCGATTTGACCTAAGGTTTGCGCACCGGCTTCGCTTACTTCAATCATGCTTGACCGCTTAATGAAATCGTACACACCTAATGGCGAAGAAAAGCGTGCCGTACGGGCGGTTGGTAATACATGGTTTGGTCCGGCACAATAATCGCCCAACGATTCACTGGTGTAGTTACCCATAAAGATGGCGCCGGCGTGGCGAATCAACTCTGCCCATTGCCGCGCATTTTGTGCACAAATTTCTAAATGCTCAGGTGCTATGGTGTTGGCAATTTCACAAGCCTGCTGCATATCATCTACCTGGATGAACAATGCCCGCTTCGCTAAAGAAGCGCGAATGACTTCTTGGCGTGGCATTTCCGGCAAGAGTTTTTGCATACTCGCATCGACTTGATTGATAAAATTGACATCAGGACAAACTAGGATTGATTGGGCCAGCTCATCATGTTCTGCTTGTGAAAATAAATCCATTGCCACCCAATCGGGATTACTAGTGCCATCACAAATAATTAAAATTTCTGATGGTCCTGCAATCATATCGATCCCAACCTGACCAAACACCCTGCGCTTAGCAGCAGCAACATAGGCATTGCCAGGTCCGACGATTTTATCGACCGCAGGAATCGTGGCTGTGCCATAAGCTAAAGCAGCAATTGCTTGAGCACCACCTATAGTAAACACCCGATCAACTCCAGCTAAGCACGCTGCTGCTAAGACTAAATTATTGCGAACGCCAGCGGGAGTTGGCACCACCATAATGACTTCAGCTACCCCAGCCACTTTGGCTGGAATAGCATTCATTAATACGGATGAGGGATAGGCCGCTTTTCCCCCTGGCACATAAATACCTACTCGATCCAGCGGAGTCACTTTTTGTCCCAGCCGCGTACCATCGGCTTCGGTGTAATCCCAAGTTTGACAACCAGCATGCAAGCGTTGCTGATCATGGTAGCTACGAATACGCTTGGCTGCACTATTCAGAGCCTGAGACTGGTCTGCGGGCAATTGCAGGTAAGCCTTTTCAAGTTCGCTAGGCAGAATTTCTAAAGCGCGGGCGGTTTGCACCTGCAAGCGATCAAATTGACTGGTGTACTTAAGTAAAGCCTGATCGCCATGAGTTTGAATTGCTAGAATAATTTCCGCTACCTTAAGATCAATTGCGACATCTTCCGCAAGCGGAATAGATAGGCTAGCTAATAGGGTTTGCTGAAAATTAGCCGCACCGCTTTCAAGCCGCTGAATTTTCACACTTGCGCTCATGGCTGCAATTGGTCTAGAAGAGGCTGTATTTGGCTACGCTTACGTTTGTAAGCAGCCTGATTAACAATCAAGCGCGCGCTAATATCAGCAATGCGCTCAACCTCAACCAAGCCATTGGCTTTTAAAGTATTGCCCGTTGAAACCAAGTCGACGATCGCGTCAGCCAAACCAACTAAAGGCGCTAACTCCATCGAGCCATATAACTGAATGGTGTCAACATGAACGCCTTTGTTGGCAAAGTGATCGCGCGCGCAATTTACATATTTAGTGGCCACACGTAAACGCGAGCCCTGCTGAACTGCTGCAGCGTAATCAAAGCCAGCGCGGACAGCAACGGACATACGACATTGCGCAATACCTAAATCAAGTGGCACATATAAACCTTCGCTGCCTTTTTCAAGCAAGCTATCTAAGCCAGCGACGCCAAAGTCAGCACCGCCAAATTGCACATAGGTCGGTACGTCGGCAGCCCGCACAATAATTAGGCGAACATCGGCATGCGAAGTCTCAAGAATGAGCTTACGTGATTTTTCAGGATCCTCTAAGGGCCGAATTCCAACCCGACTGAGGATTGCCATTGATTCTTCGAAGATACGCCCCTTCGAAAGGGCTAGAGTTAACTTCATCAGGCAATTATTTCATGCGCTGGATGTTCGCGCCTAATTGTGTCAATTTTTGCTCCATACGATCATATCCCCGATCGAGATGGTAAATACGCTCAACTTGGGTTTCGCCTTGCGCTGCCAAGCCAGCTATGACTAAACTGGCTGAGGCCCGCAGATCGGTAGCCATGACAATAGCGCCTGAGAGGCTTTCAACCCCTTGGGCCATGGCAGTATTGCCATCAATCGCAATCTCGGCGCCCAGGCGATTGAGTTCCTGCACATGCATAAAGCGGTTTTCAAAAATGGTTTCGGTCATGGTGGCGCTGCCACTGGCTAGGGCATTTAAGACCATAAACTGCGCCTGCATATCGGTCGGGAAAGCAGGGTATTCCGAGGTTGCAAAACTCACTGCCTGAGGGCGACCAGCCATACTTGCCTTAATCCAATCGGGGCCGATTGCCATTTTTAAGCCCGCCTCTCTCAGCTTCGCTAGCAAGGCCTCTAAATTATCAGGGCGGCAGTGCTTCACCAAAATCTCCCCCCCTGTGGCGGCTACAGCACATAAAAATGTACCGGCTTCAATGCGGTCCGGAATAATGGTGTGTTGCGCGCCATGCAGTCGTTCGACTCCCTCGATCACTAAACGCTCGGTGCCCAAACCTGAAATCTGGGCTCCCATCTTCACGAGTAATTCAGCCAAATCACCAACCTCGGGTTCGCGTGCTGCATTTTCTAAAATGGTGGTGCCCTGAGCCAAACAAGCCGCCATTAATAAATTTTCAGTGCCAGTAACCGTAATCATGTCGGTCAAAATTGTGGCTCCCAAAAGGCGTTCGGCTTGCGCCTGAATATATCCGTCTTTAATTTTGATGCTCACACCCATGGCCTTTAAACCTTTAATGTGCTGATCAACCGGTCGCGCGCCAATTGCGCAACCGCCGGGCAAAGATACCTTGGCACTATGCATTCTGGCTAACAAGGGCCCTAAAACCAAAATAGAGGCCCGCATGGTTTTGACCATCTCATAAGTTGCCTCGGGGCGCGGAATATGGGCTGCCTGTAAAATTATTCGACTGCGTTTAGTGGGCTCAGGGAAGCTAACTGTCACCCCCATTTGTTGCAAAATTTTGAGCATAGTACGCACATCTTGCAGGTCGGGTACATTCTCTAGCTCGATCGGTTCAGCGCTTAAGAGGCTGGCACATAAAATCGGTAAGGCAGCGTTTTTTGCGCCCGCAATTAAAACCTCCCCATGTAAAGGGGTGCCACCAATCATGCGCAACTTATCCATAGCGGCAGCGCTGATTAGGCCGGAGGATTTTCAAGGTATTCAGTCGGCGTAAATGCCTTAATAGAAAGTGCATGTACCTCGGCCTTCATGCGCTCACCCATCGCTGCATAAACCAGCTGATGACGCTGAACTAAGCGCTTACCTTCAAAATCAGGGCTCACAATCGTGGCATAAAAATGTTGGCCATCGCCCTCAACCATTAAATGAGTACAAGTAATACTCTGTTTAATGTATGACTCAATTTGTTCTGGTGTAGGCAACATGTTTATTCCAATTTGATTTTTAATAACGTAATTTGAAGCCCGTTTGTAATAAACGTACGGCAATTACTGAAACTGCGATAAAAAACCCGCCCACGATCATGAGGCTAGTCCATGGTGAAATATCAGACACGCCAAAAAAGCCATAGCGAAAACCATCAATCATATAAAAGAATGGATTGAAATGCGAAATCATTTGCCAAACTGGTGGCAAGCTATGAATCGAATAAAAAACCCCAGATAACATTGTCGCCGGCATGATTAAAAAATTCTGAAAGGCTGCTAACTGATCATATTTGTCGGCCCAAATGCCAGCAATTAATCCCATGCCACCTAATATCGCTGCGCTTAATAATGCAAAGACCACGATCCAGAGTGGATATTCAAAACTCGGTGGCACAAACCAGATGGTGATCAATAAAACTCCAGATGCTACTGCGATACCGCGCACGATTGCGGCCAGCACATATGCGGCATAAAACTCAAATGAGCTTAATGGCGCTAAGAGCACAAAAATTAAATTGCCCATTATTTTCGACTGAATGAGTGATGATGATGTATTAGCAAAAGCATTTTGTAATAAGCTCATCATCACTAAACCGGGCACTAAAAACGCAATGTAGCTAATGCGCTCATAGACCAGTACTTTGCCTTGTAAGACTTGTCCAAAAATCAACAAATACAGAATGGCCGTTAATACTGGAGCAGCCACAGTTTGAAAGCTGACTTTATAAAAGCGGAGTACCTCTTTATACAAGAGCGTAGGAAAGCCGCTAGCGTATGTAATTGGCATCGACTTCATGCTAAATCACGCGCCATGATATTGACAAAAACATCTTCTAGGTCTACGTCTGCACTGCCACTTTTAGCTGTAACCCCATAGCGGTTCAGTAAGTTTGCGGTGGTATCTAAGGCCACAATTTGCCCCTGCTTGAGCATCGCAATGCGTTGACATAAGGCTTCAGCTTCTTCCAAATAATGGGTAGTTAAGACAATAGTGTGCCCATCTTGATTAAGGCGGCTAACAAATTGCCATAAGGACTGACGCAACTCGACATCAACCCCAGCAGTAGGTTCATCTAACACGATAACAGGGGGGCGATGTACCAAGGCTTGTGCTACTAATACGCGGCGTTTCATGCCGCCCGACAGCGTCCGCATATTACTATTCGCTTTGCTGGTAAGGTCAAGATTGGCCATGATTTCATCAATCCAATCCTCATTATTACGTAGTCCAAAATAGCCTGATTGAAAACGTAAGGCCTCACGCACTGTAAAAAAGGGGTCGAAGACTAGCTCTTGAGGTACTACCCCCAGGAGTCTGCGCGCTAAACGGAAATCAGTTTGGATATTAGTATTCATCACCTCAACCAAGCCCGTGTCAGCCCGACATAAACCTGCCAAAATTGAAATTAAGGTCGTTTTACCTGCGCCATTCGGGCCAAGTAGGCCAAAAAATTCGCCCTGCTCTATTTCAAGCGAGATATCATTTAAAGCACGTAATTCACCATAGCTTTTAGAAACATGGTCAACCCGAATCGCTAGCGTCATGCGGGCAAGCCCAACAACTCTGCCACGCCATAAACGCGAGCTAAAACTGCTAACTTAGGTGGCGCATTGAGGATTAAAAAATAACCCTGATCTGCTAAGCGTTTTTTTCGCCAATTTAATAAAATTGCCAACAAGGACGAATCGAATTGATTCAGGTTGACACAATCAATTTCATTTACATGTGCCCAATTGGCTAAGCCATCAGCCTCAATCTGACTAGCATTTTTTAAGGTTACAGTGGCAGGCAAAAAATAGGGCATGAACGGAAATTGGCTAGTAAAAAATTAACTCGGCTTACCAGCGGCTAGTGCTTTATTACGCTCTTGCAAAAACTTAATCAGTCCATCGATACCATTTTGGCTAATTTGATTTGTAAATTGATTACGGTATGCCTCAATGAGCCAAACACCCATAATATTCATGTCATAGACTTTCCAGCCATTCGCAGTTTTTTCTAAGCGGTAATCTAAGGGCACCGGATCGCCACGCCCCAGCACCACCGTTTTAACAGTAACCTCTTTATCGTCTGCAGCTGCCCGCAAAGGCTTGAACTGGATTGTTTGCTCGCGTAATTGACTAATCGCGCCAGAATACGTACGCATTAATAATGTTTTGAACTCCTGAATGAGTTGAGTTTGCTGTTCGGGAGTTGCTTTTTTCCAATTCGCGCCCATAGCCATTTCAGTTGTCCGACGCATATCAGCATTGGGCACAATTTTCTTTTCAACTAATTCAACAATGCGGGGAATATTACCTTTTTGAATTTCGGGGTCGGCCTTCACAGCTGCCATTACCTCGCTTACCACCGCTTTAATCATGCCGTCAGGCGTTGACATATCGGGCGGAGTAACTGGGGCGGGACTAGTTACACCCTGCGCCAAGGCTACCGCACTCAACAAACAAAGTCCCCAAGCTATTACTTTCAACATGTTTACACTTTCTAGCAATAATGGATCTCAACAATCGAGTGCTAATTTTAGCCTTACTAGCCTAAAATTACTCGTATGGATTTTCATAAGGCGGCATTAATGGTTCTTCATCTGTAGTACGTCCGTCATTAATTTGATATGCGCGCCGCTGAATATAAGAATCTCTTAAAAAGGTGTACTTATCGATTGCCGCACCATCTAGCAAATCTCCGGCTTCGTAATACGTATTACGTGCATTAATTACTCGCAACGCAGTAATTGAGTTGCGTAAACCAATATCTTTTACGTATGTAAATAAATAGTCGGATTCGAGATCGGCAACCGTGCCAAAAGTATCGCGTACCGAACTTGGACCAAAGAAGGGTAACACGACATAGGGCCCAGCAGGCACACCCCAAACCCCAAAGGTTTGACCCCAATCTTCTTTGTGTTTATCCAGGCCTGCGGGGGTAGCAACATCGAGCAAGCCCCCAAGACCAAAAATGGTATTGACCATTACGCGCATGAAATCATTAAATGCTAAAGCGGGCTTACCTTGTAATAAATTATTTAAGGCAGTATAAATATCGTTATAGTTTCCAAAAACATTATAAATACCAGTACGTACTATTTCAGGCAAAATAAAACGATACGCCGCCGTAATTGGTTTGAGTAAATATTCGTCGAGCACCTCATTAAAAGCAAATACAGCTCGATTCATGGGTTCCCAAGGATCGGCCTCAGAGGGTTGAGTGCCAGCAGGAATGCTAGCGCAAGCGAATAACAGCGTCGACACGAGCGTCACTAAAGCACGCCGTAAAACTATTTTCACTTACTTGCGCCTGTAGTGCTGCCTTTATCTTGTCCGCTATCGGCAGCTTTGTTATATAAAAATTGACTAATCAAACTTTCAAGCACGATGGCTGATTGAGTCTGGGTAATCTTGCTACCTTGCGCCAACATCTGGTCAGCGCCACCGGCCTCAAGACCGATATATTGCTCGCCCAACAAACCCGAAGTCAAAATTTTGGCCGAGGAATCTTGCGGAAATTTATAATTTGTATCTAGGGTTAAAAGTACAGTAGCTTGATATGTACTGTCATCAAAAGAAATACTGCCCACCCGACCCACGACTACCCCGGCACTTTTTACTGGCGCACGTGGTTTTAGCCCGCCAATATTGTCAAAGCGCGCCGTTACAGTGTAAGTAGGTTGAAATGAAATCGCATTCATATTCCCCACTTTTAGCGCTAAAAATAAAGCAGCCAATAGGCCAATAGCGACAAATAACCCAACCCAAATATCAATTGCTCTTTTTCTCATAAGAATCTCAGTTTATTCCCTCAATATTTCAATTCGAAAACATCAATGCGGTTAGCAAAAAATCAAGCGCTAGGACGGTCAAGGAAGATAGCACCACTGTGCGAGTCGTGGCGCGCGAAACGCCCTCTGGAGTTGGCTTAGCCTCGTACCCTTGATACAAGGCAATAAAGGTGACAGCCACTCCAAAGACAAGGCTTTTAATAAAACCATTACCAATATCGCTAAATAAATCGACGCCACCTTGCATCTGTGCCCAAAATGCACCGGTATCTACCCCAATTAACGGTACTCCAACTAAATAGCCGCCAAAAATACCGACAGCAGTAAATATGGTCGCCAAAATCGGCATTGCAATCATTCCGGCCCATAAGCGAGGTGCCATCACGCGCCGCAAAGGATCAACCGCCATCATTTCCATCGCCGTTAATTGTTCGCCTGCTTTCATGAGACCAATTTCAGCCGTTAATGAAGTGCCTGCACGCCCAGCAAAAAGCAGGGCCGTAATGACTGGGCCAAGCTCGCGCGTTAAAGATAAAGCCACCAATAGGCCCAGTGCTTGCTCTGAGCCATACCGGTTTAAGGTGTAATAACCTTGCAAGCCCAATACAAAACCCACAAATAAACCCGAGACTGCAATGATGACAAATGAATGGTTACCAAGAAAAAGAATTTGATCTAAAACTAAGCTGGGCCTACGCAACAGCGAGCCAGAACGTAACAAAATGGCCAAAAACATGCGCGTAGCGTAACCAAGGTCGGTAACATTTCTACGTATAAAAAACCCCAGGTCAGCAAAAAAATCGAGGGTTTTGTGAAGCGCTAAATTCGCCATTACACCCTCATCTCAAAATCATCTTGCAAACTCAGTCCAGGATAATGAAATGGCACTGGGCCATCGGGTGAAGCGTCCAAAAATTGGCGTACAAAGGGATCAAGCGAATGACTTAACTCTGCTGGCGTGCCTTCAGCGCCAATTTTGCCATTGGCAATGAAATACACATAGTCTGCAATTGCAAAAGTTTCTTCGACATCATGAGTTACTAAGAGGCTAGTGGAACCAAGTGCATCATTTAAATTACGAATTAAGCGTGCCGTAATCCCCAATGAAATTGGGTCTAGTCCGGCAAATGGTTCGTCATACATAATTAGTGGTGGATCTAGTGCGATGGCACGCGCTAAGGCAACCCGCCTTGCCATGCCGCCCGAAATTTGCGCCGGCATTAAATCACGAGCTCCACGTAAGCCCACAGCATTTAATTTCATCAGCACCAAGGTCTGCAGTAAGGCTTCATTTAAGTCAGTGTGTTCACGCAAAGGAAAGGCCACATTTTCAAAAACACTGAGATCGGTAAAAAGTGCGCCGAATTGAAAAAGCATCCCCATCCGTCTGCGGGCGTGCATCAATTGCGCTGTGCTTAGCTTGCCGATATCTTGGCCTTCAAATATAACTTGGCCACGCTGCGCGGTATATTGACCACCAATTAAACGTAAGATGGTCGTCTTACCGCAACCTGAGCCGCCCATTACCGCAACGACTTGGCCACGCTTAAATTCCATATTTAAACCAGACAAAATTTGCCGCTCGCCTAGATTGTAGGAAAAATCAACGCCCCGAATGGCGACCACCACTTCTCCTGCAAAGCTTGAAGCTAAGGGTTGAGAGAGTGAGGGGGATAAACCTTTATGCATGCTGGCATTATCGAGGCAAAACGGAAGAGCCCATTAGAAACTCATCCACCGCACGCGCGCATTGGCGTCCTTCACGAATCGCCCAAACCACTAAAGATTGTCCGCGGCGCATATCGCCGGCAGCAAACACTTGTGGAATGTTCGTGTGATAGGCCTTTTGCCCATCTACAGTAGCTTTAGCGTTACCGCGTGCATCTTGCTCAACCCCAAATGCAGCCAGAATTTGCTGGGCGGGCGAAACAAAGCCCATTGCCAAAAGAACTAAATCGGCTTTGATTTCAAACTCTGAGTTGGGCATTTCGGCCATCTTGCCATCTTGCCACTCTAAGCGCACGCCAATTAATTTTTCTACTTTACCGTTTTTACCTTCAAAGCGTTTGGTTGCTACCGACCAATCACGCTCACAGCCTTCTTCATGTGAAGATGAGGTGCGTAATTTGGTCGGCCAATAGGGCCAAACTAAGGGGGTATTTTCGCGCTCAGGTGGTTGGGGCAAAAGTTCGAATTGGGTCACGTTTTTAGCCCCGTGTCGATTCGATGTGCCCACACAATCCGAACCCGTATCGCCGCCGCCAATCACCACAATATGCTTATCCGTAGCCCGAATTTCATTCGTACTATCACCAGCAACTTCTTTATTTTGCGGAATTAAAAATTCGAGCGCGTAATGAATGCCACTTAATTCTCTGCCTGGTACCGGCAAATCGCGCGGCTGCTCGGCGCCCCCCGAAATAATGACCGCATCAAATGTAGCAAGTAATTCTGCTGGATCTATAGTCTTGCTTGAGTAATTTTTAATTTTCTCGTGCAGAGCCTCTTTACCAACAAAAACGCTAGTTTTAAATACGACGCCCTCGGCTTGCATTTGTTCGACACGCCGATCAATGAGCCATTTTTCCATTTTAAAATCTGGAATGCCGTAACGTAATAAGCCGCCTACCCGATCATTTTTTTCATAGACGGTAACCTCATGGCCAACCCGAGCAAGTTGTTGCGCTGCCGCCATCCCTGCTGGGCCAGAACCAACAATTGCAATGCGCTTACCTGTTTTGTGTTTAGCTGGCTGTGGCTTAACCCAACCATTTTCCCAGCCTTTATCAATAATGGCGTGTTCAATAGACTTAATGCCAACCGGCGCGCGATTGATTGTTAGGGTGCACGCAGCCTCGCACGGCGCTGGACAAATACGTCCAGTAAACTCAGGAAAATTATTGGTTGAGTGCAAAACATCAAGCGCATTTTGCCAATCACCACGAAAAACCAAATCGTTAAAATCGGGGATGATATTGTTTACGGGGCAGCCGTTATTGCAAAAGGGAATGCCACAATCCATGCAGCGCGCGCCTTGCACTTGCGCCTCTGCGTCCTCTAAAGCCAGCACAAACTCTTTGTAATGATGAATGCGTTGCGTTGGTGCCTCGTAGGTCTCATTGACCCGCTCGAATTCCATAAAACCCGTAACCTTACCCATAACCCCTGTGTTCCTTTTCTTTACACTTACTTAAGCAGTAATTAATTTGTCTTGATTTTCTGACTTCAGCCAGAGCTCACCTAAAGCACGCTTATATTCGGTGGGCAACACTTTAATAAAGCGGTTACGCGCTTGCTCCCAGTCGGCCAAAATGGCTTTGGCACGCTCAGAACCCGTGTGGCGGAAATGCTGCTCAACCAAGCCTTTTAAAATCACCTCATCGCTTACGCGCTCGCCACCATCTTTCACATCGCTTGGCGCATGCCACTCTGACTGCGGCATTTGCGCAATTTGCTCTGCGCTGGTTAACACTTTCTCTAAGGTGACCATGCTGGTATTGCAACGCTTCTCAAATAAGCCATCTTCATCATAGACATAAGCTATACCGCCGCTCATGCCAGCAGCAAAGTTACGCCCCGTTTGACCCAGGACCACCACCGTCCCGCCAGTCATATACTCACAGCCGTGATCGCCTGTGCCTTCAACTACTGCTGTAGCCCCTGAATTACGCACTGCAAAACGTTCACCTGCTACGCCATTAAAAAATGCTTCGCCACTAATGGCGCCATATAAAACGGTATTGCCCACGATAATATTTTTTGCAGAATCGCCACGGAATTCATG
Source organism: Polynucleobacter sp. IMCC30063 (assembly GCF_021395235.1). Taxonomy (NCBI): domain Bacteria; kingdom Pseudomonadati; phylum Pseudomonadota; class Betaproteobacteria; order Burkholderiales; family Burkholderiaceae; genus Polynucleobacter; species Polynucleobacter sp. IMCC30063. The sequence goes on along the minus strand of NZ_JAJVCQ010000001.1, from coordinate 338,793 downwards.
GGGAGTACGCACAATAACGCAACCTCCCGACAAACCTTTGCCAACATAGTCATTGCCATCGCCAACTAAATCTAGCGTAATTCCGTGCGCCAAAAATGCGCCAAAACTTTGGCCCGCTGTGCCGTTCAACTGAATATGGATCGTATCCTTGGGCAAACCTTCATGTCCATGGTGTTGTGCTACTTCACCCGAAAGCATCGCACCCACAGTGCGATTGACGTTACGCACTGGCACGATAAAGGAAACCTTTTCACCACGCTCAAGAGCAGGCTCGCTTTTTTCAATCAAAATATGGTCAAGTGCGCTACCCAAATTATGATCTTGCTTTAATACTTGATATCGCGGTACATCAGCAGGGACCCGCGGAGCAGCAAATATTTTGCTGAAATCTAAACCACGGGTTTTCCAGTTCTCCACACCCTTACGCGTATCGAGCAAATCTACTCGCCCAATCAGATCATCAAATTTGCGAATACCAAGTTGGGCCATTAATTCACGTGCTTCTTCCGCAATATAAAAGAAGAAGTTCACCACATGCTCGGGCTTACCTGCAAACCGTTTACGCAATTCAGGGTCTTGGGTAGCGACGCCAACGGGACAGGTATTCAAATGACACTTGCGCATCATGATGCAGCCCTCAACAACTAAGGGCGCCGTTGCAAAACCAAATTCATCCGCGCCTAACAATGCGCCAATCACGACATCCCGACCCGTTTTCATTTGACCATCAGCCTGCACGCGTATTCGGCTGCGCAAACGATTCAATACTAAAGTTTGCTGGGTTTCAGCCAAACCCAATTCCCACGGTGAGCCGGCGTGCTTAATAGATGACAATGGCGAAGCCCCTGTGCCACCATCATGACCGGCAATGACCACATGATCGGCTTTCGCTTTAGCGACACCAGCAGCAACCGTACCAACACCCACTTCAGAAACTAATTTGACTGATACATCAGCGGCAGAATTCACATTTTTTAAATCATGTATTAGCTGGGCGAGATCTTCAATCGAATAAATATCATGGTGTGGTGGCGGTGAAATTAAGCCTACACCAGGCACGGAAAAGCGCAAGTTACCAATGTAATCTGATACCTTACTACCTGGCAATTGGCCACCCTCGCCAGGCTTTGCGCCTTGAGCCATCTTAATTTGCATTTGATCTGCACTACGCAAATATTGGGCGGTTACACCAAACCGACCTGAAGCGACTTGTTTAATTTTAGAGCGCAATGAATCACCCTCTTGCAGTGGAATGTTGGCCTCCACCACATCACTGCCGAGAATACTGGCGAGGGTTTCGCCTTTTTTAATTGGAATACCCTTTAGTTCATTGATATAGCGATTGGGGTCTTCTCCACCTTCACCCGTATTTGATTTTCCACCAATCCGATTCATGGCAATTGCTAAGGTGGCATGAGCCTCGGTCGAAATCGAGCCCAATGACATTGCGCCCGTTGCAAAGCGTTTAACAATTTCTTTAGCAGGCTCTACCTCATCGAGTGAGATAGCCTTGGCTGGATCAATTTTAAATTCAAATAAGCCCCGCAAAGTCATTTGCCGCTTACTTTGATCATTAATGATGTTGGCGTACTCTTTATAGGTTTGATAGCCTTTTTCTGGCCCAATGCGGGTTGCGTGCTGCAGCTTGGCAATCGTATCAGGCGTCCACATGTGGTTTTCACCGCGAATCCGATAAGCATATTCTCCGCCAGCTTCGAGCATATTAGTTAAGACTGGGTCATCACCAAATGCAGCTTGGTGCATCTGTAAAGCCTCTTCAGCTACCTCAAATACCCCGATGCCACCGACATTAGATGAGGTGCCCTTGAAATATTGGTTGATTACCTCTTGATTTAAACCAATGGCCTCAAAAATTTGTGAGCCGGTGTACGACATATAGGTTGAGATGCCCATTTTGGACATCACTTTTTGTAATCCCTTGCCAACTGCCTTTACAAAATTCTTGATCGCCTTTTCGGCCGATAAGTCTCCAGGAAGACCCTGAGCCATTTGCGCTAAAGTTTCCATTGCAAGATAAGGGTGGATTGCTTCAGCGCCATAACCCGCTAATAAAGCAAAGTGATGGGTTTCGCGTGCACTGCCCGTTTCAACGACCAAGCCAACACTAGTGCGCAAACCTTTTTCAACTAAATGCTGATGAATGGCTGACGTTGCTAACAATGCAGGTATGGCCACATGATGTTGATCTACCTGACGATCGCTAACAATTAAGATGGTATAGCCTGAACGCACAGCATCAGCCGCCTCGGCACACAGTGACGCTAGCCGCGCTTCAATACCAGCTTTACCCCAGGCGGCTGGATAGCAAATATCCAATTCGTAAGAGCGAAACTTACCATTAGAGTAATGCTCAATGTGACGAATTTTAGTGATGTCAGCGAAATCAAGAATCGGTTGACTCACTTCTAAGCGCATAGGCGGATTAATATTATTGGTATCCAATAAATTGGGCTTAGGACCAATGAACGATACCAATGACATCACTAGATTTTCGCGAATAGGATCAATCGGCGGATTAGTTACCTGCGCAAATAATTGCTTAAAGTAGTTATAAAGTGATTTATTTTTATTTGATAACACCGCCAAGGGGCTATCGTTACCCATCGAGCCAATAGCTTCCTCGCCGGCGCTAGCCATTGGAGCCATTAAGTATTTCAAATCTTCTTGGGTGTAACCAAAGGCCTGTTGGCGGTCGAGTAATTTCGCGATAGGTCGAATGACGCGTTTTTCGTCAAGGCGATCGCTTGCACTTACGGTAACCTCGTCTAACTTAATGCGTACTGCATCAAGCCAGCTTTTATAAGGCTTTGCTTTAGCAACCGCGTCTTTTAACTCAACGTCTTCAATAATGCGGCCCTGTTCCATATCAATCATGAACATTTTGCCGGGCTGTAAGCGCCACTTATGAACAATCTTGCTTTCAGGTATTGCTAATACTCCAGCCTCGGATGCCATGATGACAAGATCATCGTCGGTTACGTAATACCGTGCGGGGCGTAAACCGTTACGATCAAGGGTTGCGCCAATTTGACGTCCATCGGTAAATGCCATCGCTGCTGGACCATCCCAAGGCTCCATCATCGAGGCATGGTACTCATAAAAAGCCCGCCGATTGACGTCCATCAAATTGTGTTGTTCCCAAGCTTCAGGAATCATCATCATCATGGCTTGCGCCATAGGATAGCCAGCCATTACTAGTAATTCAAGGCAGTTATCAAAACAGGCTGTGTCCGATTGCCCCGGATAGATTAGTGGCCATAATTTTTGTAAGTCATCCCCTAATACGGGTGAACTAATTGCGCCAGTGCGCGCATTAATCCAATTGACATTCCCTTTTACGGTATTAATTTCGCCATTGTGCGCAATCATGCGGTAAGGATGAGCTAACTCCCAAGCAGGAAAGGTATTCGTTGAAAAGCGCTGATGCACTAATGCCAAGGCTGAAACGGTACGTTCATCAGTTAAGTCTTGATAGTAGGCTCCAACTTGGTTGGCTAAGAGCAAGCCTTTATAAACAATGGTACGAGCCGACATCGAAGTGACGAAATATTCTTTACCATGTTTTAAATGTAAATCTTGAATTGCATGGCTAGCTGTTTTGCGAATAACGTACAGCTTACGCTCAAGGGCATCAGTCGTCATAATGTCGCGCCCACGCCCAATAAAAATTTGCCGAATGACGGGCTCGGTTTTTCTCACCGTCGGTGACATGGGCAATTGAACGTCTACTGGTACATCACGCCAACCTAATACCGTTTGTCCTTCAAGACGTACTGTCCGCTCTAATTCCTGTTCACAGGCCAACCGGGATGCGTTCTCTTTAGGTAAAAAAATCATGCCGACGCCATACTCGCCTAAGGGCGGTAGAGTTACACCTTGTAAAGCCATTTCATCCCGATACAGTTGATCGGGTATTTGAATCAAAATGCCAGCGCCATCACCCATCAGCGGATCAGCGCCAACTGCGCCACGATGATCTAAGTTCTCGAGGATTTTTAATCCCTGCGTGATGATATCGTGGGATTTTTTGCCTTTGATATGCGCCACAAATCCTACGCCACAGGCATCATGTTCATTTTGTGGGTCATAAAGCCCTTGTTTAACAGGGCGTAATTCAGTTGTCATCATCATCAATCTCGCGGTGGAGCTTAAAAAATTAGCAGCATTACTAGTTGGGAGAAACTAATATAGGGGAATACCCCTTTAGATGCAATAGAAATAAAATGACTCTGTCCCAATTAACGAATAGACAGTACGTTCATTTTAGCTTATTGGGGACAGATTCGTTAAATTCTCTGCCTAGGGCGCCCACGTGGCCGAATTTGTACCACGTCTAAGGGACTCTTAAAAAGTTGCATAGCCGTTGCCTGAGAAATCCAAGGCTTTGATTTCAATAGGTATTCTGTTATTTCTAGGTCTTCACGGTGGGGGGAGCCCTCCTGTACAAAGTGCTGCCAGGCTAATTGCCGTTCAAATGGAGTATTTCCTAAGGCCCAAAAGCTGGAATGGTCGACTAACCATGGCTCTACCTTTTCTCCAGTATGGCTAAGGTAGCTAGTCCAACTAGAAGCGGCGGGGCTTGATTCATAACCAGCCCGAACAGGATTTAATTCTAAATACCGTTGGCAACGTAAAAAATGTTCAGCGTCAATGAGTGAAGAACGGTATCGCCCTTCCCAAATTGTTCCAGAGCGATTTTGCTGCTGATTGCAGTATTGAGCATACCTGCGACCTAAGGACTGCATGGTTTTTGCTAGGGAATGCGCATGCTGGGGGGTTAAAAGACAATGTAGATGATTCGGCATTAAAGCAAATGCATGCACCGTACACCCAAATTCTTTAGCCGCTTCGCGTAACCAATCTAAGTAAATGCGGCGATCTGCCGAATTAAAAAAAAGCGTTTGGCGATTATTACCTCGAGCCATGACATGCATAGCTTGACCTGGAATCACGATGCGTGCTTGACGGGCCATAATTCAGGTCGTCAACTAGTTGAGTTGGCGAATACCACCCTGCGGAGCAAATTCAGGAATAAACCAATCGCCATCAAATTGCGTTACGCCATCTGGGACAACGCGCGCCTCTTCTGGTGAGCCTCTTAGTGCCGTGGTCATATATGAAATCCAAATTGGTAAGGCAAGGCCGCCGCCGGTTTCCCGATCACCCAAACTCGCAGGCTTATCAAAACCAATCCATGCAATTGCCACGACTTTTGGGTTATACCCTGCAAACCAGGCATCATGTGAGTCGTTAGTCGTACCTGTTTTGCCAGCTATATCAGTTCGTCCTAATTTTGCTCGTGCACTTGCAGCAGTGCCAGTTTTAGTTACCTCTTGCAACATGCTATCAATCACAAATGCCGTTCTCGCATCTAGCACTCGCGTGCCACTTTCATGCACCCGCACGGGTTGAGCCTCAAATAACACCACCCCTTTGTTGTCGATCATTTTGTCAATTAAAAAAGGGTCCACTCGATAACCCCCGTTGGCAAAAACACTATACGCTGCTGCCATTTGTAATGGGGTAACTGAGCCTGCGCCCAAAGCTAAGGTTAAGTAAGGTGGGTGTTTTTCTGGCTCAAAACCAAAACGCTGAATATATTCCTGCGCATACGAGGGGCCAATAGTGCGTAATAGGCGCACCGAAACTACGTTTTTGGATTTTGCTAAGGCAGTACGCAAGCGCATCAGCCCCTCATACTTCCCATCATAATTTTTCGGCTCCCAAGCTTGACTGCCGGTTTCTAAAATACCAATCGAAATCGGCGCATCATTAACAACGGTGCTGGGTGAAAATCCTTTTTCAAGTGCTGCGGCATAAATAAAGGGCTTAAACGAGGAGCCTGGTTGGCGCATTGCCTGTGTCACATGATTAAATTGCGTACGATGAAAATCAAAACCGCCTACCAAGGATAAAATTGCGCCAGTTTCTGGATTCATCGATACGAATGCCGCTTCAACTTGTGGAAGTTGGGCCAACTTCCACATGCCATCTTCAGCTAACAAGCGCACTATCGCTCCAGGCCGTAAGCGCTTCTTGGGCTGTGCGCTATCAGTGAGTGTGGCTAAGGCTAGTTTCATGCCGTCGCCTTTGATTACAATGACATCTCCCGTCGCAATCATCACCTCAAGCTCTTTAGGCTTGACTGCCAATACCACGCCTGACTGAAGCTCATCGAGCGGTGGATGCTCAAGCAAAGCATCATCAATGGCCCGTTGGCGCTTTAAATTATCTACTGGCAATTCAATAAAGCCCTCGGGACCACGATAAGCGTGCCGTAAGTCATACTCAAAAATACCTCGGCGCACTGCGCGGTAAGCCGCATCTTGATCAGCTTTTAAAAGTGTCGTGTACACATCTAAGCCTTGGGAATAAATTGCCTCACCATATTGGGCAAATAAAATTTGTCTTACCATTTCCGCAGCGAAATCAGCGCGGGTTCTAAATTCATTACCCAAGCCCCGCACGCGTAATTCCTCCTTCATCGCTTTATCGTATTCTGCGGGAGTAATATAGGATAAATCGCGCATCCGTTGCAAAATATATTCTTGGCGCGCTTTCGCACGACGATAATTAGTAACTGGGTTATAGGCTGATGGCGCCTTTGGTAAGCCGGCCAACATCGCTGCTTCGGCAATGCTAATTTCATGAATATCTTTACCAAAATAAATTTGCGCCGCGCTTGCAAAACCATAAGCGCGCTGACCCAAAAAAATTTGATTCATATAAATTTCAAGAATTTTGTCTTTACTCAGCTCAGCTTCAATTTTCCAGGCCAATAAAACTTCATAAATTTTGCGGCTAAAGGTTTTTTCATTTCCCAAGAAAAAATTTCGGGCAACTTGCATGGTTATAGTTGACGCACCTTGTGCCAAGCGGCCACGCAAATTAGCTAGTCCGGCACGCAACACTCCGAAATAATCAACTCCGCCATGGGAATAAAAACGATCATCCTCTATTGATAAGACCGCATTTTTCATTTGTTGCGGCATTTGATTTAGTGGCACTAACTTACGTCGCTCTTCGCCAAACTCACCAATTAAGACTTTATCTGCGGTATAAATTCGCAAAGGCACTTTAGGGTTGTAATCCGTTAAAGCGGAAATACTCGGTAAATTTGGCTTGGCCACAATAAAAGCGTAAGCCAACAGCAAGCTCAGTAAAATTGCCAAGACCAGCCCCAGAATTAATAAGGCTTTCACGAGCGGGCTACGAATCGCGGTCCAAAAAGAATGACCTCCGGAGTTCAAGCGAGGGCGAATCGTGCCGCTGGGCTGATTGCGTGCATTTGGCTTCAGGGGCGGCCTGTCTTGAGGGGTTTGTGCCATAAGCTTGAATTATAAGAGCCATGCCTAAATCGGCTTATTCCTACGCGTCTTTAAGCCTATGTTGCTAGATTTAGGAAAGAGTTTAGAAAAGAATAGGGGGTGCCGATACGTAAAATTACTTCCCAATCTTTTGATGCCATTTTGAGCGTGCTGGGTGATGATCCAGTCATGCAGAATCCAGTGACTTCAAGCCCGGAACCTGAGCTATCTGCTCGCCAGCAAAATAAACTGGCTGCCGAGGCCGCACCAGCCGAAGCCAAGCACAGCCTTGGCCTTCAGCCGCCAGCACAAATACGCCACACCTTCGCCAAACCAGTCCAATGGATACCAAGTTTAATTGGCCTTGTATCCTTTGGTGCATTAGCTTGGACAATTAGCGCACTCATTGCTCTAGAGCAGAACACGCATTCCCAATTTGGCTTACTGGAAGCGCAAATCAATCGACTCAAGCAAGCCCTAACAGAACAAGAAGACACTGCAAGCAATTATCATGCGGAACTCAGCGAGCAACTCGACCAGATTTATACCGCACAACTTAGTGCAGGTTCTCGCAGTATTAAATCTGCTCATAATCCTATGCGCCAAGAAGCGCTGGAGCTCAACCGTAAATTAAAAGCGGAAGAGGCCACCTTAAGTCAGTGGCGATATTTAGGCATGAGCACCGCTGGTCAAGGTACGGTAGCTTTTTTTCACACTGGTGATAAAACCCTATCCTTAGCTCTTCATACTGCGGTACTAGGGACATGGGTCTTAAGCGAAATTAGGGCAGAGCATGCCAAACTTACTGCAGCCACTGGACAGGTTGTCACGCTTAAATTAAAGCGTCAGCCATGAGGCTCAAGACCCACTCCTTTCGTAGCTACGCACGGCTCTGTTTAGCGCTATGGTTTTTATGGCTGCCGCTGCTCACACCAACTTATGCAGACTCATCGTTAACTGGGACCTCAACTAGCCCACAGAAGATAGCGCAGGCGGCTCAAGCAAAAACCATTAGCCTACATTTTGCCAATATTGAAGTCAGTACCTTACTCAAAGAATTGGCACGACTTGGGCAAACGAATTTTTTAATTAGCGAATCGATTCAAGGCACGATTTCAGTTGATTTGCAGCAGATTCCATGGGGTAGTGCGGTGCAATCAATCTTAGCTAGCAAAGGGTTGAGCATGCTAAGGCATGGCGATATTTTCTGGATTGGCCCCTACGCTGAAATTAATGCCTTTCAAAAACACCGTCGTGAAGATGCAGCCTTACCATTTGGGGGTGACCACGCACAGAGCCCTAAACAAATTTTAATCGAAGCCAGAATCGTTGAAGCTGATGACCGCTTTGCTCGTGATCTGGGTGCTAAGCTCAGCTTTCTGGGTGAAGGAGCGAGTTCGCATTTGAATCCTAAAATGAGCTCGGGTTTTGATTTAGCGGCCAATGGCTTAAATGGATTTAGTCCCGTCAGTGCCGCTGCCACTCTTTTATCTAAAAATGCTAGCCAGCTTTTACAGGCTGAACTTTCTGCGCTTGAAGCTCAAGGCCAAGGCAAAGTTATTTCGAATCCCCGCATCATGACCTCAGATCAAGTCAAAGCAACAATTGAACAGGGCACTGAATTACCTTATCAAGTTTCAACCCAAAGCGGCAGTAAATTGCAATTCCGTAAAGCAAATCTGCGTCTTGAGGTCATTCCTAAAATTCATCCTGATGGCATGATTTCGATGTTAGTTGGCATTACTAAAGACACCATTGGCATGAAAACTGAACAGGGCTATGCCATTGATACGAAAACGCTAAGCTCAGAAGTAACTGTAGAAAATGGGGGTACTGTCATTATTGGTGGAATTTATCAAACCATTGAGCGAGAAGACATCGTTAAGGTGCCCTTGCTTGGTGATATCCCCATTTTGGGCCATTTATTTAGGCATAGCGCCAAACTACACGATAAAAAAGAGTTGCTGGTTTTCTTAACCCCCACCGTCCTGCCCAAACCCTTATAAAATCAGGATGTGAACTCCTTATTAAACAAATCTAACAATATTTTCTTAATTGGTCTCATGGGGGCTGGTAAGTCTACCGTAGGGAAATTATTGGCGCGCAAACTAGGACGCCGTTTTATTGATAGCGACCATGCGCTTGAAGAGCGCTGCGGCGTCAAAATTCCCCTTATCTTTGAAATGGAAGGTGAGTCTGGGTTTCGTAAACGTGAAGCCCAAATGATTGCCGAGTTAACTCAAGAAAATGACATTATTTTGGCTACGGGTGGTGGCTCAATTCTTGCACCTGAAAATCGGCAGGCCTTAAGCAAACGAGGGGTTGTCATTTATTTGCACGCTAACCCCAATGAGTTGTGGCATCGAACTAAAGGCAGTGAGGGCAGGCCCCTCCTACAAAATGGCGACCCACGGCAAATTTTGACAACGCTGTATGCAGAGCGTGATCCCCTTTATCGCGATATTGCCACGCATATTATTGAAACTGGCAAGCCCAGCGTCAATCAATTGGTTCATACTTTGTTGATGCAGCTAGAATTAAGCCCATGAATACACTCAAGGTCGAACTGGGTAAACGTAGTTATCCCATTTATATTGGAAGTGATTTAATCTCCCAAGGCAGTCTCTTTCATCCCCACCTTAAGGGTGAGGTAGTTTTCATTGTGACCAATACAACTGTTGCGTCATTGTATGCAGAGGCGCTCACCAAAACTCTTGAGCAACTAAAAAAACGGGTGCATCTGATCGTTTTACCCGATGGCGAGTCTTACAAAGATTGGACTCATTTACAAACGATTTTTGATGTCCTGCTGCAATCTGGGGCTGATCGCGATACTGCCATTATTGCGCTCGGTGGTGGGGTCATTGGCGACATGGCTGGCTTTGCTGCAGCAAGCTTTATGCGTGGCATTCGCTTTATTCAAGTTCCAACGACTTTATTAGCTCAAGTAGATTCCTCGGTGGGCGGAAAAACGGGCATTAATCATCCGCTGGGTAAAAATATGATTGGCGCTTTTCATCAACCCGTGGCTGTCATTGCCGATTTACGCACCTTACAATCATTACCTCCCCGTGAACTTTCGGCAGGGCTGGCGGAAGTCATTAAACATGGTGCTATGGCTGATATTCATTTTCTGGCTTGGATCGAAAAAAATACGGCTGCCTTGTTGGCCTGCGAGCCTGCTGCGCTAGCGCATGCTGTACTACGCTCTTGTGAAATTAAAGCGGCATTAGTAGCTGCCGATGAACGTGAAAGCAACGTTCGTGCAACCTTAAATTTTGGTCATACGTTTGGGCACGCAATTGAAGCTGGCCTAGGATATGGCAAATGGTTACATGGGGAGGCGGTTGGTTGTGGAATGGTTATGGCTGCCGATCTCTCGATGCGCTTAGGCAAAATTCAAGCCCCCGAGGTGCAGCGCCTAAAGCAGCTCATTCATGCCATGGGACTACCGACTGAAGCACCAAAGTTCGGGCTTGAGCGCTACTTCGAATTAATGCAATTAGATAAAAAAACCGCGGGCGGTCAAATTCGCTATGTGGTTCTTAACCCGCTAGGTGCAGCTATCATTGAAGCCGCCCCCGCATCACTAGTTCAAGAAACTTTACTTGCTACTGGCGCTGCTTAAGGTTGATGCCGGCCTAAAGTTACCGCTTGGCCAGCCTGCGCACTAATAAATTGCGTTAAATCGCTTAATAGCTCTTTGCCTGTTTTATAGTCGATCCACAGTGGTGATGAAGTAGTACCAGCCCAGCGATAATGAAAACCGCCAGCCTTAGCTGCTACCCAAATTTCGTGCAAGGGGGGTTGGCTATTAACAACAATGACGCTACGATCACGAAAACGAATATTAATCACATTGCCACCCTGTCGCTCAACATCTAAATCAAGATCTAACTGATCATCGGCGGCCTCAAGCGTAATCTCGAGCGAGTGTAAGAGTTGACTGGCTAGCTGATGAAATTGTTTATCGTCAATGGGTTCAGCGGCTGGGGTATTTACTGGATGCTGCATGCTATATTCAATCATTCGTTTTAGAGACTTTCATGATAGCGATTCTTATTCGAGCCTTTAGATTTAGCATCATAATATCCCTCATAGGATGTGGGGTAAGAGGGCCCCTGTATTTGCCAAGCGTGCCAAATATACCGCCGATTCCTGCCCAAGTTGAACCAAAAGGCAAGTTGTACCCAGCTCCCGGCCCAAATACCGCTGTTGATAATAAGGAGGCCTCACCTGAGGAAAGCAAATGAGTCAAGCAAAACATCACAATTCCTTACCGGCCTTGCAAAGCTTGCTAGGGTTTTCTGTACGTGATGGCTGCTGGTTTATTGAAGCACTCCCCTTAGCCCAACTGGCGGCGCAATTTGGTACGCCACTCTATGTTTATAGCAAACGTGCTTTGGTGGCTGCATTTGCTGCCTATGAAGAAGCCTGCTTTAACGCACAAGGCAAAAGACGAGCGCGAATTTTCTTTGCAGTGAAAGCCAATAGTAATCTTGCAGTAATGAATTGCTTTAAAGAGCTTGGCGCAGGCTTTGATTTAGTTAGTGGCGGGGAACTCGAACGCGCACTTGCAATTGGCGCCGATCCAGCAAGCTTAGTTTTTGCAGGGGTTGGTAAATCTGCTGCTGAAATTCGGCTGGCCCTTACGGTTGGAGTGAAATGCTTCAATGTTGAATCTGTTGCCGAGCTTGAACAAATTAATCAGATCGCAGCAGAATTATCTTGTCGTGCGCCAATTTCTTTGCGAGTGAATCCCGATGTCGATGCACAAACGCATCCCTATATTTCTACTGGACTCAAAGATAACAAGTTTGGTATTGCTTATCATGAAACGCTAAAAACCTATCGTGAGGCTGCCTTACTTTCGCATCTTGATATCGTGGGAATTGATTGTCATATTGGCTCACAAATTACCTCTACCGCGCCTTATTTGGACGCGCTTGATAAAGTACTTGATTTAGTAACACAACTTAAAAAAGAGGGGATTAAGTTACGGCACCTCGATTTAGGAGGTGGACTTGGGATTGATTATGGCGATGAAAGTTCGCCTGCTATCACCGAATTTACTAACGCGCTTTTAGATCGGATTGCTGAACGCGGCTTTGCCAACCTAGAAATTCTTCTTGAGCCTGGGCGCTCATTAGTGGGTAATGCAGGCGTCTTGCTCACGCGCGTCGAATATATCAAACTTGGAGCGAGTAAAAATTTTTGCATAGTAGATGCGGCGATGAATGATTTATTACGCCCTGCACTTTATAGCGCGTATCACGCCATTGTGGCAGTTCAAAATAATGAGGCTGAAACACAAATTTATGATGTAGTTGGACCAGTTTGTGAATCGGGAGACTGGCTTGGTAAAGATCGGGCTCTGGCAATTAAAGCAAATGATGTTTTGGCGATTTTATCGACCGGGGCTTATGGCTTTACGATGGCATCGAATTACAACACTCGCCCTCGAGCAGCTGAAGTGATGGTCGATGGCAACCAAGCTTTTATCATCCGTGAACGCGAAACCGTTGCTGAGTTGCTCTCAAAAGAGCGTCTCTTACCGCAAAAAAAATAGTACTTCGCCAGCCTTAATGCAGTCCAGCCATGTAATCGGTAACGGCCTTCATTTCAAGATCAGATAGTTTGACAGCGATCATATTCATTTGTACATTTTTACGGGTGCCATCGCGGAAATACCCCAGTTGTACAGCGTTGTATTCTGCCCATTGCCCACCCAAGCGGGGGTATTGCGCTGGAATACCAGCCCCATTTGGACTATGGCAAGCCGCACAAGCAGGAATGCCTTTGGCAGCGATGCCACCACGATAAATGAGTTGTCCGAGCTCGAGGGTCGCCTTATCTTGCGCCTCGCCTTGGGGAGGTGCCTGTTTTACTAAAAACGCAGCCAAATTCAACATATCTTGCTCGGTTAAGGTCGCCGCCATACCCATCATGATGGGATTAGCACGCGTGCCGTCCTTATAACTTTTTAATTGCTTAGCTAAATAAGTTCCATGTTGCGCGGCTAACTTAGGCCAAGTTGCCACGGCGCTCATCCCCTTGGGGCCATGACACGTAATGCAAGCCACTACGCCGCGGCTAGTATCACCGCTGTTATAGAGGGCCTCGCCCGCGGCGGCATCGCCCTTAGTAGGCTTAGCCGCTATAGCTACTGGCGCTGGGGCTACAGCGGTAGCCGTGGCTGAAGCAGGAACTGTAGCAGTTGGTGCTGGCTTGGCGGGCTCGTTAGCAATGGCCACAGAGCCGCTAGCAGATAATATGAAAATACTGCAAAGGCCTAAAAACAGCTTTTTTAAGCGACTTAATTTGGAGATTTGGGTGCTATGACGCATTATGTTTACCTTGGCAAAAATTCCTTAGAAGATTTGGCTGGCTATTGCTGGCCAAATCCCGCAGATCTTAATATTTTATGTGATTTTACAATAGCTTCCAGACATGTCTAAACTCTTTCAATCCCGCTTTTTTACCACCGTAAACGATTTGCATTGTCTGCCCCAAGGCCCCCTGCGGGAAGTAGCCTTTGCCGGGCGCTCAAATGCTGGCAAATCGAGCGCTATTAATGTTTTATGCAATCAAAAGCGCTTGGCTTTTGCGAGTAAAACGCCGGGGCGGACTCAACATATTAATTATTTTGGCGTGTTTGCAAAAGATGATTTATTAGCCTATCTCGTTGATTTGCCCGGCTATGGCTATGCCGCCGTCAATCATGAAACCCGCTACCACTGGAATAGTTTAGTCAGCGACTATTTGCAAGAACGCCCCGAACTAGTTGGCATGATTTTAATCATTGATTCACGCCGCGGGATGACTGACTTAGATGAACAAATGATTCAATGGTTTTTACCGACCGGTAAACCAATTCATTTACTTTTAAGTAAATGCGATAAGCTCAACCATACCGAGTGTCGTCATACCCTAGAGGCCGTAGAGAAAAGATTAGCTGAATTAGCTGGGCCGGCAGTCAATTTGGCTGGGCCCCAGCCGCAAATTACTGCGCAACTCTTTTCCAGTACAAAACGCATTGGGCTGGTAGAAGCAGATAAAATTATTATTAATTGGTTATTTGCTGTTCCGACTCTGCCTGATGTCTTCACCCAAACCGAGGAAAACTAAATGAACCCACTCCATTTTCCTGCTCATCGTCCGCGTCGTATGCGCCGCGACGATTGGTCTAGAAGATTAATGCAAGAAAACCGCTTAACGGTAGATGATTTAATTTATCCGGTTTTTTTATTAGAAGGCAGCAAGCAATCGCAAGCAATTGCTTCAATGCCTGGAATCAATCGACTCTCGCTCGACTTACTTTTTGAGGTTGCTGAAGAATGTCTTGAGCTTGGAATTCCTGTGATGGCACTTTTCCCTGTCATTGATCCAACCCTAAAAACACCTGATGGTAAAGAAGCGCTAAACCCTAATGGTTTAATTCCGCGCGCAGTCGAAGCTTTAAAAACACGCTTTCCTAATTTAGGCATCATGACGGATGTCGCCCTTGATCCCTATACCAGTCATGGCCAAGATGGCATCTTAGATGAACAAAATCGCCTACTCAATGATGTCACTACTGCTGTTTTGGTACAGCAAGCAATAACACAAGCGCAAGCAGGGGTTGATATTGTTGCACCTTCAGACATGATGGATGGGCGTATTGGCGCAATTCGTCGAGAGCTTGAAAAGTTAAATTTGATTCATACCCGCATCATGGCCTATTCTGCTAAATATGCTTCGGCTTTTTATGGCCCATTTCGTGATGCCGTTGGTTCGGCAAAAAATTTAGGTAAGGCCGATAAAAAAACGTATCAAATGAATCCGGCTAATAGTGCCGAAGCCCTTTCAGAAACAGCGCTTGATATTAGCGAAGGCGCCGATATGGTGATGGTAAAACCGGGTATGCCCTATCTGGATATCGTTCGTCAAGTTAAAGAGGCATTTTCTTATCCAACTTATGTATATCAAGTTAGTGGTGAGTACGCCATGCTCAAAGCTGCTGCTCAAAATGGTTGGCTTGATCATGATGCAGTCATGATGGAAAGCTTAATTGCCTTTAAACGTGCCGGCGCAGACGGCGTCCTAACTTACTTTGCTTTAGAAGCCGCGCGCCAATTAAAAAATAACTAAATGTCTTAAAAATCGCTTATTTAAGCGAGTTTAAGTAGACTAAAAAACGGTTTGCCGCCATAAACCCAATGATCCGTTGGGTTGTTTGCTCGCGCCCCTCGGCATCAAAAAATAGTATTGCGGGTGGCCCAAATAGATTAAATTGCTTGAGCAACGCTTGATTTTCGGGTGTATTTTTGGTCACATCGGCCTGCACTAAGACAAACTTACTTAAGGCTTGAGCAACGGTTGGATCAGCAAAAGTAAGGAGTTCCATTTCTTTGCAACTAATACACCAATCGGCATAAAAATCGAGCAACACAGGGCGCCGCTCTATGTTCGCTTTTTCAAGCACCTGCTTTAATTCGGCTGAGGATTGAACAACAGTAAAGTGTAAATTTGCTGCGATGGTACGTTGCGAATTTTGCTTGGATGGGCTTGCTTGCTGAGTTTGAAAGAGTGCTTGCGACCCTGAAAAAAGGGCTGGCCAGACAATCCAAATTGCCAGAGCCACCAATAAAACACCCAGGATGCGCTGTAACCATAACATCCATGCGCCTGTGTTGGGGACCAAAACCCGTGCCTCGAGGGCAATCAAGAGTAGAGGCAAACCCATGCCGATAGCCATAATAAATAACAAGCTGCCGCCAAGTGCTACCGAGCCAGTTTGGGCAATAAATGCCAATACCCCAGCTAATGGTGCCGTAATGCATGGGCTAGCAATTAGGGTTGAAAGCCCACCCAGGATAAATGCACCAATAATGCTGCCGCCCTTTTGGCGCCCAGCAAACTGATCAATGGTCTGTTGCAGTGCATGCGGTAAACGTAAGTGATAAAACCCAAATAAACTGCCGGCCAAAGCTAATAAAACTAGGCCAAAAGCCAATAAGACCAAGGGATTTTGTAGCGCTGCTTGAGCGCCACTGCCAAGCGCAGCCATGAGCATTCCTGCGATTGAATAGAGGCTAGCCATACCCAAGATATAGGCAATGGCTAAGACGGCAGCCCGGCTTTTTTTAATTGACTTAGCAGGGTCTGAATTGAAGAGAATACTCGACAAAATAGGCAACATGGGTAAAACGCAGGGGGTAAATGCCAGCGCAATTCCTAAAATAAAAAATGCTAAAAATAGGTAAGGAATAGATGCTTGAGCTAAAAATTGATTGACTGCGTTGATATCTTCACGCTGCCCCCATAAGCTAACTAAACTCAATTTTTCTGAGGGTGGTGCGATCTCCGTTGTATCGGGCAATGGTTGGGCCTTAACACCAGGGGCTGCTAAGTTAAAGTTTAAGGTCATCGGTGGGTAGCAAATTCCACCATCTGCACAACCTTGCAATTGAATTTGCAAACGCAAACCCTTAACTCGATTACTGAATGCATCAGCTGCTTTACCTATACTACTGATGGCCTGATCTAAATTAATTTGAACTTGAAATGGGGTCTTGTAAATAATAAGATTTTTATTAAAAGTAGGATCAAATTTATTTTCTCCGGCGGGTAAGGGGGGCTGAAACTGATAGGTTGGCTGCCCATTTTCAAGCACATGAAATTGCAATGAATGCTGATAAATGTAATATCCTTTAACGGGTTTGAAATCAATTTCAACCTGCGTTCTATTTTCTAGCCAAGTGGCTTGCACTTGAAACGCTTTTTCTGGTGGTAAAAAATCAGGCGCTGCAAAAGCGCTGGAAATGAATAAACAAAAGGTGAGTACTAGCTTAAGTAGTGTGTTATGTATTTGCATCAATTTAATTCGGTCCTATATAAATGAAAAAGCCAGACCGAAGTCTGGCTTTTCACTATACCCCATACTCACAATTAAGTTGAACTCTCTTCAGCTACAACCTCTTCAACAATAGGGCGATCAACCAATTCAACCAAGGCCATAGGCGCATTATCGCCCTGCCGAAAGCCAAACTTTAAGATGCGTAAATAACCGCCTGGGCGTGTAGCATAACGCGGCCCAAGCTCGGTAAATAATTTAGCAACAATGTCGCGATCTTGCGTGCGGTTGTAAGCTAAACGCCGATTCGCTAAGCTATCTTTCTTGCCTAAAGTAATTAAGGGCTCAACAACCATGCGCAATTCTTTTGCTTTTGGTAGAGTGGTTTTAATTACTTCATGCTCCAAAAGCGAATTCGACATATTACGCAGCATCGCTAAACGATGCGATGAGGTTCGATTAAGTTTGCGTAAACCGTTTCCGTGACGCATGATGCTTCCTTTCTAATTATTTCCAAGGTTAGCAGGTGGCCAACTCTCAAGTTTCATCCCAAGGCTTAAGCCACGAGCCGCTAACACGTCTTTAATTTCATTTAATGATTTACGACCTAAATTAGGCGTCTTTAACAACTCATTTTCAGTGCGCTGGATTAAATCGCCAATGTAATAGATGTTTTCTGCTTTTAAGCAGTTAGCGGAACGCACAGTCAGCTCGAGATCGTCGACTGGGCGCATTAACATCGGATCAACCATCGAAGAGCGGCTAGGTACCAAATCGCCTGAAATTTCGCTACTTTCTAACGCTGCGAATACAACTAATTGATCGACCAAAATACTAGCTGCTTGACGAATCGTCTCTTCAGGTGTCATGACGCCATTAGTTTCAATGGTCATCACCAAGCGATCTAAGTCGGTACGCTGTTCAACGCGAGCTGATTCAACTGCATAGCTAACACGAGTAACGGGGCTAAAAGAAGCATCTAAAACAATGCGGCCAATAAGCTTAGTTGTTTCATCATGATACTGACGCATATTGCCGGGCACATAACCACGCCCTTTTTCCACTTTAATTTGCATATCTAATTTACCACCGGCAGCTAAGTGGGCAATGACATGATCTGGATTAATAATTTCTACATCGTGGGGTAAATCGATATCTTTAGCGGTGACCACACCAGGCCCATCTTTACGTAAATTAATCGTCACTTCATCACGTGACTGCAATTTGAAGACTACACCTTTAAGATTGAGCAAGAGATTAACAACATCTTCCTGCACGCCATCGAGCGTTGAATACTCATGAACCACACCTGAAATAGCGACCTCAGTTGGCGCAAAGCCAACCATCGATGACAACAACACACGGCGTAAAGCGTTTCCCAGCGTATGGCCATAGCCACGTTCAAATGGCTCCATCACCACTTTAGCTTGATTGGGGGTAAGTGCTTCTACTGAAATAATTTTTGGCTTGAGCAAGTTTGTTTGCATATGTTTTCCTTATGGGTGCCTAATTAGCGCGAATATAATTCGACGATCAAACTTTCATTAATATCACCGCTGATTTCTTCGCGGTCGGGCACTTGCTTAAATGTTCCTTCGAGCTTTGCCGCATCAACTGAAACCCAGCTAATGACGCCAGTTTGCTGAACCAAATTCAAAGATTCTTGAATGCGGTTTTGCTTCTTCGCTTTTTCACGAATTGAAATTACATCGCCAGGTTTAACCTGAATCGATGGAATATTTACTGCACTGCCATTTAACATGACTGCACAATGAGAAACTAATTGGCGTGCTTCGGCGCGTGTTGAGCCAAAGCCCATGCGATAAACCACATTATCAAGACGTGACTCTAGTAACTGCAGGAGGGTTTCACCCGTATTACCTTTTCGACGCTCAGCCTCGGCAAAGTAACGACGAAACTGGCGCTCTAAAACCCCATAAATTCGTTTTACTTTCTGCTTTTCACGTAACTGATTGCCATAATCAGAGGTGCGTGAGCCCGATGTCCGTCCATGCTGACCAGGCTTGCTATCAAGCTTGCACTTGTCTGACAATGAACGCCGAGCGCTCTTTAAAAAGAGGTCGGTTCCTTCCCGACGAGATAACTTGGCCTTAGGGCCTAAATAACGTGCCACGATGCTTTCCTTTCTTTGCCGCAGTCTTTCGACCAGCGGTTAGTTCGCTTTAAATTCAAACGAACAGTGGGCTTAAACAATTAAAAAATAAAACTTTTAAAAACCAAATAACAACAATAAAACTTAAATACGACGACGCTTAGGCGGGCGACAGCCATTATGCGGCACTGGGGTTACATCCTGAATCTCAGTAATTTTGATGCCCAATGAATTTAACGCGCGCACAGCAGATTCACGTCCTGGGCCTGGGCCCTTAATTTGTACTTCTAAATTTTTAATCCCACATTCAATCGCTGCTTTACCTGCTACTTCTGCAGCTACTTGAGCTGCAAACGGGGTTGACTTGCGTGAGCCCTTAAAACCCTGTCCGCCAGAAGTAGCCCAAGATAAGGCATTCCCTTGACGATCAGTAATCGTAATAATGGTGTTATTAAAAGATGCGTGCACGTGCGCGATGCCGTCGGCAACGTTCTTTTTTACTTTTTTGCGAGCACGCTGAGCGGTTGCTGCTGCGGTTTGTGGTTTTGCCATTTCAGTACGCTTTCTTGATTATTTCTTCAGTGCAATGCCAGACTTACGCGGGCCCTTGCGGGTACGTGCATTCGTCTTGGTACGTTGGCCGCGAACCGGCAAGCCCTTACGATGACGTACGCCACGATAACAGGCTAAGTCCATCAAACGTTTGATGCTCATTGTGACTTCACGGCGTAAATCGCCTTCAGTCGTCAATTTGCCAACCTCATCACGGAGCTTTTCTAAATCAGCGTCTGTGAGATCTTTAATTTTTTTATCAAAAGCAACACCAGTAGTTTGACAAATTTTTCTAGCTTGGGTTGTACCAATGCCATAGATTGCCGTCAAACCAATAACGGTATGTTGATGATTTGGGATATTGACCCCAGCGATACGTGCCATGAGATTTCCTCTTTATTAACCGAATCAGCCTTGGCGCTGCTTATGACGTGGATCTGACGAGCAAATCACACGCACAACGCGTTTACGCTTAATGACCTTGCAATTTCTGCAAATAACTTTTACGGATGCTAAAACTTTCATCATTCACCTCTTTAAATATGCTGACTACTTAATCACTACTTCGCACGGAAAATAATTCTTGCGCGCGTTAGGTCGTAAGGAGTCATCTCCACCGTTACCTTATCCCCTGGCAGAATGCGGATGTAATGCATACGCATCTTCCCTGAAATATGACCCAAAACAACATGCCCGTTTTCCAACTTCACCCGAAACATTGCATTGGGTAAATTTTCTATAATCTCACCCGCCATCTGAATAACATCATCTTTAGACATAATTACAGTGCGGAGCCCATCTTAAAATTGGCTTTTTTCATTAAAGAGCCATACTGCTGTTGCATCACAAATGATTGCACTTGCGCCATAAAATCCATGGCAACAACCACAATAATTAATAAAGAGGTACCACCAAAATAAAATGGCACGTTGTACTTCAGTACTAAAAATTCAGGCAATAGGCAAACTAAAACCATATAGATGGCGCCGCCTAAAGTAAGTCGTACTAATATTTTGTCGATATAGCGAGCGGTTTGTTCGCCTGGGCGAATTCCTGGTACAAATGCGCCGCTTTTCTTTAAGTTTTCAGCAGTATCTTTACTATTAAATACGAGTGCTGTATAGAAAAAACAAAAGAAAATAATTGCTGCAGCATAAAGAATCGTATAAACCGGCTGACCAGGGGCTAACGTTGCGGCCAAATCTTTCAGGCCGCGACTAAACATATTGCTATTTTCGCCTGAGGTAAACCAACCGGCGATGGTGGCTGGAAATAAAATAATTGATGAAGCAAAAATAGGGGGAATAACGCCCGCCATATTCAACTTCAGCGGCAGATGCGACGATTGGCCGCCGTAAACTTTATTGCCTACTTGGCGCTTGGCATAATTGACTAAGATACGCCGTTGACCCCGCTCGACAAAAACCACAAAATACGTTACGCCAATGACAATAGTCACAATTAAGATGGCTGACAGAACATTCATTGAACCTGTACGCACTAGCTCGAGCAAGCTACCTAAAGCGCTGGGAAGTCCTGAAACAATGCCACCGAAAATAATAATCGAAATACCATTCCCAAGACCACGCTCGGTAATTTGTTCACCAACCCACATCAAAAACATTGTGCCCGTAACCAAAGTAACTACAGTATTTAAGCGAAATATCATGCTTGGATCAATGACTAGGCCAGGCTGAGCCTCAAGCGCAACAGAAATTCCGAGGGCTTGAAAAGTTGCTAATAAAACTGTGGCGTAGCGCGTGTACTGGGTAATTTTTCTCTGCCCTGCTGGACCCTCTTTTTTCATGGCCTCAAGTGAGGGCAGCACAATGGTCATGAGCTGCATAATGATGGAAGCCGAGATATACGGCATGATGCCAAGCGCAAATACCGTAAAGCGCGATAACGCACCGCCTGAAAATAAATTAAACATCCCTAAAATGCCATCTTTTTGGCCGGCAAATAACTGGGCCAACTGATCAGGATCAATTCCAGGCACGGGAATATGTGCGCCAATGCGATATACCAGTAAAGCGAGCAAAAGGAACACTAAGCGACGACGTAAGTCACCGAACTTATTGCCCGATTGCGCAATGCTGGAGATAGTAGGTGTCGCGATTGCCATGGGATTAGTAAATTAAACTGCTTCCAAAACTTGGCCGCCAGCCGCTTCAATTGCTGCCTTAGCACCAGCTGTAGCTGTTAAGCCCTTTAAAATAACAGCGCGCTTCAGTTCACCAGTTTTAACGACTTTTACTGCCTGAATTTGTTCGCCCGCTAAACCATGTTGTCTTAACACCAACAAATCGACCTCGGCTACACCCATTTTTTCTAAATCATTCAGGGTAATTTGGCCAACGTGGCGACGTGTTAAAGAAACGAAACCGCGTTTTGGCAAACGACGATACATCGGCATTTGACCGCCTTCAAAGCCAACTTTATGAAAACCACCCGAGCGCGATTTTTGGCCTTTATGGCCACGACCCGCAGTTTTACCTAAGCCTGAGCCTATGCCACGGCCAACCCGACGACGATTTTTCTTGGCACCAGCTGCAGGTTTAATTGTATTAAGTTGCATTTTTTTACCTATTTACTTTCTGATCTTTTAGCTAATGACCTTGATCAAATAAGAAACCTTATTCATCATGCCGCGCACCGCTGGGGTATCTTGCAATTCTGAAACTGAATTAATACGGCGCAGCCCTAAGCCACGCACAGTTGCGCGATGGCTTTCACGAGTGCCCACCAAACTGCGCACCAGCTGCAATTTGACTTTTGGATTGGATTGATTTGTTGTCATAATTAATTCCTATTCTGGATCTGCTCAACCAAGAATTTCTTCCACTGATTTACCGCGCTTAGCGGCAATTTCAGCCGGAGTACTCATCTTGCTTAAACCGTCAATGGTTGCGCGTACCATGTTGTAAGGGTTGGTAGAGCCAATCGACTTAGCAACTACATTGGTCACGCCCATCACGTCAAAAATAGCGCGCATTGGACCACCAGCAATCACTCCCGTACCTTCTTTAGCGGGCGACATTAAGACTCGTGAGGCGCCATGTTGGCCAATAACCGAGTGCTGTAAGGTACCCTTACGAAGGGGTACCTTAATCATTTTGCGACGCGCTTCATCCATCGCCTTTTGAACAGCGACTGGGACTTCTTTTGATTTACCTTTGCCCATACCAATTCGGCCATCACCGTCACCAACTACAGTTAATGCGGCAAAACCCAGAATCCGCCCGCCTTTAACTACCTTAGTAACGCGATTAACTGCAATCATCTTTTCGCGAAGACCATCATCGCGTTCTTCAGATTGCATTTTGGTTTGCATTTTTGCCATGTTTTTTCCTAAACCCAATAATTAGAACTTGAGGCCGGCTTCGCGTGCTGCCTCAGCCAATGCCTTAATTCGTCCGTGATAACGGTGACCAGAGCGATCAAATGCCACATCGACAATGCCGGCCTTAACCGCACGCTCAGCAATTAATTTGCCAATTTGTTGCGCTGCTGCACTGTTGCCGCCATTTTTAAGCGCCTGGCGTAAATCTTTTTCCATTGTTGAGGCAGCCGCTAGCACCTTAGTGCCACAGGGGCTATACACTTGCGCAGAAATGTGCGCGTTACTGCGAATCACTGTAAGGCGATTAGCAATCTGCTCTGCAATTCGAATACGCGTTTGGCGTGCACGCCGTTGTCTTGATTCGTCTTTATTCATAGATGATCTCGCTTACTTCTTCTTAGTTTCTTTCAGATGAACTACTTCGTCGACATAGCGTACGCCTTTGCCTTTATAGGGCTCGGGTGAACGATAGGCACGCACTTCAGCAGCAACCTGACCAACTTGTTGCTTGCTGGCGCCTTTAATGATAATTTCCGTTTGCGACGGAGTTTCTGCTTTTACGCCTTTTGGCAGGTTATAAATAATGTCGTGCGAGAAACCCAATTGCAATTTTAGGGCGTCGCCCTGAGCTTGCGCGCGATAGCCTACGCCAACCAAACTCAATTTACGCTCAAAGCCTTGTGTGACACCCAGCAACATATTGTTCACCAAAGCACGAGTCGTGCCTGACAATGCGCCTGCTTCTGGTGAGCTATCTTTTAACTCAACGATAATCATTCCGTCGGCCTGCTGCAAACCAATAGAGGGATGTAAATTGTGCGTCAAGGTTCCCAGTGGGCCTTTAACCGTCACCAAAGCGCCACTAATATTAATTTCTGCGCCCTTAGGCACTGGAATGGGGGATTTACCGACTCTAGACATGAAGATCTCCTTAGGCGATATAGCAAATAACTTCGCCGCCCACGCCGGTAGCGCGTGCTTTGCGATCGGTCATTACGCCTTGCGGGGTCGAAATAATTGCCACTCCCAAACCATTCATTACTTCAGGAATGTCATGGCGCCCTTTGTAGATGCGCAAACTCGGAGTTGATACTCGGTCAATACGCTCGATGACAGGACGGCCTGCATAATATTTAAGTTCAATTTTTAGCACTGGCTTAGCTGCTTCGCCTTGAATTTCAAAACCATCGATATAGCCTTCATCTTGCAAGACTCTAGCAATGGAAACTTTAATTTTTGATGACGGCATAGTAACGTTTGGTTTTTGCACCGCTTGCGCGTTGCGAATCCTTGTTAACATGTCGGCGATTGGATCGCTGATGCTCATAAGTTCTCCTGAATTCTTTCGCCGCTTACCAGCTGGCCTTGGTTAAACCGGGGATCTCGCCACGAAAAGCGATCTCACGAATTTTGCCGCGCGCCAAACCAAACTTTCGGAATGTGCCGCGTGGCCGACCGGTTAATGAACAACGATTTCGTTGACGAATCGGGCTTGCATTTCTGGGTAGGGCTTGCATCTTTAAGCGAGCTTCGTAGCGCTCTTCATCGCTTCTTGAAGTATCTGCGATGATGGCTTTAAGTTCGGCGCGCTTTACCGCATATTTTTCAGCACATTTAATGCGCTTTTTTTCGCGCTCAATCAGGGACATTTTTGCCACGTTAACCTCTTAATTGCGGAAAGGAAATTTAAACGCTGCCAAGAGTGCTTTCGCTTCCTCATCAGTTTTGGCAGTAGTAGTAATGCTTACATTGAGACCACGTAGGGAATCAATTTTGTCGTACTCAATTTCGGGGAAAATAATTTGTTCTTTCACACCGATGTTGTAATTACCGCGACCGTCAAAAGCCTTACCTGAGATACCGCGGAAGTCGCGAACTCGGGGTAATGCGACGGTGACGAAGCGATCTAAAAACTCATACATCTTTGCGCCACGCAAAGTTACCATGGCGCCAATGGGATAACCTTGACGAATTTTAAAACCGGCAATGGCTTTGCGTGCCTTGGTAACAACTGGTTTTTGACCGGCAACTTTAGTTAGGTCGCTAACGGCATTTTCAATAATTTTCTTATCGTTTACTGCTTCACCTAAACCCATGTTAAGCGTAATTTTGGTCACACGTGGCACTTGCATTACCGACTTATAGCCAAACTTCGCCATTAAGTCAGTAACCACTTTATTTTTGTAATGTTCTTGAAAACGGGTGCTCATAATATCTCCAAATTCCTTAAGCGCTTAAGCTTGTGCCAGTGGTTTTCAAATAGCGGACCTTTTTGCCATCAGCCAGCTTAATACCCACGCGTGATGCTTTGCCGTTGCTATCAAGCAATGCAACATTGGAGATGTGGATAGGCATGACTTTGTCAATCATTCCACCCGTAACACCTGCGGCAGGATTTGGTTTGGTCGCCTTTTTGTAGATGTTGACACCTTCTACCACAAGCTTTTCTGCCAGCACGGTTGTCACTGTGCCGGTTTTACCTTTATCTCGACCCGTTAATACCACCACCGAATCACCTTTACGAATTTTTTTCATATCAGCCTCTTAAATCTCTGCTTTAAATAACTTCTGGAGCAAGCGAAACAATTTTCATAAACTTCTCGGTGCGTAATTCGCGCGTTACTGGTCCGAAAATACGGGTGCCGATTGGCTCTAATTTAGCGTTCAATAGCACCGCTGCATTTTCATCAAACTTAATGAGGGATCCGTCTGGGCGCCGCACGCCTTTGGCTGTACGTACGACCACAGCATTATAAATATCGCCTTTTTTAACGCGGCCACGTGGTGCAGCAGACTTCACGCTGACTTTAATGACATCGCCAATATTGGCATAGCGTCGTTTAGACCCACCCAATACTTTGATGCATAACACTTCACTGGCGCCTGTATTGTCGGCAACCTGCAATCTACTTTCGGTCTGAATCATTTTTAATCCCCAACTTATTGGCCAAAGGCAAACAGTCTTGGTTCCGTCTAAGGGCTCTGGCAGAACAGCCAAAACCCGGAATTAATGAAAATACACTCTCGTTTACTGCATTGTTTACTGCGAAAAGCCCATGATTCTATAACGAATTATGGGGTCTGGCAAGCAAATTCCCCTTAAAACCCTGGAATATTCCTTAAATACCTCTTGAAGCCTCAACCAACCGTGTAACTACCCATGATTTCGTACGTGAAATGGGGCGGGACTCGGCAATTTCAACGGTGTCGCCCATTTTGTACTGACCAGCTTCATCATGCGCGTGGTATTTCTTAGAATGGCCAACATATTTGCCATACAAGGCGTGCTTAACTTGACGCTCAACCAACACTGTCACGGTTTTTTGCATTTTGTCGCTTACCACTCGTCCAATTAAAGTGCGGCGTAAGGGTGTAGAAGTTTCTGTCATATGCCCACCTTATTTCTGTACAGTTTTTTGGGTAATAAAGGTTTTTACGCGTGCGATGTCGCGCTTGACCTTACCCAATTGACTGGTATTTTGAAGTTGTTGAGTGCCTTTTTGCATGCGCAGCTTGAAGCTGGCTTTGAGCAATTCTGAAAGTTCGCTATTTAAAGCACCCAGATCTTTTGTTTGTAAGTCTTTATTTGTCATATTCATCTACCTAATTAGCCCAGATGGCGAATTACGAAGGTGGTTTGGAGTGGCAATTTAGCTGCAGCCAGCTTAAAAGCTTCGCGCGCCAATGCCTCATCAACACCATCCATCTCGTATAAAACCTTACCTGGCTGAATTTCTGCCACGTAATACTCAGGATTACCTTTGCCGTTACCCATACGTACTTCAGCAGGTTTTTGTGAAATAGGCTTATCGGGGAAAATACGAATCCAAATTCGACCGCCACGCTTAATGTGGCGCGTCATGGCTCGTCTTGCTGATTCAATTTGGCGGGCAGTTAAACGCCCGCGACCCACAGCCTTTAAGCCAAAATCGCCAAATGATACAGAGCTACCACGAGTAGCAACGCCTGTATTACGGCCTTTTTGCTCTTTACGAAATTTGCGACGCTTAGGTTGTAACATACTTAATCTCCTGACTTCTTCGTATCAGCAGCAGGGGTTCCGTTTGCTGCAGCACCCACTTCAACTGCTTTACGTACCCGCTTCACAAGGGGCTTAGTTGTTACTTTTGGTTTGTCATCTGCTGCTACTGCCGCCTTATCGCCAGCTGGACCACGACGTGCAGTTTTGGCAGGAGCGCGACGGGATTTTTTATCATCAACACTAGGCTCAATGGCTGGCGCACTGGCTACGGGTGGCGCTTCAGCACCACGGCCCAAGGTATCGCCCTTATAAACCCAAACTTTTACGCCAATGATGCCGTAAGTAGTTTCTGCTTCCGAGGTCGCGTAATCAATGTCGGCCTTCAAGGTATGCAATGGCACGCGGCCCTCACGGTACCATTCGCGGCGCGCAATTTCTGCACCATTTAAACGACCTGAAGACATAATTTTGATGCCTTGAGCACCCAAACGCATTGCGCTTTGCATGGCACGCTTCATTGCCCTACGGAACATGATGCGTTTTTCAAGTTGTTGTGTGATCGAATCTGCAATTAACTGCGCATCCACTTCTGGCTTACGAATTTCTTCAATATTGACATGCACAGGAACGCCCATACGCTTTTGTAATTCGCGGCGAAGCACTTCAATATCTTCGCCCTTCTTGCCAATAACAACACCTGGGCGTGAACTATAAATTGTGATCCGCGCATTTTTTGCAGGGCGCTCAATAATGACTTTACTAACGGATGCATTCTTTAATTTCTTTTTGAGATAAAGACGAACATCAACGTCTTCTTTCAGCATCTTGGCAAAATCGGTATTGTTAGCATACCAACGTGAAGTCCAATTCTTGGTTACCGAGAGTCGGAATCCAGTGGGATTTATTTTTTGGCCCATAACTTTCCTTAATTACTCAGGGTCACACAAATGTGACAAGTTTGTTTTTCAATTTGATTACCACGGCCCTTAGCGCGCGCAGTAAAACGTTTTAATGACGTTGCTTTATCGACAATGATGGTGGCTACTTTGAGCTCATCAATATCGGCACCTTTATTGTGCTCAGCATTTGCGATCGCCGATTCAACTACTTTTTTAACAATAAAAGCTGCCTTCTTTGGGCTGAAATTTAAAATATGCATTGCGCGAGCAATTGGCAAACCACGAATTTGATCGGCGACCAAACGCGTTTTTTGTGCCGAAATACGGGCGCTTTTATGAGTTGCTTTCACTTCCATCATCATCCCCTTACTTCTTCACAACTTTCTTATCGGCCGAGTGACCTTTGAAAGTACGGGTCAAGGCAAACTCACCTAGCTTATGACCCACCATGTTTTCTGATACGTAGACTGGCACATGCTGACGTCCGTTATGCACAGCTAACGTCAAGCCAATGAAGTCTGGCAATATTGTGGAACGGCGCGACCAAGTTTTGATCGGCTTTTTATCTTTATTGGCCTGTGCAACTTCAACTTTTTTTACCAAGCTGGCATCACAAAATGGGCCTTTTTTCGCGGAACGTGTCATGTATTTTTCCTTAATCGCTTAGTCATTAACGCTTCTGACGACGCTGAACAATCATGGTCGTCGTGCGCTTATTGCGACGCGTACGATAACCTTTGGTTGGCGTTCCCCATGGCGATACAGGTACACGACCTTCGCCAGTTTTGCCTTCACCACCACCATGCGGGTGATCAACTGGGTTCATTGCAACGCCACGTACAGTTGGACGAATTCCCCGCCAACGATTTGCGCCTGCCTTACCAATTTGGCGCAAGCTGTGTTCTTCATTGCCCACTTCACCAATTGTGGCGCGGCACTCAATTAACACCCGACGAACTTCGCCTGAGCGTAAACGGACTTGAGCGTAAACGCCTTCGCGCGCTAACAATACTGCCGAAGCACCCGCAGAGCGAGCAATTTGTGCGCCCTTGCCTGGCAACATTTCAACGCAATGGATCGTGCTACCAATCGGAATATTACGAATCGGTAAATTGTTGCCCGCCTTAATTGCAGCCTCAGAGCCATTCATAATTTGTTGGCCAACAGTCATGCCTTTAGTGGCAATGATGTAACGCCTTTCGCCATCAGCGAATAACAATAAAGCAATGTTGGCGCTGCGATTGGGATCGTATTCCAAGCGCTCTACTTTTGCTGGCACGCCATCTTTATCATTCCGCTTGAAATCTACTACCCGATAATGGTGTTTATGACCGCCACCCTTATGACGAGTAGTGATGTGGCCATTATTATTACGGCCTGCTTTTTGAAACTGTGGTTCAACTAACGCTGCAAAAGGCTTGCCTTTATGCAGATCGGGATTGACCACCTTGACCATTGAACGACGACCTGGCGAAGTCGGTTTTGTTTTCATCAGTGGCATGGTTAACTTGCCTCCGCTTCAAAGTTAATTTCTTGACCAGGCTTCAAATTGACATAGGCTTTTTTGGTGTGGTCACGACGTCCTTCAAAACGGCCATAGCGCTTCGGCTTGCCTTTTTGATTGACAATTTGTACCGAGTCAACTTGCACCTTAAAGAGTAATTCAACCGCTTGCTTGACATCTAACTTATTGGCTTCGCGAGCAACTTGGAAAACCACTTGTTCATTTTTATCAGCCACCATGGTTGCTTTTTCCGAAATAACTGGACCTAGCAATACCTTCATTAGTTTGTGATCATTTTTGCGCACTAGATTCATTTCAGCAACTCCTCGATTTTTGCAATCGCTGCTTTGCTAACCAATACTTTTTGGAACTGCACCAATGCCAATGGGTCTGCATGCTGTGGCTCCATGACTGCAATTTTGTACAGATTACGTGAAGCCAAGTACAAATTTTCACTAACTTGGTCAACAATGATAAGCACTGAGTCAAGACCCATGGCTTTGACTTTATCGGCTAATTGCTTCGTTTTTGGGGCGTCTAATTTAAATTCATCGATGATATTTAGGCGACCTTCGCGAGCCAACTGCGACAGAATCGATTTCATGCCAGCGCGATACATTTTTTTATTTACTTTGTGGCTGTAATTTACTTCTGGTGAATTCGGGAATATCCGACCGCCTCCACGCCACAGTGGTGATGAAGTCATACCAGCACGGGCCCGACCTGTGCCTTTTTGGCGCCACGGTTTTTTCGTGCTGTGCTTTACTTGTTCACGGTCTTTTTGAGCGCTATTACCGCTGCGCGCATTGGCTTGATAAGCAACCACCACTTGATGAATAAGTGCCTCGTTATACTCGCGCTCAAAAATCTCTGGTGATGCTTGAATACCAGCTGCTAATGTGCCGTTATCTTGGAGAAGCTTAATTTCCATTTGGGGCTCTCCTTATTTTTTCTTCAGCGGTGTTTTAACCGCTGGAGTAACAATGACTTTGCCGCCAGGCGCTCCTGGAACTGCGCCCTTAACCATAATGAGGCTACGTTCTGCATCGATACGGGCTATGACTAAATTTTGTGCAGTACGAGTTTCATCACCAAGGTGACCGGTCATACGCTTGCCAGGAAAAACTCGACCTGGATCTTGAGCCATACCAATCGAACCGGGGACATTATGTGAACGCGAATTACCGTGACTAGCGCGCCCCGACTTAAAGTGGTGACGCTTAATCGTGCCAGCGTAACCTTTACCAATAGTCACGCCTTGTACGTCAACTTTTTGACCAGCAGTAAACGTATCGACGCCGACAACTTGACCGGGCGCGAATTCGCTAACTTTAGCTGAGTCTAGGGTGAATTCATTAAGACCGTTACCTGCCAAAACGCCTGCTTTAGCAAAGTGCCCAGCCATAGATTTAGTAACGCGACTTGCTCTACGGGTACCGTGAGCTAACTGAACAGCATCATAGCCATCAGTAGCCAGGGTTTTCACCTGTGCAACTCGGTTATCGCTAACGTCGATTACCGTGACGGGAATTGCTTCACCTTCATCCGTAAAAAGACGGGTCATGCCGACCTTACGGCCGATCAAGCCTAAGCTCATTTTCAAACTCCACGCCGACTTCGATTGGCCGGCAATAATTTAATAACTAATTAATAAGTAAAATATTACTTATAAATCAATGACTTAAAACAATATTTCAACAAAAATGCATGAAAACTAGGGGTTTTGATGCTGCTATAAACCCGGAAAAGCCTATGATTCTATCCCAGATTCAGGCGCTTAGCAAGAAACCTGGGCTATATAACCTTACTGCAGCTTAATTTCTACATCTACACCCGCTGGCAAATCAAGCTTCATTAACGCATCAACGGTTTTTTCAGTTGGGTCAACGATATCCATTAAACGTAAATGGGTACGGATTTCCATCTGATCGCGCGAGGTTTTATTCACGTGCGGTGAACGCAGCAAGTCAAACCGCTCAATGCGGGTTGGCAATGGCACAGGACCCTTAACAACTGCCCCCGTACGCTTTGCGGTATCAACAATCTCAGCTGCAGATTGATCAATTAAGCGGTAATCAAATGCTTTAAGACGAATACGAATTTTTTGGTTTTGCATAATTTTTCCAAAGAGCAATGCGGTGCTGCCGCGGTTATCTATCTAAAGAGCGCACCTGACTTTGCAGCACAAGGCCAGGTGAATTGCAAACCGAAAACTAAAAAACTAAATCAAACCCTAAGCCAAAATCTTTGCAACTACACCAGCACCAACTGTACGGCCACCTTCACGAATCGCAAAACGTAAGCCTTCTTCCATGGCGATGGGAGCAATCAGTTTTACGGTAATCGTGACGTTATCGCCTGGCATCACCATCTCTTTATCTTTTGGCAACTCAATCGATCCGGTTACGTCAGTAGTACGGAAGTAAAACTGGGGGCGATAGTTGTTAAAGAAGGGCGTATGACGACCACCTTCATCTTTTGACAGCACATAGACTTCAGCGGTGAAGTGGGTATGCGGTGTAATTGAACCGGGCTTCGCTAAAACTTGACCCCGTTCGACTTCTTCACGCTTAGTGCCGCGCAATAAAATACCGACGTTATCGCCTGCTTGACCTTGATCGAGTAATTTGCGGAACATCTCAACCCCAGTACAGGTGGTTTTGATGGTGGGCTTAATACCGATGATTTCAATTTCTTCACCAACTTTAACAATGCCACGCTCGATACGGCCAGTAACGACTGTACCGCGACCGGAGATCGAGAAGACATCTTCTACTGGCATCAAGAACGCGCCGTCAACTGCACGCTCGGGGGTGGGAATATAAGTATCTAAGGCTTCGGCTAAGGCCATGATGGCGCCTTCACCGAGTTCGCCCTTGTCGCCTTCTAAGGCAAGCTTAGCCGAACCTTTAACGATGGGGGTGTCATCACCAGGGAAGTCGTATTTGGATAAGAGCTCACGCACTTCCATTTCGACTAACTCGAGTAGTTCAGCGTCATCGACCATATCGCACTTATTTAAAAAGACGATGATGTAAGGCACGCCAACTTGGCGGGCGAGCAAAATATGTTCGCGGGTTTGGGGCATTGGGCCATCGGCAGCAGAGACCACTAAGATGGCGCCGTCCATTTGTGCAGCACCAGTAATCATGTTCTTAATGTAGTCGGCGTGACCTGGGCAATCGACGTGCGCGTAGTGACGATTCTTGGTCTCATACTCAACGTGGGCAGTATTAATGGTAATACCGCGAGCCTTCTCTTCTGGCGCAGCGTCAATTTGATCGTACGCTTTTGCTTCGCCACCAAACACTTTAGAGAGCACGGTGGTAATTGCCGCAGTCAGGGTTGTTTTGCCATGGTCAACGTGGCCAATCGTACCGACGTTAACGTGCGGTTTAGTCCGTTCAAATTTTTCTTTTGCCATTTTTTATCTGCCTTCTGTTTAACTAAGTTCAGTCTTCAAAAATTAAGGTTACGTAAAATTACTTTACCGATTTACTTTGATTTGGCTGCCATCACTGCTTCGGCAACATTCTTGGGTGCTTCTGAGTAATGCTTAAATTCCATGGTGTATGTAGCACGACCTTGCGTTAGCGAACGTAAGCTAGTTGAATAGCCAAACATTTCTGCTAAAGGCACTTCAGCGCGCACAATTTTGCCGCCACCAGGAATATCATCCATGCCCTGCAAAATACCGCGGCGTGAAGATAGATCGCCCATTACGTTGCCCATAAAATCTTCCGGGGTTTCAACTTCGACCGCCATCATTGGCTCTAGTAATACGGGTGATGCGCGGCGCATGCCTTCTTTAAAGGCAATGGAGCCTGCCATCTTAAATGCGTTTTCATTCGAGTCGACATCGTGATACGAACCATAGAAGAGGGTAGCCTTGATATCAACTACCGGATATCCAGCTAGCACACCAGCATTTAAGGTTTCAACAATACCCTTTTCAACTGCAGGAATATATTCGCGCGGTACTACACCGCCTTTAATTGCATCGACGAATTCAAAACCCTTACCTGGTGCTTGTGGCTCTAGCTTTAATACGACGTGGCCATATTGACCACGGCCGCCAGACTGCTTAACAAACTTGCCTTCGATTTCATCACAATTTTTTCGAATGGTTTCGCGATAAGCAACTTGCGGCTTGCCTACAGTTGCCTCAACGCCAAACTCGCGCTTCATGCGATCGACCAAAATTTCTAAGTGCAACTCACCCATACCAGAAATAATGGTTTGACCAGACTCTTCATCGGTTTTTACCCGAAACGATGGATCTTCCTGCGCTAAGCGATTTAAAGCTAAGCCCATTTTTTCTTGGTCAACTTTGGTTTTAGGCTCGACAGCTTGAGAAATAACCGGCTCTGGGAAAACCATCCGCTCGAGAATCACAATACTATCGGGATCGCATAGCGTTTCGCCAGTAGTTGCATCTTTTAGGCCTACTGCTGCAGCAATATCGCCAGCGAAAACTTCTTTAATTTCTTCGCGTTGATTTGCGTGCATTTGTAAGAGGCGACCCACACGCTCTTTTTTACCCTTGATCGGGTTGTAAATGGTGTCACCCGATTTCATTACGCCAGAATAGACACGGAAAAAGATGAGCTGACCGACGAAGGGGTCGGTCATGATCTTAAATGCTAAGGCGGAAAATTTTTCGCTATCCGCAGCTGCTCTGGTCGTTGGGGTACCGTCTTCTTTTTCACAATCGACTGGCGGTACATCTAATGGTGAGGGTAGAAAATCGATAACCGCGTCTAACATGGCCTGTACGCCTTTGTTTTTAAACGCAGTGCCGCAAAGCATTGGCACAATTTCACCGGCAATAGTACGCTGGCGTAGAGCGGCTTTAATTTCTTCTTCCGTTAAGGCTTCGCCGCTGAGGTATTTATCCATCAGCACTTCAGAGCTTTCGGCAGCAGCTTCGAGCATTTTTTCACGCCACTCTTCAGCAGAAGCTTGTAGTTCTGCAGGGATATCAGCATAGGTAAATTTAGTACCTTGCGATTCTTCATCCCAATAAATCGCCTTCATCTTCACTAAATCGACCACACCTTGAAACTTTTCTTCAGCGCCAATAGGTATTTGAATTAAGAGAGGATTGGCTTTAAGGCGGGCCTTCATTTGATCGTAGACCTTGAAGAAATTCGCACCGGTACGATCCATTTTATTCACAAACGCTAAACGGGGTACGCCATACTTATTGGCCTGACGCCACACTGTTTCAGACTGTGGCTGTACTCCGCCTACTGCACAATAAACCATACATGCGCCATCCAGCACGCGCATTGAACGCTCTACTTCAATCGTGAAATCGACGTGGCCAGGGGTATCAATAATGTTAATACGATGCTCTGGATAATTTCCCCCCATGCCTTTCCAGAAGGTGGTGGTAGCCGCAGACGTAATCGTAATTCCGCGCTCCTGCTCTTGTTCCATCCAGTCCATGGTGGCAGCGCCATCGTGAACTTCACCAATTTTGTGATTCACGCCGGTATAGAACAGCACGCGCTCAGTCGTGGTAGTTTTACCTGCATCGATGTGAGCTGAGATGCCGATATTGCGATATCGCTCAATAGGTGTTTTACGTGCCACTGTTGCCTCTTCTTGACTGAATTCTTAGAAACGGAAATGGGAGAAGGCCTTATTAGCCTCAGCCATACGGTGTACTTC
Source organism: Polynucleobacter sp. IMCC30063 (assembly GCF_021395235.1). Lineage (NCBI taxonomy): Bacteria > Pseudomonadati > Pseudomonadota > Betaproteobacteria > Burkholderiales > Burkholderiaceae > Polynucleobacter > Polynucleobacter sp. IMCC30063. The sequence continues at coordinate 303,561 of NZ_JAJVCQ010000001.1, read as the reverse complement.
TTCGCGCTTTTTCATTGCCCCGCCGCGACCTTCAGCAGCTTCGAGTAATTCATTAGCAAGGCGCTGTGCCATCGATTTTTCGCCACGCTTTTTAGCGGCCTCACGCAACCAGCGCATTGCCAAAGCAGAGCGGCGGGATGGACGAACTTCTACTGGAACCTGGTAGTTTGCGCCGCCAACACGGCGACTCTTAACTTCAACCATGGGCTTTACATTACCCATCGCGGTTGAAAAAATCTCTAGTGGCTCTTTATTGGCTTTTTTCTCAATGTGATCAAAAGCGCCATAAACGATACGCTCGGCTACCGATTTTTTGCCGTCCAACATCAGGACGTTCATGAATTTAGCTACTTCTACATTCCCGAATTTTGGATCAGGAAGAATTTCCCTTTTGGGGACTTCGCGACGACGCGGCATAACAACTCCTATCAGTTCAGTTAGGGGAGACTAATATCAGACTCCCGCTTCGGTTACTCAACTATTTTTAGCTTTAAATTCCTAGGACTAAAAACGAAGTAACCACTTACTTGACTTTTCAGTCAGATACTACAAATACCTACTACAACAGCAAAACTTAAGCAGACTTCTTAGCGCGTTTCGCGCCATATTTTGAGCGCGACTGTTTGCGATCTTTTACGCCCTGCAAGTCAAGCGAACCACGCACAATGTGATAACGCACGCCAGGCAAATCTTTTACACGGCCGCCGCGGATCAGCACAACCGAGTGCTCTTGCAAGTTATGGCCTTCGCCACCAATGTACGAAATAACTTCAAAACCATTGGTTAATCGTACTTTTGCTACTTTGCGTAAAGCAGAATTAGGCTTCTTTGGGGTAGTGGTGTAAACACGTGTACAAACACCCCTGCGCTGCGGACTATTCTGCAGGGCTGGACTTTTGCTCTTAACGGTAAGCCTACTTCTAGGCTTACGCAATAACTGGTTAATTGTCGGCATAAATGGCTCGGTTAGTACTTCTTAATGCTTTTTTATAAGAAAATCAGTAACTTAGGCAACTAATCTCAGATTGCCAAATAAAGCTGATTTCCTACTAATTCAGTAGAACTCAGCATTCTAGCTTGGCCAGCCTTTCCCGTCAACCTGCAACGAGAAAAACTGGCCAGAATGGCAACAAAATGGTGAACTGAGCTTAGCTTTGCTCTGCCTCTCCTTCGGGGGCTGCAACAAGCACTTCGCCCTCAACCGCGAGCTCGGGTGCATTTGCTAAGGCCTCTTCCTCGGCAGCGATCATCTGTGCGCGATCACGCTCAAATTGTTCACGAACCTTACGCGCACGGCGATAAGACAAGCCGGTGCCCGCTGGAATAAGGCGCCCAATAATGACGTTTTCCTTGAGACCACGCAAGGTGTCGACTTTGCCCATAATTGCGGCCTCGGTCAAAACACGTGTGGTTTCTTGGAAAGAAGCTGCCGAAATAAAGCTATCGGTTGATAAAGAGGCTTTAGTAATACCTAAGAGCACATTTTCAAACTGAGCAGGGTGCTTACCTTCAGCAATCACCCGATCATTGGCGTCATACAACTTCGAGCGCTCAACTTGCTCGCCCATAATAAAGCCGGTATCGCCTGGATCGGAGATCTGCACACGGCGCAACATCTGCCGCACGATGACTTCAATGTGTTTGTCGTTTATCTTCACGCCTTGCAAGCGATAAACGTCTTGAACCTCATCAACAATGTAAATGGCTAGCTCTTCTGCGCCTCTGAGTGTCAAGATATCGTGTGGGTCGGCTGGGCCTTCGACAATCATCTCGCCCTTATTTACTACTTGGCCGTCATGCACTAACACTTGTTTCTCTTTGGCAATTAAGAACTCATTGGCCTCGCCATCCATATCGGTAATAACTAAACGCTGCTTACCTTTCGTTTCTTTACCGAACGATACTGTGCCCGTTACTTTTGCCAATACTGCGGCATCTTTTGGCGAACGCGCTTCAAATAATTCGGCAACGCGCGGCAAGCCCCCTGTAATATCGCGAGTCTTTTGTGACTCTATGGGAATACGTGCCAAGACTTCGCCAACTTCAACCTTCTGGCCATCTTTAACGGTAATTAAAGCGCCCACTTGCAGACCAATGGTGACCGGATGGTCGGTGCCCGTAATCATGACTTCAGCACCTTGATCGTCGATCAAATTAATCACCGGCCGAACCCCTTTGCTAGCTGCACTTCTCCGCTTGCCGTCAATAACGACTAGGGTTGAAAGACCCGTCACCTCATCGACCTGCTTGGCAACCGTCACTCCCTCTTCCACATTATCAAAGCGCGCAATACCAGCGTACTCTGAAATAATAGGACGAGTTAAGGGATCCCAAGTGGCCAAACTAGCGCCTGCTTTAACTGCAGCGCCTTCTTTTAAAACTAATGTTGCGCCATAAGGTACTTTATGCCGTTCGCGTTCGCGGCCATTATCATCAACGATGAGTGCTTCGCCTGAACGAGAAATCGCCAATTGCTCACCTTTGGCATTTTTAACCATGCGCATCGATGAGGAAAACTTCAAAGTACCGCTTGATTTTGCTTCAACATTACTTGCCACTAGTGCCCGTGATGCAGCACCGCCGATGTGGAATGTACGCATCGTTAACTGTGTGCCAGGCTCGCCAATTGACTGAGCAGCAATCACGCCCACTGCCTCACCAACGTTAACCAGACCACCACGTCCAAGATCACGGCCATAGCACTTCGCACATAAACCATAACGAGTTAAGCAAGATAAGACGGTGCGTACTTTCACTTCATCGATACCCAGTGCCACAATTTGATCGACATGATCTTCATCAAGCAAGGTATCGTGTGGAATGATGACTTCCTGCGTCTCGGGATTGAGAATATCTTCGATACAGACCCGACCCAAAATGCGGTCGCGTAAGGCCTCAATAATTTCCCCGCCCTCAACTAGCGCCTTCATGGTCACGCCACTGGTAGCACCACAATCATCTTCAATGACCACTAAATCTTGGGTCACATCGCATAGACGGCGTGTTAAATAACCCGAGTTTGCGGTCTTCAACGCTGTATCGGCTAAGCCTTTACGTGCACCGTGGGTAGAAATGAAATACTGCAAAACATTCAAACCTTCACGGAAATTAGCCGTAATTGGCGTCTCGATGATTGAGCCATCAGGCTTTGCCATCAATCCACGCATACCAGCCAACTGACGTATTTGCGCAGCTGAACCACGCGCACCTGAATCGGCCATCATGTAAATGGAATTAAATGATTCTTGACGGGCTTTATTGCCGTTGCGATCTAAAACCTCAACGTGCGATAACTCATCCATCATGGCTTTACCAACCTGATCGCCAGCCGCGCCCCAAATATCAACCACGTTGTTATAACGCTCTTGATTGGTTACTAAGCCCGACATAAATTGCTTGTCGTACTCTTTCACCTTATTGGAAGCATCAGTAATGATGCGCTCTTTAGCATGCGGAATTAGCATGTCATCAATTGCAATTGAGATACCTGCTTTAGTGGCTAAACGGAAACCCGCTTGCAAGAGTCGATCAGCAAAAATCACCGTCTCGCGCAGGCCACACTTCCGAAATGAAGTATTAATAAGCCGCGAAATTTCTTTCTTCTTAAGTGGCTTGTTAATCTCTTCAAAGGACATGCCTTTAGGCAAAATTTCAGACAAAATGGCACGGCCTACTGAGGTTTGATAAATCGTTTTTTTCTCGGCAAAACGGGCGTCGCCCTCGGCCTTCTTATCAACAATATCAAACTCGGTAATTCGCACGGCAACACGGGAAGCTAACTCAACTACACCAGCTTCATAAGCCCGCACAACTTCAGTGATATTGGCAAAAACCATACCTTCACCTTTGCCGTTAATCTTGTCGCGAGTAGCGTAGTACAAGCCCAATACAACGTCTTGTGACGGCACAATGGATGGCTCGCCATTAGCAGGGAACAAGACATTGTTCGAGGCCAACATTAAAGTGCGTGCTTCCATTTGCGCTTCGAGCGACAAAGGCACGTGCACCGCCATTTGGTCGCCGTCAAAGTCGGCATTAAATGCTGCGCAAACTAAGGGATGCAACTGAATCGCTTTGCCTTCAATCAACATTGGCTCGAAAGCCTGAATACCAAGACGGTGCAATGTAGGCGCACGATTGAGCATGATTGGATGTTCACGAATGACTTCTTCGAGAATGTCCCATACGATTGGCGTTTGACTCTCAACTTCTTTCTTTGCAGCTTTAATGGTAGTTGCAATTCCTAAAGTCTCAAGCTTGTTGAAAATAAATGGCTTAAATAATTCTAAGGCCATTAATTTTGGCAAACCGCACTGATGCAATTTCAAGGTTGGGCCAACCACAATGACTGAACGGCCAGAATAGTCAACGCGCTTGCCTAACAAGTTTTGCCGGAAACGACCACTCTTACCTTTAATCATTTCAGCCAAAGACTTGAGAGGGCGCTTATTGGCGCCAGTCATGGCCTTACCGCGACGACCGTTATCAAGTAATGAATCAACGGCTTCTTGTAACATGCGTTTTTCATTACGCACAATGATTTCAGGTGCGCGTAACTCTAGTAAACGCTTTAAGCGATTATTACGATTAATAACACGGCGATAAAGATCATTCAAATCAGAGGTAGCAAACCGACCGCCATCCAAGGGCACCAAGGGGCGCAACTCGGGGGGTAACACTGGCAGCACTTCCATGATCATCCAGTCAGGCTTGATTCCTGAGCTCTGGAATGCCTCTAATACTTTCAAGCGTTTTGCATACTTCTTAATCTTGGCATCGCTACCGGTTGCCTTTAAATCGGCACGGATAGTTTCAACCTCACGATTGATATCAATTGAACGAAGCAAATCACGAATGCCTTCAGCTCCCATAATGGCTGTAAATGCGCCATCACCGAATTCTTCAAGCTTCGCGTTGTACTCTTCTTCAGACATAATTTGGCCGCGCTTCATCGCTCCCTCGGGAGTTAAGCCAGCATCAACCACCACATATGCTTCAAAGTACAGCACCCGCTCGATATCACGCAAAGTCATATCGAGCACCATGCCCAAGCGGGATGGCAATGATTTTAAGAACCAAATATGCGCAACGGGTGCTGCTAACTCAATATGACCCATGCGCTCACGGCGCACTTTCGCCAAAGTAACTTCAACGCCACATTTTTCGCAAATAACCCCACGAAATTTCAAGCGCTTGTATTTACCGCATAAACATTCATAGTCTTTAGTTGGACCAAAAATCTTGGCACAGAATAAGCCGTCGCGCTCTGGTTTAAAAGTGCGATAGTTAATCGTTTCTGGTTTGCGTACTTCACCAAATGACCACGAACGAATTTTTTCGGGAGAAGCGAGGCCAATTTTAATGACATCAAACTGCTCTTCGCCCTGTGTTTGCTTAAATAGATCGAGCAATGCTTTCATATCAGTTACGCTCCATGTCAATGTCAATACCCAACGAACGGATTTCTTTTACCAGCACATTGAATGATTCGGGCATGCCCGCATCAATCGTATGCTCGCCTTTGACGATGTTTTCATACACTTTGGTTCGGCCTGTAACGTCATCCGACTTCACGGTAAGCATTTCTTGTAATACATACGCTGCACCGTAAGCCTCTAAGGCCCACACTTCCATTTCACCAAAGCGCTGACCACCAAACTGGGCTTTACCACCCAATGGCTGCTGGGTTACCAGCGAGTACGGTCCAGTTGAGCGGGCGTGCATCTTGTCATCGACCAAATGGTGGAGTTTTAAGACATGCATTACGCCAACTGTGACAGGACGCTCAAATTGATCACCAGTACGACCGTCACGCAAAATCATTTGTTGCCGTGAGGGTGTCATTTGGAGTGCAGCAGCAACCTCTTCTGGATAAGCTAAATCGAGCATCTTGCCAATTTCTACTTCGGTAGCCCCGTCAAACACGGGCGTCGCGAATGGCAAACCTTGACGCAAATTTTCAGCCAGCATATTGACTTGTTCATCCGTAAAGCTGTCGATATCCTCAACGCGCCCAGTTTCGTTATACAACTGCTTCAAGAACTTGCGCATTTCGGCCTGCTTCACATGATCTTTAATCATGCTGTCAATTCGCTTACCAATACCTTGGGCAGCCCAACCTAAGTGGGTCTCTAAGATTTGACCCACATTCATCCGCGAGGGAACGCCTAAGGGATTCAGTACGATATCGACGGGACGGCCATCAGCCATAAAAGGCATATCTTCGGCAGGTGCAATTTTAGAAACCACACCTTTGTTGCCGTGACGTCCAGCCATTTTGTCGCCAGGCTGTAAGCGGCGCTTCACCGCTAAATAGACTTTCACCATTTTGGTTACGCCTGGCTGCAAGTCATCGCCTTGAGTCAGCTTGGTCTTCTTCACTTCAAACGCATCATCAAATTGCTTACGCTTGGCTTCAATGGAAGATTTAATCGCCTCTACTTGCATAGCGACATCATCATCCGCCGGGCGAATATCGAACCAATGGTATTTATCTAAGTCAGTCAAATACTCTTGGGTTATTTTGCTACCCTTGGCCAATTTTTTCGGACCGCCATTAGCGACCTTATTCATGAGCAATTTCTCTAGACGGCTAAATGCATCGCCCTCTACGATACGCAATTGATCATTTAAGTCGAGCCGATAACGCTGTAGCTCTTCTTGAATAATGGCTTGTGCGCGGGCATCACGATCAATACCTTCACGCGTAAAGACTTGTACGTCGATAACAGTACCAATCATGCCGGAGGGCACACGCAAAGACGTATCCTTCACATCAGATGCTTTTTCTCCAAAGATAGCCCGTAAGAGCTTTTCTTCAGGAGTCAGCGTGGTTTCGCCTTTCGGGGTTACCTTGCCTACCAAGACATCGCCTGCTTCAACTTCAGCGCCAATGTAAACAATACCGCTCTCGTCCAAGCGAGAAAGTTGTGACTCCGCTAAATTAGAAATATCACGGGTGATTTCTTCCGAGCCTAATTTAGTATCGCGGGCCACGACCGATAATTCCTCAATATGAATTGAGGTATAGCGATCTTCAGCAACAACCCGTTCAGAAATTAAGATCGAATCTTCGAAGTTATAGCCATTCCACGGCATAAATGCCACGGTCATGTTTTGCCCTAATGCCAACTCACCTAAATCGGTTGAAGCGCCATCAGCAACTACGTCGCCGCGCGCAACCTGATCGCCAACCTGCACGATGGGGCGCTGATTAATATTCGTATTTTGATTCGAGCGTGTGTATTTAGTGAGGTTATAAATATCTACACCAACCTCGCCAGCTGCGGTTTCATCATCATTAACCCGAATCACAATTCGATTGGCATCAACATAATCAACTAAACCGCCACGCATCGCCAACACGACAGTGCCCGAGTCAACTGCCACAATACGCTCTAAACCAGTTCCTACTAGTGGCTTATCAGGACGTAAACAAGGCACTGCTTGACGTTGCATGTTCGCACCCATCAGGGCGCGGTTAGCGTCATCGTGCTCAAGGAAGGGCACTAATGATGCAGCCGCAGAAACGATTTGACTTGGGGCGACGTCAATAAAGTCAACCCGATCTGGGCTAAGCATTAAGGTTTCACCAGCCTGACGTGCAGAAACTAATTCATCGGCTAATTTCCCGTTCTTATCGATCGTGGCATTAGCCTGAGCAATAACATACTTCGCTTCTTCGATAGCTGATAGATACATGACTTCATCAGTTACCTTGCCATTATTAACTTTACGATATGGGGTTTCTAAGAAACCGTGCTCGTTTAAGCGGGCAAATAAAGCGAGGGAGTTAATTAGTCCAATGTTTGGTCCCTCTGGCGTTTCAATTGGGCAAACTCGACCGTAGTGCGTTGGATGTACGTCACGCACCTCAAAGCCGGCACGTTCGCGCGTTAAACCGCCAGGTCCTAAAGCAGAAATACGCCGCTTATGCGTAATTTCTGACAGCGGGTTGGTTTGGTCCATAAATTGCGAGAGCTGTGATGAGCCAAAGAACTCACGAATTGCCGACGAAATTGGCTTGCTATTAATTAAATCATGCGGCATCAAGTTTTCAGTTTCAGCTTGGCCTAAACGCTCTTTAACTGCACGCTCTACTCGAGATAAACCAGCGCGGAATTGATTCTCTGCTAACTCACCTACACAACGTACACGACGATTACCGAGGTGGTCAATATCGTCCACTTCGCCTTTGCCATTCCGCAGGTCAACTAAACACTTAATGGTGTCGAGAATGTCTTCATTGGATAAAACCATTGCGCCTTCCATTTCTGGACGACCCAAGCGGCTATTTACCTTCATGCGACCGACGCGGGATAAATCGTAGGAGTCTTCGTTATAAAACAAGCGTTGGAACAAGGCCTCTACTGCATCTTCTGTAGGCGGCTCACCAGGACGCATCATGCGATAAATAGCAATACGAGCAGCAGTTTGATCGGCAGTTTCATCAGCACGCAAGGTTTGCGAAATATAAGCACCACAATCTAAATCATTGGTATAAATTGTTTCCAGTTGCTTAATGTTGGCATCACGCAATGTCGCTAATAGTTCTTCGGTAATTTCATCGTTGGCATAAGCTAGGATTTCGCCCGACTCGGGATCAACAATATTTTTTGCCACTACCCGACCAACTAAATAATCATCAGGCACAACAATGCTCTTCGTTTTAGCGGCCTCAAGATCACGAATGTGTTTAGCATTAATGCGCTTGTCTTTCTGAATCACGACTTCGCCGTTTTTATCCAAAATATCAAAGTTGGCTAATTGGCCACGCAAACGCTGTGGCACAAATTCCATCGAGGCGCCATTAGGGCTTAAGGTGAAATGATCAAAATTAAAGAAATTGGCCAAAATCTGTTCGTTGCTTAAACCAATTGCCTTCAGCAAAATGGTTACGGGCATCTTGCGACGGCGGTCAACCCGGAAATACAAAATATCTTTAGGATCAAACTCGAAATCGAGCCATGAGCCACGGTAAGGAATAATGCGAGCAGAGAACAGCAATTTGCCGGAACTATGCGTTTTACCTTTGTCGTGCTCAAAGAACACGCCAGGCGAACGGTGTAACTGCGAAACAATCACACGCTCGGTACCGTTAATTACAAAAGAGCCATTTTGGGTCATGAGCGGAATCTCGCCCATATATACTTCGCTCTCTTTTACTTCCTTAACCTTAGTTGGCGCTTCGCGATCATAGATGATCAAACGCACCTTGGCGCGTAAGGCAGAGTGGTAGGTATAGCCCCGTTGTTGACATTCTTTAACGTCAAATGGGGGTTGCGATAATTGATATGAGACATACTCCATGCGTGCATATCCATTGTTTGACACAATGGGAAACGCTGAAGTAAAGGCTGCCTGTAAGCCCTCATTAATGCGAGACATGGCCGGTTTTTCGGCCTGCAAAAATTTTGCATAGGACTCAAGCTGGGTTGCAATCAGGTAAGGAACCTGGTGATTATTAACGCGTTTAGCAAAACTTTTGCGAATACGCTTACGTTCGGTGAAGCTATAGTTCATTTCATCTCCGAATTCAGCGACTGAGCAAAGATTTGGCGGTTGGCCTCTACCAACCACTGGCGGACAACACTAAACCGTATCGATTTAGTGCCCGACCAAACTTGTCTTCTGCAGTCGTATCAGAAGGCAAACCTGATTTCAATTCAACAAATGAAATCGGGTTTGACCTCTAAAAAGTCAAACCAAAATAGCCAAAGCCCTGCAATGCAGGACCATGGCTTTTTTAAATTACTTAATTTCGGCTTTAGCGCCGGCTTCTTCAAGTTTCTTCTTGGCTTCTTCAGCAGATTTCTTGTCGACGCCTTCTTTAATTGGCTTGGGCGCACCATCGACTAAGTCTTTTGCTTCTTTAAGGCCAAGTGCAGTGATTTCACGTACTGCTTTAATCACAGCAACTTTGTTACCACCAACCTCAAGCAAGTTAACCGTAAATTCGGTTTGCTCTTCGGCAGCAGCTGCTCCACCGCCGCCGCCAGCTGGGCCAGCTACAGCCATTGCTGCTGCTGATACGCCAAACTTCTCTTCAAATGCCTTCACTAGATCGTTCAGATCCATTACCGACATTGTGCCTACTGCTTCAATAATTTCTTCTTTGGTAATTGCCATTTTTAGCTCCTAATACTTAAATAATTAATCCGGCGCTTATTCAGCAGCGGGGGGTTCAACATTGGGTTGGTCGGCTGCTTCGACAGCAGGCGCTGCTTCGGCGACAACTTCAGCAGGCGCTGCTTCTGCTACTGCTTCGCTTGCTGCAACTGGTGAAGCTGCAGGTGCAGGAGCAGGTACAGGTGCAGGAGCACCAGCGGCTTTTTGCGCAGCAACTGCACCCAACACTCGGGCCATCGCTGAGACAGGGGCCAACATGACACCCAACAACTGCGAAAGCAATTCGTCACGACTTGGAATCGTTGCCAACGCTTTCACACCATTGACGTCTAACATCTTGCCGTTATACAGACCTGCTTTAATGACTAGATGCTCTTGAGTTTTAGCAAATTGCTGCAGGACCTTTGCAGATGCAATAGGGTCAACAGAAATGCCGTAAATCAAGGGTCCAACCATCGAATCGGCCAGAGGCTCAAATTGGGTTCCTTGTGCAGCACGACGCGCCAACGTATTTTTTAGAACACGCAAATAAACACCTTGGGCACGCGCGTTTGCACGCAGCGTCGTCAGCTCGCCAACGGGAATGCCCCGATATTCAGCCAACACCACCGTTTGAGCCGCCGCCAATTGTGCGCCGACATCAGCAACAATCGCTTTTTTGTCTTCTACATTCAAAGGCACGGTTTAACTCCTCCAAAACCAACTGCTACCAGTTGGGTGCTTCATACACCAGCGTCTGATTCGTCAATCGCACAAACTGCTACGAATGGGTTCCAGGCTCGCCATCTGCGTTGGTTATTGCAATTGCAATGATTAAGGGTTCAATGAGTACCACCATTTACCCCACCAACGGTCTTTGATGTTCGACACTTTTACAGTGCCGACCCAAAGTTCTTTTTTGTTACCAGCGCCTTACTGAGCCGCTTGTAACGAAGTTTGATCCACGCGTACACCAGCACCCATCGTGCTGCTAACCGCGACTTTCTTTAAATAAATACCTTTAGTTGAAGTAGGCTTCGCCTTGTTTAATGCCTCAAGCAGTGCAAGTAAATTACTCTTTAGCGCAGTTGGCTCAAACGAACGACGGCCAATACTTGCATGCACAATGCCGGCCTTATCTACACGAAATTGCACTTGACCTGCTTTAGCATTTTTAACTGCAGTAGCAACATCTGGCGTCACCGTACCAACTTTAGGATTCGGCATTAAACCGCGTGGGCCCAAAACTTGGCCCAAGGTGCCAACGATTTTCATCGTGTCTGGCGAGGCAATCAAAATATCGAAATCGATTTTTCCGCCTTTAATTTGTTCAGCTAAATCTTCCATGCCAACAATTTCTGCACCAGCAGCTTTAGCTTGTTCGGCTTTCTCGCCTTGGGCAAAAACTGCTACTCGCACATGCTTACCAGTACCTGCGGGCAATACTACTGCGCCACGCACCACTTGGTCGGATTTTTTAGCGTCAATGCCCAACTGCACAGCAACGTCAATCGACTCATCGAATTTAGCAGTGGCACATTCTTTAACTAAGTTGAGCGCGTCATCTAAGGAGTAAAACTTGTTACGGTCTACTTTGGCTTGAATGACTTTGGTGCGCTTGGATAATTTTGTCATGATTAGAGGCCCTCAACCGTAATGCCCATCGAGCGAGCGCTACCTGCGATCGTGCGCACGGCAGCGTCCATATCGGCAGCAGTAAGATCGGGCATTTTTGTTTTAGCAATTTCTTCAGCTTGTGCCCGGCTGATTTTTCCCACCTTATCGGTATGAGGACGCGGCGAACCTTTTTCAATTTTGGCCGCTTTCTTAATTAAAATTGAAGCAGGCGGGGTCTTCATCACAAACGTGAAGCTCTTGTCTGCAAAGGCAGTAATCACGACGGGAATAGGTAAGCCAGGCTCCATGCTCTGGGTTTGAGCATTAAACGCTTTACAAAATTCCATAATATTGAGGCCGCGCTGACCTAAAGCTGGTCCAACGGGGGGTGATGGGTTGGCTTTTCCTGCGGGAATCTGCAGTTTTATAAAGCCAATAATTTTCTTTGCCATGAATTACTCCTAAAAAGCGCGCCGCGTGTTCATTAATAGAATACAAAGCCGCCGTTGAGTAGACGCTTCACCAGATTTGGCAATGCTGGATCGGCTCCTCGGTTACTGCAAATACGAAAAAACTAAAACAAATTACATCTTTTCCACTTGGCCAAACTCGAGCTCAACTGGCGTACCGCGACCAAAGATTGTAACAGAAACACGTAACCGTGACTTCTCGTAGTTCACTTCCTCGACATTGCCATTGAAATCGGTAAACGGGCCTTCTTTAACCCGCACCATCTCGCCAACTTCAAATAAGGTCTTCGGCTTAGGTTTATCAACCCCAGCCTGCATTTGATCCATGATTTTGCTGACTTCGGCAGTTGAAATGGGGGAAGGGCGATTGCGCACTCCACCGACAAAACCCGTAACTTTGGGGGTATTTTTGACCAAATGCCAGCTTTCATCGGTCATTTCCATCTCAATGAGTACGTATCCAGGGAAAAAACGCCGCTCTGAAACCGACTTTTGCCCCGCTTTAATCTCTACAACCTCTTCAGATGGCACCAAAATACGGCCAAATTTATCGAGCATGCCCGATTGGGCGATCCGCTCTTCCAGGCCCTTTTTCACGCTTTTTTCCATGCCGGAGTAGGCGTGAATCACGTACCAGCGCATATTGCCAGTGGCTTGGGGGTTGGTGGCTAATTCTGCATCAATCATTTTTTACTCACTTCCAGCCCAACAGGACTGAAAAAACTAACCATTCAATTAATTTGTCTGCAAACCATAAAAATAGCGACATGATTAGGACAAAGCCAAAAACAACCAGAGTCATTTGGGTTGCTTCTTTGCGGGTGGGCCAGACTACCTTTTTGACCTCATACCAAGACTCTCTTGCATAAACAATGAAACGTTTGCCCTCTGGGGAGATGGCAACAATACCTACTGCCAGTGCAATACCGCCAAACAAAATTGCTAAACGCAGCCAAATTGTTTGATCATTCAGGATGTAATACAAAACTAAAGCAACAATAACGATAGCTACTGCAAGGAAGGTAACCCAAGCAGATTTAGATTCGTTATGACTAAGCGACTGTTGTGACATGTAATTTCAATTCAAACGTGTGGCAGGGGCGGAGGGCATCGAACCCCCAACCTTTGGTTTTGGAGACCAACGCTCTGCCAATTGAGCTACGCCCCTATTTTTCAATTAATCAAACCCTAAGCCAAAATCTTTGCAACTACACCAGCACCAACTGTACGGCCACCTTCACGAATCGCAAAACGTAAGCCTTCTTCCATGGCGATGGGAGCAATCAGTTTTACGGTAATCGTGACGTTATCGCCTGGCATCACCATCTCTTTATCTTTTGGCAACTCAATCGATCCGGTTACGTCAGTAGTACGGAAGTAAAACTGGGGGCGATAGTTGTTAAAGAAGGGCGTATGACGACCACCTTCATCTTTTGACAGCACATAGACTTCAGCGGTGAAGTGGGTATGCGGTGTAATTGAACCGGGCTTCGCTAAAACTTGACCCCGTTCGACTTCTTCACGCTTAGTGCCGCGCAATAAAATACCGACGTTATCGCCTGCTTGACCTTGATCGAGTAATTTGCGGAACATCTCAACCCCAGTACAGGTGGTTTTGATGGTGGGCTTAATACCGATGATTTCAATTTCTTCACCAACTTTAACAATGCCACGCTCGATACGGCCAGTAACGACTGTACCGCGACCGGAGATCGAGAAGACATCTTCTACTGGCATCAAGAACGCGCCGTCAACTGCACGCTCGGGGGTGGGAATATAAGTATCTAAGGCTTCGGCTAAGGCCATGATGGCGCCTTCACCGAGTTCGCCCTTGTCGCCTTCTAAGGCAAGCTTAGCCGAACCTTTAACGATGGGGGTGTCATCACCAGGGAAGTCGTATTTGGATAAGAGCTCACGCACTTCCATTTCGACTAACTCGAGTAGTTCAGCGTCATCGACCATATCGCACTTATTTAAAAAGACGATGATGTAAGGCACGCCAACTTGGCGGGCGAGCAAAATATGTTCGCGGGTTTGGGGCATTGGGCCATCGGCAGCAGAGACCACTAAGATGGCGCCGTCCATTTGTGCAGCACCAGTAATCATGTTCTTAATGTAGTCGGCGTGACCTGGGCAATCGACGTGCGCGTAGTGACGATTCTTGGTCTCATACTCAACGTGGGCAGTATTAATGGTAATACCGCGAGCCTTCTCTTCTGGCGCAGCGTCAATTTGATCGTACGCTTTTGCTTCGCCACCAAACACTTTAGAGAGCACGGTGGTAATTGCCGCAGTCAGGGTTGTTTTGCCATGGTCAACGTGGCCAATCGTACCGACGTTAACGTGCGGTTTAGTCCGTTCAAATTTTTCTTTTGCCATTTTTTATCTGCCTTCTGTTTAACTCTTTAATTAATTAAATCTATTCACTTGCACAAAAAACATGGTGCCCATGGGCAGGATCGAACTGCCGACCTCTCCCTTACCAAGGGAGTGCTCTACCACTGAGCCACATGGGCAAAATCTACTGCTGATATTCAGCTGGAGCGGGTGAAGGGAATCGAACCCTCGTCATAAGCTTGGAAGGCTTCAGCTCTACCATTGAGCTACACCCGCAGCGTTTTATCAACTCATTCGCCAACTATCTTCACTCAAATCTCTTAACCCGCTGCTTATTGCTAATTCCTACCGCCACTACTGAGAAGCACTACTGTATTCCTTACATCTGGTGGAGAGAGTTGGATTCGAACCAACGTAGGCGTAAGCCAACAGATTTACAGTCTGCCCCCTTTAGCCGCTCGGGCATCTCTCCGCGAACCGAACATTTTCACCTGAACCAGCCGGCATGTCAATCTGTAAGTCCTTTTCCCACAAGTAAAAACGCCCAGACCTAAGAGGGTCTGGGCGTTACATTGGTGCCCGGCAATTACCTACTTTCACACGGGTAATCCGCACTATCATCGGCGTTGAGTCGTTTCACTGTCCTGTTCGGGATGGGAAGGGGTGGTTCCAACTCGCTATGGTCACCGGGCGTAGAGGGTGGGGTTGTTTATTCAACAACCCCATTTGAGTAAGCAAATTTGGATAGCGATTCAATTTATATCAATCGCACAAACATCCAACACCAATGGTGCTGGTTATAGGATCAAGCCTAACGGGCAATTAGTATCGGTTAGCTTAACGCATTACTGCGCTTCCACACCCGACCTATCAACGTTGTGGTCTTCAACGACCCTTTATGGAGCTTAAAGCTCCGGGAGATCTCATCTTCAGGCAAGTTTCCCGCTTAGATGCTTTCAGCGGTTATCTCTTCCGTACATAGCTACCCTGCGATGCTTCTGGCGAAACAACAGGTACACCAGCGGTACGTCCACTCCGGTCCTCTCGTACTAGGAGCAGCCCCCGTCAAATCTCCAACGCCCATGGCAGATAGGGACCAAACTGTCTCACGACGTTTTAAACCCAGCTCACGTACCTCTTTAAATGGCGAACAGCCATACCCTTGGGACCGGCTACAGCCCCAGGATGAGATGAGCCGACATCGAGGTGCCAAACACCGCCGTCGATATGAACTCTTGGGCGGTATCAGCCTGTTATCCCCAGAGTACCTTTTATCCGTTGAGCGATGGCCCTTCCATACAGAACCACCGGATCACTATGACCTGCTTTCGCACCTGCTCGACTTGTCGGTCTCGCAGTTAAGCACGCTTTTGCCATTGCACTTTAGGCACGATGTCCGACCGTGCCAAGCGTACCTTCGTACTCCTCCGTTACACTTTGGGAGGAGACCGCCCCAGTCAAACTGCCTACCATGCACTGTTCCCGACCCAGATAATGGGCCAAGGTTAGAACCTCAAACAAACCAGGGTGGTATTTCAAGGTTGGCTCCATCAGGACTAGCATCCTAACTTCAAAGCCTCCCACCTATCCTACACAGACCGGTTCAAAGTCCAATGCAAAGCTACAGTAAAGGTTCATGGGGTCTTTCCGTCTAGCCACGGGTAGATTGCATCATCACAAACATTTCAACTTCGCTGAGTCTCAGGAGGAGACAGTGTGGCCATCGTTACGCCATTCGTGCAGGTCGGAACTTACCCGACAAGGAATTTCGCTACCTTAGGACCGTTATAGTTACGGCCGCCGTTTACTGGGACTTCAATCAAGAGCTTGCACCCCATCATTTAATCTTCCAGCACCGGGCAGGCGTCACACCCTATACGTCCACTTTCGTGTTTGCAGAGTGCTGTGTTTTTATTAAACAGTCGCAGCCACCTTTTTATTGCAACCCCTTTGCCCTTCCGTTGTTCACGGTCAAGCTACCAGGGCGCACCTTATCCCGAAGTTACGGTGCAAATTTGCCGAGTTCCTTCTCCTGAGTTCTCTCAAGCGCCTTAGAATACTCATCTCGCCCACCTGTGTCGGTTTGCGGTACGGTCTTGTTAGACTGAAGCTTAGAGGCTTTTCTTGGAACCACTTCCAATTGCTTCGCGAGCAAGCTCACTCGTCCCACACCCTTGAATTACGCTACCGGATTTACCTAATAGCCATCTCCAATGCAGGAACCGGGAATATCCAACACCCGGACAACTTTCCGCGATCCGTCCCCCCATCGCATCTAACAATGGTCAAGGAATATTAACCTTGTTCCCATCAGCTACGCATCTCTGCCTCGCCTTAGGGGCCGACTCACCCTGCGCCGATGAACGTTGCGCAGGAAACCTTGGGCTTACGGCGAGGGGGCTTTTCACCCCCTTTATCGCTACTCATGTCAGCATTCGCACTTCTGATACCTCCAGCATGGTTTACACCACACCTTCACAGGCTTACAGAACGCTCTCCTACCATCACATTGCTGTGATCCGCAGCTTCGGTTATATGCTTAGCCCCGTTACATCTTCCGCGCAGGACGACTCGATCAGTGAGCTATTACGCTTTCTTTAAAGGATGGCTGCTTCTAAGCCAACCTCCTGACTGTTTTAGCCTTCCCACTTCGTTTCCCACTTAGCATATATTAGGGACCTTAGCTGGCGGTCTGGGTTGTTTCCCTCTTGACACCGGACGTTAGCACCCGATGTCTGTCTCCCGTGCTTGCACTCATAGGTATTCGGAGTTTGCTATGACGCGGTAATCCGCAATGGACCCCACAATCATGACAGTGCTCTACCCCCTATGGTGATACACGAGGCACTACCTAAATAGTTTTCGGAGAGAACCAGCTATTTCCAGTTTTGTTTAGCCTTTCACCCCTATCCACAGCTCATCCCCTAACTTTTCAACGTTAGTGGGTTCGGTCCTCCAGTACGTGTTACCGCACCTTCAACCTGGCCATGGATAGATCAACTGGTTTCGGGTCTACACCCAGCAACTAACGCCCTATTCGGACTCGCTTTCGCTACGCCTTCCCTATTCGGTTAAGCTTGCTACTGAATGTAAGTCGCTGACCCATTATACAAAAGGTACGCAGTCACCCCTTACGAGGCTCCTACTGATTGTATGCATGCGGTTTCAGGATCTATTTCACTCCCCTCCCGGGGTTCTTTTCGCCTTTCCCTCACGGTACTTGTTCACTATCGGTCGATTACGAGTATTTAGCCTTGGAGGATGGTCCCCCCATATTCAGACAGGATTTCACGTGTCCCGCCCTACTTGTCTCTAGCCTAGTACCACCCAATAATTTTCACATACGGGACTATCACCCTATATTGTTGGACTTTCCATTCCATTTTGTTAATTACTGAGCTATCACTAGAAGGCTCTTCCCATTTCGCTCGCCACTACTCTGGGAATCTCGGTTGATGTCTTTTCCTCTCGCTACTTAGATGTTTCAGTTCACGAGGTTCGCTCCACACACCCTATGTATTCAGGTGTGGGTGCCGCAAAAGCGGCGGGTTTCCCCATTCAGAAATCCCCGGATCAAAGCTTATTTGCCAGCTCCCCGGGGCTTATCGCAGGCTATAACGTCTTTCGTCGCCTGTAATCGCCAAGGCATCCACCACATGCACTTATTCACTTGATCCTATAACGAGCACCATTGCTAGTAACCGTTACAGGTTTTTACTTCTACTTCTGACATGTTTGCGCCGTAATCCAAACAATTTAAAACTCTTGCTTGTATTACTTTTGATTGATGATTCAATCACTACCCATATTACTTGTCTGATGCACTCTCAAAGATACATCAGACACTTTGCTTACTCAAATTTTTAAAGAACAGCCAAAAGAAAATGGCAAAACTAAACGTTTTGAATCGCTTAGTTTTGCTATTTAGTTTGATGGTGGAGGATGACGGGATCGAACCGACGACCCCCTGCTTGCAAAGCAGGTGCTCTCCCAGCTGAGCTAATCCCCCATCGACCCACTAAGTCTGTATTGCTTTTGGTGGTGGGTCTGGTAGGACTTGAACCTACGACCCCCGCCTTATCAAGACGGTGCTCTAACCAGCTGAGCTACAGACCCGTGGCTTTTGTTGTCAATCGATAAGTGTGGGCACTAAAGTTCCAGCATCTTTCTCTAGAAAGGAGGTGATCCAGCCGCACCTTCCGATACGGCTACCTTGTTACGACTTTACCCCAGTCATGAACCCTGCCGTGGCAGTCGCCCTCCTTGCGGTTAGGCTAACGGCTTCTGGCAAAACCCACTCCCATGGTATGACGGGCGGTGTGTACAAGACCCGGGAACGTATTCACCGCGACATTCTGATCCGCGATTACTAGCGATTCCAGCTTCACGAAGTCGAGTTGCAGACTTCGATCCGGACTACGATGCATTTTCTGAGATTAGCTCCCCCTTGCGGGTTGGCAACCCTCTGTATGCACCATTGTATGACGTGTGAAGCCCTACCCATAAGGGCCATGAGGACTTGACGTCATCCCCACCTTCCTCCGGTTTGTCACCGGCAGTCTCTTTAGAGTGCTCTTTCGTAGCAACTAAAGACAAGGGTTGCGCTCGTTGCGGGACTTAACCCAACATCTCACGACACGAGCTGACGACAGCCATGCAGCACCTGTGTTCACTTTCCCTTACGGGCACCTAATGTATCTCTACTTCGTTAGTGACATGTCAAGGGTAGGTAAGGTTTTTCGCGTTGCATCGAATTAATCCACATCATCCACCGCTTGTGCGGGTCCCCGTCAATTCCTTTGAGTTTTAATCTTGCGACCGTACTCCCCAGGCGGCTGACTTCACGCGTTAGCTACGTTACTGAGAATGTAAATTCCCAACAACTAGTCAGCATCGTTTAGGGCGTGGACTACCAGGGTATCTAATCCTGTTTGCTCCCCACGCTTTCGTGCATGAGCGTCAGTGTTATCCCAGGGGGCTGCCTTCGCCATTGGTATTCCTCCACATATCTACGCATTTCACTGCTACACGTGGAATTCTACCCCCCTCTGACACACTCTAGCTATACAGTCACAGGCGCCATTCCCAGGTTAAGCCCGGGGATTTCACGCCTGTCTTGTATAACCGCCTGCGCACGCTTTACGCCCAGTAATTCCGATTAACGCTCGCACCCTACGTATTACCGCGGCTGCTGGCACGTAGTTAGCCGGTGCTTATTCTTCAGGTACCGTCATTCGCAGACTGTGTTAGAGCTGCTGTTTCTTCCCTGACAAAAGAGCTTTACAACCCGAAGGCCTTCTTCACTCACGCGGCATTGCTGGATCAGGGTTGCCCCCATTGTCCAAAATTCCCCACTGCTGCCTCCCGTAGGAGTCTGGGCCGTGTCTCAGTCCCAGTGTGGCTGATCGTCCTCTCAGACCAGCTACTGATCGTCGCCTTGGTGGGCTTTTACCCCACCAACAAGCTAATCAGGTATCGGCCGCTCTCATAGCGCGAGGCCTTACGGTCCCCCGCTTTCCCCCTCAGGGCGTATGCGGTATTAGCACAGCTTTCGCTGCGTTATCCCCCACTATGAGGCACGTTCCGATATATTACTCACCCGTTCGCCACTCGCCACCAGGTGCAAGCACCCGTGCTGCCGTTCGACTTGCATGTGTAAGGCATGCCGCCAGCGTTCAATCTGAGCCAGGATCAAACTCTTCAGTTTAATTCCTGTGATCCTTGCGGATCGTCGCACTCATTCAAGAAATTGACTTGGTTAAAAACCAAATCTTTTTACTGTCTTGAGTACTGTTTTATTTACATCTGTCCCGAAGGACTGGATGCCTTTACCCAGTACCCACAATTATCGATTGACTAATTTTTAAAGAGGGCTGAAATGGCTTTTTTAAGAAATTTCAGCGAAGTCCGCTACTATGACACAAGAATTGCAAGATGTCAACACCCATCTAGGTATTTCTGCTGATATTTTCAGAAATTCTTTACAAAAAACGGCCAAATCTGAAGATTAGGGAAAACCCTAGTCAAAAGCGCAAAACGGGGTAAAATGATGCAATGCACAAAATATGCTTTAAGGGTGCCGCAAAACCTACCCGCAAACCATTTATTTGTGGGCTTAATAGCCTGCCAGTGAGAGAACTGCATGCCGGTCATCGCGCAGCTATCTTGGCGCATTTTTTGCTTTTAGATTCAGAAGATCGCCGTTTACGCTTTGGCCTTCCATCTACTGATGTCGTTATTCAAAGCTATGTTGCCGAGCTTGACTTTAAGCGGGATGCAATTTTTGGAATTTTCGATACCAACTTAAAGCTGATCGCGATTGCTCACCTAGCCTATTTACCGGTTGGGAACAAACGCAGTAAAGCTGCCGAATTTGGGGTTTCCGTTCTAGCCGAAAATCGGTATCAAGGGTGTGGCGCTGCATTACTAGGACGAGCAATCGTCCATGCGCGCAATACTCAGGTCACCACTTTATTTGTGCATTGCTTAGCGCAAAATAAAATCATGGTGCATTTGGCACTAAAAGCAGGTATGCAAATTGACTATGCCTATGGTGAAGCGGAAGCCTGCTTAAAGCTACCACCCGCAAATTCCAGCACGATTTTTGCTGAGGCCGTTAATGTCCAGCTTGCAGATTTTGATTTCGCCGTTAAATCCAATCTAAATCAATCAAATAAAGCTTTACGCTGGTTGCTGAAAAAAACCAAGGCCCAATAAGCAGGCCTAGTGCTGGCATCTTTATTGGGTTGCTGGCTTAGTTTTGTGGTGCCGGCTTAGTAGCCGCTGCAGCTGAATTTTTATTGGCCTGGTCAATGCGCTCTTTGTCAGCCTCAGAAATCAAATCAAAAAACGTATAAACCGCTTTCACACCATTTGTTGAGCTCGCAATTTTCTTTGCACTTGCAGCCTCGGCTGCGGTCAAAATACCGAGCATATAAACGTTTGTACCTTCAGTCACGATAACCATTGAATTGGATGGGAGATTATTAGTAAAAATCATTTCCGTTTTAATTTTTGAAGTGAGATAGGCATCATTGGCTCGTGCCGTATAAGAACTAATGGGCCCAATGGTAAGTTCGTTAAAGACAGTACGAACATTTTTTAATTGCTTCACATCTGCTTCTGCTTGGCTTTTCATTTCTGCTGTTTTTACTTCACCAGTTAAAAGAACCTGTTGATTAAATGACGTTACATTGATGTGCGCGTCTTTGCCAAACTTATTGCTGAGCTGCGCCCCAGCTTCTAACTGAATTCCAATGTCGGTTGCTTGAGCAGCTGCGGTGCGACGGTCGGCTAGCACGCTTGCGCTGCCTGCAACTGCGCCGACCGCAATGACACCGCAGGCATTTAATAAGCCCAGCAATGACAACAGACATAACAGCGCACTCACTGAACGAAATAGCGTTTTCATCTGACCTGACCTCTAAAGTTAATCGAGCAAAACATGATCAATCCCATCGCATAAGGCATGCAACAGAATTAAATGTGTTTCTTGAATTCGAGCCGTGCGCGACGCGGGCGCACATAAAAGTAAATCGTTTGCGCCTAGTAAGTTGCTTAACTGACCACCGCCATTGCCGCTGAAGGCAATGACTTGAATGCCCATGGACTGCGCCGCCACAATTGCTTTCAACACATTTTTAGAGTTGCCAGAAGTAGTGATGGCCAATAAAATATCACCGGTTTTGCCAAGGCCGCGCACTTGCTTGCTAAACACTTCGTCATAGCTGTAGTCATTACCCACTGCAGTCAAAATAGAGGTGTCGGTGGTGAGGGCGATTGCTGCTAACTCACGCCGCTCGCGCTCAAAACGACCGATCAGTTCGGCAGCAAAATGTTGTGCATCGGCGGCTGAACCCCCATTACCACAGGCCATAATCTTGCCGCCGGCCTGAAGACAGTTAGCCATCGCCAAAATGGCTTGGGCTGCTAGCGCTGACAGAGTCTTCGCGGCCGCTTCTTGGCACGCAATACTATCTAAGAAATGCTGCGCGGTTCGCGTCTCTAAGCTCGGCAGGGTCTGGTTATTCATCCTAATATTATGCCCCTAGTTTTACCAAGGGGCGATAAGCTGCCATCAAAATGCGGCCTTAAGCCACTCTAGTTGATCGCCTTTTATAGCAATCACGTCAAAGCGGCACGACGGATAGTCCTTAGCGCGATAGTGGGATTGCAAATAGTATTGAGCTGTTTTATAAATCTTATTTTGTTTGCTGGCGTTAATGCTAGCTAGGGCGCCGCCCCAATTGCTTGAGCTACGCGCCCTGACTTCTACAAACACTAAAGTAGCTTGATCACGCATAATCAAATCAATCTCGCCCATGCGGCAGCGATAATTTAAGGTGACGAAGCTGAGACCTGCGCGATGAAGATACTCTTTTGCTGCTGCTTCAGCTTTTTTACCGATGTTGTGAATGTGAATGGAGTGTCACCATGGAATTGGGTATAGCGGATTTTCTACAACAACAAGATTTACCGGCTAGTGCATTGTATGTAGTGGCTACACCGATCGGTAATTTAGGTGATATAACCTTGCGCGCGTTACATGTATTAAATGCAGTTGATGGCATTGCTTGCGAAGATACGCGTCATAGCGCTGCCCTGTTGCGGGCATTTGGCATTCATAAGAAATGTGTAGCGCTACATGAGCACAATGAGGTTGCGGCTACTAAAAAAATGATCTCCCACTTAAAGCAGTCGCAACGTTGGGCTTATATTTCGGATGCTGGTACGCCAGGCATTTCAGATCCCGGCGCTAAGCTCGTCGGTGCCGTTCAGCAAGCGGGGTTTCGGGTGATCCCCATTCCGGGGCCCAGTGCGCTTACAGCGATTGCCTCAGTTGGCGGCGGGGCACTTGATCATTTACAAGGCCGCTTTCAATTTATTGGCTTCTTGCCCCATAAGGTAAAAGAGCGTGAGCGCGTTTTAAATGAAATTAATTTGTCTGCGCAAGCGAGTATTTTTCTTGAGTCGCCACATCAAATCCAATCTAGCTTATTGAATCTATCAGCGATTCTTAAACCTGAGCGCGAAATCATTATTGGTCGTGAGCTGACTAAAAAATTTGAAGCAATCGCTTTTTTAACTGCAGGCGCCTTAAAAGACTGGCTTGCCAACGCAATTAGTCTTAAGGGAGAATTTATTATTTTAGTCGCCGGAGAGAAGTCTAGTGAACCACAGTCAGCCGACGCAGTGGCAGTACATCGCTGGATTAATGTACTTGCTGAATATTTAGGTAGCAAAGAGATTGCTAAGGTGGTGTCTACGGCTACCGGCATGCCCCAAAAAGCGGCGTATCAATTAGCGCTGATGGCTAAAAAACATTAACTCTATTTGGCTGCGGCCTTCGCGGCTGGAGCTGTGATTGCAGCGACCGCGGGTGGCACTGGCGCTGTATTTTCCGCCACTGAGGGTGGTACTGCGGCCGCACTCAGGGTAACCTGCCCAACCGGTTTAATCCGTTGTGCGATTCCTTTTTCTGCCTCAATGCTGCCGCCAGATTCGCGTTGGCCGCTATTAACATAAACCATTAACAATAAAATAATGAGAAGCGGAACAAAAAAACTGAGGCTAACCACCACAATTAATTGTTTTGGGGTTTTAATTAAACTACCGTGACCATTGCTCATTATTTTGCTCTTTTGCTAGTTTTTTTCGTTGATTTGTTAATTATAGCCAGCCCGAACGATTCCGGCACTTACAATAGAGCCTTAGTTCTTAATGCGCCCGTAGCTCAGTGGATAGAGTATTGGCCTCCGAAGCCAAGGGTCGCGCGTTCGATTCGCGCCGGGCGCACCAGCATGGGTAACTTTGATGGGTAACTTTGATCCAAATCAAGCGGAAAAAACCAAAAAGCTCTATCATTCAAGCGTCTAAACCTCTATTTACATTGTGTCCAACTCTTTAAACCCCTCCTATGTTGATTCTTCGCGCGTTGCGCCGCTAACGCCCGATCAACCATTGCCTCACCGTAAAATTATTCGCAGCTGGTTAGAGCCGATGGCGAAGGGCGAAACGAGTCGGGCAATTGCTTTACTTTTGTTTGACGCAACACTTTGGCTAGGCGCCATTTTTGCCACCGTCTATTTTGAACATATTTTGCTTAAAATACTTTTTGGCGTAATCGCAGGATTTATCACAGGACGTATCTTTATCCTTGGGCACGATGCTTGTCATCAAAGCTTTACCGCTAATCGCGAACTGAATAAAGTACTTGGACGCATTGCCTTTTTGCCTTCGTTAACCCCCTACAGCCTCTGGGACATTGGTCACAACGTTGTTCATCACGGGCAAACGAATTTAAAAGGTTTTGATTTTGTGTGGGCGCCACTTTCAAAAGCCGAGTTTGATGCTTTACCTGCATGGCGCCAAACCCTTGAGCGCATTTATCGCAGCGGCTGGGGCCCAGTACTGTATTACATGATTGAAATCTGGTGGAAAAGAGAATACTTTCCCAATGCCACTTATAAGCCAGCGAACCGTGCCATTTTTATGAAAGATAACTATTTGGTCTCGGCCTTTGCGGTTCTGTGGCTTGGCTCACTCATTGCTGGGGCTTGGCTTACCGACCAATCGATTTGGATTACCCTGCTCACCGGTTTTGCTTTGCCATTTTTATTTTGGAATGGCATGATTGGTTTTGTAGTTTACGTACACCACACCCACCCCTCAGTGTCTTGGTACGATAAAAAATCGGAATGGTTAAGGGCTCAGCCCTTTGTTTCTACCACCGTTCATCTGACTTTTAATTTTGTCTGGGGCGCATTAATGCACCATATCATGGAGCACACGGCTCACCATGTAGATATGTCGATTCCCCTATATCGTCTTAAAGAGGCTCAGGCGAAGCTAGAAACTGTTTTACCAGAGCGAATTTTTATCCAAAAATTCTCCTGGAAATGGTATTTTGATACTGCCAGAGCTTGTAAGCTGTATGACTTTGAAAATAAGGCCTGGCTAGATTTTGATGGCAATAAAACCGCTGATTCAGTGAAAATTATGCTGACGCCTGCCCCAGCTTGCTAAAACGGGTAAAATAGCATTTCTGTAGATTAGTACCCCTCGGAATGCTTATGACCACCTCAACCACCGCCCCAACCCAAGACACCTCACAAAGCCTTAAATTTTGCTCATCTTGTAGTCGCGAGAAGCGCTTAGAAGGTGGTACGTGGATTCCTACGAGCAATCGCAAACAGCGCTGGATTTGTGCCAGCTGCCTCTATAACCGTACTCATCGTACGGGCTCAGCTAAAACCTAACGTCGGCTTGGGTATAACTAAGGTCTACAGAGTAGGTAGGGCCTTTAGTTTAAATAAGCGCTGGATCGCGCTCAATCGACCAGCGTATTTTGTCCTTCTTACTAATACGCCCTTGCGACTGACCTCGTAAGAAGGTATCAATTTGCTCTAAAACACCTTGTAAATGATTCCGATGATTGGCTTCAATAACTAATTGGGCGCGTTCTAAGCCTGCAATTCGCACCATACTCTTCGCTACGGGATCGTATATTTTTACCTGCTGTTCGGCGTCAAAGTGGCTGGCTGCCTCTTGTTTAAGCTGCGCTAAAAATACCAATACCTTGCTTAACACTTTTCCCTCGGCGTGAATCAAGGCCTGAAAAGTAAAAGGCGGCAACTGCGCTTCTTCACGTTCAGTTGCTAACTGCGCTAAAAAACCATCGACATCATGCTGAATTAAGTATTGAAAAACAGCGGCATTTGGATGGCGGGTTTCAATATAAATTTGACTTATTTTTTCTACACCATCGCTTCGACCAGCGCGCCCAGCAACCTGAACGAGTTGTGCAAATAAGCGTTCCGGAGCACGATAATCGTGCGAATATAAACGCGCATCAGCATCTAATACGCCAACTACACGGATATTTTGATAGTCATGACCCTTCGCAATCATTTGTGTGCCGATAATAATATCGATTTCACCAGCATGCACCGCCTGCATCATATCTTCAGCGCCACGCCCCCTGCGACTACTATCAGCATCAATCCGCAAGATGCGGGCGTTTGGCCAAGCTAGGCCGATTGCATCTTCAATTTTTTGTGTTCCTTGCCCAATGGGTCGTATATCGGCATCTCCGCATTCAGGACAACTCTTAGGTACAGACTTTACCAAGCCACAATGGTGACAACTCAAAATCGGCTTAGCAGTAATTGCACCTGGCTTATGCAAGACTAAATATGCACTGCATTGCGCGCACTGTGAAAGCCAGCCGCAAGATAAGCAAGTTAAAACAGGGGCATACCCACGGCGATTAATTAGCACTAAACTTTGCTCCTGCTGCTGTAAGTTAGCATCAATTGCATTGGCCAGAGGCCTTGAAAGATGAATTTTTTTAGCACCAGCAGATTGATTATTTTTATCTTTTAAATCAATCAAGCGTATTTCTGGCATTGCACCGCCTTGTGCTCGCTGGTTTAGCTGGATTAAGTCATAGCGCCTATTGCGTGCGGCCAACCAACTTTCTAAAGAGGGTGTAGCAGAAGAAAGAACAATAGGAATGTGTAAATTATGAGCGCGCCAAACTGCTAAATCACGTGCTGAATAACGCGTACCTTCTTGCTGTTTATACGATGTATCGTGCTCTTCATCAACGACGATTGCCCTTAAGTGCGGAATGGGAGTAAGGACAGCTAAACGGGTACCAAGAATGATTTGCGCCCGACCAATTTGTGCTTCATACCAGGCCATGCCGCGTTTTTTTTCTGCCAACGCACTATGTAAGACAGCTAGTGTGTGCCCTGGAAAATGCGCACGCACACTTCTCTCTAATTGCGGGGTTAAATTAATTTCGGGCACCAAAATCAG
This sequence comes from Polynucleobacter sp. IMCC30063, assembly GCF_021395235.1. Lineage (NCBI taxonomy): Bacteria > Pseudomonadati > Pseudomonadota > Betaproteobacteria > Burkholderiales > Burkholderiaceae > Polynucleobacter > Polynucleobacter sp. IMCC30063. The sequence continues at coordinate 276,208 of NZ_JAJVCQ010000001.1, read as the reverse complement.
CACTTGAGCATTTTTTTCTGCCAATATATTAGCCAGCCAATTTAAAAAAACGGCCGTTTTGCCACTACCTGTTCTGCCCTGCAATAATGTGGCGCGCAAGCCGCTCTTCTGGCTGTCTTGTTTTTGATTATTTAATTTTGTTAACGCAGCGGCCTGCTCTGCATTTAGCGCTGCCGTCAGAATGGCGCCGGTAGCCTTAGCGCTTTTGCTGCTGGAGTGGGGGCCACCATCCTGACTAATGGCCGCCTGATCCATTAGCGCAAGTTGTAGTTTTGGCCAATTTTTGGGTTTTTTCCAATATTGCGGAATACTTGGAATGAGGGTTTCGCCAAGCCCTTGAATATAGTACGTGCTGGCAAATACCATGAGCTGCATTAATTGGGGGTCTAAGGCCGGAATCGGTGCAAGTTGCGTAACTGTCTTTAATTGGGCCGGCTCTAGGGCAGTGTCATGGCTTACTTGAACCACAACCCCAACTAAATTTCCGCGGCCAAATGGTACCTCAACCAATTGGCCAATAAGGGGATCTTGCCCTAATTTTTCACTATTCCAAATATAGTCAAAGCATTGGCGCAGGGGCTTATCAATCGCAACCTGAACAATGAGGGGCTTAGTCATTACAGCGCTTTAGCGGGTTAACTTTACTTGTGGATAAGTCTGTGGATATCGCTAAGTTTGCCATTATCTTTTCATTAGCGTTCATTTTTAAAGTCTTACGTGAGGGGTGCTTTACGACTATTTATTCAATTAAAACAATTACTTAGACTAAATTATGCAGGGGTAATCTGAAGCTTCGAGCGAATCTTACTGAATTTCTTATTCTCGTGTTTGGCTGTGCATAACTATGTGCATAACTTTTCGCAATGCACCAAATTAACAGGCCAAGCGGCTCTGGTTTAGCCTACTTTCTAAGGGCTTGGGAGTGGCTTATGACCGCCTCAACTAGCGCAGAAACGTGCTCTGGGGGGGTAAATTGTGAAATGCCATGGCCCAAATTAAAGATATGCCCATCTAAGGGATGTAGTTTGGGGCGCATAGGCGGCGCTGACGCCAATCCATCGAGTATTTCACACGCTAATTGCTGAATTTGGGCGGGCTCGGCAAATAGGGCAAGGGGATCAATATTGCCTTGAAGTGCTATGGGGGTATTAGCCGCTACCAGTGCTGCGCGCGCGTGCTGCAGAGAGATAGTCCAGTCTAGACCAATGACATCAGCACCAGCTTGTGCCATATCGTTTAACCAGAGGCCACCCCCTTTGGTGAAAATAATAATCGGCACTTTTCGCCCTTGGTGCTCTCGGGGCAGCTGCGCTATTACTTCGCGCATGCTTGCTAAAGATACACTTTGATACCACTTGTCGGGCAGCATGCCGCCCCATGTATCAAAAATCATTAATGCTTGAGCGCCGGCCTCTAATTGCAAGCTTAAATATTGGGCTACAGACTGGGCATTGATTTTGAGAATCTGTGCCAGTAAGTCTGGCCGACTAAACATCATGGTTTTAGCATGACGAAAGTCATCAGCGCTTGAGCCGTCAATCATGTAACAAGCCAGTGTCCACGGCGATCCTGAAAAACCAATCAGTGGCATACGCTGCTGACCATTTTGCATTAGCGCGCGGCGAATTTCTGCAACCGCATCAAAAACATACTTCAGCTGATTCATATCCGCCACTTGCAACTTAGCTACATCATCCGCTGTGCGCAAAGGCCTTTCAAAGCTGGGGCCTTCGCCAGCGGTAAATTGCAAACCAAGGCCCATGGCGTCAGGAATAGTTAAGATGTCGGAAAATAAAATTGCAGCATCTAAGGGGTAGCGATCAAGTGGCTGAAGGGTAACTTCAGTAGCTAAACTGGGGTTCTTGGCTAGCGCTAAAAAACTGCCCGCGCGGGCGCGCGTAGCGTTGTACTCTGGCAAATAACGACCAGCTTGGCGCATCAGCCACAACGGCGTTCGATCCGTTGGCTCGCCAAGGCAGGCCTTAAGGAATCGATCGTTCAGCAAGGCTAGCTTGACAAAGAATTATTTTTTGCGCCGAAAGCGCGCAAGTGCAGCTAATTGAGCGGCGGCCATAACAAATTCGGATTGTGCTAAAGCCAAATCAAATTCGCTACCCCGATTTTGCATAGCCTCTGCCGCGCGTTTTTTAGCCTCGAGGGCTTTTGCTTCATCCAGATCGTGACCGCGAATCGCCGTATCGGCCAAAACTGTAATGTGATCGGGCTGTACCTCTAAATAGCCGCCCGCAACAAACACAAATTCTTCCTCGCCATCTACCTTCTCAATGCGCACTGATCCGGGACGAATACGGGTAATGAGTGGCGTGTGACCAGGCAAAATTCCCAGCTCGCCGCTTTCACCAGGAAGCGCAACAAAGTTGGCTTCGCCACTAAAAATGGACTGCTCAGCACTCACAACATCAACCCGAATTGTTGCCATGTTTTGTCCTTAAAGCTTCTTGGCTTTTTCAATCGCTTCGTCGATAGATCCAACCATATAAAAAGCTTGTTCTGGCAGGTGATCTAATTCGCCACTCACAATCATTTTAAAGCCACGAATGGTTTCCTTTAAAGGCACATATTTTCCCGGCGAGCCAGTAAAAATTTCAGCGACGTGGAATGGTTGCGACAAGAAACGTTGAATTTTACGCGCGCGCGATACGGCTAACTTATCTTCTGGCGATAATTCATCCATCCCCAAAATAGCAATAATATCGCGCAACTCTTTATAGCGTTGCAAGGTCATCTGCACTTCGCGAGCCACTTCATAATGCTCTTGACCAACGACCTGCGGATCAAGCTGACGACTAGTTGAATCGAGTGGGTCAACTGCGGGATAAATACCTAAAGCTGCAATATCCCTTGAGAGCACCACGGTGGAATCTAAATGCAAAAAGGTTGTCGCCGGAGAGGGATCGGTTAAGTCATCTGCAGGGACATAAACCGCTTGAATTGATGTCACTGAGCCAGTTTTAGTTGAGGTAATACGCTCTTGCAATTTCCCCATCTCTTCAGCCAAAGTTGGTTGATAACCTACAGCAGAGGGCATCCGCCCCAATAAAGCGGAGACTTCTGTGCCAGCTAATGTGTAACGATAAATATTGTCGACGAAGAACAAAATATCGCGGCCTTCATCACGGAATGCTTCGGCCATGGTTAAACCCGTTAAGGCCACGCGCAAACGATTTCCTGGGGGCTCGTTCATTTGACCAAACACCATGGCCACTTTATCGATTACATTTGACTCTTTCATCTCATGATAAAAGTCATTACCTTCACGGGTACGCTCGCCAACACCGGCAAATACAGATAATCCCGAGTGTTGTTTAGCAATATTGTTAATGAGCTCCATCATGTTGACAGTTTTACCTACTCCTGCTCCACCAAACAAGCCAACCTTACCGCCTTTAGCGAATGGACAAACTAAATCGATTACCTTAATGCCCGTTTCAAGTAAGTCTACTGAAGGGGCGAGATCTTCAAACTTAGGGGCGGGCTGATGAATTGCGCGCCGCACATCGGTTGCAATTGGACCAGCATCATCAATTGGGCGACCCAACACATCCATAATGCGGCCCAACGTTGCGGGGCCAACCGGTACTGAGATTGGTTTGCCGGTCGACTTTACTTCCATGCCGCGGCGCAAACCATCACTGGCGCCCATCGCGATCGTACGTACGACACCATCGCCAATTTGTTGTTGCACTTCAAAGGTGAGCCCCTTTTCAGCAAACGATGCTTCCCCGCTATCGACCAGAGTCAAGGCATCATAAATATTGGGCATTTGATCACGTGGAAATTGAATGTCTACTACAGGACCAATGCACTGCACGATATTGCCGTTGCTTACGTTACTCATCGTATTTCTCCGCTTTTAATTCCTAAAATTCTTTCTTGCTACTAAATAGGCTCGGCTTATACCGCCGCCGCGCCGCCAACAATTTCTGACAACTCTTTGGTAATCGCCGCTTGACGCGTTTTGTTGTATTCCAGTTGCAATTCACCAATCACATTTTTTGCATTATCCGAAGCCGACTTCATAGCGACCATGCGCGCCGATTGTTCCGAGGCTTTATTTTCAGCTACAGCTTGAAAAATTAAAGCCTCGACATAGCGTTTTAATAGACCATTGAGCACCAACTCGGCATCTGGCTCGTAAATATAATCCCATGCATGGGCTGACTGTTGCGGCTCTAAAGCACTTGGCTCGAGAGGTAAAAGTTTTTCTAACACGGGCTCTTGTTTCATGGTATTGATAAAGCGGGTATAGGCCAAATAGACCGCGTCAACTTCGCCTTTTTCAAAAGCTGTCAATTGTGCAGCGATAGAGCCAATCAAAATATCCATGTGGGGCGTATCACCCAACTGAATCACTTCGGATAGAATTTTTGCCTTAGACCGATTTAAAAATTGCAGACCCTTAGCGCCAATGGCGGTAAATTCAATTTCAATCTGGGCCTCTTGCATTTCGCGTGCCTGATTCATCACTAAGCGCAGTACATTGGTATTTAAGCCGCCACACAAGCCCTTATCAGTGCTGACCAAAATAGTGCCAATGGTTTTGACTTCACGCACCGTCATATAACTTGGGCGGTACTCGGGATTTGCTTTGGCTAAATTAGCAACAATTTCACGAATTTTTTCAGCATAGGGGCGAGCTGCACGCATCCGCTCTTGCGCACGCCGCATCTTCGAGGCGGCAACCATTTCCATGGCCTTGGTGATCTTGCGCGTATTTTGTACGCTTTTAATCTTGGAGCGGATTTCTTTTGTGCTTGCCATAGTCTATTTATGCGGCCGCGCGTTTGTAGTCTTCAACCGCTGCACGTAATGCAGCTTCATCATCCTTGCTTAAGTCTTTGGTATCTTCAATATTGGCTACTAACGCAGCATATTTGGATTTTAAAAACTCATGCAAACCTTTTTCAAAGGGCAGCACTTGCTTCACATCAATGTCATCGAAGAAGCCGTTGTTGACAGCGTAGAGTGATGCGGCCATTTGCCAAACTTGCATGGGCATGTATTGTGGCTGCTTTAGTAGTTCAGTCACTCGACGCCCACGCTCAAGCTGTTTACGCGTAGCATCATCGAGGTCGGAAGCAAATTGTGCAAACGCTGCTAACTCGCGATATTGCGCTAAGTCGGTACGAATACCGCCCGATAATTTTTTAATCACTTTAGTTTGTGCAGCACCGCCCACCCGTGATACAGAAATACCAGCATTAATAGCCGGGCGCACACCAGCATTAAATAAGTCGGTTTCTAAAAAGATTTGTCCGTCGGTAATCGAGATCACATTTGTTGGCACAAATGCAGAGACGTCGCCCGCTTGGGTTTCAATAATGGGCAATGCGGTAAGCGATCCTGTTTTACCTTTTACGGCGCCTTTCGTAAACTTTTCAACATATTCCGCATTCACCCGAGCAGCGCGCTCAAGTAAGCGTGAGTGCAGATAAAACACGTCGCCAGGGTAGGCTTCACGACCAGGCGGACGGCGCAATAACAGCGAAATTTGACGGTAAGCAACCGCTTGCTTGGTTAAATCATCATAAACAATTAAGGCATCTTCGCCGCGATCGCGGAAGTATTCGCCCATGGTGCAACCCGCGTAAGCCGATAAATATTGCATTGCCGCCGAATCGGACGCACTAGCTGCAACCACCACGGTGTACTCCATGGCACCCAGTTCGGTGAGCTTGCGCACGACGTTGGCGATAGTGGAGGCTTTTTGTCCAATAGCCACGTAAACGCAATAAACGCCTTTGCCTTTTTGATTAATGATGGCATCAACTGCGACGGCAGTTTTACCGGTTTGACGATCGCCAATGATTAATTCGCGCTGACCGCGCCCAATGGGCACCATTGCATCGATTGCCTTTAGGCCAGTTTGTACGGGTTGACTAACGGATTGGCGAGCAATCACGCCTGGCGCAACTTTTTCAATGAAGTCGCTTAATTTTGCATTAACGGGGCCTTTGCCATCGATGGGCTGGCCTAATGCATCAACCACTCGACCTAATAATTCAGGCCCTACGGGAACTTCCAAAATTCGGCCCGTGCACTTAACTGGATCGCCCTCTTTAATATGGGTGTATTCACCTAACACCACCGCACCAACCGAATCACGCTCTAGGTTTAAAGCAAGACCAATGGTGCCGCCAGGAAACTCTAACATCTCTCCTTGCATCACCCCAGACAGTCCATATACTCGGCAAATACCATCAGTTACCGAAATAACGGTACCTTGATTACGCATCTGCGTATCAATGCCTAATTCACTAATTCGGCTTTTGATCAGCTCGCTGATCTCGGAAGGGTTGAGTTGCATTGCTTACTCCTGGGTCTTAATTCGTATGTTCTTCATTAACTTATGCGCTTAGGCTAATTTGCATCTGAGCCAAGCGCGCTTTTACTGAGCCGTCTAACACTTCATCGCCAACTTGCACCCGAATGCCGCCAATTAAGCTGGGATCAAGAGCAATCGTTGGGCGCAATTCTTTGCCGCCGAAGCGCTTTTTTAGGCTGACCAATAAACTACTTAAGGCCTCGCCCTCAAGTGGAAATGCGCTAGTAATCATGACCTCTGCAGCGCCTTCGCTATGATTTTTTAATAAACTAAATTGCGCCGCTATTTCACTCAAAACACCTAAGCGCTGATTTTGATTAAGTAAGCGCAAAAAACTCAAAACCCGTTCACTTATTGGTGTTTTGGCCATGCCTACAATGAGCTGACTTAAGTCTGCGGCAGACACCTTGGGGTTATTGGCCAACAAGACCAATTCTGGTGCTGAAGCAATTTGCGCTAGCTCGTTTAGTTGAGCTGCCCACGGCGCTAAATCAGTTGGCTGAGCGCTAGCAAATAAGGCCTCAGCGTAAGGGCGGGCAATCGTTGCTAAATCAGCCATATCAAAGTTGCGCCTTCAATTGATCTAATAATGCTGCGTGGGATTTAGCATCGACTTCACGTTGCAAAATTTGTTGAGCGCCTTGTACTGCTAGGGCGGCCACCTCAAGCCGTAAAATTTCCCGGGCGCGACTCACTTGTTGGTCTGCATCTTCTTTAGCCTGCGCCAAAATTCGGGCAGCTTCGGCTTGGGCATTGGAACGAATTTCTTCGGCGGCCATTTGTGCCCGCTTTTCAGCTTCGGCAACCCGTTGTGCACCTTCTTGGCGAGCACCGGCTAATTCTTGTTCAGCAATTTTGCTAGCAGATGCCAAATCGGCTTTGCCTCGCTCTGCAGCAGCCAAGCCTTCGGCTACTTTCGTGGCGCGATCATCTAATGCCTTCACCAACGGCGGCCACACAAAGCGTGCAACAACCCACCATAGTATGAAGAAAACGATCATTTGCGCGAATAAGGTCGCGTTCAGATTCACGATGTTCCTTTCGGTATTGTTAAAAGCGGAGAGATGACCAATTTAGTCATCTAAACCGCAACAATTACTTGATGACGGCAAGCAGTGGGTTTGCAAAGGCAAACAACATTGCCACACCAACGCCGATCAAAAACGCTGCGTCGATTAAACCAGCCAAAAGGAACATTTTGGTTTGCAGTTCGTTCATCAACTCAGGTTGACGGGCTGCACCTTCAATAAATTTTCCGCCCATAAGGCCAATGCCCAAACAGGCTCCTAAGGCGCCCAAACCAATGATAAGACCGATACCGACGGCTGTCAGTCCCTGGATGTTGGCTAAAAATGCTTGCATGTTAACTCCTAAGTATTAAAAGGGGTGAGGTTGAAAAAATTAATGGTGACTATGCGCTTGGCCAATGTAGACCAAAGTCAGCATCATGAAAATAAACGCTTGCAATAAAATAACAAGTATGTGAAATATCGCCCACGCTGATCCGGCTATGACGTTACCGACAAATCCAAACATCGTCATGTCCAGACTAAAGGTCCAAATGCTACCCAGAAGCGCAATGAGCAAGAAAATTAATTCGCCTGCATACATGTTGCCAAAAAGTCGCATACCTAAGGAGACGCCCTTAGCTACATACTCAATTAAATTTAATGCTAGATTAATTGGCGCCAAATACCATTTAGCCCCAAATGGCGCAGAAATTAATTCATGCATAAAACCGCCAACGCCCTTAATTTTGAAACTATAAAAAAGCACTAACAAGAGCACTGAAAAGGATAGTCCGAGAGTGGCGTTGAGATCGGTAGTCGGCACAATTTTGTGATGGGGCACATGCAGGCCAAAACTTCCAACGAACTGATTCACGCCGACAATCCAGTCAACCGGGATAAGGTCAAGGGTGTTTAGCAAAATGATCCAACAGAACACGAATAGGGCGAGCGGGGCAATGTAAGTGCGGTTCCCATGAATAATGCTTTTGGATTGGGTTTCGACCATTTCAACCAGCATTTCCACCAATGCTTGGAAGCGCCCTGGAACTCCGGGGCTTGCACGCCGCGCAGCGATTAACAACAAGACAACCGCTAAGACGCCCATTAACGAGGTCCAAAAAACGGTATCTAAATTAATAACGCTAAAGTCAATAATTGAAGCTTGTTTGCCGCCGATATTATTGAGGTTTTGCAAATGCTCAGCAATATATGAGGTGGGCGTAATGGCTTCAGTTGCACCGTGCGATGCGACTCCATTTGCCAGATTTGCTTCGCTAGACATCTATCAACAATTCCCTGTTTCAATCATTTTGCTACCTGCTTGAAGCGCCACATAAACCAATAGCACTTCAAGGTTAAAAAATAAGTCAGCAACAACGGCAACCATTTTAAATCTGGCTGCTTGACCGCAAACCCCACAAACAAGGCTAAAGTTAAAGTGATCTTAATTAACTCGCCAGAAATCACCGCCGCCAAAAACTGCCCTGCGCTAGGCTTGGTGGAATTACTCGCGATTTGCAGCCGCAATAAAAAGACACTCGCTGGTAAAAACCCAATTAAGCCACCCACCAAAGCCGACTGAGTATAAAGGTTTATACCCAACGGGCTCCCAAAAAAACTACAAATAACCGCGCTAAGCAGTGTTACTACCACCTGACCCAAAATTATTCGCCAAGACGACAAGGCAAAAAATTGCGCGGGCTGTGCAGCCCGTAAGGCGCTCATTTCTGCTTTGCTGTAGGTCCGAAAGGCCTCTTCGGGCTCTTCCCATTGACACTTCGGCGGAAATTGATTTTTTTGGGTAATCAATTTAGCCCGCATATTTTAGTGTTACCAACATGATTGGTCAATTGATTTTGAACTTTTTGCCGGGTATTTTTTCTACACATGCGCAATACCCAACTTTTTTAGTAAGGCATCTAACTCATCAAATTGGCTAAAACGAATACAGAGCTCGCCGCCCTTACTTTTTATTTTAAATTGTGCTGCTAAGCCGATTAGATCAGCTATCTCTTGGGCTAAACGGCGTAAATCAGGATCTTTATTGGCCGCAGCTGAGGCGGAATTTACCAACGATTTTTTACTCTGCCCAATTTGACCCATAGCAATAGTGGCTGCGCTTGCCATTTTTTCTGCCTCGCGAACTGACAAGCCTTGAGCCACAATGCGTTGCGCCAAAATAATTTGGCTTGCGCCGGGTAACGGCAAGAGGGCGCGTGCGTGACCCATATCGAGCTCACCAGCCATGAGCATGGCTTGCACCGGCTTGGCTAGTTGAGAGAGACGCAATAAGTTGCTAATGGCGCTACGCGATTTGCCAACTGCCTTGGCAGCAGCCTCATGGGTAAAACCAAACTCTGCAATGAGGCGCGCCAAGCCCTGAGACTCTTCAAGGGGGTTTAAATCTTCACGCTGCATGTTCTCGATTAATGCCATTGCCGCTGCAGAGCGATCGTTCGCCATGCTAATTAATACCGGCACAGCGGATAAGCCAGCCAATTGGGCCGCGCGAAAGCGTCGTTCGCCGGCAATAATTTCATATTTGCCTGGAGCCACCTCACGCACCAATAGCGGTTGCATAATGCCCTGCTCACGAATGCTCTCAGCCAACTCTTGCAAACCCTCTGACTTAATCTGTTGACGAGGTTGATACTTGCCGGCCTGCAAAGCGGTAAGTGGTAAGGAGGCAATGCTTGATCCTGCTACCTCAGACTGATTTGTTTCGCCCAAAAGGGCATCAAGCCCTCGGCCTAAGCCTTTTTTCTTAGCAACGCTCATGGTTTCACCTCTGCTGAATTGCCCTGCATTATGTTCATTGTCTGCACCCGCTGAATCATTTCGGCACCAAACTCCAAATATGCCTGGGCACCACGGGAAGCCTTATCAAAGGTGACTCCGGGCATACCGTATGAGGGGGCTTCGGCCAAGCGCACATTGCGCGGAATAATAGAGCTAAAAACTTTATCGCCAAAATGGGCCAGTAACTGCTCAGACACTTGCTGCTGTAATGTCATCCGTGCATCGAACATCACTCGCAACAATCCTATGATGACGAGGTCTGGATTTAACTTGGCATGCACTTGTTTAATCGTATTCACTAGGTCGGATAAACCCTCTAGTGCAAAGTACTCACATTGCATTGGCACAATTACACCATTCGCTGCGCATAAGCCGTTTAAGGTAAGCAATGAAAGGGCTGGTGGGCAATCAATCAAAACGAAATCGTAGTCGTGCGCAACGCTATGCAAAGCATTTTTGAGACGCAGCTCACGCTCATCAAGATCGACCAATTCAATTTCTGCGCCAGCCAAATTACGGTTTGCTGGTAATACGTCGTAGCCAGCACTAGGGCAACGCTGCACGGCCTCTTGCACTGCTGCATGACCAATTAATACTTGATAGACTGTTTTGCTTAAGTCGCTTTTTTCTATACCGGAACCCATAGTGGCGTTACCTTGCGGGTCTAGATCTACCAATAGTACGCGTTGCTGATGACCCACCAAGCCCGCTGCTAAATTAACAGCGGTGGTAGTTTTACCGACCCCGCCTTTTTGATTGGCAACACAAAAAATTTTAGCCATAGTAAAAAAATGCTCTATAAAAGATTAGTGCAGTTGGGTAAAGGTGAGTAAATGGCGTTCGACTGTGCAATTGGGTAGATGCACCGGCAAATCGGCAACTAAGCGCCACCGTTCTTGAGGGAGCGAGCTAATTTCAGCTTCAACGTGTTTTGCTTTCATGGCAAAAACCACGCCGGTTGGCTTTAAAAAGGGTTCGGCTAAGCGCAAAAAATCAGCTAAATTGGTAAAAGCCCGCGAAATAACTGCGTCAAACTCGCCTGCAAATTTCGCGCCCGCATCCTCAACCCGCATAGTTAGTATTTCCACATTATTTAAATGCAGCCGACCTTTAAGGTGCTGTAAAAAAGCGGTTTTTTTACGGACTTTTTCAATTAGGCTAAAACGCCAGTCTGGCCGTGCAATGGCCAAAGGAATTGCGGGTAGGCCCCCTCCAGACCCGAGGTCGGCAATTCTATAGGGCTGCGTACTGGTTTGTGATGTGCTCCCCGCTTGCGCCTCTAAAGCCACCAGCATTCCAGGTAAAATTGCAATAGAATCAAGGAGATGCAGACTTATAGAGGCGTTTTCTTCAGTAATAGCAGTTAAGTTATGAACCCGATTCCAGCGCTCAAGCTCTAGCAAAAATAGCTCGAGGTCAGCGACTGCCGCTGGCAATAAAGCCACGCTTAAATCTTGGAGCCCATCTGCTAGCTGGCTCATTGGGCGCCTAATCTCATAAGAGAACAGTGCCCTTACCAAGCCCCTTCTTCAGGTGCACGAGCAATAAAGAAATGGTGGCAGGGGTTACTCCTGAAATGCGGGCAGCATGGCCAAGCGTAGCGGGTTTATGAAAGTTTAGCTTCTGCTGAGCCTCAGCCGATAAACCATGAACTTCGAGGTAATCCAAGTTTATGGGTAAGCTTAGGCCCTCAAAATGGGCATGACGCGCAATTTCTGCGCTTTGTCGATCGATATAACCTTGATATTTGATGGCAATTTCTACTTGATCTTTAATTTGCTGGTCCAAAATGGGGTCGTCTGCCAAATCGCCTGGATGCCAAAAACCTTTTTCGGCTGCCATTAACTCGCTATAACCTATGCTAGGGCGCCGGAGTATTTCAGCCAAAGAGCACTCGTGTGCCAGTGCTTGCCCCAAAATAAGTGCCAATGCACCTGCTTTTTCGTGCCGGGGACCAACCCAAATGCTATTGAGGCGCAATGTTTCACGTGAAACAGCAGCTTCTTTTTCACAAAAGAACCCCCAACGGACATTGTCGACTAAGCCCAATTGGCGCCCGATAGCTGTCAGGCGCAAATCAGCATTATCTTCACGTAAGCTGAGACGGTATTCGGCCCGGCTTGTAAACATCCGGTAGGGCTCTTGCACTCCGCGGGTTATTAAGTCGTCCACCAAGACGCCAATATAGGACTCACTCCGCTTGGGTATCCACGGCTCTTTGCCCAAAATAGCTAAAGCCGCATTAATGCCTGCCAACAAACCCTGTGCAGCGGCCTCTTCATAGCCAGTTGTGCCGTTGATTTGGCCAGCAAAATAGAGCCCTGTGATGGCTTTTGTCTCTAGGGTGTGACGCAAGTGTTGTGGATCAAAAAAGTCGTACTCGATTGCATAGCCGGGGCGCAAGATCGTTGCCGCCTCCATGCCCCGAATACTTCTTACCAGATCCCACTGAATATCAAAGGGTAGGCTGGTAGAAATGCCATTAGGATAAAACTCATTGGTTGATAAGCCCTCAGGCTCTAAAAAGATTTGATGGGCATTTTTAGACTTGAAACGATGGATTTTGTCTTCAATTGACGGGCAGTATCGTGGTCCGACGCCCTCTATCACGCCGGTATACATGGGTGAACGATCAAGCCCACGGCGAATGATGTCGTGGGTTTGTTCATTCGTATGGGTAATCCAGCAGGATACTTGAGGAGGGTGCTGTTCTGGACGACCCAAAAATGAAAAGCTTGGAACGGGATCAAGATCACCAGGCTGCTCTTGCATGACTGAAAAATCAATGGTGCGGCCATCAATTCGCGGTGGGGTGCCAGTTTTAAGCCGCCCCTGAGGTAATTGCAGCTCTTTCAGGCGCAGAGACAGGGTATTGGCTGCGGGATCACCGGCACGACCGCCCGCGTGACTATCTAGCCCAACATGAATTTTACCGCCCAAAAAGGTGCCTGCTGTTAATACAATGCGAGGTGCACAAAAGGTTAAGCCAAGGGCCGTAACTACACCCTGAACCTGATTGTTCAGAACTACAAGATCATCTACTGCGGCTTGAAATAGGGTTAAGTTAGGCTGATTTTCTAGGCGTCGACGAATGGCCGCTCGATACAAGACCCTGTCGCCTTGGGCTCTAGTGGCGCGCACAGCTGGCCCCTTGCTTGAATTAAGAATGCGGAATTGAATCCCCGCCTCATCCGTTGCCGCTGCCATCGCGCCGCCCAATGCATCAATTTCTTTCACCAAATGGCCTTTGCCAATTCCGCCAATTGAGGGGTTACAGCTCATGGCACCCAAGGTTTCAATGTTATGGGTGATTAGCAGGGTATCGCAACCCATTCTGGCGGCTGCAAGCGCGGCTTCGGTGCCAGCATGGCCCCCACCGACAACAATCACCTCAAAATTTTTGGAATAGCGCATGAATTAACCAAGATAGGGCGATGATCATAGCATTTTGTCTGTTTCACGTGAAACAAATTTGTTCCATGCAAATGCAACTCTAGTTAATTTGGTTCGGACTAAGTCCTAATTATATCAGTAAGTTATTGATTTAATTGGTAAAAAAGCCGTCGTAAGCTGATTTTAAAATGAGCGCGCTCACAACAATTAAAAAGGTTTTGCGCACAAAGGTACTGCCGTGGCGAATGGCTAACTTACTGCCATACTGACTGCCCGCAATATTTGCCACCATCATCGCCAGCCCTAGCGGCCAATTAATGTAGCCCAAGCTAGCAAATAAGCCAATTGCCGCCAAATTCGTTGCCACATTGACTAGCTTAGTTGCTGCTGAAGCATGCAAAAAATCAAAGTTAAAAAAACGTACAAAGCCAAATAATAAAAAGCTGCCCGTGCCTGGTCCAAAAAAACCATCATAAAAGCCGATGATTAGGCCCAGGCAAGCCGCCTTGAGTTGCACCAAAAAATTCTTCTCCACTGGGTCGTGCGCACCACCCAATGCTGGTTGAAACCAGGTATAGAACAATAAAAATAAGAGTACGAATGGCAGCGCCTTTCGCAAGGGTTCGGCAGGAAATACCGTCACCGCCTGAGCACCAAGTAGTGCGCCAATAAAACCAAACACAATGGCGGGGCCCACAATCGCCCAAGGTAAATCAACGTGCCGCAAATAGCGCCGCGCTGCATTGAGCGTGCCACCAATGGCGGCTACTTTATTAGTTGACATCAGCGCAGCTGGGGGTAGTTCGGGATAGGCGGCAAATAATGCTGGCAATTGAATTAAGCCCCCGCCGCCAGCCACGGCATCAACCAGCCCCGCAAAAAAAGCGAGCGCCAATAACAGTGGCCATAAGTAAATTGAAAATTCGATGATGCGCTCTTTAAAAAATAAAAACTTATTTTGGTTTTACAAAATAGCCAACCAAGCCTTTGCGAAAGAGCATTACACACAAAATAAAAATCAGGCCGGTAACAATGGTGACCGACTCGCCCAGCGAATTAAACCACTGTACGCTAGTTAGCTTAGCTAAAAAATTACCAATCTCACCGACTCGCTGTTCAAGCACCACAATGACTAGTGAGCCCACTAAGGGGCCGATCAAGGTGCCAACGCCACCAACTAAGGTCATTAAAATAACTAGACCAGACATCGACCAATGCACATCACTAAGCGTTTCGAAGCCAAGCACCAAAGCCTGCGCACTGCCTGCTAAGCCCGCTAGGGCGGCAGATAAAAGGAAGACTAAAAACTTAAATTGATTCACGTCGTAGCCCAAAGAAATTGCACGCGGCTCATTTTCTTTAATCGCTTTTAAGACCTGTCCAAAAGGCGAAGCAACAATACGCGCAATTAGTAAAAATCCAAATACCACCAAACCTAAAATAAAATAATATAAGGTCAGATCATCGCTTAAATCAATCAAGCCAAATAAACTTCCCCTTGGAATGCCCTGAAAGCCATCTTCACCACCGGTAATGGGGGCTTGCAAACAAATGAAATAAAACATTTGCGCCAAGGCTAAAGTAATCATCGAAAAATAAATTCCCTGTCGACGAATTGCCAAACCACCCATTGCTGCGCCTAAACAAGCTGCGAAAGTAGTTCCTAAAATAATTCCGAGCTCCGGCGAAAGTCCGGCATTGCGCATGAAAAATCCCAAGGCATAGCCGCCGCCGCCAAAAAAAGTTGCATGGCCAAACGAGAGCAGGCCGGTGTAACCCAATAACAAATTAAATGCCGCAGCAAACAAAGCAAAACATAAAATCTTCATTAAAAAGATCGGATAAAAAAACCACGGCGCAAGTATGCCGATCGAAAGCAGAAGCAGATAAAAAATCGATTTAAACGATTTCATCGAGAACATGTTATTTTTCCCGTCCAAATAAACCAGCAGGTCGGAATAACAAAACAATCGCCATAATTGCAAACACCACGGTGTTTGAGGCCTCGGGATAAAAAACTTTAGTAAGCCCCTCGATTAAACCAAGCCCTAGGCCCGTCAAAATTGAACCCAAAATTGAACCCATGCCGCCAATAACAACAACCGCAAATACCACAATAATTAAATTTGAGCCCATCAGCGGAGAAATTTGAATAATGGGCGCGGCAAGCACGCCCGAAAATGCTGCTAAGCCAACCCCGAAGGCGTAAGTTAAGGTCATCATTAGCGGAAAATTAATTCCAAACGCCTGAACTAATTTTGGATTCTCGGTTCCAGCCCGTAAGTAAGAGCCCAGTTTCGTTTTTTCGATGACATACCACGTTACAAAGCACACCGAGAGCGATGCAAACACAACCCATGCGCGGTAGTTTGGCAGCATCATAAAGCCTAAATCAGTCGCACCAGTAAGTAATTCAGGGGTTGAGTATGGCAGACCTGAAGAACCGTAAATTGAGCGCAAGATGCCCTCAATAAAAAGCGTCAAACCAAAAGTCAATAAGAGCCCATACAAATGATCCAACTGATACAGGTGCCGCAATAAAAGCCGTTCAATCACCACGCCAATCGCGCCAACGACTAGCGGCGCCAACAATAACATCGCCCAATAGTTCAAGCCAAAATATTGGCCCGCCATCCACGTCACAATTGCGCCCAGCATAAACATCGCGCCGTGCGAAAAGTTAATGACATTTAAGAGGCCAAAAATAACCGCCAGGCCCAAACTTAAAATGGCATAGAAGCTCCCGTTAACCAACCCCAAGAGGAGTTGGCTTAACAGGGCTGAAGTGGATAGACCAAAAATTTCCAAGGATTACTTCAAGGCACACTGCGAATAAGACGCAATGGGAAACGCCTGCTCACCAGGAATGGTGGAAATCAACTTGTAATAATCCCAAGGAGACTTTGATTCAGCTGGCGTTTTAACTTCAAACAAATACATGGTATGCACCATGGTCCCGTCTTTGCGAATGTAGCCGCCCTTAGTAAACATGTCATTAATTTTCACCTTGCGCAACTGCTCCATCACTTTATCAGCGTTATCGGTACCTGCTGCCTTTACCGCATTAAGATAAGTCATGGTTGATGAGTAATTGCCGGCCTGAACCATCGAGGGCATGCGCTTCATTTTGCCAAAGAAGCGCCTACCAAACTTACGGGTCTCTTCGTTTTGATCCCAATACCATGCTTCAGTTGCATAAAGGCCTTGGGCACTTTTTAAGCCCATGCTATGGACATCAGAAATGAAGACCAATAGGCCGGCAATCTTCATGGTCTTGGTAATACCAAATTCATTAGCTGCTTTTACTGAGTTGATCGTGTCGCCACCCGCATTCGCCAAGCCTAAAACCTGTGCCTTGGAGTTTTGCGCCTGTAGGAGATAAGATGAAAAATCGCTAGCGCTTAAGGGGTGTCGTACATTACCCAGCACCTTACCGCCATCTGCTACAACTACTGCGGCTGCATCTTTTTCAAGTGCGTAACCAAAAGCATAGTCTGCGGTTAAGAAAAACCAGGTTTTTCCACCCTTGCCAATCATGCCCTTGCCTGTGCCATTAGCCATTGCAATGGTGTCATAGGTGTAATGCACAGTATAGGGGCTGCATTGTTCGTTAGTAAGTGCCGATGAACCTGCGCCATTATTAATATAAATACGCTTCTTTTCCGAAGCAACCTTGGCCGTTGCTAGCGCTGTACCTGAGTTTGTGCCGCCGAAAAGCACGGTTACGCCATCACGATCAACCCACTCACGCGCTTTTGACGCTGCAATATCAGCCTTATTTTGATGATCTGCAGAGATCACTTCGATCTTGCGGCCCAACACTGTGCCGCCAAAATCGGCAATGGCCATTTTGATCGCTTCGAGGCCACCATCGCCGTCAATATCGGCGTAGAGCCCGGACATATCGGTAATAAAACCAATTTTGACTGGCGCCGGATCGGCGGCCTGCGCAAAACCAGAGGCTGCCATCAGCACTGCCACGGCACTTGAAATTAATGTCTGTTTCATTTTTTTTCCTTTAGTAAATATTGACCCCATCAAACCCCCAAATACCCGTTCAGCAATTCAGCCTTAGCAGCCAATTCTGAACGTTGCACCACTTCGACTACATGTCCGCTTTCAATGACATAGTGTCGATCTGCCAACTTCGCAGCAAAACGAAAATTTTGCTCAACCAAGACAATCGTAAAACCACTATTACGAAGTTTGGTAACTACTTCGCCCAACTTCTGCACAATGACTGGGGCTAAGCCCTCGGTAATTTCATCCAGCAAAAGTAATTTAGCGCCCGTGCGTAAGATGCGGGCAATTGCTAGCATTTGCTGCTCACCACCCGACAAGCGGGCGCCCGGGCTTGACCTTCGCTCATACAAATTTGGAAACATGTCGTAAATCGTATCCAAGGTCATACCGCCCTGCATGACCTCTGGGGGTAAGAGTAGATTTTCTTCGGCCGTTAAGCTTGAAAAAATACCGCGCTCTTCGGGACAATATCCAATACCAAGGTGCGCCACTTGAAAGGTTTGCATGCCAATGGTTTGTTTGCCATTTACCTCAATTGATCCAGTGCGCTTACCCGTTAATCCCAAAATAGCCTTAAGAATAGTGGAGCGGCCAGCGCCATTTCGACCAAGTAGAGTAACAACTTCGCCGTCAGCAACACGAAAATCGATGCCGTGCAAAATATGCGACTCGCCATACCACGCTTCAAGTTGCTTTACATTTAAGGCCGCCGCGCTCATACCTCTGCCTCAGGCTCGCTGCCGGTGTAGGCCTCAATCACGAGGGGATTTTTAGAAACCTCGCTATAGGGCCCCTCGGCCAAGATCGAGCCCCTTTGCAAAACTGTAATTTGGTCAGCAATTGCCGAAACCACTTTCATGTTGTGCTCCACCATCAACACCGTGCGCCCCAGCGCAACTCGCTTAATCAACTCTGTAACTCGAGCCACATCCTCATGACCCATGCCTTGCGTAGGCTCATCTAGCAGCATCAGTTCTGGCTCCATCGCCAAGGTCGTCGCAATTTCAAGGGCGCGCTTTCTGCCATAGGGTAGATTGACTGTTTGCTCATCTGCCATTTCCGCCAAGCCCACTTCCTGCAACAACTCCATGGCCCTCGCATTCAAAATATTTAATGAGCTGGGTGATTTCCAAAAATGAAACTCGCTACCAAGCTGGCGCTGCAAAGCAATGCGCACATTTTCTAAAACGCTAAGATGGGGGAATACGGCCGATATTTGAAACGAACGAATTACGCCTCGACGAGCAATTTGCGCCGGCCGCTCTTTGGTGATGTCGGTGCCATTCAGGTAAATATGGCCCGTACTAGGCTCCAAAAATTTCGTTAATAAATTGAAGCAAGTGGTTTTGCCAGCACCATTGGGGCCAATTAGGGCATGAATACCGCCGCGCGCAACCTGAAGATTAACGTCGCTAACCGCCGCAAACCCTTTAAAGGCCTTCCCTAAATTTACTGTTTTTAAAATAATGTCGTTATGGTCCACAAAGCCTCAATTGCTTGCGCAGATAAGCATTTGAGGATAACCCAGGATCGCGCAGCATTGCATAGGGATAACCCCGAAGAGGCTGAGAATAGGCCCTAAGCTAGGAAATTTCAGTCTGATATTGCTTAATGGCCAGCTGCGCTGAGGCGCCCATCAGGTCGAGCGGCATCCGCTGTGCGCCTTGCATAATTAAAATTGCATACGGCTTTGCTAAGGCGCTAACCTCGGCAGAAAGGGCTTGCTCATCGCCTACCGGCGGCGTTCGCTGACGCCAAAAATTGATCGCCGCCTCCAACTCTTGAATTGTGACAAACACGGTTATTGCCTAGGTTTATTTGGCTGACACAGCAAGCATCGAGCCACGACACTTTTTTGCCCCACAACGGCAAGCGTAATCGCGCTTCATGGCCTTCGTTATGCGCCCCTCCACATCCAACGAATAGTCGTAAAACAATTCTTGACCAACCTTTAAATTACGCTTCGCCAAAATAAATACGCGCGCCTTGCCACCATAGAGCTCTTCCTCAGTTTCGCAGTTGGGTTTACAGGAGTGATTAATCCAGCGTGCTGCATTGCCCCCCTGGTTGGCATCGATTACCCTGCCATCGTCCAAAGAAAAATAAAATGTGTGATTAGGTTGTTTTGGATCATGGGGATGGATACGCTCCGCCTCTTTCCACGAGATGCGCTTGCCCTTGTACTCAATGATTGGCGTCCCTTTTTTAATTGGCTTAGCAACAAAAACACCTTTGCCATGAATGGCCGAAGACTTAACCACTATGCGTGAGCGGTCTACCTTAGGTAGTTGAAGATTCTTCTTTGCCATCTGTTAAACGTCAAGATTGCGAGCAATCAACGCATTCTTTTCGATAAACGCACGGCGTGGATCAACCTCATCGCCCATGAGGGTTGTAAATACTTGATCGGCCATGATGGCGTCTTCAATTTGTACCCTTAACAATCGTCGCGTTGCTGTGTCCATTGTTGTTTCCCACAGCTGTTGGGGGTTCATTTCACCCAAGCCCTTGTAACGCTGCCGGCTCACGGTGCGCTCGGCCTCTGCCAGTAACCAAGCAAAGGCGGCACGAAAGTTTTGCACAACCTGCTCTTTTTGATTTTTTTCAGGATCGCCTCGACGTACGCGAGAGCCTGGCAACACCTTACCGGCAAGCGCTTGGGCGGCACTGGTCAAACTTTGATAATCGTTGCCATGGACAAAATCGGAATTGATTGCTGACAGTTTTAAGTTCCCGTGAATGCGTCTGGACAATAACAACCTAAAGCGCTCAGTGCGATCTTCTTTTTGAACCGTAATTTCGGGCGGCAAAACCAAGGGGTTTAAGCCTTCCGATAGAGCGCTAAGCAAGCGCTTTGCGGAGTCATTGGCCTGTGCCTCGGTATCTAAATTCAGCGGGACACCAGCAGCAATGGCCCGCAACGCGTCTTCATCAATTGTGCGCGAAAGACGATCGACCACCGACTGAATCACTTGATAGTTCTTTGCTAGGTCGACCAAACCGTCACCAGAAATAAGCTCGCCATCGGGAGTTTCAATCGACGCAGACTCAAGCGCTATTTTTAAGAGAAGCTGATTTAATTCAACATCATCTTTAATGTATTGCTCGTTTTTCCCAAACTTCACTTTATATAAGGGGGGCTGGGCAATATAAATGTGGCCCCGCTCAATTAGCTCTGGCATTTGCCGGTAAAAGAAGGTAAGTAATAAGGTTCGAATGTGGCTGCCATCAACGTCTGCGTCGGTCATGATAATGATGCGGTGATAGCGCAACTTATCGGCCTTATATTCTTCCGCGCCAATGCCGGTGCCCAATACGGTGATTAAGGTAACAACCTCTTGGCTCGCTAACATCTTGTCAAAGCGCGCCTTTTCAACGTTCAATATTTTTCCCTTGAGTGGCAAAATGGCCTGAAAGCGACGATCGCGCCCCTGCTTGGCAGAGCCGCCCGCTGAGTCGCCCTCGACAATAAATAATTCAGATTTTTCGGGGTCTTTTTCTTGGCAGTCGGCTAGCTTTCCGGGCAAACCAAGGCCATCGAGCACGCCCTTACGGCGCGTCATGTCGCGAGCCTTGCGAGCGGCCTCACGAGCCCGCGCCGCATCAACAATTTTTCCACACAATATTTTTGCGTCTTGTGGGCGCTCTTGTAGATAGGCACTTAAAGCCTCGGCCACAATTTCTTCTATCGGGCCGCGCACCTCGCTTGAAACCAACTTATCTTTAGTTTGACTAGAAAATTTGGGCTCGGGAACCTTTACCGACAAAATACATGTGAGGCCCTCACGCATATCATCGCCCGAAATTTCAACCTTGGCTTTTTTAGCAATTTCGTGCTCGTCGATATATTTGTTAATCACCCGCGTCATTGCGGCGCGAAGACCGGTTAGGTGGGTTCCTCCATCGCGCTGAGGGATGTTATTGGTAAAACAGAGGACCTGCTCACTGAAGCTATCATTCCACTGCATAGATACTTCTGCCGTAATTTGACCACCTAGATCGGATGGCCGCATACCTTCGGCATAAAAAATATTGGGGTGGAGCACGGTTTTGGTCTGGTTAATATATTCAACGAACCCACGCACCCCGCCAGAAAAAGCGAAGTCTTCTTCTTGGCCGCTGCGCTGATCAATTAGCCGAATGTGCACCCCGTTATTTAAAAAGGAAAGTTCGCGAATGCGCTTCACCAAAATTTCATAGTGATATTCAACCTTGCCGAAAATGGTTTCGTCGGCCAAAAAATGCACCTCGGTGCCCGACATTTCCGTTTCACCAGTGACGGTGATGGGCGAAATGGCCACGCCATTTTCCATTTGAATGTTTGGGTTTTGAATCACGCCGCGCGCAAACTCCATATAGTGCGACTTGCCGTCCCGTCGAATGGTGAGCTTTAACCATTTAGATAGCGCATTAACGCAACTCACCCCTACGCCATGTAGTCCACCTGAAACCTTGTAGCTATTTTGGTCAAACTTGCCACCAGCGTGGAGCTCGGTCATGACAATTTCTGCGGCGCTGCGCTTGGGATCATTCTTGTCGTCGTACTTAATTCCAGTGGGCACGCCGCGGCCATTATCAACAATGGATAAGGAGTTGTCGGTTTGAATCACTACGGTAATTTCTGTGCAATACCCAGCCAAAGCCTCATCGATCGAGTTATCTAAAACCTCAAATACCAAATGATGCAAGCCCGTACCATCCGAGGTGTCGCCAATATACATGCCGGGACGCTTTCGTACCGCATCAAGGCCCTCGAGAATTTGAATTGATGACGCACCATACTGCTCAACTACTTTAATTTCTTCAGTCATTTTTTTCTAATTTAAATTCGCATTGGCATCACAACATACTTAAAGGACTCGGATCCTGGAAGGGTTATGACGGCGCTACTATTGGCATCACCAAGGCTTATTTGTAATGTTTCGTGCTTTAGGTTGGCCAGCACATCGAGCAAGTAACCAACATTAAAGCCAATTTCAATCGCGTCCCCATTATATTGCGTTTCAATCTCTTCCTGTGCCTCTTCCTGCTCGGCGTTGGTAGATTGAATCGTAATGCGATCTGGGCTCAAAGAGAAGCGCACCCCTTTAAATTTTTCAGTGGTTAAGATGGCGGCGCGCTGCAGGGCTGCCTGCAACTCTTCGCGTTTCATGGATAAGGTGTTTTTTTGTCCTTTTGGAATGACCCGCTGAAAGTCGGGAAACTTGCCCTCAACTAATTTAGAAATTAATTCGATCTCACCAAAATTAAATTTCACCTGGTTGCTGGTCAAACTAATTTGCAATGGCGCGTCTGACTCTTCAAGCAGGTGCTGACACTCAAGAATGGTTTTTCTAGGAATGATAATTTCTTGTCTTTCGCCGTTTCCGCTTGGCGGGCTTGCAAGCTCAATTTGACTAAACGCCAAACGATGGCCGTCAGTTGCCACCGCAATAACTTGCTTACCCTCTACCACCAACAGCATGCCATTTAGATAGTAGCGAATATCTTGCTGTGCCATAGCAAAGTGCACTTGGCTAATTAGTTGACGAAAATCTTTTTGGGGCATGTTCCAAGATGCTGTTGTCTCTCCTACGCTTTGCATTACCGGAAACTCAGAGGCCGACAGCGTTTGTAAAGTAAAGCGGCTGCGCCCACTTTGCACCACCATGCGTCCCTCTTTTAAGCTCAGCGCAACCGGCCCTTCGGGCAATGAACGCAAAATATCTAACAACTTTCTTGCAGCAACAGTCGTGATTACGTCTTCAGCACCAACTCCAAAATTTGCCGTGGTGGTAATTTGAATTTCAATGTCGGTCGAGACGAAGGCGACTTGCTCGCCCGATTTTTTAAATAACAGGTTTGCCAAAATAGGCAAAGTATGGCGACGCTCAACAATGCCACTAACGACCTGTAAAGGCTTTAATAAATTATCACGAGATGTATTAACCAGTTGCATTGCTTTTAAGTCCTTGTATATATCTTTATAGTAGTAGTAATAAGGGCGGCCAAAACAGGGGATAACTCAAATAGGTATTTTAAAACAACAATTTACAATCACAAAAAGCTGTGGATAAGTTCTGTATAAGCCGTGGACAAAATCTGTATAACTTCCTAGTGGCAGTCGATTTTCTCCTCAACCAATAGTTCTTCACAACTTATTCACACATTATCCAAAGGCTTATCCACAAGCAAAATTAAGCAAACTAGCCCTTTAGGGTTTGTTCAATAACGTGAATCTCGTGGTTTAAGTGACTATCGTGCGCACGCTCCTCATTAATTTTTCTTGCCGCATGTAAAACCGTCGTGTGGTCACGACCACCAAAAAGATCGCCAATTTCAGGGAGACTCTTTTGGGTTAATTCTTTCGCCATAAACATCGCAATTTGACGCGGCCGGGCAATATTTGCTGGACGCTTTTTCGAATACATGTCTGCCACCTTTATATTATAGAAGTCTGCCACCGCCTTTTGAATACTATCGACAGAAATTTGGCGATTTTGGATTGATAACAAATCTTTGAGGGCCGCCCGCGCAACATCGATTGTGACTTCGCGACCATGAAAGCGTACAAAGGCCAAAATTTTCCGCAGGGCGCCTTCAAGCTCGCGCACGTTGGAGCGCAGATGCTTGGCAACAAAAAAAGCCACATCTTCCGACATGGGAATGCCCTCTTGAGCCGCCTTTTTCATCAAAATAGCGACCCGCATCTCAAGCTCTGGTGGTTCAATTGCCACCGTCAGGCCCGAATCAAAGCGCGAAATTAAGCGCTCGTCGATGCCCACGATCTCTTTTGGATAGGTGTCACTCGTAATAATGACTTGCGAGCGATTGCTTAAAAGGGCCTCAAAGGCGTAGAAAAACTCCTCTTGGGTGCGCGATTTGCCGCTAAAAAACTGGATATCATCAATTAACAGCAGGTCTAATGAGTGATAGTAGCGCTTAAAACGATCAAAAGCCTTTTGTTGGTAAGCGCGAACCACGTCGGAAACGTATTGTTCGGCGTGAATATATCGAATTCGTGCACCAGGCTTTTCTTTTAAAAGGTGGTTGCCAATGGCATGAATCAAGTGGGTTTTACCCAACCCAACCCCACCATATAAAAACATCGGGTTATATGAGGTGCCCGGGTTGTGGGCTACTTGAATTGAAGCGGCTCGAGCTAATTGATTGGCCTTGCCGGTGACAAAAGTATCAAAAGTTAGGGCTGGATTTAGCTTAGAGTGGTCTTCGATATCAAATACCTGCTCATCGCTAAAGCCAACTAACTCTTCGTCATCAAGGGCGGAGTTGGGGTCAAGACCAATTTGGGTGGCGCCCACCAAAGCGGGTGTCGCGGCACTATTCAGGACGCGATCGACTGCATCAGGATCAACTTCAAGGACAAAACTGAGGTTTATCGGGGTGGCAAAATAGGCCGTAGCTAACTCTTGAAAGCGCTCAGCAAAGGTTTTTTTAATCCAATCGAGCTTAAAGCGATTCGGGGCTGTAATAGTTAGCAATTGCTCACTCTCAACAAAGGAGCCCAGCTTAAGGGGTTGGATCCAGGTTTTAAACTGCTGCGGCGACAGCTCACGCGCTAGCAAACTTAAGGCCTCATCCCAAAATATAAGGGGGCTAGAGGCTTGCAGTGAGGGGGGAATTTGGGGATTAGACATATTATGAGATATTGATTGTAGCTAGCTCTGAAAGTTACCCACAAGCACTAAAAGCGTGGAAAACCTGTGGATAACTTGTTAACAAGTAAAAAAATCGTAATAAAATCAGCGCAATGCTCATAAAAATATCAAAATAACTCGCAAAAATTGTGAATTCTCGATCACGAAATTGAATCAATGGTTGACCTTTTGGGCCGTAGCAAGGAAAATGGTCGGCTTTCCCAGGATTGATCATGAAAAGAACTTACCAACCATCAGTAACCCGCCGCAAGCGCACGCACGGCTTTCGCATCCGCATGAAAACGCGCGGTGGACGCCTAGTGCTAAATGCCCGTCGCGCCAAGGGTCGCAAACGCCTCGCAGTTTAAGTTTGCGTTGAAAAGCGCCAGAATTGCAGAGCTTCTAAAAACGCCCCCCAAAAGCAATAAATCTTGGGGCGTGTATGTTGCCGAACCCCAAAACCAAAACCACCCCGACCTAGGCATTGCAGTAGCAAAAAAATGGGTAAGAAGGGCGGTTGATCGCAATACATTAAAGCGTATGCTTCGCAACATAGCGCGCACCACACAAGCACAAACCCTGCATCACGATAAAGTAATTAAGTTGCGCCATGCTGTGGGGAAAACCACACGTGGGCGCTTGCGCCAAGCCGAGTTCAGCAACTTACGCAACAAAATAGCGGAATTAATTTAATGCGCGTATTGAGCCTCTTGGGAATTTACTGCATCCGCGGTTATCAAATCGTCTTGGCACCTTATGTGGGCGGCCAATGTAAGTTTGAGCCAAGTTGTTCGCAGTACGCCTGCGATTGTTTGCGCAGCCACCATTTTCTTAAAGGCGTACGCTTAAGTGTATGGCGAATTTTGCGTTGCAACCCCTGGACTCATGGCGGCTACGATCCGGCAACAAAATCTAAACAAACCCTCAAGACCTAGGCGAATTATTTTTTATGGATATTAAAAGAACAATACTTTGGGCCATTTTTGCCATTTCTGGGCTAATGCTTTACAACAATTGGTTGGTACATGAAGGGCGTCCGAGTTTGCTCGGCGGGCCAACACCAACCGCGCTTAGCGGTGGCACAAAACCACTTGATGCCAACAAAGGTGATTTACCGCCGCAAGCGGGGGCCGCAGTAGCGCCGCCCAGCAATGCACCAGCAAGCCCAGCAAAAGACGTCAACCTCTCAAACCTTAGCGTGTTGGAGCAAAATAACGGCGAAAAATTTGTACTAGAAAACGATGTTTTGCGTTTAGAGCTTAGTGCCAACGGTGCAAATATTGTTAATGCAAAATTATTACAAGAATTTAATGCCGACAAAACCCCCGTCGAGCTATTGCAATTAAACGCAACCCATCAATATATTGCGCGCTCAGGACTGATCGCTGGCGCCAATCTTGAGCTACCCAATCACAACTCAGTATTTAAGCTGCAGTCCTCTGGCAAAGATGGTGCGGGCCGGCCATTTTTGGTGATGGGCGCAGAACGCAATGGGGTGAAGTTAGAGAAATTATTTTTGTTAACTCCTGGCTCTTATGTGGTTCAGGTTGGCCATAGCGTAACGCAGAGCAGTGCCAGCGCCGGACCCATTATTTTATATACCGAATTAGTGCGTGACGGTAGCGAAAAACAAGAGAGCCAGTTTTATAGTACTTTTACAGGGCCTGCGGTCTATACCCAAAAAGATAAGTTTCAAAAGCTGAGCTTTGCTGATATCGATAAAGGCAAACAAGAAATTCCCAAAGATGTACCGGCGGCTTCTCCGGCATGGATTGCCATGGTGCAGCATTATTTTGCGAGCGCTTGGATACCCGCTGACAAAACTGTACGCGATATCTATGTCGGAAAAATAGACAAGAACCTATTTCGGGTGGGCATGCAAATTCCGCTAGGGACAATCGCTGCTGGTACAACCGTTACCGAAAAGACCCGTTTATTTATTGGCCCGCAAGAAGAAAGCATGCTTGAGGGCATAGCACCTGGTCTCGAGCTATTAAAAGATTACGGCTATCTCACCATTTTGGCGAAGCCAATTTTTTGGCTGTTGGAAAAAATTCACGGTGTGGTTAGCAATTGGGGTTGGTCGATTGTTTTGTTAACCGTATTAATTAAGCTAGTGTTCTTCCCGCTCTCCGCGGCTAGCTATAAATCGATGGCAAGAATGAAAGAAGTGCAGCCTCGCTTAACAACCATGCGCGAACAATATAAGGGCGATCCACAGAAATTAAATGCCGCAATGATGGAAATGTATAAGAAGGAAAAAATTAACCCGCTTGGTGGTTGCTTGCCAGTCGTGGTTCAAATCCCGGTATTTATTGCTTTGTATTGGGTGCTGCTATCGTCGGTTGAAATGCGCAATGCACCATGGATTGGTTGGATTCACGATCTTTCAATGCCCGACCCATATTATATTTTGCCAGTCATTATGGCTATATCCATGTTTGTTCAAACCAAATTAAACCCCAAGCCACCCGACCCTATTCAGGCTAAAGTGATGATGTACATGCCACTCATTTTTTCGGTCATGTTCTTTTTCTTCCCCTCGGGCTTAGTGCTTTACTGGGTCGTTAATAACCTGTTATCGATTGCCCAGCAATGGCAAATTAACAAAATGTTTGGAAAAAAACAGGCGGCCTAGGCCCGCTAATAATGCTTGCTAGAAAAACCCCTATTATTGCGATTGCTACGGCGACTGGCGGCGCGGGGGTTGGTATTGTGCGCATTAGTGGCGCCCCCATCCCACCCGATTTAATGCAAACGCTGGTGGGCACCACACTGGTAGCGCGACAAGCCACTTTAGTGTCGATTAAAAATGCCGCTGGACAAACCCTAGACCAAGCCCTAGCACTATTCTTTCCAGCGCCTGCTTCGTTTACTGGTGAAGATGTTTTAGAGCTGCAGTGTCACGGCGGCCCACAATTATTGCAGTTAATAGTTAAGCGCTGCTTAGAGCTTGGAAAAAAATGCGGCCTAACCATTGCTGCGCCTGGTGAATTTACACAGCGCGCTTACCTCAACGGCAAAATTGATTTAGCTCAGGCCGAGGCAGTTGCTGATTTAATTGGCGCCCAGAGCGAAGCCGCGGTGCTGGCCGCCACACGTTCATTGCAGGGGGCTTTTTCACAAACAATCGATGCCCTAGTTGAGGAAATTATTGCCTTACGAATTTTGGTTGAGTCAACCCTTGACTTTCCAGAAGAAGAAATTGATTTTTTAGAAAATGCACAGGCACATCAGCGCCTCCAAAGCATTGGCTTGCGCTTGGCTGACTTACAGCAAGCTGCAACTCAGGGGACAATCTTGCGGGATGGTATTCAACTTGTATTGGTAGGCGCACCCAATGTCGGTAAAAGCGCACTACTCAATCGGCTTGCTGGGGATGAGCTGGCAATTGTTACGCCGGTTGCCGGAACCACCCGTGATCGCATCAAAGCCACAATTAATATGGGGGGCTTACCAGTACACGTAATTGATACGGCCGGCCTGCGCCTTACTCAAGATCTGGTTGAGCAGGCAGGCATTGAGCGCACATGGCAAGCAGTTCAACAGGCCGACGCAATTCTTTTTTTGCGCGATGGCAGTGAACAAAGT
Source organism: Polynucleobacter sp. IMCC30063 (assembly GCF_021395235.1). NCBI lineage: Bacteria > Pseudomonadati > Pseudomonadota > Betaproteobacteria > Burkholderiales > Burkholderiaceae > Polynucleobacter > Polynucleobacter sp. IMCC30063. The sequence continues at coordinate 247,409 of NZ_JAJVCQ010000001.1, read as the reverse complement.
GTTGAGGCAGAACAAGCCGAGCAGGAATTACAAAAACGCGTTGCCACTACCGCTCCCGCGAGTTGTGCAATATTCCTGGTTATTAATAAAGCCGATTTACGCACAGATGAAAATAATCAAGCCAGCAATCTGGCGGGCGCTTTAAGTATTTCTGCTAAAACGGGTTATGGCATTGAGGCTCTTAGCCAGCACATTCTCAAGTCTGTGGGATGGTCTGGTACCAACGAGGGACTTCTCATTGCCAGACAACGTCATGTTGATTCTATTCGTTTGGCGGCAAGCCACTTACACAATGCCAAAGGCCATAGCGCGAATGGTAATCAAACCCTTGAGCTCTTAGCAGAAGAATTGCGCCTTGCACAAGAGCGACTCGAGGACATTTCTGGCAGAACCTTGCCAGATGATTTGTTGGGCAAAATATTTAGCCAATTTTGCATTGGTAAGTAGGGCTCAGTGCTGGGATTGGGCCCAAGGGAAAAAGGGCTTAAATAAGCCGTAAATGTTAAAATCGTTTTCTTTATAAAAAATGCAGTGAGGGTTTCCAATGAACCAACCAGCAATCCAAGGCGTGCTGAACTTAAACACCCCTGCCTATGTTAAAAATCAGCAATTAATTCAATGGGTTGCAGATCTTGCCGCCCTTACAAAGCCAGATCAAGTGCATTGGTGTGACGGCTCACAGACAGAATACGATCAGCTTTGTGAACTGTTGGTGCAAGCGGGATCTTTCAAGCGGCTTAATTCTGCTAAACGCAAAAATTCCTACTTGGCCTTATCCGACCCACAAGATGTAGCACGCGTAGAAGATCGTACGTTTATATGCGCAGAGAAAAAGGTCGACGCAGGCCCAACGAATAATTGGGTTGATCCAAAAGAAATGCGCGCCACCTTAAATCCTTTGTTTTCAGGCTGTATGCATGGCCGCACCATGTATGTGGTCCCATTTTCAATGGGGCCAATTGGTTCGCCAATTGCCCATATCGGAGTTGAGCTTTCCGACAGCCCTTATGTAGCAATTAATATGCGCATCATGACCCGCATGGGAAAAGCAGTAATCGATCAGCTGGGCGCCACGGGCAATTTTGTGCCCTGTATACATACTGTTGGTAAGCCGCTGGCCCAAGGCGAAAAAGACGTTGCTTGGCCCAACAACTCAACCAAATATATTGTGCACTTTCCCGAAACCCGTGAGATCTGGTCTTATGGTTCGGGATATGGCGGCAATGCTTTGCTTGGTAAAAAATGCTTTGCTTTGCGCATCGCTTCAACCATGGGCCGTGATCAAGGCTGGTTAGCCGAGCACATGCTGATCTTGGGGGTTACCAATCCCGCTGGAAAAAAATATCATATCGCCGCAGCTTTTCCATCGGCTTGTGGCAAAACTAACTTTTCCATGATGATTCCGCCCGCAGGTTTTGAGGGCTGGAAGGTCACCACCATTGGCGATGATATTGCCTGGATTAAGCCGCGGAAAGATCCACTAACCGGGAAAACGCGCTTATATGCCATTAATCCAGAGTCAGGCTATTTCGGCGTTGCTCCAGGGACCAATCGAGTTACGAATCCCAATTGCATTGATTCTTTAAATCGCGATGTGATATTTACGAATGTCGCGCTGACTGACGATGGCGATGTTTGGTGGGAAGGGCTAACAGAGACCCCGCCAGCTCATTTAATCGATTGGCAGGGCAAAGATTGGACTCCCGCAGATGGAGTAGCAGGGCGCAAAGCAGCACACCCAAACTCGCGCTTTACGATGGCTGCCACCAATAATCCCGCTGTAGATCCCAATTGGAATGATCCCGCAGGCGTGCCAATCGACGCATTTTTATTTGGTGGACGTCGCTCCAGCACTGTCCCGTTGGTCAGCGAAGCCCGTGATTGGGTAGAGGGCGTTTATATGGCTGCGACGATGGGCTCTGAAACCACCGCAGCAATTACAGGCGAAGTGGGTGTAGTGCGACGCGACCCATTTGCCATGATTGCTTTCGCCGGTTACAACATGAGCGATTATTTTCAGCATTGGCTTAATGTGGGCAAAAAACTAGCCAGCGAGGGCGCAGTGTTACCAAAAATTTATTGTGTCAATTGGTTTCGTAAGAATGCGCAAGGTAAGTTTGTCTGGCCGGGCTTTGGTGAAAATATGCGCGTGCTAGCTTGGATTTTGGAGCGCGTGGAGGGAACGGGCAAAGGCCAAGAAACCGTTTTTGGTATTTGTCCAGAGCATGCTGATTTACATTGGGCGGGCCTCGATTTTTCATGCGAGCAATTTAATACCGTTATCTCGGTTGATAAAGCAGCATGGAATGCCGAGTTGAAATTACATGCAGAGTTATTCGAGCAATTAAAAGAGCGCTTGCCCCAAGAGCTATTGGAAACCCGCAGCAAAATTGAAGCGCGCCTTAGTAGTTAAGTGTCGCCTTACCAAGACGACATTTTATTAGTTGGGGCTGGCATTGCTGGCGCAGCAATTGCGCAAGTATTTTTACAACAAGGCAAACGCGTGCGGGTATTAGATGGTGGACCCAAGCCCGCCTCTGGAGCCTCAGCTCATGCTTTTGCTTTAGCCCATCCAGGCCTAATACGCGCGCGACCGTTACTACAGCGCTTAACGTACATTGCTTTTGCTTTAGCCAAACAAACATGGCAGCCCTATTGGCGCGAAGAAGGTATTTTTCAGCCACTTAAACCCAACACCGTATTAAATGAAGCTTTGCTGAACGAACAATTGGCGAGTGTAGGCTTTAATGACGCCTCTGCGCAAATTCTGCGCGCTGGTGAAGCACGGCAATTAACTGGTGTTGCCCGTGATGGTATTTGGTTTCCACAGGGCGCAACCATCAATTTAGAAAAAACCTGCGCCACCATTTTTAGTCAACCCGATGCGCTAATGTATCAAGCAAATACACAAGTTGCCAGCATTCGTCATGACGGTGTAAATTGGCACGCGCTTGATCGACAAGGCCAATCGCTAGCGAAAGCAACATCATTGGTATTGGCATGCGCCCATGGCGCAAAACAGTTAGTGGCAGATTGGCAAATTCAGCTTCCCCTAAAACCCGTTCGTGGTCAGCTGAATCAATTTCAAATTTCAGCAAATAGTGCTTGGGCAGCCTATTTGCCCAGTGCGGCCATTTCAGGCGAAGGTTATTGTTTGCCTGCGCAATATGATGAAGTAAGTAAAACGTATTCCTGGGTAGTTGGCTCGAGTTACGATGAAAATGAAACTAGCCTAGCAGCATGGCCAAGTAGCGATGCGCACAATCGTCAGCAAGCTGCAGCGCTACTTCATTATGAGCGGGGCAATTTAGCCGAACTGAAGCTTGCTGGCAGTTATGTCGGCATACGCTGCGCTGCTCACGATCGACTGCCGATTATTGGTGAGGTGTGCGCGTTGCCGGGCCTCTACATTGCTACTGCGCTGGGCTCGAGGGGCGTGTTGTGGTCGGCTTTAGCGGCCGCCATTATTTCAGCGCAAGTGCAGGCGCGCGTTGAGCAACAAGCCTTAGCTGGCGCTAGCGATCAAGCGCCCTCAGCCGCTTTAGCGCGACTGGCGCGCTTGGGCTTATCGGCCGATTTACTTGCTGCCGTCTCGCCCGCCCGCTTTTTGACTGGTGCCTTACCTGCCGCTTTAGCTTCAAATTCAAAACCAATTTTTCCACTAGGATCTAGTGCCAAATAAGCTTTAAAGCCGCGACCCGTACGATTTGATTTGAAGTTAGTGAGCAAGTCGGTTTTGCCCGTAGTTAATAATTTTTTCAACTGCTCTGTGGAAATTTCTTGTTGTAAAACTACCTTGCCAGTTTTAAAGTCACACGTTTTATTCGGGCCAGTATTGTGTTCGCAGATATAACGCATGCCGTCTTCATAAATGGCGCCCGAGCATTTTGGACACACGCCCAAAGCTTCGCGACCCGTAAAATCAATGGCCTCAGTTTCATCGTTAGCACTATTGCCAAAATCAAACTCTAGCTTAAAGCCCGCATTGGGATAATCTTTGTCATCCTCGGGAATTTCGCTTAATTTAATAATGGCCGCAAAAGGACGGCCCATTTTGCTACGAAACCCCTGCAATGGACCGATGGTTTTTTCTTGCAACAGACTTTCTACTTCGGGATATTCGAAAGCTCGCCCACCCGGAGTTTTGCTAATCGTAAAGCCACACTGTTCGCAAGCAAAGCGCCGGTAGTTTTCTTTAACTGCTTTGCCGCAATGAGGGCATGGAGTTTTTAGGGTGGCGTAATCGCCCGGAATGGTATCGCTATCATATTCTTTAGCGCGCTTCACAATGCGTTGCGTCATCTGCGCAATTTCTTGCATGAAAGTTTCACGCTTCATTTTGCCCTGCTCAATCAGAGCCAGTTTATTTTCCCAGTTGCCAGTAAGGTCGGGGCGCGTAAGCTCCTCAACATCAAGACCACGCAGCAAGGTCATTAACTGAAAGGCTTTGGCGGTGGGAATTAATTCCCGTGCTTCGCGCACCATGTATTTTTCAAATAGTAAGCCTTCAATGATGGCTGCGCGCGTGGCCGGCGTTCCCAAGCCCTTTTCGGCCATTGCCTCGCGCATCTCATCATCATCAACCCATTTACCAGCGCTTTCCATGGCCGAGAGCAAAGTAGCTTCGGTATAGCGAGCAGGCGGTTTGGTTTTAAGCGGCACTACCACTATCGCCTCATTTTGTACTGTTTCATTTGCTTGAACAGGCACTAATTCATCGTCAGCCTGAATCGATTTACCGTAAACAGTAAGCCAGCCAGGACTCACTAAGACACGCCCCTCAGTTTTAAAGTGATGGCCTGATGATTCAGTAATACGCGTGGTAACGCGAAACTCAGCTGCAGGAAAAAATACCGCCAGGAAGCGGCGCACTACTAAGTCATACAACTTGTATTCAGGCTCGCTTAAATTTTTCGGTGCCTCAAGGGTGGGAATGATGGCAAAGTGATCAGATATCTTCGAGTTATCAAAAATACGTTTGTTGGGCTTAATCCAACCATAACCCGCTTTAGCTTTGGGATCGGTCGGGTCGCCGTGTAAGATTTGTTTTGCAAAGGGCTTATATTCCTGCGAATGCTCGGCCAAATTTTCGATGGTTTGTTTAACCGTATCGAGATAGTCTTCGGGCAATGCTCTAGCGTCGGTACGCGGGTAGGTTAATACTTTATGGCGCTCATACAATGCCTGCGCTAAGCCCAAAGTATTTTTTGCTGAAAAACCAAAGCGGGCGTTGGCCTCGCGTTGCAAGCTGGTTAAATCAAAAAGCTGCGGGGCAAGCTGAGTAGCGGGTTTAGCCTCTTCTTTTACCGTGCCTTTTTTACCGCGACAGGCGGCCACAATGCTTTGGGCGGCGGCTTCGCTCCAGAGGCGATTTTCACGCAGATCAGTCTCGGCTGGATCCTTCTTAAATTTCGGATCAAACCAGCGGCCCTCATAAATACCAGCAGCAGCGATAAACTCAGCCTTTACCTCCCAATAATCTTTAGAAATAAATTGCCGTATTTGTTCTTCTCGCTCAACCACCACCGACAGGGTTGGGGTTTGCACACGGCCTACCGTAGTCAGAAAAAAGCCACCACTTTTACTATTAAAAGCAGTCATGGCGCGCGTACCATTAATGCCTACTAGCCAGTCGGCCTCTGAGCGGCAGCGGGCGGCATCAGCTAAGGGTTGCATGTCAAGGTCGGGCCGTAAATTTTCAAACCCAGAGCGAATGGCATTGGGAGTCATTGATTGCAACCAGAGTCGCTTGATCGATTGTGAGGCTTTGGCGTGCTGTGCAATTAAGCGAAAAATGAGCTCGCCTTCACGTCCTGCATCGCAGGCATTAATTAAGCCAGTAATATCTTTACGTTTAATCAGTTTTTGTAACACCTTGAGGCGTGATTCAGTTTTAACAATTGGTCGCAAGGCAAAGTGGGGCGGAATAACGGGCAGGTTAGCGAAAGACCATTTGCCCCGTTTAACCTCATACTCTTCTGGTGCAGCAATTTCCAGCAAGTGACCAACTGCTGAAGAAATTACAAAATCGGCGTTTTCAAAATAATCGTCGTATTTTTGGAAACCACCTAAGGCCTTCGCAATATCATTCGCTACCGAGGGCTTCTCAGCAATGATCAAGGTTTTAGTTTCACCGTCTGCAGAAGCGGAGGGTTTAGTTTTGGTAGGTGCTTTTGCCACGCGGGAGCCTAAAGTTGAACTTAAAAAGAAATGAGAATTATTAAAAAGAAGGGTAATTTAACCTGATTTTGTTAGTCATCGGCAGATTCACCCTTTTTTATTATTAACCGATCTTTTAGGAAAAGTCCAAATTCATTGTTTTTGCAACAAACGCAGGCGCTCTCCAGGCAGTCGCTCAATTAAGCCCTTAGCCTCTAGCAATAAGGCCTGAACCAGGGCTTCTTGGGTAGAAATGCCACTTAAAAGACAGATTTCGTCGATGGAGCTGGGGTGATAATTAATCCACCGAAGCAGCGGAAAATCTGCAAAAACGGGTGATTTAGGGGATAAATCACCGGTGATTTCACTGTGCAGGGGTATTTGTCGGCTGGTTTGAAGCCCGTAAGCGGGCAATTCGCTCACAATATCGTCAATACTGGTCACTAACTTCGCCCCAGATTGAATGAGTCGATGGCAGCCCTTGGCAAGCGTTGAGTGGATTGAGCCTGGCAGAGCGAAGACTTCGCGACCTAGTTCGGCTGCAAGATGCGCGGTAATTAAAGATCCGGACTTCGTCGCAGCCTCAACTACCACAACCCCCAAACAGAGTGCTGCAATCAAGCGATTACGGCGCGGAAAATGAAAGGCTTTGGGGGCGGTTCCCGCAGGAAATTCGGATAAAAGTAGGCCTTGGCAGGCAATTTCTTGAGCAAGTTGCTCATGCTGTGGGGGGTAAACCACATCTAACCCAGTTGCACCAACGGCTAAAGTGAAGCCTTTGGCCCTCAAGGTGCCGCGGTGCGCGGCGCCGTCAACCCCTAGCGCTAGGCCAGAAACTACTCCAAAACCCCTTTCTACTAGGCCTTGTGCTAAAAAAGCGGCATCGAGCAAGCCTTGTCGAGAGGCAGCTCTTGCACCCACAATGGCAATTAGGGGCTGGCGATTAATTAGCGCTACATCGCCCGAGGCATAAATTGTCGCCGGCGGGTCGTGAAGGTCGAGAAGCTGGGGTGGATAGTTGGGTGCGCCACGGCTAATAGCCAAAATCGTAGAAGTTTGCATCAATTCATTGTCGGCGTAGGGAAATTTTTGTCTGTCAGGACAGCTTTATTACTCTGTTGGATAATTCTTACATGGCACTATTAGAAGTTCTCCAATATCCCGACAAGCGCTTGCATAAAATTGCCAAGCCAGTGGCACAGGTCGACTCTCGTATTCAAAATATTGTGCGCGATATGGCCGCAACAATGTATGCGGCACCGGGTGTTGGTTTAGCTGCAACCCAGGTTGATATTCATGAACGCATTATTGTGATTGACATTACTGAAGAGCAAAATCAACTTATTGCTTTAATTAATCCCGAGTTAGTTTGGGCGAGCACAGAAAAAAAATCTTGGCGGGAAGGTTGTTTGTCGGTACCAGAATACTTTGATGAAGTAGAGCGCGCAGAAAGCATTAAAGTTAAAGCATTAGACCCTAGCGGAAATGAATTTGAGCTTGAGGCCGATGGTTTATTAGCGGTTTGCCTACAACACGAAATGGATCACTTAATGGGCAAGGTTTTTATCGAGTACCTCTCACCTTTAAAGCGCGCGCGAATTGCTTTAAAAATGAAAAAGCGCGCGATCGATTTATTAACTCGTTAGTGCATCAGCACAGCGGCCTAAAAACAGGTGAGCCATTTATGAAGGTTATTTTTGCTGGCACACCTGAGTTTGCTGCGCAGTCATTACGGGCAATTTTGGCTGCTGGTCATCAAGTAGTGTTAGTGCTTACTCAGCCTGATAGGCCTGCTGGTAGGGGCATGTTAATGCAAGCAAGCCCCGTAAAGGTACTGGCTCTAGAACATGATATTCCGGTGCTGCAACCGCCCAGTTTAAAAATAAAGCCGGGTGAATTAGAAAACAATTCTTTAGTCCAAGCAGCGTTCGATGCTATCACTCAAACCGATTTCGATCTAATGGTAGTGGTTGCATATGGGTTGCTAATTCCCCCGGCCATTTTAGATTTAACCGAAGCCAATGGACGCTGGGGCTGCTTTAATGTGCACGCTTCTCTTTTGCCGCGTTGGCGCGGGGCAGCACCTATTCAGCGGGCAATCCAAGCGGGCGATAGGCAAACTGGTATCACGATTATGCGCATGGATGCAGGGCTTGATACCGGGGATCAGGTCGCGTTGCAAAAGACGCCCATCGCTGCTGATGAGACTAGCACCAGCTTGACCGATCGATTAGCCATTATGGGCGCACAATTAATAACCCAATGTTTAACAACGCTACAAATGGGCCAGTCACTCAGGCGCATGCCTCAAGCAAACGAAGGCGTTAGCTATGCGCAAAAAATTCTCAAAGGTGAGGCTGTTGTAAATTGGTCTAAAAGTGCTAACGAAATTAATCGGCAGATTCGTGCGTTTAATCCCTTTCCTGGGGCTAGTACTCGGTTAAATGGTGAGGTGCTCAAAATTTGGCATTCACAAATAGCTAGCTATACGATGCCAAAGGAAGTGACTGCAGGCACTGCATTAGTTGGAGCAATTTTTTGTGGCCCCAATGGTGAGGTGTTGGTGAGGTGCGGGGAAGGCATGATTGAATTGCTTGAAGTACAAAAGCCGGGAAGAAATAAAATCAGTGCACGCATTTGGTTTTTAGCTTTAGAACAACATCCCCAGCAGCAGTTTCATAACGAATCTTGTTAATGGGGCAGTTAAGGCAAACCCAACAAAGTATCGGCCTGGCAAAAGCCATTAGTTTGTCTGCTACCGCAATAGATGGGATCATGGCAGGCCAATCATTAACGCAAATTATTGAAGACTTACCCGCCCAAGAGCGACCCATTGTGCAAAGCCTCACATTCGAGACCTTGCGCCAGTGGCGGGGGGCGCATCAGCTAATTAAAGAATATGTGCCTAAAGCGCCCAGCCAGCGACTAGACCATCTTTTGAGCATCGCCATTGTGCTATTAATGCAGCGCCAGATAAATATGAAGCGGGGGTATCCTGCTCATACCGTGGTCGACGAAGCAGTGAAGGCGTGTGACGCCTCAGTTCAGACCAAGCACGCGAAGGGATTAGTGAACGCAGTATTACGAAAAATTAGCATGGCAATCACCGAGCTGGACCAAGGACCCAATAAGGTTGCCAAGATTGATGTAGGGGGCGGGTATCTACCGCCATGGTGGTTAGCCCAACTAAAGGCTAGCTACCCAAGTCAATGGAAACAACTCTGCTTTCATCAATCACAACACCCGCCGCTAAGTTTACGTATTAATTTAAGCAAAATTACCCGCGTCGCTTATCTCGAACTATTGGCGCAGGCTGGCCTAGCTTATGAAGAAATTCCGCCTATTGCAGGCCATACCTTAGAAGGCGCACTTTCTTTGCAAGTACCACGTCCAGTGACAGAAATCCCTGGCTTTACAACTGGCTTAGTATCGGTTCAGGATGCGGGTGCACAGCTGGCAGGGCTCTTGTTAAATCTTCAGCCGGGCGAGCGGGTTCTAGATGCTTGCGCAGCACCTGGAGGAAAAACAGCGCATTTACTTGAAACTGCCAACATTAAGTTACTTAGCCTAGAAATAGACCCACACCGCATTAGCAAAATTGCTAGCAATCTAGCCCGTTTGGGGCTAGCATCCGAAGCCCACCTTATTAAACAGGCAGATGCTGCTCTAAGCAATTGGTGGGATGGGCAATTATTTGATAAGGTCTTATTAGATGCCCCCTGTTCAGCCTCAGGAATTGTGCGGCGCCATCCGGACATTCCTTTTTTACGCCGAGAAAACGATATTGCGCAACTACAACTAAGCCAACGTGCCTTACTAAACTCCTTATGGCAAGTATTAAGGCCTGGCGGTTTAATGTTGTATGTCACTTGCTCACTTTTTCCAGCCGAGGGGGAGGAGCAAGCTAGCTGGTTTGAAGCAAATTATGCCGATGCATTACGATTAGAGTCTATTGGCCAGCTTCTGCCGGCCAAAACGCACGATGGCTTTTACTATGCTCTATTTAAAAAGAATGGTTCATGACGCGGCGACTTAACAATTGGATCTTGTATTTAATTTTAGGCTTAGGTTTAGGGCTGAGCCCATTAATCTATGCCGAAGGAATTAAAGTTAAGGCAGCAGAAATTGAACGGGTTGACACCGACTGGCTGTTAAACGCCGTTTTTAATATTGAGCTATCGCCCGGGTTAGAGGATGCTTTACAAAAAGGTTTGGTTTTAACATTTCAAACTGAGTTTGAACTAACTCGGGGGCGTTGGTATTGGTTTGATGAAAGACCCTCACAGGTGACGCGACAAACGCGGGTTTCTTACCAGCCTCTCACCAAGCAATATCGAATCTCTACGGAGGGTTTTAGTTTCTCTGTAGCAACTATGCGTGAGGCCCTACAGGCAGCCGGTACGATCGGGGGTTGGCGCGTTATTGAGCGCGCCAATATTGATTTGGGTAAAACCTATATTGCGGCATTACGCATGACCCTAGATTTAAGTAAGCTACCCAAACCATTTCAAGTTAATGCGTTAAATAATCGCGACTGGAATGTTTTAAGCGATTGGTTGCGTTTTCCATTCTCACCCAGTTTCCAGAACGTCATCGCGCAATGATAAGTAGCCCTATTCCTGCCCGTTGGAGCGCTGCGCTAGCAAGGGAGGGCTGGAAACGACGCGCCCTACCTATAGCCGTAACCGCTTCTGGATTTTTGGCTTTAGTGTTATTAATATTACTTTCAGTTGCTTCATCCAACACCGCATTTTTCGATAACAATTTTATTTGGCTCTATAGTGCCAACGTTGTTGTTGGACTTTGTTTGTTAACGATCATTTTGGTGCTGGGCGCAGTGATAGCGGTACGCTGGAAAGAGCGCCGTTTTGGCGCGCGCTTGGTGGCTAAATTAGCCATGATTTTTGCTTTAGTCGGAGTGGTGCCAGGTTTAATTTTGTATGGTGTTTCTTGGCAGTTTGTCTCGCGTAGTATTGAAACATGGTTTGATGTCAAAGTTGAAACAGCGCTTGGAGCTGCGCTTGAGTTAGGGCGCACTACCTTGGATGCCTCTTTACAAGAATTGCAAGATGATGGTAGCAATATCGCTGAACAATTGACGCGCTTGCCAAATAATGCCAGCGCTGCCGAATTAACACTTATATTATCGCGGCTACGCGCCCAAACTAATACTCAAGAATTAGCAATTTTTAATACTCGGCAGCAGCTAATTGCGATTGCTATTTCTGGTAGCAATATTCAGGAAGCCCCGCCTCCCTCAGCGAGTTTATTGGCACAGGCTAATAAATTAAAAGGAACTGGCACCATTGATGAGCGTATTGAGGGGGATGGTTCCCAAAGTTATTTTTTACGTGCAGTAGTCCCGATAAGTCAGGGCAGAGTGACCTCAGCAGCTGGCAACTTTGGGATCAGCCCACAAGGCCTTCGAGAGGCTAGGTATTTGCAATTAGTTAAGCAGGTTCCTCCTAGTGTCACTAAAAATACCCTGGCAATTCAAACTGCATACAGCGATTATCAGGAAAAGGCTTTAGGGCGCACTGGCTTACGCAAAATGTATATTGGTACCTTAACCTTAACCCTATTTTTTGCCCTGTTTGTCGCAGTAAGCCTTGCGTTATTGTTGGGCGGAGAATTGGCTAAACCCCTATTAATGCTTTTGCGGGGGACAGAGGCAGTTGCACAAGGCGATTTATCGCCCAAGCCTGAGTTAGATACAGGCGACGAGCTAGGCATGTTAACGCGTCAATTTAATATGATGACCAAACAAATTGCCGATGCACGCACAGCGCAAGAAGAATCCAAATCATTTTTACAGTCGATTTTAGATAGTCTTACTGCGGGGGTATGTATCTTTGATCAGCAATATCGTTTGGTTTCCAGTAACCCAGGCGCCGATCGTATTTTTGGGACCGAATTAGCGCCAATGCGGGGCCAACAAATCAACGCTTTTCCCTTGTTAGGAGAGTTTGATGCTGCCATTCGCGAAGGCTTTGCAACTTTGCATATGGCAATTTCAGGTGAAGCAAGCCAAGCCAACCATAAAAAACCTAGCGCCACCATATGGCAGAAGCAAATTCAGCTACATGCGATAAATGAATATGAAAATGAAGTTGGTGTAACGCTTTTTGTGCGCGGCACCGAGTTAAGTCATGAATTGCGCTTGATTGTTTTTGATGATATTACTGATGTCGTTACGGCCCAGCGCTCCATTGCTTGGGGCGAAGTAGCACGGAGACTAGCGCACGAAATAAAAAATCCTTTGACACCAATTCAATTGTCTGCCGAGCGTTTGCAACAGAAATTAACGGGCGCAGTAACCCCCGAGTTGGAAGAAATGATGAAGCGTAATACCGCAACTATTATTGGTCAAGTGCAAGCAATGAAGCAAATGGTCAATGAGTTTCGTGATTTTGCAAAAACCCCATTGCCACAATTACGACCTGTTTCGCTGAATGCCTTAATACAGGAAATTTTGGGCTTATACGAAGGCAGCCCAATGGAGGTTCAGCTTGACCCCAAATGCCCAGACATTTTGGGTGACCCCACTCAACTGCGGCAGGTTATTCATAACTTACTCCAAAATGCCCAAGATGCTACGCTTGAAGGTAAAGACCATACCGCTTTGGTGGAAGTAAGGACTAGTGTTGTACCTTATGGAATTGGGGCCCATCCCCAACAAAATGCAGTACGCCTCACAATAAGTGACTCAGGCTGCGGATTTCCAGCTAAGATATTGGCAAGGGCGTTTGAGCCCTATGTTACAACCAAGAGTAAGGGAACAGGTTTGGGCTTAGCGGTGGTAAAAAAAATCATTGATGATCATGGCGCCAAAATTGAGATTCAGAATCGTTTACAAGGCGAAATACTGATTGGAGCCAAAGTTGCCATTGTATTTATGAACCTTGCAAAAGAGCCCGCTTAATATGGCAAATATTTTAGTTGTTGACGATGAAATGGGTATAAGAGAATTACTCAATGAAATTTTGAGTGATGAAGGCCATACCGTTTATTCTGCAGAAAGTGCCATTCAGGCGCGTACGATTCGTGAGCAAATGCGGCCCGATTTGGTCTTGCTCGATATTTGGATGCCTGATACCGACGGCATTACATTGCTAAAAGAGTGGTCAAAGAGTGGCCAGCTCACCATGCCAGTGGTGATGATGTCGGGGCATGCCACGATCGATACCGCCGTAGAGGCAACCCGCATAGGGGCAATGAATTTTTTAGAAAAGCCGATTGCTTTGCAAAAATTACTGAAGACGGTAAATAAGGCATTAGAAAAATCGCTGAAAAGACCCGAACCAGAAGATGCTTTGGCCGCAAATGGCGCATATTCCCCGGGCCAACTTAAAACCGGTGTAGCGCTCGATGCCGCGGCCAGCGCCACGAGCGGCCAGCCTGAATTAGAGTTAATTAGCGGCATTGCAAAAAGTTATTTTGATTTGCCTTTGCGTGAGGCTAGAGACCTATTTGAAAAGGCCTACTTTGAAAATCAAATGCAAATAATGGGCGGGAGTATGACGAAAATTTCTGAATTTACGGGTCTCGAACGGACACACCTTTACCGTAAACTCAAAGCACTAGGGATAGACACCTCAAGAAATAAGGGCGATTGATTTATAATTGCGAGTCTTGGCCTGGTAGCTCAGTCGGTAGAGCAGAGGACTGAAAAGCATCCTGTAAGACGGCAGAGCCATATAGAATAAGGCTTTGCGGGCGATTAGAGTTTGGTAAGTTACAAAGTTTGCTAAACAAAATCACAGAATATTTTTACAGTCGTTAAAAATTTCTTCACATAAAAAGTAGCGTAGCAAAACGTAATTACGTATTTCAAAACGTGTGACGTTGCCAACGCTTAACCATTTTTACTATGCCTGTCGTCAGTGTCGCCAATATTTTTTTATACAGCCATATTCAGCGCTAATACCCCGTCTTTTGGCGCATAAACGCATTTACATAAAGCGACGTGTTGAAACGACACTTACTTGTTGTCAAACTTTTGCTGCGCTACGTTACGCAATGCCAGCACTTTATCTGTTTCAGTTGGTTGGGCTTGCTGCTTTAAGGCGGACTGGGTATAGCGATTAGCAAGCGCATTCATTTTGCGTTGCTGTACGTTGTGGAGTTTTTGCGGAAGGGTTGGTGGCTTAGCTTGTGGGGGTGGTGCTTTTTGTTGTGGGGGTTGGGCAGAGGCTGGTGAGGGTATGGCTTTATTGGGCGGGGGTGTTGGTTTAGGTTGGGAGGTTTGGTTGGGTTGGGCTGGTGGCGCAGCAAACTTACTGGCAAAGAATTGGTTTAGCAGTTGTAGCAATTCATTCTTATCCTCGTCCTTCATAAATTCATTCATACGCATAGCACTTCTCCTTTTATGTATTTATTGGAAATGCTTACGTAGTCGTGTTGAAACGACAGCAAGTGGGTGCTACGCATATGGCAGCACCCTTACCCGCTTAATGCTTAAACGCAGCAGCTACAGCGCCACTAACTTGCTCTAACTGTGTGTCTAATTCACCCGCTTCTACAGCGCCCTTAATAATTTCTAATGTAGGCACAAGCTCTGTTGTTGTACCAACTTCTACTGTGCTTTTACCTTTTGTAATTTCAATTAGCTTTGCGCCATAACGGACGTTTAAGCACAGCTTGCCGTTATCCGCCACAAACCACCATTGCCGTACACGCTTATGTAATTCCACATTTCTACTTGTGCCGTCTTCATTGCGTAAAGTTTTATGACGTACAACGCTAAACGTAGTGCCGCTTTGTTGTGCTTTAGCTAACTGAATTTGCTCCCATACTTTTTTAGCCAGCTTATTACGGCGTAGCTGTACAGCAGGCATTGCTGTTGGACGTTTAGTGCTGCTTAGTTTTAAGTTACCAATTGCGCTCATATCTTTCTCCTTTTGTTAATGAGTGCTTGTAAGTTAATTTCACTCACCACAAATGGACAACCTATTTCACCAAAATACCTAATAACCACATATTTCTAAGCCAGATTTATTACTGTTTTATTTGGTTTAGATAAATAAAAGTGCGAGTTGCTTTGGAGTTGCTATTGGTTGCCAGTTACGTAGTGACACAAAGAAACAAGTTACTTGTTACAAGTAACTGCTGTTACCCGTAATGCGACTTAGTGACAGCAACAGAGACAAGTAACTTCTTCTTTTGGCATCGCCACTTCTGTAACTGAGAAGCAACAGCGCAACAACAGAAAAAGGAAAATGAAATGACAACAACAGAAATAGCAGTACGCCTATACAACAACCCAAAGTTTGGTACGACATATGGGAAAGGGCAATATCACAACGCAATAATGAATGGCACAGTGGACTTACATAAGCAAAGTATTAAGTACCTAATTGACTTAGTGCCACACGCCAATTGGGAAGCAAGCATTAAGACAGATAACGATATGGAGTTATTGGCTTACGCAGAAGAGTGCTATGAGCAAGTGGGCATTAAGACAGAGGCACAGCGCAAAGACTTAGCGTGTAGTTGGATTAAACGATTTGACAATAATTTATTGAAGCCTCGTGTTATTGGCTTTGCTTTAATGAATTTGAATACTGGTGACTTTAAGTTATTGGTATTGGACGAGGAGAAAGACGTAAAGCTACAAGAGCGGCTAACGGTGAAAAGTTGTAGGGACGCAAGTAGTGGGCAGCGCAGCCCTAACTTATTTGCCAGTAATTACGACTTAGCTGCTTAGCGTAGTAAGCAATGGGGGGTGAGTAAAAAAGTGGTGGGGTTGATAAAAAAAAGAAGTTAAAAAATCCGCAGCGCAGAAATTTAAGTGCTGCGTACCCATTTCGTAGCTTACTCACCTTAAATCCGCCGTATACGCTGTCAATTTGGTGGAGTACATAGCAGCACAGCAGAGAACCGCTTAAATAGCTTGTAGGGCTTGCTGTACCTATAACAGCAAAGCCGTAGTCTAAAAGCCACAAAGCAAGTGAAAAGAAGTAAAAAAGAAAACCACATACAACAGTGAATGTATTTAGTTTTTTATGTAAGTCATTGAAAAAGCTGAAAGAGCACCGCTTACAACAAGCGGTTGCTCTTTCTAAACAACAGAAATTACGCTTATACACAGTTATTTATTGATTAAGGAGACTGTGTATGAAACAAGCAAAGACGCTTAGTAAGCAAGAAGTGCGCCGTGTTTTAGATTACGTTGCTACCCGTAAACACGCACTACGCAACAGAGCAATGATTTTGACAACATTTTTATGTGGTGTGCGTGTAGGAGAATTGGCGCAGCTACGGGTAGGAGACGTTGTTGGGGCAGACGGCACAATTAAGACAGAGGTACATTTAGACAAAGAGCGCACTAAACACCAACACGCACGTACTGTGTTTATTAACGAGCGTTTACGTAAAGAGTTAGCCACTTACGTTGCTACGCTTACTGTCCGCAGTCCACAGCAACCATTATTTGGTACGCAAAAGAATAGAGAGCGTGGCTTTACGCCCAATACAGCAGCGCAGCACTTTCTAACAATGTACAGAGGTGCTGGTATAGATGGCGCAAGCAGTCACAGTGGCAGACGTACGTTTATTACTTCATTAGCGAATAAAGGTGTAGGTGTGCGGGTGCTAATGAGTTTGGCGGGACACCAGTCAATGAGCACTACACAGTCATACATAGACGTTAACGCAGAGTTAATGCGTAAAGCTGTGGAGTTGGCGTAATGCTTTGTCGTTTTGACACGACTGTGTATACGGAGCTGTAATGCGTACAAGACGTAAACAGACGCAGCTATTATTCCCAATACCAGCAAAGCCAATAGTCAACTGGGAGTTTGTCACCAAGTTAAGCAGTAAAGAAAATACCAACATCATTTACTTACGTGACGGCGAAGTGGTTTTGTATAAACACGCACGTAGCAATGTATGGCAAGTACGCTTTAAGTTATTTGATAGGCAGTGGCACAGGCACTCTACTAAACACTACAACCTACAATTTGCTAAACAAGTGGCTTGTGAAATGTATGACGAAGCACGATTTAAGGAGCGTATTGGAGTGCCCGTTGTCAGCCGTCGTTTTGATACTGTGGCTAATCGCTGCTTACAAGATATAGACAGAGAAATACAGGCGGGCATTAAGGCGCACACCAATAAAGACTACAAGCGTGTCATTAACAAATACCTTATTCCATTTTTTGGTAGCTATATGGTTGATAACATTAATGAGCAAATAGTGAGCGAGTATGAGCAGTGGCGCAATAATGAAATGGGTATTACGCCAAAAGCCAGTACGCTAATGACACACGCCAGTGCGTACAGCAGAGTGATTAAGTCAGCCGTACAGCGTGGTTGGGTAAGTGCTAACAGTCCTATTGCGTTTTTGAATAGAAGAGGTAAAGCCAGCACACCACGTGCGGGCTTTACACGTGAAGAAGTACATAAGCTATTAGCGTACTTGCCAGAATTTGCTAATGGCGGACATACAGAGTTAGCACGTGATATGCGTAAGCTACTACGTGACTATGTAGAGATATTGATAGCAACGGGTATGCGCTGCGGTAAAGAGAGTATGAATTTACAGTGGAAGCACGTGGACTGGTATGACGAGGCAGCTACTGGCAAAAGATACTTACGCTTGTATGTGAATGGTAAAACGGGAGGCAGACAGTTAATTGTTAGAAACTTTGGAATTGCTGCGTTTGAGCGTTTAGCTATTAGGCAGAAAGACTTAATTGCTAAAAACTTAAATGAAGCTATTAAACGTAAAACAACGATTAGGGTGTTTAGATTAGGTGACGGCACACAACCTAAAAGTCTACATACAACATTTAAGTGGTTACTCCACTTTGCCCACTTAACGTATGACACTAAAACAAAGCAGCAAAGGACTTTATATAGTCTGCGTCACGCTTACGCTACGTTAGCGTTAATGGACGACGCAATAGATTTACATACATTAGCAAGACAAATGGGTACAAGCGTAGGGATGTTAGAAAAGCACTACAGCAAACTGACGGCAACTATGGCTGCGGAGAAGTTATCTTAGTGTCGTGTTAAAACGACGGGCTATAGCGGGGGGGGGAATCTCAAAATAGTAATGGTGTTGCGCTATAGTGGTACTTATAGAAATAAGAATGGAAGAAAAATGTTAGAAAACAATGCCGATATAGAAAATTTATTTGACGAATTATTTCCCTTGCCCAGAAGCATAACAGGCGATGGCTATAGGCAGTCAGTCCAAATAATATCTCGATATATTCCATTTGAAATTGGTAGGGCATTAAGTGGGGCGAAAGTTTTTGATTGGACAGTCCCTCCAGAGTGGGTAATTGAAGATGCTTATTTAATAGACCCTAGTGGAAATAAAATTTTAGATTTTAAGAAAAATAATCTTGAAGTATTAAATTATTCTGAGCCAATTGATAAAATTATGGAGCTTGATGAATTAAATAAAAATCTTCACTCAATTCCAGAGCAGCCAGACTGGATTCCATATGTAACCTCTTACTATAAAAAGACTTGGGGATTTTGTCTTACAGATAGACAGCGGCAAGAGTTAAAGCCAGGCAAATATCACGCAGTAATTAAATCGTCATTTATTGACGGCGCTGTTGAGTATGGCTTTAAGTACTTAAGAGGGAATACGGCTAATGAGAAGGGGGGGGTAGAAAGAAAATTAATTTTAATTTCTAGTTATCTATGCCACCCATCCTTAGCCAACAATGAACTTAGTGGACCTATCGTACTTGCTGCACTATACCAACGTATGGCAAAGTGGAAAAATAGGCGCTTTGACTATCTTTTTGTAATAAACCCCGAAACTATAGGTTCAATTTGCTTTCTACACCAACACGGTGAAGAAATTGCTAAATCAATGCAAGCAGGATTAGTACTGACTTGCGTTGGAGGGCCAAATGAAAAATTAAGCTATAAAAAATCTAGACGTGGTGATTCAACTTTAGACAAATTATTTCTTCAATTAGAGCAAGAAGGTGAAGTTGAAATTAGAGAGTTTGACCCATCCGAAGGAAGCGATGAAAGACAGTATTGCTCTTCCGGCTTTAACTTGCCAGTTGGACAGGTTGCTAAAACAACTTATGGCTCTAATCCCGAATACCATACTTCAGCAGATAACAAAGAGTTTGTTGAGTTAGACAAATTTCTTAGCACTACAGCTAAGATTGAGAACGTTCTAAAAATCCACGAATATCTTCAACCGCTAGAAAGAGTAGAGCCTTATTGTGAGATTCAATTAGGCAAGAGAGGGCTTTATCCAAATATTAATTCACCGCAAACTTGGGATGCAAGTAGTGACTCTTTGATAGACCATCGGGAACAGTTAAAAGCAATTATGTATATGCTTAGTTATGCAGATGGAAAGCACGATTTGGTAGATATAGCTAAGTTAACAAAAATAAAAATGAAAAATCTTTATAGATATGCAGAAATACTGATTAATGCAGATGTATTGAAATAAGGGGGTATTTGTGAACAACACATATACAGAAAAAGATATACGGGATTGTTTATTGGCTCTGGGCGTTAAGAAAGGCGATTGTCTTTTTGTTCACTCTGGATTAAAGGCGCTTGGAAAATTCATTCCAAATAATGATGTGAATAGTTTAGAGGCGTTATTAAATGTATTTCTAGATGCAGTTGGAGAAAAAGGAACAATAGTAGTTCCAACATTTAATTTTGCCTTTTGCAGTGGCGAAGTATTTGATAGAAGAAAAACCCCTTGCGATGGTATGGGAGCATTTTCAGAATATGTAAGAACGCATAAAAACGCTTATAGAGCGCGCCATCCTTTTCACTCTGTTGCTGCAATTGGCGCAAGTGCAATCTCAATTTCAGAGTCAGTGGGTTTTAGTGAATTTTCAGAAGGAAGTTTTTTTGACGCTTTATTACAATTAAAATGCAAAATCTTATTTTATGGCGTTAGTTTTGTTGAGACTTTTGTTCATATTGCAGAAGAGCGAGCAAAAGTACCTTATAGGTTTTGGAAAACATTCACTGGCGATGTTATTGATGGAGAAGCAAGAGATACAGTAACTATAAATTTTTATGCCAGAAGATTTGATTTAGAGCCAGAACCACGAGTTGATATTGAGAAGATTAACCAATATTTAAGAGAAAAAAAGATTATCACATCTACAAATCTTGGTGCTGGCAGCGTTTCTATTTGCAGTAGCAATCAAATGGTTAATGAATTGATAGATAAATTTACTGCTGAGCCAAATTTCCCGTTAATTAAAAGCCCACTGTAGTTAGTGGGCTTTTTTCTTGTCGTGTTAAAACGACTGCGTATACAACGGCACTAAGCTGCTAATTTTAAATTCCCACCATTAGTCCTATATTGCTGTACAACTAACTTACGTGCGGCATTGAGTATGCGACGTGCGCTGCCGTTACAGTAACTAATAATTTTAAGTATGTCGCCGTCCGTTACGCCAGTCACGTTGTAGTCAGCCAATATGCGCTTAAATATTGGCAGCCAGTCAGCGTTAGCAGCAGCATTAAACTCCACACGCTCACACCTATCTTGTACGCCATTTTCAATTAGCGATAACCTATTAGTAGTAAAGATATACACACACTGGTTAGTATTTGTATTCATTGCTACTTTTAATGAAGACATTGACTCAGTGCGTAAATTATCCACTTCGTCCAAAATAAAGTAGTGATACGTACCCATTAGCGGAATAAATTGAGCTTGTGACTTAATACTTTCAATTACGTTTGCGCCGTTGTCCCCACCTTGCGCTATTTTGTAATAGGCAACGTGCGGATTACTTCCGCCACGTGCTGTTTCTATTAAGTCTGGCAGTATCTTTGCTAAAGCTGTTTTGCCAGTGCCATTAACGCCATATAGCAATATGCCGTTAATGCCGCCAGTTGGAAAACCTACTAACCCACTAACAATGTCTTCTACAGTTTGCTTTGCGTTGACGCTGTGAAAAACAATATCATTTAGCGTTTTAGGGCTATAACGCTCTTCAAAATCATTAAACATAGACTTCTCCTTATTTGTAATAAAAAGGGCAACGCTGTTACACGTTGCCCAATAGTTGTCGTTAATTAAGCAGCTACGTTAGCAATAGCGTCATTTAACTGTGCGTCGTTGCTTGCTACGCTACGCTCTGCCACTTGTTTTTTAATGCCGTCTTTGTTTGCGCTGTAGTACGCAGCTAAAGCAGCATTTACAGCCGTAGTGCTATTTGTTACAGCGTTAATAGCAAACTTGCCATTAGCTTGCTGCGTAGCTACAAACACTACTTGTTGCCCAATACACGCAGCGTCAACTTGCTTAGCAATAGCTTCACTGCTAATTTCAGCTAAAACAGCACTTGCTACAGTAGTTTTAGCTACTTCAGCTTTTTGCTTTGCGCTTAACGCATTGCCGTTTTTAGCTAAGCGTATTTCTTCTACTCCGCCGTTATTTCTAATAAAGTCCGCAATAGCTGCGCTTTTAATTTGCTTAACGTTAGCAGTACGCAAAACAATGCTGTACGCACTTACACGTCGTCTGTCTGCGCCAAACACGCATTTAACAATTTTGTGTAGTGTGTGTGACTTTTTGTTAACAGCTACGTTATGTAGCGTCATATAGTCGTCCAACTGTGTACGCAGCGTTTTAGCATTATCTGTAGCTAAGCACATTTCTTCATACTTTGCGTAGCATTTAGCCAAAATTGCGTATAGCAAGTCGTTGCTATTCTTAAACGCATTGTCTGCCCATACTTCTTGCTCGTTTTTAAGCAATTCAATAAAAGACAGCGAATTAGTTGTTAACATTGCTTTAGAGTTGTCGTTTGTAAACGACTCTGCGTTAGCAGTTACAACAGCGTTGTTAGCAATAGTGTTTACAGCAGTAGTTACAGTAGTTTGTGTCATTTTTAATACCTTTCAATTTAAGTTAGATTTATGATTAGTGTTAACAAATAAACCTCACTAACCATAAGTATTACTTTACTCTTTTAACCTAAAACTCACACTTCAAAAGCAATTGATAACTATTTGGATGTTAATAAATGAAGGTACATTTTTCAGCACAACACCCTACTTTTGGCACTAAGCACAAGCCAAAGTCACCAACATACCAACAGCGCAGTCCGTACTATTGGTGGTGGGCTTTTTTACGCTTAAATGAGGACTACATTAAGTGTTGTGAATTGGGCGGTAAGGGCAAGTTGGCAGCGTTATATAAAGACTTTGGTGACGTAAGGGGAGAGAGTTTTAAGCAGTGGTGGAATGACAAAGCCGTTGCGCTGTTTGCGGAAAAGCCGCTGCCACAAAGTCTTACTAAATTAACTAACAAAATAGAATGGGACGATACGTGGGGTGACAGCGTAATGGTTGTAGCTGTACCAATGAGTATGAGTAAACGCTATATCTACAGTAAGTTTATGGATTTAGTTAAAAAGAGCCACACAGCAGAAAGAGGACGTACGGCAGAGCAGTGGGCTAAAAGTACTGCCAAATATCCCATTAACCGTAACCACACAATAGATAACTTACGTACAACGTTTACTGTGTATGAAGCATACGTTGCTAATAGTCGGTTACCAAAAGCGGAGAAGTTAACTGTGTGGCAGTTGGGAGATAAGTTGCGGGTAGTTAAATCAGCAGCAAAGTCTAAATATGGGGAAGAGGGACGCACAGAAATTGAGAGGCGCAATATATTGGCTGCGTCCGTTAGCCGTTACGTTAAGCAAGCCAAACAAATCATTGCTGCTACGGCAGAAGGTAAATTCCCCGCATAAAGAGTCGTTTTGAAACGTCACTTACGCAAACCAAACGTTTTGCGGCGTTTTTAACAACGTGCGGTGTGCTACGTGTACGCAAGCTACTTTTAGGCAGATTTGAGTATGGTAGATAGGTAGTTTTAAGCACAATGACAGACAGAATTAGCTTACAGTCCGTAAATTGAGCACTGGTTAAACAGTTTACGTATAATAGACAGTCTTTCTTGGCCTGGTAGCTCAGTCGGTAGAGCAGAGGACTGAAAATCCTTGTGTCGGTGGTTCGATTCCGCCCCGGGCCACCAAACTCAAATAATGCCCTGCTCATGCGGGGCATTTTCTTTTGGGTGGGAGGGCTTGCTTCTTTCAATTAATATATGTACAATGTACATATGATTTCATTGCGATTTGAATGGGAGCCCAGAAAAGCTTCAGCTAATCTAAAAAAGCACGGCGTTTCATTTGAAGAGGCAAAATCTGTGTTTTATGATGAAAGTGCCAAGTTAATCTCTGATCCTGATCATTCGGAATCTGAAGACAGATTTATCTTGCTGGGAGTGAGCCATTCTCTTCGTGTGATTTTGGTTTGCCATTGTTATCGAAGCGAGGGCAATGTCGTTCGTATTATTTCGGCTCGTAAGGCAACCCCTAAAGAGTCAAAAGCTTATTAAAGGTGATGAAGATGCGTAAAGAATATGATTTCTCAAAAGCCCGTAAAAATCCATATGCTTCCATGCTCAAGAAGCCCATTACTATTAGATTGGATGAGGATTCAGTGAGCTACTTCAAATCTGTATCAGAAGAGGTGGGCATTCCTTATCAAAGCCTAATTAATCTCTATTTAAGAGATTGTGCCACCTCGCATAAGAAATTGAACCTTAGCTGGAAGTAGTCTAGATGTAGGATGAGAATCTCCTGAGTTCTTGGTCGATTCCGCCCCGGGCCACCAAGAATCATAAAGAGAGCTTCTAGCTCTCTTTATGATTTTAAAGTTAGCATCGACACTATAAATCTTGTTTTTTATTCCAGAGTAGCTAATAGTCAAGGCAATGCAACTAGGGTGACTAACCCAAGCTTGTTATCCAAAGAAACAGCCATATTGATCGGCATCAATAACTTGTAGTGCCTCATTGAGATCTTTTGCGATTGGATTTGGCTCATAGGCTTGCCATTTTCCGCTGGCTCGCATCCAATAAATATGCCACAGAGCCTCAGACTGTATATACCGAAATTTTACAAACGGTCGTCGAGTTAACTCTCCTGGTTTTCCACGCCACAAAGGGCGAACTTCAAAAACACTTACAGCCTGGCCATCGATTTCATAATCGTAATCAAGATCTTTTTTGATTTCAAGTGGAGCCAGAAGCAGACACCACTGCCCGACCAAATAGTCAATATTCCCTAACTGTTCAATGCTAAATGCCATATCTGATTAACTATCCCAGAAAGTAAAACCGATCAATCAAATTTATTTTAAACATAGCCATTATGAATTATGGGCGAAATGATTGCAGTCGATATAGACGTCCTCAGACTAAATGAACCTCAACTCTCTTTCCTAAAGCCGCCGCATACTTTCTTAGGGTAGTTAGGCTTGGGGAATGTTTGCCGGTAGCCAGAGAGCTTTCTAATCTAGCAATAGCTGGAGTTTGCGTTCCCATCTTTTTTGCCACTTGAGCTTGCGTTAATCCAGCCTCTTTCCTTGCCGTAAGAATCTCATCAAGAATAGCAAATTCAGTGCGATCAAGTTCTTTGACTGCGGCTTTTACAGCGGGCTTTTTAAGCATCTTACTTACCATTTGTTTATGGGTAAGCATTTTTGTTTTCTTCTGCGTTGTCATTTTTTCCACTCCTTCATGCGTGCTTTCGCAATCTTCAATTCTTTCTCAGGCGTCTTTTGAGTCTTCTTAATAAAGCTATGAAGCATCACTATTTCCTGCTCCACCATGGTACAAAAGAAAACTCGGGCAATACCTTCAGCACCTTTAAGTCTTAATTCAAATAAGCCACCGCCAAATGAATCTGTATGAGGCAAGCCTAAATTCGGCCCATGCTCAATCATTCTGGCGGTCAATCCAATATAGCGAGCTTGAAGCGTGTCGGGAAGATTCATAATGTCTTCTTGAACCTGCTCGCTGTAATAAAGGATGGAATAGCTCATCCAAGTATATTAACAAATTTGTTAACATTGGGCAAGACTAAATTGTCTTTTAAAACGACAGTCTAGAAATAGGATCAACCATCCTAGGCCCTGGACGCTTCCGCCCGGGGCCACCAAGATTTAAATAATGCCCTGCTTCGTGCGGGGCATTTTCTTTTGTGCGTTCAGCCCTGTTTGTATATAATGTATACAAAGTATTCTTTGGGGTGAAAGATTATGGAAACTTCGGTTTTAACCATACGGGTTAGCAATAAAACAAAGTCAATGCTAGATAAATTGGCAGGGGCCACTCAACGCACAAAATCTTTTTTAGCTTCAGAGGCGATAGAGCGCTATTTAGAAGTTGAGGCCTGGCAGGTTAATGAAATTAAGGCCGCCTTAAAAGAGGCGGACAAACAAGACTTCATTTCAGAGAAAGAGTTTGCTAAGTTAGTGAAAAAGCATGCAGGTTAGGTGGTTACGTAATGCCGCTAAAAACCTAAATGACGCTACAGAGTATATTGCGGACGATAACCCTAAAGTAGCTAGAGAATTTTTAATTCATACCATTGAAAGTGTTAATAAATTAGCTCAATATCCAGAGCTTGGGAGAACCGGCAGAGTCCCAGGAACTAGGGAGTTGGTTATTTTTGGATATCCGTATATTGTCCCGTACCGTATAAAGGACGGAAATGTGGAAATATTGCGAGTATTTCACACGTCAAGAATGTGGCCAATAAGACTTTAATTTGCTGATTTGCATCCAAAACTGACCCACCTAGCCTAGGTATTTGCATCCAAAACTGATCCAATTAATACCTTATTTGCTTTGAATTTCAGTCCAGTATCTGCTCAATATAGACGGCTAGCGAAAGATAACCTGATCATTTGGGCGAATCATAATTTGCTGCAAATGGTGGAATAGTTTTAGGGGCAAAACGCAACTAATTTGTCAAAAATGCTATTTTTTATATTTTAGTAAACATTTTTCTTAAAAAAATGATATAAATACCCCATAAGCCTTGCTTGGCTTATCTACTGGAGCCGGAAGCTCCAAAATACATTCCAGGAGAGCTTATGAAATTGCACCATCATTTAAATGATTCACCATTTTCTTGTGGTTGTTGCATGGATTTGCTGGATCCTAAAAAGTCAAGACGAGATTTTTTACGATTAGCCGGTGGAATTGCTGGTATGGGTAGTCTTGGAATGCTTATGGGCCCAGGAATCGCTATTGCTGGATCTGGAAAGTATGATGCCATGCTGCTTTCTTGTATTGACCCTCGCTTTCAAAATCCAGTGAACAAAAGGGAAAATGATAAGGGTCTTGGGGGAAAGTACAGCGCGTTTACGATAGCTGGAGGATCTATTGGGGTTGTTGCACCAGCTTTTAAGGCTTGGCACGAAACCTTTTGGCAAAATTTAGATGCTTCAAAAAGTCTGCATAGCATTAATAAAGTAATCGTGATTAATCATCGTGATTGTGGCGCAGCTAAAATTGCATATGGTGAGGCAGCGGTAGCGACTCCCGCAAAAGAAACTGAAACTCACAAGGCAGCGTTGCTAGAATTTAAGAAGCAATTAAAGGTTCGGCAACCCACATTAACTGCAGAACTGGGGCTTATGTCTTTGGATGGAAAAGTAGAGTCTTTCTCTTAGCCCCATCGCTTTGGCCCCGGGCCACCAAGAATCTCGATAGCCCACTTGTTGGGCTATTTTTCTAGAGCCTTCAGTTTCATTTGAAGATCGCTTGATAGGCTGGCAAACCACTCATTCTCTTTGCCCGATAGCGGAAGAATTTCTCCATACTCAATCATCTGGGCGGGAATGAGATCAACAATGTAAATCCAAATTTGATCTTTGCTTAGTCCCGAGCTTTTAATTAAGGCCTCCCTCATTGCTAATATAAGTTTTTCCTTTAGCTCTGGTGGTCTTCCTGCCCGTATTTGTCCATGTAAGAAGATTTGGCTATCTTGGACCGGCTTGCCCCCCATAAAATGTTTGCCACTTGGGGTTTCTTGAAATATCACTTGAGCAAAGTAGGTATTCGCGCCGGTACACGCATTGTGGGTCTTTGTAATCGCTTGAGCAATATTCTCCATTTGTGCGATGCTTAGTTTGGTGTTTGAATAAGTCACTGTATAGGTCGGCATTTTTTACTCCAAAAGTGTTTTGAACTGGATTTACTGTATCACCAACTAGGCTTGGACATCCTAGGCCCTGGACGCTTCCGCCCCGAGCCACCAAGAATCGCAATAGCCCACTTGCCGGGCTATTTTCTTTTGGGCTGGCGGGTGGAATAATCACTTGACAAAACGTACGCTTTTACGTACTATATTGCAAAGGAGCGAAATCATGACTACATTAACCGCAAGTGAAGCTCGAGCAGATCTCTACCGCTTGATTGATCAGACGGCAGAGTCACACAAGCCAGTACTCATCTCTGGTAAGCGGGCAAATGCTGTTTTAGTTTCTGAAGAAGATTGGAGTGCCATTCAGGAGACGCTTTATCTATTGGCCATTCCAGGAATGCGTGAGTCAATTAAAGACGCTATGGCTGAGCCTATTACTAAAAGTAAAAGGGCGTTGAAGTGGTGACTTGGAATTTAGCTTATTCCAAATATGCCATTAAGGATTCAAAGAAACTATCTGCCGCAGGTCTTAAAGATAAAGCCCAAGACTTATTGGATATTTTAGAGGCAAACCCCCTCCAAAATCCGCCGCCTTATGAGAAGTTGGTTGGTGATCTAAAAGGGGCTTACTCACGCAGAATTAATATTCAACATCGCTTAGTTTATGAAATTTTGCGCAAGGAGAAGACGGTTCGAATCTTAAGAATGTGGACTCATTACGAATAAAGTAGGCATTGGTCTAAGCGCGGATGTAGGCAACCTCGGCCCTGGTCGATTCCGCCCTGGGCCACCAAGAAACATCAAAACCACCTGCAGGAGATTTTTTTTTGTGTAATTTGGTAGATTAGTGTTTTACAGCAGCCACTAATCTAACGATAATTCTTATATGCTTACCAACAGCCAAAGCTACATTAGAAAAATGATGGTTTTGGGTCTTTTGACTTCAATACTTATCATTTTATTTTCCTGGTGGGTTACGCCTCTTTTTCAATTTGAATTCATTGGAAATATTTCTGGGCGACTTAATGTGCTTTGGATAGCCATAACAATTGGCCTCATACCAATTGTTGTCTTAATTGCCCGAGTGGCTTACTTAAGATTTTTTGGCGCCGCGATTGGAGGCGACCATTCGGATCCACAGGTAGAGCTCAATGTGAAAGTTTTAAATAACACTCATGAACAATTTTTACTTTTTTCAATTGCCCTGTTTGGATTAAGCGTGGGGTTGCCAAGTACGCATTTAGCAATGCTAATCATTTTGGCAGTTGCTTTTAATATTTATAGACTCCTTTTTTGGTTGGGGTATGGCAAGAATCCAATCATGAGAGCGTATGGTTTCGCCACAACTTTTTATAGCAACTTAATTTTGCTTCTACTTTCCGCTTTATTGATTATTTAATTAAAAGTTTAGTTTGACATCCTCGGCCCTGGTCGTTCCTGCCCCGGGCCACCAAGAAATCTCAAAACCACCTGCGGATGGTTTTGATTTAAAGAAGATTAATTCCAAAGCTCTTCATTGCCAGGGCAAATAGGCCAAAGCAGATAACCGTTGCTACAACACACGCACCCATCGTCAACCAGAATCCCAGCTTAGGGAGTAAATATGGAAATAAAAGAAACATCGGTAATGTTGGGATCACATACCAAAAGGTGTAATAGGCGTGATTAGCAATTTTCTCTTCAGGTTGGTTTTCTACATAGAGCCACACTAAAGTTAAAAGAGTCATCAGTGGCAATGCCGCAATAAAACCACCTAATCGATCACTACGTTTGGCAGCCTCAGAGATGAATACAATCATTCCGGCTGTTAAAAGATACTTTGTAATGATCCAGTTCATATGGTCCTTTGGCGTTAGAGGGTTGACCCATTATAGGAATGTCGTTTAAAGCGATAGCATCTAATCGGCATCATTTTTTCTTTAGGAACTCCAAAGAGTTGGCTTGCCTCCTCATCAATCCTTCTTTCTCTAGTGAGGCAATTACTCTATATAAAGCCTCATGGGTAACGCCAATCTCTGAGGCCATAGATTTGAAATCAGACTGGAGCGTTAAGACACCATTTTTACCTTCAGTCTCGATGAGGTGGATTAGCTTACTTCGAATGTCTTTTAGACCTAAACGTTCTGATTGCGTTCGCAGTCGCATGATCTCTTTGCTGAGTAGTTGCACCCATTTAAGTGAGAACTTGCTATCAGTCAGTGCGTCTCTTAAGTATTTAATTGGTAGCGTAATCGCTTGTCCGTCTTGAGTTGCAAAAGCATCGCAGTGATAAGCGTCTGACAATAAGCTCGCCTCACTTAAGAAGCCACCGTTGCATCTTTGTAAGGTGGTGGGTTCTCCATGGTTACTGGTCCTAGTAAGAACAGCTTCACCGGAAACAATAAAAAACATGTATTCAGGCTTTTTACCTTGATGAAAAAGGTAATCACCTTTTTCAAAATGATAGGCATGACTTTGCCCCAGTAGCTCTTTAGGCAGGAGCTCCTTTAGCAGTTCAGGAATATAGATATCCATATGATCTAAATCATACGCCCTTTAGACGATTGGCCCAATAATGAATCCATACAAAGGAGGCTGCTATGGAAACAATTAATTTAACGGTAAGCGACATGACTTGTGACGCCTGTGTAAAGCAGGTGGAAAAAGTCATTAATTCAATTGCTGGGGTGCAGAAGGTTGAAGTAGACCTTGCCTGTGGAGCAGTTAAGGTTGTTGGCAATATCTCGCAACATGCGCAAGAAATTGTTGCGGCTTTAGAGGAGGATGGCTATCGAGCACAAGTGAGCACAGAGGCTTCTAATACAGAAAAAAGCGGTGCTTGTAAGAGTGGGTCAAGTTGTTGCTGTAACTAAATAAATTAATAGGAAATCAAAATGAAAACTGTAAACAAAATCGCAATCAGTGTTGCTACTGTCATGAGCCTTGGATTGGCCGTAGCCTATGCTCAGCCAGGACCAATGGGGAATGCGGGAAATGGCATGGGCCCAGGCATGATGCGCAGCCAAATGATGCAAGGTCAAATGATGGGGCAAAACGCCAACATGAAAATTATGCGTGAGTTGATGACCCCATCAGAAAGACTTGCCATGATGGACAAGATGATTGATGCCAAGACAGTAAAAGAGCGTCAAGCAATTATGACCACCACACATACAGAGATGGAAAAGCGCGCCAAAGAAAAAGGCATTACTTTGCCTGCAGGACATAGCCCCCAAATGATGTCCAGCAGAAACTGCGGATAGGCTATAAAGTGTTGTTAGTTGTTACAAGGCCACCTTCGGGTGGTTTTGTGCGTTGAAGTTTCGGGAGATACAAATGAATATGACTCACTACATGCAGTTACTTGCTGATAATCAGCCTTGGAATTTGTTGATCTTTATGGGTATTCCAATTGTGCTCGCTGAGACGCTGGCTATCACCGAGCTTTATATTTTATTTACACGTAAGTTTGATGGTTTTGTCTATCACCTAAACCGCTTTGCTGGCACTACCGTAGGCTTGTATTTCATTGGCATCATTGCTTACCTGATGACAACTGCTGTTTTGCCAATCACTAAGGCCGGTGAATGGCGCACAGTGATTGATGTGGTGGCGGTATCAACATATTTAATTGGTGGCTTGCCTTTAATTTGGATTGCCCTGCAAGAATTTGGTTTTGTAAATAAAAGTCTTGATCAAATGGGTAAACTCAAGATTCATGCGATCTGCGTAGCTTTGTTCTTAGTTTTTGGGCACATTGCCATGGTTAGCGGAATGTTGGATCCATCTTTACTTGGCTATAAAGGCGCCGATACGCACCAGATGCACGGGGAGCAAATGCAACAAATGCATATGATGCATGCTGGTAATAGCGCTACTCAAGATAACCGTATTGCAGTGGATTTTCCTGCGCCAATGAAAGAGCATATTTTGACGAATATGCGCGATCACTTGCAAACAATCTCTCTAATACAAGAGGTGATGGGCAAGGGACAATATGACAAAGCCGCACGGCTTGCAGAAGATCGTTTGGGTATGAATGCTCTCAAGCTACATGGGGCATATGAAAATTCTAAGTTCATGCCAAAGGGTATGCAAGAAGCTGGAACCGCTATGCATCGAAATGCCAGTAAGTTTGCAATTGAAGCTCAAAATACAGCAGCAACAGGCGATATCAAGCCCGCATTAATTGCGCTGGGCAATACAACACAAGCATGCGTTGCTTGTCATGCTGGCTACAAGTTGAAATAGATTAAGACATCCTCGGCCCTGGTCGATTCCGCCCTGGGCCACCAAGAATTCTCGAAACCACCTGAGGGTAGTTTTTTCTATTATGCTTAGGTAGAGATTATCTGGGATAAGAACATGAACCGCCGCCGGGCCTTACTTTGTCTATGCAGTATTGGGGCTTTTGGAATGAGTCGAGCCGCTCCACCAACAAGCAAAACCCTTGATGCAATTCCGCTAAAACAGCATGAGTTAGCAATGCGCGCAGCAATAGCTATGGCATTACAAAATCCCATGTATCCCTTTGGTGCAGTAATTACTAATGCGAGCAATGGAGCTATCCTGGCTAAAGGCGTTAATACAACATACGAAAATCCGACTTATCACGGTGAAATAGTATGCATGAATAACTACGTCAGACAATACGGAAATATAAATTGGGGGAATCTTATTTTGTATACAACAGGAGAGCCATGCCCCATGTGTATGAGTGCCTTAATTTGGGCCGGAATTCAAGGCGTTGTTTTTGGAAGCTCTATAGGCATGATTAAGAGATCGGGCATTGATCAATTTATCTTTAGCGCAAAAGATATCAACAAGGGAGGCTTTAGCCAAACCCAGTTGTTGGGTGGCATTCTTGAGTCAGAGTGCGACGTACTATTTGCCAATCGAATACGAGCCTGACAAAATCTCACTGAAAAAAAGTAATTTCACTTTATGCCAATACTTTAGAATCAAATATTGGTGTAATTAACAGGGTGAACAGAGTTGAATATTCTTCGGATTTCTAAAATTATCATTTGCCTGTCGCTCTCTATTTTCGCTCTTTTAGTCTGCTTGAATAATCTGGCGGACTACGGCTCTAATTACGCTTTTGTTCGGCACACCCTTTCTATGGATACTGTTTTTCCAGATAATACTTTGAGGTACCGGGCTATTCTTGATCCCTTCGTTTGGAGTCTTGCTTATGGATTAATCATATTTGCCGAGTTTTTAACGGGCCTTCTGTTGTTAATAGGCGCTATTAGCCTACTCAAAAATATGAATTCCCCGCTGGCATTTAATAGGGCCAAAAATTGGATTTATCTTGGTTGCTTGACTGGTTTTTTGCTGTGGTTTTTTGGTTTTATTGTTGTTGGTGGTGAATGGTTTTGTATGTGGCAATCCGAGAAGTGGAATGGCGTAGAAGCAGCTTTTCGTTTTGTTGTCCTTATTATGTTTACATTACTATTTACCGCAATGCCTGAATCTGAAAACGCTAAGAAATAGAGTAAGACATCTTTGGCATTCCTTTTTAGTTGTGATACCTTTACATATCGAAGAATACTTGAGAGTTTAGGGATGCTTAAAGAAAAATTAAAGATGTTTATAACCCCTTTTTGCGAAGCTTCACCTGCGTGCTTGCTCGTCATGGTTGAGGGTAATATTTGGTTGGCAACTATAGGGCATCTTCAAAAGGCAGTAGAGACCGGTTTTATTACGGGCGCTGGTGTTCTGTTTCTTTCCATATTTACGCAACGTTGGCTTGGCAATAAATATGTGGTGGCTGGTATTACTGGGGGCATGTGCTTTATAGCTGACTATTATGTTCACCCAAGTCACTATAGCGGAGTAACTACAGAAGCATTCATAACGGGCGCTTTTACCGCTTTAATTTCTTTAGCCTTAAATGAACTTGGCAAGAAAATTTTTCTACATTTACGAGATCATTCTTCAAGCATTGATTAAAAGAATCTAGAATTTTATGGCTTAACTCAGGCACCTCGGCACTGTTTAATGCCACGCTGGCCTCCCAAAACCTTCTTCAAGTAAATTTTTAACTTGGCTGTTGTTTATAGTTGTAGTAAGGTGATGCTTGATGATGAGCAGAATATATTCAAATTGGGTTTATGGCGGCCTCTTGGCCGGATTGCTCATGCTTCTGTTGATGCCAATACTAACTTTAGGCTGGCCAACCGAACTGAAGCTTTTCTATTTAACCCTACCTGTCTACATGCTGCACCAGTATGAAGAGTGGGATGATGATCGTTTCAGGATATTTATTAATAATCATCTGGGGCACGGCAAGAACCTCTTAACTCATAAAGCAGGTTTTGTAATCAATATTTTTGGAGTGTGGGGAGTTATTGCTATTTCTCTTTATCTGGCTTTTTATGTAAATCAAGGCTATGGATTAATAGCCACTTATCTTGTTTTAGTAAATGCGTTGGTTCATATTTTGGCCGGATTCGTTCTGCGCTCCTACAACCCTGGGCTTATTACCGCAATTGTTTTATTCATGCCCTTGGGCTTTTATACAATTTATCGGGAAAATGCGCATAGTGATGACGCATTTCAATATTTTGGAATTACTATAGCCATATCGATACATGTGAGCATAATCTGGCATCTACTAAGAAGACGAAAACAACTCACCAAGAATTTTAAATAAGGCTAGAGTCAGGCATTCTCGTTCCTGATCGATGCTGCGCCAAGCCCAGAAGCATTAAATCACTTGAATTTGTGGGCTAGCTAAGCATAATAAATAACAAGATGAAATATCGCCAAAATGAAAATAAGTCAGCATATAGAGTAAATTAATAGTCATCGGTCAATAAAGTCAACTGCCTTGCTTTCCCGTAAATGCGAAAACTACTACCCAAATTAATTATTGCCAGGCTCATTTTGGTATTTAGCATCACCATGCCCGGACCGGCAATGGCAATTGAGATTGGTCAAACATTGCCCTTACAAAAAATTCAAACCTTAGACGGGACCTATTTTGAAGTTCCCAAAAATAATACCAAAAACACCTTAATTCAATTGTGGGCATCATGGTGTCCATTTTGCCAACGTCAAAACACCTACTTAGAAAACTTTACTAAACGAATACCTCCTGGGTCAATGCATATTATTACTATTTCAATTGATAAAACGCCAGTAATTGCCAAGGAATATATGCGCAAACACCGCTATACCTTTTCGGCGGCAATGATGACGCCAGAACTAAGCCAAGCCATTGGGAAAATTCGCGGAGTGCCGGTATTGTTAATCCTAGATTCTAAAAATAAGCTAATTTATAAAGAAATTGGCGAAGTTTTTGAAGAGGA
This sequence comes from Polynucleobacter sp. IMCC30063, assembly GCF_021395235.1. Classification (NCBI taxonomy): domain Bacteria; kingdom Pseudomonadati; phylum Pseudomonadota; class Betaproteobacteria; order Burkholderiales; family Burkholderiaceae; genus Polynucleobacter; species Polynucleobacter sp. IMCC30063. The sequence goes on along the minus strand of NZ_JAJVCQ010000001.1, from coordinate 212,977 downwards.
TTTTGCTGAATTAAGTAAATATGCGAAATGAGGCGGCTAATATAATACTTTTAGGCAAACCAAGCGCATTGTAGTATAGTAATTGCTCAGCATTACACTGAATCCCCCCAAGAATTTAAATTACTAATTTTAAGAAAGTTTATTTATGTCACATGTTGGTCACATTTCACTAAAATCAAAGCCAGGTTCATTTACAAAAGTCTGCGAACGCTATCATCAATTTGCAGAACAAGTAATGGCGCATCATCCCGATTTGCATGACGTCATTATTATGGGCAATCAAGCACAAAATAATATTGAAGGTTTTGGTATTTGGGAAAATGCCGCTGATGCAGCTTCACTAGAAGATACCGCTGACTTTGCGGCCTTCTTAAATGATGTTCAAGCTGACTTAGCAGAGCCCGTTCAAAGAAATGATTTATTGGTTTTTTATCGGATGAAGCCAAAAGCGTAATTTGAGGGAATATTTCAATATCGAACTATAGTCAACTTCCCCCCGATTTGCCGATACCTCAAGATGATGGCGCTAGCCGTCATTTAACAGGAATGCGGCTGCCAGCCGTCACATTAAGTGCAACGAATGGTGAGTCGATTACGCTAGACGATAGCGAAGGCAGGTTAGTTATTTATTGCTACCCAATGACAGGGCAACCCAATGTTGCCCTGCCAGATGGCTGGGATCAAATTCCAGGAGCAAGGGGTTGTACCCCGCAAAGTTGTTCATATAGAGATCATTACCAGGAACTTAAAGCGCTTGGCGCAAAAGTAATTGGGCTTAGCGTGCAAACCCCAGAATATCAAAAAGAAATGGCTGAAAGGCTGCATCTTCCTTTTCCGATTGTGAGTGATGAGAACTATCAATTTCAAAAAGCATTAAACATGCCGACCTTTGTAGCCGCAGGAATGACCCTTTTAAAGCGTGTAACTTTGATTGCTAATCATGGCGTAATAGAAGCGGTCCACTATCCCATATTTCCAAGTGATAGCGATGCAGCTTGGGTAATTAGCTATTTAAGGCGGCAACTTGCATAATGCAAATTCATGAGCTGACCACACCTGCTGCATTAGTAAATACAGCGCGGATGTCACGCAATATTCAAGCGATGCAGCAACGCATGAATACACTAGGCGTTGCCTTTAGGCCGCATGTAAAAACCACTAAATGTATTGATATCGCTCATGCTCAAATAGCTGCTGGGGCCAAAGGAATAACCGTCTCTACCCTTAAAGAGGCAGAGCAATTTTTTGCTGCTGGTATCAGCGATATTGTGTATGCGGTAGGCATGGTTGCGCCTAAGCTGAAGCAAGCAGCTTCACTTATACAGCAGGGGTGTGCACTAAAAATTATTGCTGATAGTGCTGAGTCTGCCGCTGCAATTATTGCTTACTCAAGGGCCCACTCTATTTCCTTTGAAGTTTGGATTGAAATTGATACAGATGGGCATCGTTCTGGCATTAATCCGCAGAGCGATGAATTACTGAGCATTGGCCATATATTGAATCAGCAAGAAAATACCTTAGGCGGTGTAATGACCCATGCTGGCTCAAGCTATGATCTTCATACCCCAGAAGCCCTGCAAATCCTTGCTGAGCAAGAACGCAGCTTGTGTGTGCATGCAGCAACTCGACTACGTGCTGCTGGCCTACCCTGCCCAAATGTGAGTATTGGCTCCACTCCAACTGCACTATCAGCAGTGCAGCTCGAGGGTGTAACTGAAGTACGAGCGGGAGTATATGTTTTTTTTGATTTAGTCATGTCTAACGTAGGCGTTTGTTCGTTAGACGACATTGCACTTAGTATTTTAACTACCGTGATTGGTCATCAGGCTGATAAAGGCTGGGCAATTGTAGATGCAGGCTGGATGGCAATGAGTCGTGATCGAGGAACGCAAAAACAGGCTAACGATTATGGCTATGGGCAAATTTGTGATGTAAACGGTAAGGTAATTGAGGGTTATCAACTCATTGCCGCAAATCAAGAGCATGGCATCCTCAGTCAAGTAAAGGGAGACAGCAATCAAACGATCGCCGCTCGTTTTCCAGTGGGCTCACAATTACGCATTTTGCCTAATCATGCATGTGCAACTGGAGCACAATTTCCGACTTACTATCCAATTAATGATGAGCAGGTTATTGGCCCAGCATGGCAGCGTTTTTATGGATGGTAATTGCTAATGGCCAAGATAAAGTATTGCAATCCTAAAACGATGGCGCCTCCTGGTGGGCATTACAGCCACGTTGTCGTTGCCAATGGTAGCGCTTATATTTCGGGGCAGCTACCGATTACAGCGGCAGGTAAGCAATTGAATGCCGCTAGCTTTGAGGAACAAGCCAATCAAGTGCTTGCCAACCTGCAGGCCGCACTCGAAGCCGCTGGTACCAGTATCTCCAAGCTAGTTCAGGTGCGGGTTTATATCACTAATATGAGTAATTGGCCTCTCTTTAATACTATTTATGCTAATTGGGCAGGCACAGCATTGCCAGCGCGAGCTGTAATTCCCGTATCTGAACTGCATTATGGTTTTCTGCTGGAGATCGAAGCATTAGCTTTGGTTGAATAACAGCTTCAGCCCAAATAAAGGTTGCAGCTGTAATAATGACAGAATAAATTGACGTGAATAGATTAGTGAATCCTCAAGCCCATCCGCTGTTTTATCAAGCCATCATGGCATTAGAAAATGGCAACCTCATTGGTGCAGAATCGTTATTGCAGCAATTTATCCGTGCGCAACCTAAAAATAGCGCTGCCCTGCATTTAATGGGAGTAGTGTGTGGTTTAGCAAAAAGACATGCAGAAGCAATTCAGTATTTTAGAAAAGCAGTTAAGCTTACCCCGAACGATAGTGAACTACATTACAACTTAGCCAAAGCCCTTTCCGACTCCCAACATGATCGCGAGGCATTACAACACCATCAGACAGCAACTCGCTTGGCACCTGATAACGTGAATGCATGGGTTAATTATGGAAAATGCCTAGATCATTTGGGCAAAAGTAACGAGGCTTTAACTTGCTACGAGAAAGCAATTTCGATTCAACCTAGTTTTATCCAGCCTTGGTTTAATAAGGGCAAGACATTAAGTGAATTAGGACAATATCAAGAGGCGCTAGCAGCTTATACCCAAGCGTACCAAATCAATCCCCAAGAAAATTTCTTGCTCGGAATTTTACTGCACCACAAAATGTTAATTTGCGAATGGACGGGGTTAGATGAGTTATATAGCAACATTCATGCAGGACTAATTGCTGGAAATAAAGTTGCCGAGCCATTTGGATTAATGGCCTTTACAGAATCAGAACACGATTTGCAGCTATGTGCCGAAATATTTGCAGCCGATTTTTATCCCGCCCAGACAATAATTGCAGAAAACATAAAAAAAGAACCTAAGTCAAAAATTCGCATTGGCTACTTGTGTGGAGAATTTAGAGAGCAGGCCACATCAATTTTAATGACAGGCCTCTATGAAAATCATAATCCAGAACAGTTTGAAATTATTGCCTTTGATAATGGTGTTGCCGACAGTAGCGAAATTCGTGCGCGCCTAGAAAAAGCATTTGATCAACTAATTGATATTCGCACGTTACCAGACTTAGAGGCGGCGCAATTAATCAAACAAATGGAGATTGATATTTTAGTCAACCTAAATGGCTACTTTGGCAAAGGGCGGCAAGGCATTTTTGCGTACAAACCTAGTCCCATACAAGTCAATTTTTTAGGTTTTCCAGGAACTCTCGGGGCTCGCTATATTGACTATCTCATCGCCGATCCAGTCGTAATACCTCCCAGTAGCAAGCAATTTTATGATGAGAAAATCGCTTACCTCCCCAACTCTTACCAAGTTAATGATGCTAAACGCGTAATTGCTAACCGCGAGTTTTCACGAGCTGAATTAGGCTTGCCAGTATCCGGATTTGTCTATTGTTGCTTTAATAATAATTACAAAATTACCCCAGAAATATTTACGGTGTGGATGAATATTTTGCGCGCAGTAAAGGGTAGCGTTTTATGGCTGCTGGCCGATAATTTAGTAGCAAAAGAAAATCTATGTAATGCAGCCAAGACGCAGGGAATCGACCCAACACGCCTTATTTTTGCGAATCGCTTACCCCTTGCAGAGCATCTTGCTCGTCATCAACAAGCGGATTTATTTTTAGATACTTCACCTTGCAATGCTCACACTACAGCTAGTGATGCCTTATGGGCTGGTTTACCGTTGTTGACAAAGCAAGGTACAACCTTCCCGGGGAGGGTATCAGCCAGTCTTTTGCAGGCCGTGGGTTTGCCAGAATTAATTGCAGAAAACCAAATCAGATACGAAGCTTTAGCCATTGAGTATGGCAATAATCCTGAAAAAATCCTGAAAATAAAACAAAAATTATTAGCAAATAAAATAAACTTACCATTATTTAATACTGAATTATTTACTGAACACCTCGAAGGTGTCTTTTATAAAATGTTCGAGCGCGCGCGAGCTAATTTAAGCCCAGCTGATATAGAGACAACCCAAGCAAGCCCATGAAAATTTTATCTTTAACCCACAGCTACGGTGCCGATGGTGCAGCCATAATGTTAAATAAAACTATTCATTATTGGGTTAATGAATTAGGTTGGACAGTAGCTGCCGCAGTGAATGACGTAATGGAAGTGTTATATCAAGCAGATTTTAAAAAAAATGGTATTCAGCCAGTTAAAAATGTCGACCTTAAGAATTATGATGTTGTCCTCATTAATACCTTATTGGATGCGCCACAAATCGACCGACTAAATGCTAGTATTCCAGTTGTCCTTTGGGTTCATGAAGGTGAAACCTGGCTTGACAATTCAACCATGACCGCGGGTGACTTAACCCGACTTTTTGCAAAATTCAACTTAATTATTTTTCAAACTGATTGGCAACGGCTGGAAGTGTTTCGTAGCTTTATTTACCGCTTAGAAAAAAATAGAGTTGCGGTAATACCGAATGGTATTACACCTTCTTATTTGGCGGCAACAGAAATACAGTACCCTATAAAGGATTCTACATTTCGAGTCGTCAATGTAGGCTCGGTATATGCAAGAAAACGACAAGCAGATTTGGCTAGCGTAATTGAAAAGATGGCCCAAGACACTTCAATTATTTGTAAGTTCATTGGCGATTTACAGCATGCTCATACATTTGGCCCAGAATTTACACATTACATCAACCAAAAACTACCGTGCCATGAGTGGGTTGGCATCATTCCCCATGAACAAATTAATGCCGAGTTAGCGCAGGCTAATTTATTTTGTTTTCCATCTGGAGATGAAAGCTTTCCATTGGCACCACTCGAGGCAGCGGATCTCAAAATTCCTGTGGTCATGGCAGACTTAGCCCCCTATAGGCAGATTGGTTGGAAACACGAAGTGAATTGTTTGCTTTACCCAGTAGGCAACTTGGCTGAACTTGAAAAAGCTATCCGCCGAGTGCAGGAAGACCCCATGCTAGCTGCCAAGCTGGCACAGGGCGGCTTTGAGTTAGCCCAATCGCTACCTTTCGATACCTATTTAAAGCAGATCACCAAGGCCATAGAAGCAATAAAAATAGCCTAATTCCTTAAATATAGACAATCTTTTGACTTAGATCAAATAATCAATTGATCAATAGTAGAAAATACCATTCTTAAGGTAATCAAAAGGTCGAATGGAGAAGGTCATGATGGGCAAAAATAAATACAGCTTAAGCAGCATAAAAAAAATCTTTAGCTTCACCAGTAGTCAAAAAAATGCCGCGCAAGCGCACAAATTAAACAGGTCAGCAGAATTGAAGACAAGCGTACAGGGTTTAGTTATGCGCAGCTGGTGCGAAAATACAGAAAGCTGTTTAACCGATTGCCAAGATTACTGCAAAAAAAACGATTCTTAATTAGGGCAGCAAGCGGTGTAATAGAATCAATGGCAGGATGATAAATATTGAAGCAATAGGGCACTTTGCCGCATTTTTAACTACCGCCGCATTTTTAGTGCAAGCGATTAAATCATATCGCACTAAAGATCTGGCGGGAATTTCAATAGGCATGTACATCATTTTTACCGGCGGCGTTTCTCTGTGGCTCGTATACGGCATTGCCCTAGAAAATTGGCCATTAATCTTAGCTAATGGCTTTACCTTAACATTTGCGCTTTGTATTTTATTTATGAAAATAAAGCAGACGCTTGAGAAATAGTCGGCTTAAATTAAGTCAGAAGCAATATTAATAGTTAGCGCCAAAATAGTCGTATTGAAAAAAAAGGCCAAAATACACTGAATCGTACCAATGCGCCGTAATACGCTACTAGAGAAACTAACATCAGCAGTTTGAGCCGACGTGCCAATGATACAAGAAAAGTATAAAAAGTCTGCGTAATCAGGCAATGGAGTGCCAGGGAAAATTAAGCCCTCTTGTAACTTGCCATCAGGTTGGGAAAGATAAAAAAAATGAGCATAGTACAAGGCAAAAATAAATTGAGTAAAGATCCAAGTGGCAAGAATAGTGGAAATCGTTAAAGCAATATGCCATAAACGAGCGTTACCATGAATTTCAGTAATTGAAGCAAGCTCTACAATAACTGCAGCAATGGCAGTAATGGTTGCAACAACCGTGATGGCTAAGACTAAATACTGCCCTTCATCTTCAACTAAGGCGCGGGCACGTATCGAAGTGTGATTTGCACTAAACATTAAATGAATAATGAATAAAACAAAGAGCAAGGCTGATAAATTCCAGCCAATAATATAGCGAGAAATTAGATCTAAGTTTAGCGAAGGTAGCAAAAAAAAGGCAATAAAAAAACCTGCTAAACAAGAAATTATTAAGCGCCATCTAGCTACCATCATGCGTTGTATAGAAATTAGAATTGGGAGCATAGAATGCCAAGGCCAGATAATTTAACTCAGGAGAAGAATATACTTCATTAATGATTAAACCACACACCAAAGTGATAATAGTTTTAATAAGTTTATTGCTTATTAGCAATGTGGCACGCAGCCAAACAACAACTATTGCAGTAGCGGCAAATCTGAAAGAAGCATTTACAAGCATTCTGGCAGCTAACCAAGCGCTTAAATTAGATCAACTAAAAATTATTTATGGTTCATCAGGACATTTCACCACGCAAATAATGAATGGCGCACCATTTAATTTATTTATATCTGCTGATGAGCAATATCCACTTGAATTATATAAATTAGGGAAAACAGTCGATCAAGGCAAAATTTATGCCCAGGGCAAAATTGTTCTAATTGCAAACAACTCATCAGGAATATCACTGACGGGCGACAGGGAGGGGCTTATAAAAGCCATAAATAAAGCCAATAAAATAGCACTGGCTAAACCAGAGCTTGCGCCGTACGGTAGGGCTGCAGAGGAGTATTTAAAGGCCATGGGCTTATGGGAATTAGCAAAACCCAAGTTAGTCTTTGCCGATAATGTGGCTTTAGCAGCGATGTTTGTGCTTACCGGAGCAGCCGATATGGGTATTACGGCGCTCTCTTTAGCGCAGTCACCAGCGCTTACTAAAGAAACCCATTACCTCGTGATTCATGACAAACTATATGGGCCAATTAAACAGCGCATGGTATTAATTAAAAATCCAACTCCGCTAGCTCAAGAGGTTTACCAATATTTACAAAGTAAAAAAGCCCAAGAGCTCTTAATACAGTTTGGGTATAAAGCACCTTAAACAAATAGCGTTTCAAGAAAGCCGTAATTAAGAGTGGGGTTAGTGATGACCTTCAGCATGTGCTGCAATTTTTTCTGATAGGGCAAATAACACGCCAGTAAATAGAAAAACCACATGCAAGCCAATTTGCCAAGCTAAATCTACTTTATCGGTGGTTTCAATCTCTAAAAATGCAGCCAAGAGATTGATACCTGAAAGCGCCACAATCGAGCCAATTAACTTGAGTTTTAGGCTGGCAAAATCAACTCCACCCATCCACTTAGGGCGATCAGTGCTACGTCTTGCAACACCAATCACGGAAACAAAATTTTCATAGCCCGAAAATATAACTAATAGCAATAAGTTTGCTAGCAGGGTTTTATCTACCAGCGAAAGTACCCCCGTTAAAAATTTCGCTTCAGAGTCTGCCCAAAAGTTAAGTGCAAAATGCTGAAACTCATGGAGAAATTTGATCGCCACCAAAACCAAGGTAAGCACCAAAAAAAGATAAAAAATAGAAAGAATCCAGCGACTATTAAAAATAAATTTTTCAATGATATTTTCAAGTGAAAATGCTGAATCGCTCTCATCGACGAGATTATTTTTTTGATTATGGTCTGACATTTTTTTCCTTATCGCAATGAACTTAACTACAGATTTAATAAGTATATCGTTCTAATTATAGGTGCCATTAATAATAATAGGTGCCATTAATAATAATAGGAGTTATGTAATACTACGCAACAAGTTAGCAAATGGCAAATACTAATACGGGCGTATTTATGTAGCTCTATTGGCATTTATCTCAAGACTAAAAGGAGAATATCTTGGCAAGCGTTAAAAGTTGTTTAGAGCAAAAATCTGGCGTCATTATTTCGGTACAACCAAACGCATCCGTTAGCGAGGCTTTACAATTAATGCGCAATAACCGAGTACGCGCAGTTCTGGTAATTGAGGGCAAGAGTCTACTAGGCATTGTTTCCCAAGGTGATTGTGCAATTAAAGTTTTATTGCCTGAGTTAAATCCAAAAACTACTCAGATTCATGAAATCATGACTAAAAACTTGATTACAGTTAGTCTTAATGATGATTTAGATCATTGCATGGGTTTGATGGCCTCAAGTAGCATCCGTCATTTGCCTGTTCTGGAGCAGAATCAGGTAGTTGGAGTGGTATCCATTGGCGATATTGTAAAAAATATTATTAGCCAACAGGGCGATCAAATTAAATATCTTGAAACTTATATCAAAGGCCACGGTGTAGTCTAATCATTAAGCACGGCTTTGTCGGCTAGGCCGGACTATTTGGCTGCTAGTACACAGTTAGGAATTAATAAAATAGCTGAAGAGACATTGCCCTTGGGAGCTTCATTGATATGGGGCAGGTCGCAGTCATAAGTTTTGTTGGCGTATTGTGGCAAACTGTCTGCAGCAAATTTTACTGAACTAATAGCATGAGAAACGCCCACAGGAATTTCATCTTTCTTGAGATCTTCAACATAGTCTTTAAAAATTCCCGGCTTTAATTTATTTAACTGATTTTTATGCAGCTTATAAAGTTGGGAATCTGGGCCGGCGGGCATAGTAATAGAAATTGCGCCGGCTTTAATGCCCTTGCCAGTAGCTGGACTAACCATGCCACACATATTTTCCCCAGCAATAATAAGCGACTGTTGAGATCCGGGGCAGGCAGCAATTGCGCCAAAAGAGACCGTTAGTAAAAAGATGCCAAAAAGAGACTTTTTCATGTTTAACCTTATTTTGTATTAATTAAATACTAAACCAAATAAATCTAGACTTTGTAAATATTAAAGCTCACCTCAGTTCATGGAGTTTAATCATGATTTTACTTTGCAGCCAAATTGATGACTTAAGCAGAAACTAAAATTCTTGCCTAAAATAAAAGGCCTTGCATCAATATTTAAACTTTTCACTAAACGCACTTAATATGAAACTCATTATCAGCCTTTTCATCGCGTTACTATGGGCAATATGCCCGCCTGCCTTAGCGCAGAGTTTCGATCATCAAGTCAAAGTGAATGTAAGCAATACTGGGGATTTATTTGAAATTAACGCCAGTTTTAAGACTCCATTAAATAATTGTGACGCTTATCGATATTTAACTGATTACGCTGCAGCCAAAAAAATTCCTGGCGTTCTTGAGTCAGAGGTAACACGTAAATCGGATTCAGTGGCCATTGTCAATCGCACGATTAGCCAATCAGTTCTATTTTTTTCGATCACTATCAAAACAACTATTGAATACACCGAGTTACCTTATGCAGGCGCAGATTTTAAGCAAATTGCTGGCGACGCTAAAATGTTTAAAGGCACTTGGCGCATAAAGCCAGAAGATACAGGAACCAATTTTATTTACCGCAGTATTATTGAGCCCAATACTATTGTGCCTAATTTTATCATTAGCAGTTATATTAAAAACGACCTACAGCAGCAATTCCTTGAAATTGCGAAGCATTCGATTACCAATAATTCAAAAACCTATTTAGCTTGTAACTAGGTTATCAACAATTTGAAATTTATTCGGTTGCTGGGTTTGGCGCGACTTCTACTACTGGGGCTTCTGCGGCGGGCTGCACAGCCTCAATAGCCGCGGCAGCACTGGCAGTTTTTGCAGCAGCAGCAAGCGTGGCTGCTGATGGCTTTTGCTTAGCAAGCGCACGAGCCAACTTATTTTTGTCTTTAGGTTTAGTTGATGATTCAATCAACTTGCTTAATTGCGCGTGATTCAGTGGTCCTAAGCGGGGTTTTCCCGTTTTAGTGAGCATAGAATCATTTTTTCTAGTTCTTTGATTTTGTCCAACAGCCATAAAAAAGCCCTCAATAAAATTAGCGATGACTTAAGGAAGGCTAGCTTGGGAAGTTAGGCTTGATTAATTCCCCCATGGGGGCACAGAATGGTGATCTCAGGCGAGAATAATAGCATTTAGTAGGCCACTTCAAGGAAAATAGACCGATGTATAAATTAATTGCCTTTGATGCCTATGGCACCCTCTTTGATGTTTACTCGATTAGTCAGCTGGCTGAGTCAATTTACCCCGCTAAGGGCAAGCAACTTACAGAGCTATGGCGCGAACGGCAAATTGAATATACCCGCCTAGTCACCATCAGTGACCCTAATCCTGCGGGGAGTCGTTATTACTTATCATTTTGGGAAATTACTGCCCGAGCCTTACGCTATAGTTGCAAGCGCTTAGGTTTGCTGCTCTCGCAGGCACAGGAAGTCCAATTAATGGGTCAGTATGCAAAATTAGCAGCATTTACCGAAAGCACAGAAGTGCTAAAGGGCCTCCGAGCAGCTGGCATCAGAAGCGCAATCCTGTCGAATGGTAGCAAAGAGATGCTTGCCACTGCTGTTGAAAGTAATCATCTGGCCCCTTATTTAGACCAAATTATTTCAGTCGCAGATATCAGGCTGTTTAAAACAGCCCCCCAAACTTACGGACTGTTACTAGATCATTTTCCAGTAGCTAGGCAGGAGGTCTTATTTGTTTCTAGTAATGCCTGGGATGTGGTGGGCGCTGGCTGGTATGGATTTGACACCTTCTGGGTGAATCGACATGCGCTACCATTTGAAGAAATCGGGCCGCCACCAACTTATGAAGCCAGCGGATTAATTGAAATATTAAAAAAAATAGACTGAATAATATTTTTTATATACTGCACCTATGCTAATCCTACTCGCGAACTTACCCCTTGTTTGAAACCCTTCACCCGATCATCTTAGTTGCTCTCGGCGGCGCCGTTGGTTCGGTTTGCCGCTACAAGTTAAGTGGCTTTGTGCTTTATCAAACAATTAACTGGCGCTTTCCCTTAGGCACTTTCTTAGTCAATGTGATCGGCTGTTTAGCGATTGGAATTTTAGCGGGACTCATTTTAAAATTTGAACTATTTTCTTCCCAGTCGCGTTTATTTTTAATTACTGGAATCATGGGCGGCTTTACAACTTTTTCTGCTTTTGGACTCGAAACATTTTATTTAATTCGTGAAAAAGAATTTTTAGTTGCAGGCAGTTATGTGTTGGCTAGCGTAATCGCAGGCTTGCTGGTTTTATCAATTGGTTTTTTACTCGTGCCCAGCCGAAATTAGTCAAGCTTACCCATTTGATTGGCGATGAGCAATAAGGCAATGGAAACACATCCCAATAAGAAAAAAGCCAGCTGATGCAAGATTGCGGTACCTATTACTGTCATTAACACGGTCCAACCAATGGTTAACTTAGCTTTTTTGCTCAATTTCCTCATACCTTGCCTCGATTAATTAATCTGGTTCTCTTTACAACAATCAACGACCAATTTTAGCAAAGCCAGCAGGCCTAAGAGCGCACAAGCTAAAATTAAGCAAAATCATCAAAATTAAGGCGGTTACAAAATGAATCAGAAAAAAAATATGACAATGAGTTTGGCGCCCATTTTTATTACCCTTGGAATGACTGCTTGTGCCAATATCGTCACTAATGCATCGAACTCAAATCAAGTTACTTTAATTAGTAGCGGCACTGAATCGATGGAGAAGTTAACGGAGCAAGCCAATGCGTATTGCGTGAAGTACGGCAAAAAAGCGTCTTTTAAAGAAAACGAAAGTCAATTTGTTAATATTTTTAACTGTAATTAATTTTAAAAAACAAGATTAACCATTCAGCCTTAAATTGATAAATTGAAGTTTATTGCATGAATGATAAAAAATACGACTACATCATAATTGGCGCTGGTAGTGCCGGTTGCTTGCTGGCTAAACGCCTGACGGAAGACCCTACAGTTTCCGTATTACTCGTAGAGGCCGGCAAAAAAGATGATTACCTCTGGATTCATATTCCCGTTGGCTATTTATATTGTATTGATAACCCCCGTACCGATTGGCGCTTTCGTACTACTGCCGACCCAGGTTTAAATGGCCGAAGTTTAATTTATCCACGCGGCAAAGTTTTAGGCGGCTCTTCTTCGATAAACGGCATGATATATATGCGGGGGCAGGCCGCCGATTATGAATCGTGGGCGCAGGAAACTGGCGAACCAGCTTGGGGCTGGCAGCCAAGCCTAAAGCGGTATAAACAATTTGAAGATTACTTTGGCGGCCAAAATACTTGGCATGGGGTTGGTGGCGAGTGGCGGGTCGAGCGCCAGCGTTTAAATTGGCCGATCTTAGAGATATTTAAGGAGGCAGCGCAAGAGCAGGGCATTCCTGCAAGTGCTGACTTCAATCGTGGAGATAATTTTGGCGTGGGCTATTTTGATGTAAATCAAAAGTCTGGCTGGCGCTTGAACGCTGCGCGCGCATTTTTAAAAGATGCTGCTAGCAGGAAGAATCTTCAGGTCATTACTGAAGCATTGGTACAAAAGCTCATCATCAATTCCTCTACTAAGCGTTGCGAGGGCGTAACGTTTATCAAAGACCAGCGCTTGCACAGCGTCGCTTGTGCGCAAGAAGTAATCTTATGTGCAGGCGCTATTGGCAGTGTACAAATTTTAGAGCGCTCGGGTATTGGTGGCGGCAAACATCTGCAACAATTAGGCATTCCCGTGCAATCCGACTTGCCAGGGGTTGGTGAAAATTTACAAGATCATTTACAGCTGCGATTAATCTATCAGATTAAGGGTATTGCCACACTGAACACTAAAGCCAATTCGCTGTGGGGAAAAGCGTTGATTGGGTTGGAGTATCTTTTACGGCGCACAGGTCCAATGGCAATGGCACCCTCACAACTAGGCGCATTTGCTTATAGTTCAGAGCAACAAAAGCGCCCTAACTTGGAATACCATGTGCAACCTTTATCGCTTGAAAAATTTGGTGAAAATTTACATGACTTTAATGCGTTTACTGCCAGCGTTTGTAATTTAAGACCGACTTCTCGGGGCAGCGTACATATTAGCTCAACAGATTGCAATGCAGCGCCGACAATTATCACTAATTATTTATCTACTCCAGCAGATTGCCAAGTTGCAGTTGAAGCGTTAGCTTTAACCCGTAAAATTATCAGTAGTTCAGCATTTAAACCATTTCAACCTAAGGAATATAAACCGGGCATGCAATTTCAAAGTGAGGCTGAGCTAATCGATGCTGCTCGTAATATTGGCACGACAATCTTTCATCCAGTGGGAACATGCAAGATGGGCGCAAAGGATGATCTACAAGCCGTCCTAGATGCAGAATTACGGGTTAAAGGAATTGACGGATTACGAGTAGCCGATGCTGCTGCTATGCCATCTATTACCTCGGGTAATACAGCAGCGCCCACGATGATGCTGGCCCAGCGGCTAGCAGAGTTAATTCAGTCAAAGCCATTGAATGGGTAATGAAAAATTACCTACTAGCCACTTTCTTTTAGCTCTCGCAGTAGTGGCCGTTTGGGGCAGTAATTTTGTGGTTATTAAGCTCACACTTTTTACTCTGCCACCTTTATTATTCGCCGCCTTACGCTTTGTCTTCGCCTTATTGCCGGCGATCTTTTTTTTACCCAAACCAAAAGTATCCTGGCTAAACTTAGCCGCTTACGGTTTTTTTATTGGCGTTGGTCAATTTGGCCTCTTATATATTGCTGTTCAAAGCCATATTTCGGCGGGCCTGTCTTCCGTGGTTGTCCAAAGTCAGGCCTTCTTTACTATTGGCCTAGCCATGTATTTTGCGCGTGAGCAGATTCGTCAATTTCAATTTATTGCTTTATTGGTTTGCCTCATTGGATTAGGCATCATTGCAAGCCATACTGATCAAGATACTGATTTCTTAGGTTTGGCCTTAGTCTTGCTGGGAGCATTATCTTGGGGCATCGGTAACACGGTTAGCCGTAACGCAGGTAAAGTCAATATGCTCGCCTATGTAGTGTGGTCGAGTATCTTCAGCGTTATCCCCTTAATTATTCTCTCGCTGATCTTTGAAGGGTGGGATTTAATACAGGCTAGTTTAGGCGGCCTTAACAGCACCTTATGGGCTGCTATCTTATGGCAGTCTTGGGGCAATACCTTATTTGGGTTTGCCGCTTGGGCGTGGCTTTTAGCCCGCCATCCAGCCGCAGTTGTTGCGCCCATTTCATTATTAGTTCCCGTTTTAGGAATCGGCTCGGCCGCAATTTTCTTGAGCGAACCTTTGCCACTTTGGAAAATTGCCGCCGCTACTTTAGTGATAGCAGGTTTAGGAATTAATATTTATTGGCCAATCATTAGGGCAAGACTTAAAAGCAGCGCCTAATTTACAGAATGCGCATAACTCAACGCCTTATCCTGCCAGTGCAGATTGATAAACCAGGCCCGCATGTTCGCGTAAAGCATGAAAACGAATAGACTCCCAGCGTTGTTGGGCAACATCAAGTTCAGATTTATGCGCCGCTAAAAATACGGGCGCATTAACGACGTCCTCAGCCATGCGGTGGGAATTTTCTTCAATAAATTTTTTGAGGATAAGAGGGTCATCTGAACTAACCCAGCGGGCTAAATTAAAGCGAGCAGGCAGTAAGCGCACCTCTGCCCCATATTCACTTTTTAAGCGATGGCTGACAACCTCAAATTGCAATTGTCCAAAAGCACCCAGTAACATCGGGCCGCCAGCAATGGGACGAAAAACTTGAATTGCACCTTCTTCGCCCAACTGCATTAGACCGATACGCAATTGTTTAGAACGCATTGGATCGGCCGATTCAACCATGCGAAAAATTTCTGGTGCAAAAAAGGGCAGGCCAGTAAATTGCAATTCTTCACCTTCACTTAAGCTATCGCCCAAACGCAGTAAGCCGTGGTTAGGCAGTCCAATAATATCGCCCGGAAAGGCCTCATCTAATATATCGCGGCGCTGAGACAAGAAAGACAGCGCATTATTGGTGCGGATTTCTTTACCATTACGACAAATTTTTAAACGCATGCCGCGCTTAAAGTGGCCAGAGCAAATGCGCAGAAAAGCGACTCGGTCGCGGTGCGCAGGATCCATATTGGCTTGAATTTTAAACACCATCGCCGAAAATTTAGGCTCGGCAGGCTCTACTTCGCGTTGCAAAGCCTTGCGCGAGCCGGGTGCTGGTGCAAGCTCAACTAAAGTATTGAGAATTTCCCGTACGCCAAAATTATTAATTGCTGAACCAAAAAAAACGGGAGATTGTTTGCCAGCTAAAAACGCTGCACGATCAAATGCCGGCATCGCATTACGAATTAAATCGACTGCAGCAAGCGCTTCATCTAAATCACTGCCAAGCCGTTTTTTTAATTCAGGATCATGAATATCAATAAATGTATTACTGCTTTCGGAAACCCGATCTTCGCCCGCTTTAAATAAACGCATTTTAGATTGGGCAATATCGATCACTCCTGCAAACGATTTACCCATGCCAACTGGCCAAGTAAACGGTACTACCGCCATACCTAAGGCAGTTTCAATTTCATCCATCAAGTCCAGTGGACTTTTTACTTCTCGATCCATTTTATTAATAAAGGTTACTAGGGGCGTATTACGCGCCCGACAAACTTCTAATAGCCGTAAGGTTTGTGATTCAACGCCATTCGCAGCGTCAATAACCATGAGAGCAGAATCGACTGCTGTTAATACGCGATAGGTATCTTCCGAAAAATCTTGGTGACCAGGTGTATCTAGCAAATTAATAATGCAATCACGATATTCCATTTGCATAACAGAGCTGGCTACCGAAATACCGCGTTGCTTTTCAATCTCCATCCAATCGGAAGTTGCGTGCCTGCTGGCTTTGCGGGCTTTAACGCTGCCAGCAATCTGAATTGCGCCTGCATACAGCAGCAATTTTTCT
The DNA here is from genome assembly GCF_021395235.1 of Polynucleobacter sp. IMCC30063. Lineage (NCBI taxonomy): Bacteria > Pseudomonadati > Pseudomonadota > Betaproteobacteria > Burkholderiales > Burkholderiaceae > Polynucleobacter > Polynucleobacter sp. IMCC30063. The sequence continues at coordinate 196,564 of NZ_JAJVCQ010000001.1, read as the reverse complement.
GTCAGCGTTGTTTTCCCCGCATCGGGGTGGGAAATAATGGCAAAGCTACGGCGTCGCTGAACTTCTCCGGCTGTGCTATTGGATGAAAGTGTTTCGATGGGGCGCTATCTATGGAATAACAGAACAGCGCTCATTATAAGTGTGAGAGTATAAGGACAACCGAAATTAAAACCGCTCGCCCGCTTTGAGGTAGCGCCACTGTCCTAAAGGTAGGGGCCCCAAGCTAATTTGCCCAATTCGAATTCGTTTTAATCCAACTACCTTCAGATCAACGAGTTCACACATGCGCCGAATTTGCCTTTTACGCCCTTCGCGTAAAACAAAGCGCAATTGATCTTCATTTTGCCAGCTCACTTTAGCGCGTTTAAGTAATTGACCATCGAGTGATAAGCCGTGGTTGAGTTGCTCAAGCCCGGCGGCCGATAATTTGCCGGTAACACGCACGAGATATTCTTTTTCAATTGGGCTATCTTCGCCAATCAGAAGCTTAGCGACACGACCATCTTGGGTTAAAACCAACATGCCAGAAGAATCAATATCAAGACGACCAGCTGGGGCAAGACCGCGGGTATTAAAGTGTGCATCCCGTTGGGGGTCAAGTGGATTGGCAAAATAATGCTCCGCAGTAATGAGAGCGGCAGCCGGTTCATAAGCTTGAGCATCATCTAAATGAGAAATATAACCAATTGGCTTATTTAAAATAACAGTGATACGCGCCTCTTGCTGTCGTTGGGCTGCCACCCGAAGCTCGATTTTTTGGTGTCGAAATGCGCGCGTCCCAAGCTCCACTACCAACTCACCATCAACTGTCACCAGCCCTTGTTCAATATAGTTATCCGCCTCACGTCGTGAGCATAATCCCAGCTCAGATAGTAATTTGGAAACCCGAACTTTTTCTGGAGGCGAATTAGCAAGATTCATTTAGGTGCGCACAATATGAACACTACAGGGCGATTCTTCAACAATTTTGGTCATCGCAGTTCGCCATGGCGTAACGAGATTGGGGGCTTTATGAGAGGCGCCAATTAAAATAAGCGAAGCATCATTATCTTTAGCAAACTCTACTATTCTGCTGGCAGGATCTAAGGCCTCAACGACATGATACGAAATTCGCTCGGGAGGTAACTTTAACGGTTTAGCCCATTCCATTAATTGCACTAAATGGCCACGCATAATACCGCTAGCCGTTTCAATTTCTTTATTACCTTCATAAGTTGGGGTTCCTGTAATGGCTGCTAGGCAAATGAGACGACTTTCGGGAGCAGCAAAAAGCAGATTTTTTGCTGCGCTTTGCATCCGCTCCAATAAAAGAGCATCACCTTGACGGGTGTCAAGCGCTGCAATAATCAGCGGTGCATGCTGGATAGCAGTACTTGGTAATGGACAGGGCGAGGGCTCATAGCCTGAGGCTCTAAACCAGCGCTTCATTTTCCCCCAAAGACTGGGAGGCTCAATTCGTTCAGCCCTTTCAGTTAATTTAACGGACTCGGGATGCAGTAGCGCTTGGCGCAATTGGACGGCGCTTTGGTAGCGATCGGCAGCCCGAGGCTCTATGCAACGCAGCACTACTTCTTGAAGCCAGCGAGGAATTTCTTTGCGCAGCGCCCGCGGTGGTAAGGGCTCCTCCCACATACGGTTTCGCAACCCCCTCATGGTTTGGGGATTACCAAAAGGCAATTCCCCAGTTAATAATTCATACAGAATGACGCCAATTGAAAAAATATCACTTCGCCAATCATCACGTACACCCATGACTTGTTCTGGCGAAATATAAGGCGCAGAGCCAACGCCTTTGCGCATTTCTTCTGCTAGTAAATCGGGATAACGGGCATGATGTGCCAGGCCAAAATCAATTAGGGTTAATTTACCCTTATCATCCAGCAAAATGTTATCGGGTTTTAGGTCGAGATGAATTGCATCCTGGGCATGAATAGATTGCACAGCATTTGCCAGATCGACACCAATTTTTATCACTTCAGGAATTGAAAATAATTTTCCAGCTTTGATGGCTTCTTCTAATGCGCGACCAGGAATTTGTTCCATCGCAATATAAGGTCGAGTAGCCATATTCCCAGCACCCAAAAATTGAGGAATGAAAGGGCTTTTAAGAGAACGAAGAATAGTTAATTCGGTTTCAAAGGCAACCAGACTTTCAACTGGCTGATCACGCCCTACGCGCGGGATTTTTAACAGAATCGGAAAATCAATCCCCGTTTTTTTTGCTGAGTAGAGACTTGCCATGCCACCACGATGAAGTTCTTCGCCCAATAAAAACCCATCAACAATTTTGCCTGCTTGAAAAATATCATCAACTGCCTCTATTGCAGGTGTTGTCAGCGCGGTCATGAATCATCTGCCCGTAATCAGTCTGTTGGCCAAATCTTCTGGCAGACCAGCTAAGCGAACTTTTTCGGCGGCACTGTAGTTATCGTATGGCACACGGTGAAAAGTAAGACTTTCAATTGCAGGCTCAAAAATAGCAAAGCAGGCTTGAGCAATGCCATCGCGTGGCTGACCCAAGGATCCCGCAATACCTACCCAACGGCGATAGCGCCATACTGGCACCGGATCACTATGTTGAGGTGCAAAGCGCAATAATTTGCCAACGGCAGTTTGGTAAAAAAGTGCTTGCTCATGAACGTGTCCCACAAAGGTGTAGGGTTTGCCAGAGCTTTCAACACAATTCCAAGCGCTGAGGCTATCGGTAATGTAATTCCACTCTTCTGGATGATGAGCGGAAGCATGAGTAAAACAAATTTCTTCCTCATGCAAAATTAAGGGGAGATTTTTTAAGAAATGAATATGCTGGGTAGATAATTGGGACCGAGTCCATTCGATCGCAGTCCAAGCCGATTTATTCATACGTTTGCTGTAATCCTCAAAGACGGCGGCATCATGATTACCCAGTACCGCCAAGGCTTTTTTGGCTGCAATGAGATCGCCAATGCGATCTAGTATGGCAACGGGATCAGCGTTATAGCCGACGAGATCACCCAAAAAGACCATGCGGGTTACGCCAAGCTCGCTCGCGCGAGCCATACAAGCTTCAAAAGCTTCTAAATTACTGTGTAAGTCAGCAAATAATCCAATGCGCTCGGTCATCCCTCATGATAAAGCCTAATAAAAACTGCTTTCACCATTTGGCCTATTTTTGAAGCGTTTATGCACCCAATAGTATTCTGCCGGACGCTCACGTACTAGGATTTCAATTTGTTGATTTAAAAAAGCAGTATCCGCATTGATATCGGCACTAGGAAAGTCAACTAGGGGCTCACGAATTTCACAAAGATAACCCGATTCATCCGCTTTTAAGGTCGTACTCATAATACAAACTTCGGCCTTAGTTACTTGTGCTAGACGGGAAACAGCCGTAATTGTATTCGTGAGGATGCCAAAAAAGGGTACGAAAGCCGAGTCTTTAAGACCTAAATCAATATCAGGAGCAATAATCACAAAATTACCATCGCGTATTTCGCGAATCAACTGAATCATATTGCCCTCGCGTTCAATCGAGTTTCCCCCGAAGCGATTGCGCCAAGTAATAATTTTTTGATTAAAGAAGGGGGTTTTCATGCGCTGAAAAAATCCCGAAGTACGTGGCCAATTGCGTTCAGTGGCTAGGGCGCTAATAATAATGCTACCCTCAATGCCGACAAAGTGCGGATTGACTAGAATGCGGGGTTTACGGTCCGCTAGATCAACTGCTGTTCGTACTTCTATCATTTTGCTCAATTGCTTTACCGAGCCGCGCCAAATGATACTGCGCTCTAATAAGCTACGGCCTAATAAGCGCCAATGCGAAATGGCTAAAGAGGCAATAGCTACCGAACTAAGCTCTGGAAAACAGCGTTGTAAGTTAGCCTTAACAACCTGCTGTCGTTCACTTGGAATATGCGCTGCCAGCCACCCTAAACCATAACCTAGGTGAACTAAGGCCGGATAGGGTAAATAGGTTAAAGCATTTAAAAGCCCTACTAGCAGATGATTCAGTACAGATTTAAGCCAGCTCAAAACAGCTCCATAAAAGTAATGGCAGAAAATAAATGAAGAGTTAAAAGAGCAAAGCCTAAAATGGCAGGCCCACGTTTTTTATTATTCGGCTTGATAGCGTGCGAGACTCTTAGCATAGGCAATCGCCAGTTCAGCAGGGTCGCTAACGGTGATACCTAAATCGTTAATCAGGCCATTTTCTAAGCGGTAAGCCCAGCCATGAATAGTTAAATCTTGTCCACGCGACCAGGCGTCTTGTACGATGGTTGTTTCGCACACATGAACAACTTGTTCGATTACATTTAGTTCACATAAGCGATCTTGTTTTTTTGCAGTTGGCACCGCTTCACCTAAATAGCGCTCATGCATTTGCCCTACATCTTTTACATGGCGCAACCAATTATCAGCAAGCCCCACGCGTCGCCCACTAAGTGCAGCATGCACACCAGCACAGCCATAATGGCCAACGACTAAAACATGTTCAACTTTTAGTAAATCAATCGCAAACTGTAAAACCGAGAGGCAATTTAGGTCGGTATGCACCACTACATTAGCTACATTGCGATGGACAAAGAGCTCGCCTGGAAGAAGATCAACGATCTCGTTAGCAGGTACTCGGCTATCTGAACAGCCAATCCAGAGATACTTAGGAGCCTGCTGATTAACAAGGCGCTTAAAGAAATTAGGATCTTGTTTAACCCGATTTTCAGCCCATTGGCGATTATTTATAAATAGCTGCTCAAGGGTTTTATCTGAAGTTTTGGTCGACATAGAGTAAAGTTTAAAGTACTTTTAAATTACCAAGAGAAATGAAAGAAACACATGTACAAGCTATTTAAATACCTATTTTTGCCCCTCCTGGTGATAGGGGGCTTGTTGGCTGCCTATACTTGGGCTACCTTGAACTGGAGCTATTCTAGTGGCGAGCGAGCTGGCTATGTTCAAAAATTCTCGAATCGCGGCTTTATTTGCAAAACCTGGGAAGGTGAATTAGCAATGGTTTCGATGCCCGGAACGATGTCGGAAAAATTCCTTTTTACCGTACGGAATGATGCAGTAGCACAGAAAATTAATGCAAATTTAGGTAAAAAAGTTGCTTTAAAGTACGAACAACACATTGGCTTGCCGACTAGTTGTTTTGGCGAGACCGAATATTTTGTTACTGAACTCATTGTACTAGACTAGCCCTCAGGGTCGATCCTATAAGGAATTTTTACGAATTGACTTTATTTTTGTAATAAATTGTGGTTAAAATCCTATTAGCGCGTTGTGCGCAACCTAATCCACAAGGAGCCTCACTTGAACAAAGCAGAACTAATCGCAGCAATTGCTGACGATGCCGAAATTTCAAAAGCGAAAGCTGAATTTGCATTAAATTCATCAATTGAAAATATTATTAAAGCAGTTACTAAAGGTGACTCAGTACAGTTAATTGGTTTTGGTACCTTCTCATCTGGTAAGCGTGCTGCACGCATGGGACGTAACCCAAAAACGGGCGAGCCTTTAAAAATTGCCGCAGCTAAAACTGTTAAGTTTTCTGCTGGTAAAGCCTTTAAAGATTCTGTTAATAAGCGTAAGAAGTAATTCGTTTGTCTACAGCAAAGCCCGGCTAGCCGGGCTTTTTTATTGCCATTTGGTTTATCTTCATTAAGCCCAAGCCCAATTAATATATGGCTGAAAAGGAAATTTTAAGTTTGCACTAAACGGCGATGGCGATGAATGCTCAGCAGAATTCCGGCACCAAATCCAAGGGTTACTAAAGCAGTGCCACCATAACTAATAAAGGGTAATGGTACGCCAACGACAGGTAGCAAGCCGCTTACCATACCAATATTGACAAATGCATAAGTAAAGAAAATTAAGGTAATCGAAGCACCCAGCAGTCTGGTAAACAAGGTTGGTGCACTTGCTGAAATAGCCAAGCCGCGTTTAATTAAGGCAAAAAATAAACCCAGTAAAACAATATTACCAATTAAGCCAAACTCTTCGGAGTAAACCGCAAAAACAAAATCGGTATGTTTTTCGGGAATAAATTCAAGGTGTGATTGTGTACCCATAGTCCAGCCTTTGCCAAAAAGACCGCCTGAGCCGATCGCAATAATTGCTTGAATAGTATGAAAACCTTTGCCAAGAGGATCGCTAGAAGGGTCTAAAAGAGTACAGATGCGATGTTTTTGATACTCTTTAACTAGGGGCCAAATCATTTCGGGAGTACAAATGGTATTCCCAAAAATAATAATTAAAATGATACCGATAACGGCCGCTACGACCACGGGGATAAGCCAGCGCCAGGGAAAGCCCGCCAGAATAATGACATAGAGGCCGGCTGCAAAGACCAATAAAGCAGTACCGAGGTCGGGTTGTCGGGCAATCAGGAAGACGGGTAAAGCCAATAAACAGCCCGCTATGGCATAGTCCCAGGTTTTCAGTACACCTTCGCGTTTTTGAAAATACCAAGCGAGCATAAGGGGCATGGCAATTTTCATAATTTCTGAAGGCTGAATAACCACGCCAAGATTGAGCCAACGCCGCGCCCCTTTTTTAATTAAGCCAAATGCTGCTACTGCCAGCAACAGCGCTATGCCGATGCTATAAACCCAGACCGCAGCAACTTCGAGCCATTTCGGTGGAATTCGAGAAACTAGGTACATTAGGATGAAGGCCAAGAAAAAATTGCGAATTTCATCTTCAATACGTACTGCAGTATTTTGGCTAGCGGATAAAAAGGTAATGAAGCCAATGGTGGCGAGACCTAAAAATATCAGACCAAGTTGGCGGTCAAAGCCAAAAAAGAATTGGCTAAACCATTTTTTTAAGGCGCCCTTTTCCATTCAGGAACCCCCTTTGGCCATTTGCCTTCAAGATAATAATCAAGTGCTTTACGGGCAATTGGGGCTGCGTATTGGGCCCCGAAGCCAGCGTTTTCCACCACCATGGCAATCACGATAGTCGGCTTTTCTGCAGGTGCAAATGCAATATATAGCGCATGGTCACGTAAATATTCACTGGTTGCAGTATGCTTATATTCTTGTGAATTGAGACTGAATACTTGCGCAGTGCCCGTTTTTCCCCCAGTTTGGTACGCCGCATCTTTAAAGACGGCGGCAGAGGTTCCAGAGCGGTTTACTTCAACCATGGCCTTTTTAATGACCTCAATATTTTCTGGCTTGAATTGCAAACGATAACTTTCTTTGGGGGTAGTTAATTCTTTTTGCCGCGTAAAAGGGTCTTCAATCGCCTTAACAAGGTGCGGTTTCATCACAACCCCATTATTAGCAATGTTGGCTAGCGCATGCGCCAATTGTAAAATCGTAAAGGTGTTATAGCCTTGACCAATACCCAGAGAAATGGTTTCTCCTTCATACCATTTTTGCTGCTCAGGTTTTTTAAAGTTCGCTTTTTTCCATTGAGTTGAAGGCAAGATGCCCCGATTTTCACCTTCTAAATCGATGCCAGTAATTTGTCCAAGACCCAAGGGCTTCATAAAGTCATGAATCATGTCGACGCCCATGTCACGCGCCAAAGTATAGTAGTAGGTATCGCAAGAATCAACAATCGATTTTTGCATATCGACCATGCCATGGCCCCCTTTTTTATCGTCCCTAAAAGTGTGATTGCCAAAATTAAAATAGCCCGGGTCGGAAATTGCATCACTAGGCTTGCGCTTATTATTTTCAAGCGCTGCTAAAGCCATGAAGGGCTTATAGGTAGAGCCTGGCGGATAAATGCCTTTTAAAGGCCGGTTATAAAGCGGCTTTTGTTTCGATTCATTTAATTCTTTCCAAGTGACGGAGTCGATGCCCTCAACAAAATCATTGGGGTTGAAATTGGGCTTAGAAACAAAAGCCAAAATATCGCCAGTAGCGGGCTCAATGGCGACAAAGGCACCGCGAAAGTTGCCATACAGTTCCTCTACTAAATACTGTAATTTAATGTCTACCGAAAGAACAACATTTTTCCCTGGAGTTGAAGGAAAGCTGGCCAAGGTCCGCACGGGTTTACCACCTGCAGTAATCTCCACTTGATCAATGCCTGGGGTACCTCGCAGCACTGGCTCATAACTTTGTTCAAGGCCAATTTTGCCGACGTATTGAATGCCAGATAAAAAAGATGCTTGCAGTGCATAAGGATTAATGTCGGGACGCGCAGTTTCTATTTCACTTAGCATGCGCTCTTTATCGCGTTGCGATACACGACCAATATAACCAATGAGGTGCGAGCCAAGTTCGTTATAAGGGTACTCACGGAAACTGCGCGCCCGAATTTCAACCCCAGGAAATTGATAACGATTTGCCATAAAGCGGGCAGTTTCAGCATCAGTTAACATCGAGCGCAAGGGAATGGTGCCCATGTTGCGAGAATCGTCCAAAGAACGTTTGAAATTTTTACGATCGCGCGGCGTAATTAAAACAATTTTTGCTAAAGAGTCGATTAAGGTATCTATATTTCCTTGAACTTCGCCAGCATTCACTTCTAAAGTTAGGGCTGAATAGTTACGGCCGATGACAATCCCATTGCGATCGATTAGTAAGCCGCGATTAGCTGGTGCCGGCACAATTGCAATGCGATTACTTTCAGCTAGGGTAGAGTATTTATGGTGACTAAAAAGCTGCAACCACACTAGTCGAGAGAGTAAAAGTAAAAAACAAAAAGAAACAAATAGCGTCGCAATGTAGATACGCTCTTGAAAGGAGCCTAAATCGGGTTTTTTAAGCGCGCCCATACTTAAAATTTAAAGGGGTCGAGTATGGTCAACATGCAGCGGGCGACGTTGCGGTGCCAACAGTATGCGGGTGGCAAGCGGCCAAAGTAGTGCCTCAATCAAGGTTTGTAATACTCCGCTACCCATTGCCCACCAATAAATCGTGCCGCTTAAGAGCCAATGAATTAGTGGGGGAAAAAGGGCTACTAATAAAAATAAGGGGGTTATATGCAGTGCTTGCGAAACTACTGGCAAGGCAATAATGCGGCGGTGCCAAGTCACGGCTAAATATGCCGCTAGGGAATAGCTAAAAGCATGAATTCCTAATACATCAGAATTATGTACGTCCATCAGTAAGCCTAGCGCAAATGCAGATATAACCCCGATCAGGCGGTGTTGATGAATATTCCAAAAGATAAGCGCAAGCACTAAAAAATCGGGTACCCAAGCGTAGTTGCCCAGCGGTAAAAGATTGAGTAAAAGAGCGCACAATAAACTGACATAGATAAATCCACGATTTACTGGACGGAGGATGTAGCCGCTTTGAAAGTCGATCATTGCATGCCTTTGGTGCGGGTTTGACGGCGACCGGGAGCAAAGCCTGCGTTATCACTAGTTTGGCCCGTTGGATTACTAGAGGACTTCTGTAGGGCTGGTTTAGCATCGCCTTGTGTTTCATACAGCAAGGCCAGTGCATGGCGATAGCGATTGACTGGGGCAATCGGTACACAAAATACATTTGCGGCGTTTTTTTCTAAATTGCGTTCGATGCGGGTAATCATGGCGACCGCAAACCCAGGAGGATAGGTGCCATCAATTCCCGAGGTTAAGAGAATATCGCCCACCTCTAAATCGCTAGCAACTGGTAAATACCGCAGTTCTAAGGGATTACTGCGACCCGTACCAAACACCGCAGCCCGCAAACCGTTGCGAGCCACTTGAACAGGAATAGCAAAATCACGATCCTCAAGTAGCGACACCTCAGCTGAGTTTTCATAAATTCGTACAACCTGACCCAAAATACCAGCATCATTTGCAATGGGGTTCCCTGCTTTCAAACCATCATTGCTGCCACGATTAATCACGATCCGTTGTGAAATGGGATTTGGGGGATTAAATAAAATTTCAACTGGCAAGGTTTTATAAGTGAGTTGTTTTTGGAAATTGAGTAGTTGTCGTAAATTTTGATTTTCAGCCAAAAGTAATTCGCCCTGAGTAGCAAGTAATGCTAATTCAGATTGACGTAGCTTCATACTTTGATTTTCACGTTCGAGCTCGCTACGGGTAGTAAAGTAATTACTTGTCCAATCAAAAAACAAGCGTGGCGTTAGGCTGACATATTCAAGTGGCCGCAAGAGCCAATTGATTTGATTACGAACCGGATCTAGCGTATTAAAACGGAAGTCCATGATCATCAAGGCTAAGCTAATTGCCAGACAAGCAAGTAGTTTGACGAGGGCTGAAATACCCTGTTTAAAGAGGGGCGGAGCGCTATGTTGCAAGGCTCTGACCGAATAAACGGTTGTTTACTCTTGCGAGAAAACGCCGCTCAGCTTGTCCATGCGCTCGAGCGCAATACCAGAGCCACGAGCTACGCAGGTAAGGGGGTCTTCTGCAATGTGAATGGGTAAACCAGTCTCTTCTAAGAGAAGACGATCGAGGTCGCGCAGGAGGGCGCCCCCACCAGTGAGCATCATGCCGCGCTCCGCAATATCGGAAGCTAACTCAGGAGGGGTTTGTTCAAGCGCCGCTTTAACTGCAGTCACAATTTGATTTAAGGGGTCAGTCAGCGCCTCAAGTACTTCATTACTAGTAATCGTAAAACTGCGCGGGATACCTTCAGCCAAATTACGACCTTTTACTTCCATTTCTAATACGGCTGAGCCAGGAAAAGCTGAACCAATTGTTTTTTTAATATTTTCTGCAGTTTGTTCGCCAATAAGCATGCCGTAATTGCGGCGAATATAGTTGGCAATGGCTTCGTCAAATTTATCGCCACCAACGCGAACAGAGCCCTTATAAACCATGCCACCCAAGGACATTACCCCAACTTCAGTGGTGCCTCCGCCAACATCTATTACCATTGAACCGTGCGCTTCAGCCACGGGAAGGCCTGCACCAATGGCTGCAGCCATGGGTTCTTCAATGAGAAAAACTTGTGATGCACCAGCGCCTAAAGCCGACTCACGAATGGCTCGCCGCTCAACTTGAGTTGAGCCGCATGGCACGCAAATAATAATGCGCGGGCTGGGTCTGAATAGCTTACTTTCATGCACCATTTTGATAAATTGTTTGAGCATTTGCTCAGTAATGGTGAAGTCAGCAATGACCCCATCTTTCATGGGGCGAATAGCTTCAATATTGCCAGGTACACGACCTATCATCGCTTTTGCTTCAGTACCTACCGCCAGAATGGTTTTTTTACCATTAGGACCACCTTCTTGGCGAATTGCAACTACCGAAGGCTCATCGAGTACGATTCCCCGATCGCGCATATAAATCAGAGTATTTGCCGTACCAAGATCGATTGCGAGATCATTGGCAAAATAGTTACGAATCAGACCAAACATAATGGAAGTGGGAAAATAGTCGAGTTAATGAAGATAAAGAAGAATGATACCCTAGCGCCCAATGAAACTCGATGAAGTCCAGCGCATTGCGCACCTTTCTAGGCTCGAATTGAGCGAACCTGAGGCTGAGGCACTTTTGCCCCAGTTACAGGCAATTTTTGCTTTGGTTGCTGAAATGCAAGCAGTGGATACCAGCAATTGTGAGCCGCTGGCTCACCCGATTCTTTTTTTACGCGACTTAGCTCAACCGCTTCGTACTGATGAAGTGAGCGAAACCGATCAACGGACGGCAAATATGCGTTCAGCCCCAGCTCAAAAAGACGGCTATTTTCTCGTGCCGCGAGTGCTTGAATGAGTTGGCATGTTAGTACAGTGGCCTTGTTATCAAAGGCTTTAGCGGCTAAGCAGGTATCTAGCCGCGAGTTAACCAGCTATTTTTTAGAGCGCATCGCCAAGGGTAGCCGTTGGAATGCATTTTTAGATGTTAATCCTGCCTTAAGTTTGGCGCAGGCAGAGGCCGCCGACACCTTACGAGCAAGCGGATTAGGCGGTCCTTTAACGGGCATCCCAGTGGCGCATAAAGATGTTTTTGTCACTCGGGGCTGGCACTCAACCGCGGGTTCCAAGATGCTCGAAAATTATCAAAGCCCATTTGATGCTGCAGTGGTGGCCCGTCTAGGGATGCCCGATGAGCAAAATCCTACTGCCGCCGGCATGGTTTGTTTGGGTAAAACCAATATGGATGAGTTTGCAATGGGCTCCTCGAATGAAAACTCGGCTTTTGGCGCGGTGCTTAATCCATGGAATCCTGCATGCGTAGCAGGAGGTTCATCAGGCGGTTCAGCAGCAGCTGTTGCTGCGGGGCTAACACCGATAGCCACAGGCACCGATACAGGTGGTTCGATTCGTCAGCCCGCAGCACTTTGTGGGTTAACGGGAATTAAGCCAAGCTATGGACGGGTGTCGCGCTACGGCATGATTGCGTACGCATCCTCCTTAGACCAAGCGGGCCCCATTGGTAAGAGCGCAGAAGATTGCGCGTGGCTTTTAAGTGCCATGTCATTTCATGATGGACGCGATTCCACTTCATTAGCCGATTCGGGAGAAGACTATAGCCGTTATTTGAACCAAGGCTGGAGTGAGCCGCAAATTAAAAATGCAACGAAACCGTTAAGTGGTTTGCGCATTGGTTTGCCTACGGAGTTTTTTGCTGCAGGCTTAGCACCGGAAGTAGCTCAGGCAGTTGAAGCGGGAGCAGAACAGCTAGCAGCCTTGGGCGCCACTTTATGCTCCGTCACTTTGCCCAAAACAAAATTATCTATCCCTGTTTATTATGTGCTTGCCCCGGCTGAAGCCTCGAGTAATTTAAGTCGTTTTGACGGCGTGCGTTTTGGCCATCGCACAGCGCAATATTCTGATTTACAAGAGCTGTATAAAAAATCACGTAGCGAAGGTTTTGGCGCAGAAGTGAAGCGGCGCATTTTAATTGGCAGCTATGTTTTATCCCATGGATACTATGATGCATATTATTTGCAAGCGCAAAAGATACGGCGCATTATTGCCACCGATTTTCAGGCAGCCTTTCAGCACTGTGATGTCATTTTGGGGCCCGTTGCACCCGATGTGGCGTGGCCTTTGGGAGCAAAAACCCAAGACCCCTTGCAAATGTATTTGGCCGATATTTATACCTTATCAACCAATCTAGCGGGCTTACCAGCAATGAGTGTGCCTTGTGGCTTTAATCAAAATAACCTCCCCATTGGTATGCAACTGATCGGTAATTATTTTTCCGAAGCCCGTCTCTTGCAAATTGCCCATCAATATCAGCAGGCTAGTGATTGGCACCTGCGGCAGCCGAGCGAGGTGGCGTAATGGAATGGGAGGTGGTCATCGGGCTTGAAACGCATACGCAATTAAAAACCCAATCCAAAATTTTTAGTGGCGCGAGCACGCATTTTGGTGCGCCTGCAAATACCCAAGCCTGCGCAGTAGATTTGGCTTTGCCTGGGGTGTTACCCGTCTTAAATCGCCAAGCGGTCGAGCATGCAATTCGCTTTGGTTTAGCCATTGGCGCAACCATCGCGCCCAGCAGCATTTTTGCCCGCAAAAATTATTTTTATCCCGATTTACCTAAAGGCTATCAAATTAGCCAGTATGAAATTCCTGTTGTGCTGGGTGGTCAAGTAGAAATTATTTTTAATGGCGAGAGCAAGTTAATTCAACTAACCCGTGCTCACTTAGAAGAAGACGCTGGTAAATCGGTGCATGAAGATTTTATTGGACCCCATGGCGAGCCCTCCAGTGGTATCGACTTAAATCGTGCCGGTACGCCTTTACTAGAGATCGTGACCGAACCGGTAATGCGCAGCGCAGCAGAGGCCGTGGCTTACGCCAAAGCCCTGCACAGTTTAGTTGTTTGGCTTGATGTCTGCGATGGCAATATGCAAGAGGGTTCATTTCGGTGTGATGCCAATGTTTCAGTTAGGCCAATGGGTTCGGAGAAATTAGGCACGCGTTGCGAGATTAAAAATCTGAATTCGTTTCGCTTTATGGAAGAGGCGATGAATTATGAAATTCGTCGACAAATTGAATTAATCGAAGATGGCGGCGAGGTTAAACAAGAAACCCGTCTGTATGATCCCGATAAAAAAGAAACGCGGAGCATGCGCAGCAAAGAAGACGCTAATGATTACCGTTATTTTCCTGATCCTGATTTATTGCCTTTACAAATTGATCAGGCATGGGTTGCAAAAGTACGCGCTGGCATGCCCATCCTGCCAGACGCCGTGCGCAACCAATGGCAAAAAGAATTCGGCCTTTCTGCCTACGATGCGCAATTGTTATCACAAGATCGGGCGACGGCACAATTATTTAATGCCCTGGTTAGCTTGGTGGGACAGCCCATGGCAAAGGTCGCCGCCAATTTAGTTACTGGAGAGCTTGCTTCGGCGCTGAATCGCGCTAACCTAGCAGCGAGCGATTCACCGCTTAGTGCGAACGATTTAGCCCCATTACTCGAGCGCGTGGCTGACGGCACCATTTCAAATAAAATTGCCAAAGATATTTTTACCATTTTGTGGGATGAGGCTAGCACTGGTCAACGGAGTAGTACGATTGACACCATCATTGATCAGCGTGGCTGGCGACAAATTAGCGATAGTGGTGAGTTAGCGCTTTTAATTGATCAAGTGTTAACCGACAATGCTAAATTAGTTGCAGAGTTTCGGGCCGGCAAAGAAAAAGCGTTTAATGCATTGGTAGGGCAAATTATGAAGGCTTCTCAAGGCAAGGCTAATCCCCAACAAGTGAACGATTTATTACGTAAAAAATTAAGTTAGGAAGAGGGTATGAGTTCTAGTCATAGCGCAATCGATTCCAAGCAGGCAGAGCAAGAAGCCCTAGTTGCTGATTGGTTGCGAGCGACCCCCGAATTTTTTGAGCGCTATGCCGATTTGTTAAATGAAATTCGCTTAAAGCATCCCCATGGCGGTAGCGCTATTTCATTACAAGAGCGGCAGATGTCGATCTTACGCACCCAAAATCAAGAACTGAATCGTCGGCTGGGTGAAATGCTCCATTTTGGTAGCCGCAATGATAAAACGCAAAAGGGTTTAGTGGCTTGGTTGTTATTACTCATGCGGGCCAGCACTCGCTTTGAAGTAGAGGCTGCAGTGACCGTTGGTTTAGCCGAGGTATTTGAGGTTGATGCAGCCTTGATTTTGCCCCCCCAAGCATTTTTTTCACCGTGGCTAGAAAATCCTTTGTGTGGCTCTGCTAAAGAATTGCCCGCTGTGAGTATTGATTTACTAGCGACCCAAACAGCAATTGACGATCAATGGCAAAGTTTAGTGGCGATTGGTTTGCCCTTGAGCAGTCAGTCAGCGCCTGCAGTGCTCTTGCTCGCAAGTAAAGATGCCAGCCGCTTTACGGCAGATATGGGGGCTTTTTATTTACGTCAAATTGCTGAGTTAACTGCCGCTGCACTCGATCGTGTGCGCGCTTATGAGCCTGCCGCCACCTGAATTATTGCCATTAGCGCAAGCTTACGTGCACGAGTTGCATGTATTACGGCAGCTTTCGCCCCATACGCTCACGGCTTACCAGCACGATTTAAGGCAATTACAACTGCTTGCCCAGGAAGATGGCAGCGATTTGCTGAGCGCAACTAATGCGCAGGTTCGGCGTTGGGCTGCGCGCTTACATGCAAAGAATCAATCACCGCGAAGTATTGCGCGAACCTTATCTGCTTGGCGCGGCTGGTTTGATTGGCTAGGTCAGCAAAGCGCAGAAAAAAAGCGGATTCATAAAATTCAATTATTAACTAACCCAGTTGCCGACGTGAAAGCGCCTAAGCGCAATAAGCCGCTACCCAAGGCGCTGTCTGTAGAGCAAGCCATTGCCCTAGTGCAGCAAGCCCAGCGCGAAGCTTTAGAAAAAAAGGATTTAGATTCGCTTCGCGATGCCGCTTTAATCGAGTTGTTGTATTCCTCGGGCTTACGTTTATCAGAACTGCTTGGCATCGATATTTTAATTAGCCGTGACCGTCAGCGCGAGTCTGCAGGTTGGCTAGATTGGGACGCGGCTGAGGTAACAGTCTTGGGAAAAGGCGGTAAACGCCGGAGCATCCCCGTAGGCTTGCCTGCCATGACGGCATTACGGGCGTGGCGGAACTTTCTCGAGACAGTAGAGCCTCAGCCACTTAGCCCAGCTTTATTTATTTCCGCCAAAGGCGAACGTTTAGCCCCGCGCACGGTGCAGGTAAGGCTGCGTACCTTAGCGATCCGTGCAGGTTTACCAACCCATGTGCACCCCCATATGCTGCGGCATAGCTTTGCTAGCCACGTTTTGCAATCCTCACATGATTTACGCGCAGTGCAAGAAATGCTGGGCCATGCCAATATCGCCAGCACCCAAATATATACTGCCCTGGATTTTCAGCATTTAGCGCAGGCCTACGATTTGGCTCATCCCCGCGCTAAACCCAGCAAGGCGTAAGATAGCTAGCTTATTATCTTCACCAAGCACTGAAATGGAACTGATATGGCTTTAATTCCCGTCACAATACTTACTGGATTTTTAGGTAGCGGTAAAACGACTTTACTTAAACATATCTTGACCGAACAGCACGGTAAAAAAATTGCTGTTATTGAAAACGAGTTTGGTGAAGAAAATATCGATAACGATATTTTGGTACAAAGCAGTGAAGAGACGATTGTGCAAATGAGCAATGGTTGTGTTTGCTGTACCATTCGTGGCGATTTAGTTGAGGCCTTAAATCAACTATGGGAACAACGCCAGCAGAAAAAAATTCAGTTTGAGCGCGTGGTCATTGAAACAACAGGTGTCGCTAACCCAGGGCCAGTAGCGCAAACTTTTTTTATGGACGATGATGTGGCTGAGCATTATGTGCTCGATGCGGTTGTGACCCTAGTCGATGCAAAACATGGTCAACAGCAGTTATCTGAGCATGAAGAGGCCCAGCGGCAAGTGGGTTTTGCCGACCAAATTTTTATTACCAAAACAGACTTAGTCAGTCCTACTGAAATAGCGAATTTACGTAGTAGGCTCATGCATATGAACCCCCGTGCACCCATCAAGGCGATTACTCAGGGGGTCGTGCCGCTCAATGAAGTATTGGATTTAAAAGGGTTTAATCTCAATGCCAAACTCGATATTGACCCCCATTTCTTAGGCGCAGAAGAGCATGATCACGCTGACTGTGGGCATGATCATAGTCATGAGCACGCTGCTCATGATCATTCTGACCATGGGCATCAGCATCATGATCATGCTGGCCATACCGATCGAATTCAATCATTTGTATTTCGTAGTGAGCGCCCCTTTGATTCTAAAAAGTTAGAAGATTTTTTAGGTGGAATACTTGAAGTTTTTGGTGAAAAAATGTTGCGTTATAAAGGAGTGCTTTACGTGAAGGGGAGTGCCCGAAAAGTGGTGTTTCAGGGCGTACATCAAATGATGGGCAGTGACTTAGCTGGGCCTTGGGGTGCCGAACCCAAGCAAACCCGCATGGTCTTTATCGGCATCGATTTACCCAAAGATACATTAATGGCGGGCTTAGAGGGATGTTTGGTTTAAATTGGCGCAGGGTTCCTTGAGGTACAATCCCGCGCCACAGTCAGATTTAAAGTAAAGACTTAAAACCTTGGCAGAATGGGGCAATAATGCTTCAGGAATATTGGGAAGAAAAAGATGATCGCAAAAACAGCAAGTAACGCGAAGTTAGCCGAGAAAACCACGGAGAAAGTCAGCGCGACAATGGTCAAAGAAACCGTGAAGGCCGCAGCAAAGGCGAGCGCAAAACCGTCCTCGAAAGGCGTTACATTCATGCCTATAACAGAGGCTGAGTTACTACAGATGGGCGATAAAGATTATATGAATGCGTCCCAGCTGGAATTTTTTCGCTTAAAACTTGCCACTCTGAAAGAGGATATTTTAAAAAATGCCTCGGAAACAACCGAGCATTTGCGGGAAAATATTTTGGTGCCCGATCCTGCCGACCGCGCGACGATTGAAGAAGAGCATGCGCTGGAGTTACGTACTCGCGACCGCGAACGTAAACTGTTAAAAAAAGTTGAGCAAGCTTTGGCACGCATTGAGTCGGGTGATTATGGCTGGTGTGAAGAGACGGGCGAGCCCATTGGCCTGTCACGCTTAATTGCGCGGCCCACAGCAAACCTATCGCTTGAAGCCCAAGAGCGGCGTGAGCTACGTCAAAAACTGTTCGGTAATTAAGTCAAATATAAACTCAGGCAAGCGTAAACTAAAGCTAGTTAATGACGAAGACTTTACCTACTATAGCCGATATTTCCCCCTTGTTAAAGGCGGAGATTCTGGCCGAAGCTTTGCCCTATATACGCCAATACCATGGCAAAACAATTGTCATTAAATATGGCGGTAACGCCATGGTTGAGGAGCGCCTTAAAGAAAGTTTTGCGCGCGATGTCATTTTATTGAAATTGGTCGGCATGAATCCCGTGGTCGTGCATGGAGGCGGCCCACAAATTGATGAAGCTTTAAAGAAGATTGGCAAGACTGGCACTTTTATTCAGGGTATGCGCGTCACTGATGAAGAAACCATGGAAGTCGTGGAATGGGTTTTAGGCGGCGAAGTGCAGCAAGATATTGTCATGTTAATCAATCATTATGGCGGTCAAGCGGTAGGCTTAACGGGTAAAGACGGCGGCTTAATACATGCCCGTAAAATGTTTGTGCCCGATGAATCTAAGCCGGGCGCAACCATCGATCTCGGTTTTGTGGGTGAAATTGAAGCGATTAATCCAGCAGTAGTGAAGGCTTTACAAGACGACGCCTTCATTCCCGTAATTTCCCCAATTGGCTTTAGCGCAGAAGGACAGGCTTTTAATATCAATGCTGATTTAGTGGCAGGCAAGATGGCCGAAATTCTCAAAGCTGAAAAATTAGTGATGATGACCAATACCCATGGCGTAATGGATAAGAGCGGTAAATTACTAACCGATTTAACTGCCCGCGAAATCGATAGCCTTTTTGCCGACGGCACCATTTCGGGGGGTATGTTGCCAAAAATCGCTTCAGCACTCGATGCAGCTAAAAGCGGGGTTAACTCCGTACATATTATTGACGGTCGAATTGAGCACTCGTTGCTGTTAGAAATTTTGACCGAGCAAGCTTTTGGTACCATGATTCGATCACGCTAAGTTCTGGAAAATTGTTGAATGAGCCCGAGTAGAGAATCCGCCCCCTTTGCAGCAGAATCTCAAGGTGAGAGTCAGGGCTCTGACAAACTGCGTAAACGGCCGCGACCAGGTGAACGGCGCTTACAAATTTTGCAAGTATTAGCGGAAATGCTGCAACACCCGAAAGGTGAGCGCGTTACGACTGCGGCATTGGCAGCAAAAATTCAAGTTTCTGAAGCCGCCTTATATCGGCATTTTGCTAGTAAAGCGCAAATGTTTGAGGGGTTGATTGGTTTTATTGAGCAAACTGTATTCGGGCTAATCAACCAAATTACCCAAAAAGAAGAATCGGGTTTGGCCCAAGTGCGCGGCATTTTGCAAATGCTATTGGCGTTTGCTGAAAAAAATCCAGGGATGACCCGTGTGCTGTTGGGCGACGCTCTTTTACAAGAAGATGAGCGCTTACAAGAGCGCATTAGTCAGGTTTTAGACCGCGTTGAGGCATCCCTCAAGCAATCTTTGCGGATTGCGCAAACCCAAGGCGGGCAGATAGCCAAATTGGGGCAGGAAGAGATTAGTATTCGTGCCGCCATTCTCATGAGCTATATATTAGGACGCTGGCATCGCTTTGCGCGCAGCGGCTTCAAAAAACTACCCACAGAGGCTTCAGAACTTAGCCTGCGTATCTTGCTCTCAGAATGAGCGAGCTAAACCTTTCTCGTAATACGATTCATTTTGCCGAGCCTTTGCCGTTGCAAAGCGGTGCAATCTTAGCTAGTTACGATTTAGTGATCGAAACCTATGGCAAATTGAACGCCACTAAAAGCAATGCAGTATTAATTTGTCACGCTTTAAATGCCTCGCACCACGTTGCCGGCCCCAATCCAGATGATGCCAGCGATATGGGCTGGTGGGACAACATGGTTGGACCAGGTAAGCCAGTCGATACCAACCATTTTTTTGTCATTGGTGTGAATAATTTAGGCTCTTGTTTTGGTTCAACTGGTCCAATGAGCATCAATCCGGCAACTGGCACTTTTTATGGTGCCGAATTCCCGGTAATTACGGTTGAAGATTGGGTTAATACTCAGGCACGTTTAGCCGATAAATTGGGTATTCGGCGTTTTGCTGCCGTGATGGGGGGCAGTCTCGGAGGCATGCAAGCGATTGCCTGGGCAATTCAATTCCCCAAGCGTATTGGGCACTGTATAGCGGTAGCATCAACCCCCAAGCTATCGGCCCAAAATATTGCCTTTAACGAGGTAGCTAGAAATGCTATTCTTGCCGACCCCGATTTTCATGGTGGCAATTATTATGCGCATGGTGTGGTGCCTAAAAGCGGCTTACGTTTAGCGCGTATGGTGGGACATATTACCTATTTATCCGATGACGATATGGCAGAAAAGTTTGGCCGTGAACTACAACGCCCTGCTGGAGCGCCTGACGAATATCGTTTTAGTTTTGATGTCGAGTTTGAGGTAGAAAGTTATTTACGTCATCAAGGTGAAAAATTTTCAACTTATTTTGATGCTAATACCTATTTATTAATTACCCGTGCGCTCGATTATTTTGATCCTGCGCGGCGCTCAGGGGGTAGCTTGAGTCGCGCATTAGCTGAAGTGCAGGCGAAGTTTTTGGTAATTAGTTTTGTTACCGATTGGCGTTTTCCACCCAATCGTAGTCGCGAAATTGTTGAAGCTCTGCTGGTTAATAAAAGTGCTGTAACGTACGCCGAAATTGATGCCCCGCATGGCCACGATGCTTTTTTATTAGATGATGCGCGTTATCACCAGTTAATTCGGGCCTATTTTCAGACCATGGATGAGGCTAGCGTATGATGCGCGCTGACTTTATTGCGATCGCCAAATGGATTGCCCCGTCTAGCCAAGTACTAGATTTGGGTTGTGGTGACGGTAGTTTTCTAGAATTTTTACGCCAGCAAAAACCGGTGCAAGCTTATGGTGTCGAAATAGATGATGCGCGGGTTTTAGCCTGCGTGCAAAAAGATATTCATGTCATTCAGCAAAATCTCGAGGGTGGCCTCGCTTTATTTGGCGATCAGAGTTTTGATACCGTCGTGCTTTCGCAGACACTACAAACTATCCACCAGACCGAAAAAATCTTGCGCGAGGTAGTGCGGGTAGGGAAAGAATCGATTATCTCATTTCCAAATTTTGGCCATTGGTCACATCGTCTAGCCGTAGGTTTTGGGCATATGCCAGTTTCGAAGAGCCTGCCGTACCAGTGGTACAACACGCCAAACGTGCGCGTTTTAACTGTCGCCGACTTTGAAAAACTCGCTTCCAGTTTGGGTCTCAAGGTGATTGATCAATGTATTTTGCATGAAGGCAGAGAGGTGACTTTGTTACCCAATCTGTTTGGCAGCTTGGCATTATTTCGTATTCGACGTGCTTAATGTAATTCAGTCATGGCTTAAAGATTTTCGGGTTTATCTCGAATGGCCTTGTCTACGAATGCTTTTTTTAGGCTTCTCTGCAGGCTTACCTCTTTTACTAATATTGGGCACCTTAAGTTTTTGGTTGCGCGAGGCGGGAATTGATCGTAGCACCATTGGCTATTTAACTTGGGTTGGTTTAATTTATGCCTTTAAGTGGGTTTGGGCGCCGTTAGTCGATCGTCTGCGAATTCCTTTTCTCACTAAATGGTTTGGCCGCAGACGCAGTTGGCTGCTCTTTGCCCAAGCCTTAATTATTTTAGGTCTACTAGGCATGGCCAGTATTGATCCTAAGGTTGCATTGAATCCCATCGTGTGGTGCGCACTACTTGTGGCATTTGGTTCTGCCACGCAAGATATCGCCTTAGATGCATTTCGGATTGAATCGGCCGATAGCAATCATCAGGCGGCCTTGGCAGCCACTTATCAAACTGGCTATAGACTCGCTCTAATCTGGGCCGGTGCCGGCGTTTTATGGCTGGCAGCGCGGGTCGAGACGGATAGTGGATCTTATGATGTTAGTGCTTGGCAATTTGCTTATCTTTGTATGGCCGCTTCAATTAGTGTTGGCGTTATCACCACCTTATTTAGTCAAGAACCAGCACAAGTTTTACTACCGCAAGCACGCAACGCAAAAGCTTGGCTATATCAGACCTTAATTGAACCCTTCGCTGAATTTATTCAGCGCTATCACTATCAAGCCATCATCATTTTGGCCTTAATTGCGATTTATCGGATCAGCGATGTAGTGATGGGCATTATGGCCAACCCCTTTTATGTAGATATGGGCTATACCAAAGATGAGGTTGCTGCCGTGAGCAAAGTCTTTGGCGTCATCATGACCTTGCTTGGTGCTTTTATTGGCGGAGTTTTAACTCTGCGCTTTGGCGTGATGCGCATTTTATTTGTGGGTGCTGTGTTATCGGCGGTAAGCAATCTTTTATTTGCTTGGTTAGCAGCCCAAGGCCATGATTTACAGGGTTTGATTTGGGTCATTTCTGCTGACAATTTAAGTTCTGGAATAGCGAGCGCTGCATTTATTGCTTACTTATCTTCACTAACAAACATTCGCTATTCAGCAACACAGTACGCCCTATTTAGTTCAATGATGCTCTTATTGCCCAAATGGTTAGCGGGCTTCTCCGGCGTATTTGTAGATGCATTTGGTTATCAAGCTTTTTTTATTAGTACAGCCATTATTGGCGCGCCTGTCTTAATTCTGATTTGGTTGACGATGCATTTAAATATTGGGCAGAACAAAAAAATAGCAGAGTAGTTATTTTTTGATCGCCTTAAATAGGCCAGTCATAATCAATGGTCAAGGGCGCATGATCGGAGAAGCGTTCAATTTTGTAAATACGCGCTGCCTTTGCTTTAGCAGCAATGCCACCGGTAGCAATTTGGTAGTCGATGCGCCACCCCACGTTTTTGGCATACGCTTGGCCACGATTACTCCACCAGGTATAGCCGGTATCACTGGCCGCTGGCTCTAGGTGGCGATAAACATCTACATAGCCGACCTGGTCAAACAAATGCGTCAGCCAAGCGCGTTCTTCAGGCAAAAAGCCTGAATTATTCAGATTACCTTTCCAATTTTTAAGATCAATTTCTTGATGGGCAATATTCACATCACCGCAGAGAATAATTTCACGTCCTGATTTTTTTAATTGCAGCAGGTGCGGTAGAAATGATTTTAAAAAACGGAATTTTGCCGCTTGTCGCTCAGGTGAGCTAGAACCGGATGGCATATAAACAGAAATAATGGATAAATTCTTGAGGCGTATTTCCACATACCGACCTTCCGCATCAAATTCGGCATTACCATAACCATAAAGTACATCTTGGGGTTGATGCCTAGAGTAAATGCCGCACCCGCTATAGCCCTTCTTTTGGGCATGATGAAAATAGCCAGTCATACCAGTTGGGTTCAAAATTGTCTCGTCTAGATCATCGCGCTGGGCTTTGAGCTCTTGCAGGCAGACAAAATCAGGCGCTTGGTTTTGCATCCACGGCAAAAAGCCTTTTTTGACGGCAGAACGAATGCCATTGAGATTGGCGGAAATGATGCGTAACATAGAGGCTTATGAACCCACAAAATAATCAAATACAAAATAATCAACACGACTTTATTCGCTTTGCGCTCGAAGCACGTGTCTTAGCGTTTGGCGAGTTTAAAACGAAAGCGGGTCGGCTATCACCCTATTTTTTTAATGCCGGAGGATTTAGCAACGGGGTTTTATTAGGCGCTTTGGGTCGGTATTACGCCAAGGCTTTATTGGCATCAGGTATTCAGTTTGAAATGCTCTACGGCCCAGCTTATAAGGGCATTACCTTGGCTGCGGCAACCGTCATTGCTCTAGCTGAGCAGGGGCGCAATATTCCTTTTGCCTATAACCGGAAAGAAACGAAAGATCATGGCGAGGGTGGCACGATGGTGGGAGCTCCAATTCAGGGGCGAGTGGTGATTGTGGATGACGTTATTTCGGCCGGCACTTCGGTACGCGAATCAGTGAATTTAATTCGTGCTGCTGGGGGCGAGCCTGCCGCAGTCTTAATTGCCCTTGATCGCATGGAAAAATCGGGTACCGCACTTGATGTAGGCGCTTACTCTGCAGTACAAAGCATTTCACAAGACTTCGGTATCCCCGTCGTTTCTATTGCTAGCCTGCATGATTTGCTGACTTTTTTAACCGCTTCAGCCGATACGGACTTAAAGCAGTATTTGCCAGCGGTTGAGGCTTACCGCTTAAAGTACGGAATTAATGCTTAGCAAGTAGCGTTAGAGGCTAGTTTCACCTTCAAAAACGGTCATTGCGGGTCCATACATCTCAACCGCTTGAGGCTGACCATCAAGCATGCCAGGCCAGACTATTTCTAAAATTCCACCTCGAGTTTCAACCCGTACTGGGCTTAGCAGTAAGCCGCGCCGAATGCCAGAAACCACCGCTGCACAAGCGCCAGTACCGCAGGCAAGTGTTTCGCCCGCACCGCGTTCGTAGACCCGCAAGCGTATGGCATGAGCGTGCAGAATTTGCATGTAGCCAGCATTGACCCGCTGCGGAAAAGCCGAATTGGCCTCAATCTGCGCACCTTCTGTACCAACCGGGGTGCTCTCAATATCATCGACAACTTGAATGGCATGGGGATTGCCCATCGATATGGCGGCGATCCAATCAGCATGTGTGCCAGCATTACGGCTAATGGGTAAGGCATAGAGGGTTTCATGAAACTCTAGTTTGGATGGTAGCCCAGTCGGATTAAATGGAATAAGCTGGGGCTCAAAGATGGGTGCGCCCATATTGACTTTAACTTGCCCGTCAGCAAGCGCCTCAAGCGTGATGATGGAATGTGCCACCTCGACCCGCAGCGGATTCTTAGTAGAAAGTCCTTGCTCGTGAATGTAGCGGATAAAACAACGGGAGCCATTGCCACATTGCTCAACCTCACCACCATCTGCATTAAAAATCCGATAGCGAAAATCAGCATCCGGAAGCGTGGTTTTTTCAACCAGCAAAATTTGATCTGCACCCACGCCAAGTTGGCGATGGGCTAATTTACGCCATTGGTCTTTTGTTACCGCACTCAAATCATGGGTGATACCGTTCAGCACAATAAAGTCGTTGCCGGCACCATGCATTTTAGTAAAGCGAATTTTTTGTGGTGATTGCGTTGTCATTTACTTGAATATAAACCAGGCTCGCCAGGAGGGCGATGTTTAAAGCGTTTATGGATCCAGTAGTATTCAGCGGGATTTTTAATAATCTCCTGTTCATAGAGTCGATTGAGGCGCGCAGTATCGGCCACGGGGTCATCACTAGGAAAGCCATCAATGGGCTTGCTGATGGAACAAATATAGCCACTTTCATCTGGCTTTAGTGCCGTAATCATTAAACAAACTTCAGCACCAGCCATTTTTGCTAAGCGTGATACGGAAGTAACCGTACTCGTTGGTATTCCAAAAAAAGGTACAAACACACTGTCTTTAGGCCCCAAGTCAATATCAGGCGCAATAAAAACAAAATTACCAGCTCGAATTTCACGTAATAGATCACGTAAGCGGTTTTGCCGAGCAATCGATCTGCCGCCAAAACGCTCGCGCCATTGAATAATTTTTTGATTAAAAAAAGGATTTTTCATGTTTTGAAATAAACCAGTCCCTTTTGGTAGGTCGTGGTCAAGCGCTAGCACGGAGAGCGCTAAGATGCCACCCTCAATGCCAACAAAGTGTGGAGTGATTAATAAGCGAGGTTTACGATCACCCAATTCAATGGCTGCTTTGATGTCCACCATTGCGCTTATTTGCTTGGGGCTACCCATCCAAATTCGACTGCGCTCGATGACACTTCGTCCCAAGAGGCGCCAATGAGCTATAGCTAAGGCATCAATTTGAGCGGGTGAAAGCTGCGGAAAGCATAAGCGCAAATTGGTTTTAACCACATGTTTTCTTTCGCTGGGTAGGCGCGCTGCCAGCGATCCAAGTGCATAGCCGGTATGCACGGTGAGGGCATAAGGCATCACAGAAAAAAAACGCAAAAGACCAAGGACCAAAAAATGAAGTGTGGTTTGTAGCCAATGCATGATGAAATTTTTTTACTGAGTTGGGGGCAGTTCTGCGCCACTAGGGTGCTTGAAGCGGTTATAGGCCCAAATATATTGATTGGGAGCACGGCAGATGATTTTTTCCAAAGCTAAATTTAATTCTGCTGCAGCGAGCGTAGCGTGATCAGAAAATGTAGGTAAGCGTTCTGCATGAATAAGCCAGCCCTGCCCAAAACCCTTACGTTGCGCAGAAAATAGCACGACCGGAATCTGCTTGCGACCCGCCAGCCGAGCAGGCAAGGTAGTTGTGTAGGCGTAGCGACCAAAAAAAGGCGCCCACACACCTTCGCCTCCGCTTGGCACTTGATCTGGCAAAATGCCGATGGCCTCACCACGACTCAAGGCCCTAACCATTTGCCGAACACCATGCAGATTGGTCGGTACAAAATGCATATTGGGGTAAGCGCGCCACGATTCAATCACTTTATTCAACCAATCTTGTCTGGCAGGGCGGTACAAAATAGTGGCTGGAAAATGGTTTGCCAAAATGCGCGGAATAATTTCAAAACCACCTAAATGGGGACAGAGCATGATGAGGCCATGACCCTCGTCGATCGCTGCCTCAACTAGACTCCAGTTGCTAACCTCAGCCAAAGCAAGGGCTTTTTTGGGGTTATGCCAGATCCACAGACTGTCGGAAAGCAGCATTCCAGAACCCGGAATAGCCTTTAAATATTGGCATTTGAGCTGGCTTGCCGCTAAGGCCTCAGCATAATTAGCCTTAAAAAGGGCGCGATACTTAGCAGAGGCTAGATAAGCAACATAGCCCAAAAAGCCACCAAAACCTTGCGCAACTGCTAAAGGCAGGGCAGCCACAATGCGGAGCATGAGGTTAATTAATGGAGAAAGCATTTGATAATGATATTCATAAAGTCCGAACACAGACAAAATCAGGCTGAACTTCAGACCCATCTACTGGAGGATCAACCCCTTTAGTAAGTAGGCATTTTTTCAGTTAAAATAGCACTATCGCCGAGTTAAGACAACTTGCGGGGCGATTCAAAAATTCTGCTAAAGCGTCGCCGTTGTATTTCCGGCACGTCTGTTGTCATTTAAGTCGTGTTTATTTTTTAATAAGGAAAATGCAATGGCAAACGAATATTTCTTTACCTCAGAGTCAGTTACTGAGGGCCACCCCGATAAAGTTTCTGATCAAATTTCTGATGCCATCTTAGATGCCATCTTGACCCAAGATCCGACCGCGCGAGTCGCTGCAGAAACACTTTGCAACACGGGTTTAGTGGTGCTTGCGGGTGAAATTACCACTCACGCCAATGTCGATTACATTCAAGTTGCGCGGAATACCTTGCGCGAAATTGGCTATGACAATACCGAATATGGCATTGATTACAAGGGCTGCGCGGTTTTGGTCGCCTACGATAAACAAAGTCCCGACATTGCTCAGGGCGTCAACCATGCGGCCGATGACGGCTTAGATCAAGGCGCTGGCGATCAAGGCTTAATGTTTGGATATGCTTGTGATGAAACCCCTGAGCTAATGCCTATGCCAATACACTTGGCCCATCGTTTAGTCGAGC
Organism: Polynucleobacter sp. IMCC30063; assembly: GCF_021395235.1. Classification (NCBI taxonomy): domain Bacteria; kingdom Pseudomonadati; phylum Pseudomonadota; class Betaproteobacteria; order Burkholderiales; family Burkholderiaceae; genus Polynucleobacter; species Polynucleobacter sp. IMCC30063. Next base: position 169,034 of record NZ_JAJVCQ010000001.1, on the reverse strand, counting down.
GTCAATCGCAATTACGCCGAGACGGCCGTTTAAATTGGTTACGCCCCGACGCCAAATCGCAAGTTACTTTACGTTACGTTGATGGCAAGCCAGACTCAATCGACACGGTCGTACTCTCGACGCAGCATGCTGAGGATATTTCCTTAGAGCGCTTGCGCGAAGGGGTGATTGAAGAAATTATTAAGCCTGTCCTGCCTAAGCATTTAATTAAAGGCGCGATTAAATACTTGGTCAATCCGACTGGCCGCTTTGTAATTGGTGGCCCGCAGGGAGATTGCGGCCTGACAGGCCGAAAAATTATTGTAGATACCTACGGTGGCTCAGCGCCGCACGGCGGTGGCGCATTTTCGGGCAAGGACCCTTCTAAGGTAGATCGCTCAGCAGCCTATGCAGGGCGTTACGTGGCAAAAAATATTGTTGCTGCAGGGCTAGCGACGCGTTGTCTCATTCAAATTTCGTATGCAATTGGAGTGGCGCACCCCACATCCGTGATGGTGAGCACGTATGGCACCGGCAAAATTGCCGATGAAAAAATTGCCCAATTGGTAGCTGAGCACTTTGATTTACGTCCTAAAGGGATTGTCAAAATGCTCGATTTATTGCGACCGATTTATCGTAAAACTGCTGCTTATGGGCATTTTGGGCGCGAAGAGCCCGACTTTACGTGGGAGCAGCGTGATAAAGCTGCCGCTTTGAAAGCCGCAGCAGGAATTTAATGTACGCTTGAAAGTCTGTTCTGATAAGGCTTTCAAGCGAACTTAGCTGAAGTTATGCAGGAAGCTAAAAAAGTGTTTACAATTTAACCAGATCTTCAAGGAGCGTTGCAAGGGGCTAATTGAATTGCCTCCCCAGGCTTGAAGAGGGCAGACCTAGTCTGCTTTTGCAACTGCGCTCGCTAACCCGTGGTCAATGGTTGGCGAGTTTACTTGCCCCAGCATTGATCTCTATTTAGCTGGAGCAGGAATGAATACCGTAGCTGATTTCAATTTAAATGATTTTGTCGCAACTCGCTGCGCAATCGCTGATATTTCCTTAGCAAGTTTTGGCCGTAAAGAAATTGCGATTGCTGAAACCGAAATGCCCGGCTTAATTGCAATTCGTAATGAATTTGCGGCAGGTCAACCACTGCGCGGAGCTCGCATTACCGGTTCTTTGCATATGACCATTCAAACCGCTGTGCTCATTGAGACCCTAGAAGCGCTTGGCGCTGAAGTGCAGTGGGCCTCATGCAATATTTTTTCCACCCAAGACCATGCTGCAGCTGCAATTGCCGCTAATGGCACTCCTGTATTTGCCATTAAGGGTGAATCACTCGAGCAGTATTGGGATTACACCCACCGTATTTTTGAGTGGGCTGATGGCGGCTTCACCAATATGATTCTGGATGATGGTGGCGATGCCACCTTGCTGCTACACCTAGGCGCAAAAGCCGAAAAAGATCAGGCAGTCTTAAACCACCCGACTAGCGAAGAAGAGACTATTTTATTTGCTGCCATTAAACAGAAACTGGCGAGTGACCCAACTTGGTACTCAACCCGTTTAGCTAAAGTTGAGGGCGTTACTGAAGAAACAACTACCGGTGTACACCGTTTATATCAAATGTTCGCTAAGGGTGATTTACGTTTTCCAGCTATTAATGTCAACGATTCGGTCACGAAAAGTAAATTCGATAATTTATACGGTTGCCGTGAGTCTTTAGTTGATGCGATTAAACGCGCTACTGACGTGATGATTGCCGGCAAGGTGGCAGTTGTATGCGGTTATGGCGATGTCGGTAAAGGTTCTGCTCAAGCCTTACGAGCATTGTCCGCGCAAGTTTGGGTAACTGAAGTCGATCCTATTTGCGCCTTACAGGCAGCCATGGAAGGTTATCGGGTTGTGACGATGGACTATGCTGCCGACAAGGCCGATATTTTTGTTTCGGCAACGGGTAATTACCATGTCATTACCGAAGAACATATGAAGCTCATGAAAGACCAAGCGATTGTTTGTAATATTGGCCACTTTGATAATGAAATCGATATTGCCGGCATTGAAAAATATCAGTGGGAAGAAATCAAGCCACAAGTCGATCATGTGATTTTCCCAGCTGCGAATGGTAAGCCAGAAAAGCGCTTAATTATTTTGGCTAAAGGGCGTTTAGTTAATTTAGGTTGTGGTACTGGTCACCCTTCTTATGTGATGAGTTCTTCTTTTGCAAACCAAGTGATTGCCCAAATTGAATTGTGGGGCGCTGTCGGTACCAAGAAATATCCGATTGGCGTTTATACCTTGCCTAAGCATCTAGATGAAAAGGTCGCCCGTTTACAGCTGAAAAAATTAAACGCGCAATTAACTGAACTTTCTGCTCAGCAGGCAACGTATATTGGTGTAAGCAAAGAAGGCCCATATAAGCCTGAAAATTATCGTTATTAAGCGAGCAAAACTTCTCAATTTGCAGAACAGGCCAAGATTATGGAACTGAGCGTCGAATTTTTTCCGCCAAAAACAAACGAGGGTGAGGAAAAATTACGGCTCGTACGCGAGCGTTTAACCGCCGAGCTTAAGCCCGCTTTTTACTCGGTAACTTTTGGCGCTGGCGGTTCGACACAGGCAGGCACTTTAAAAGTCGTCAGTGAAATTCACACGGCTGGCCAAATGGTTGCACCTCATTTATCTTGTGTCGGCAGCTCTAAAGAAAACGTTCGAATGATGTTGATGCAATATCGTGATTTAGGCATTCATCGCCTCGTCGCCTTGCGTGGCGATCTGCCTTCAGGAATGGGGCAATATGGTGAGTTTCATCATGCCAATGAGTTAGTAGAATTTATACGTGCCGAAACAGGTGATTGGTTTCATATCGATGTCGCCGCCTATCCTGAAATGCATCCGCAAGCGCGCTCACCAGCCAGCGATGTTGCTTTCTTTGCGCAAAAAATGCAGGCGGGTGCAAATTCAGCCATAACCCAGTATTTTTTTAATAGCGATGCCTATTTTCGTTTTGTCGATGAGGCTTTTGCGCTAGGTGTGACTCAACCCATTATTGCGGGCATCATGCCCATTACCAATAGTAGTCAGTTAATTCGTTTCTCTGATTCTTGTGGCGCAGAGGTACCGCGCTGGATTCGTCTACGGCTTTTATCTTACGGCGATGATGTTGCATCGATTCGCGCATTTGGTGAGGAGGTCATTACCGATCTCTGCGATCAACTGCTTGTAGCGGGAGCGCCCGGTTTCCATTTTTATGCTTTAAACCAGGCAAATGCTATTTTGGCAATTGCCAATAATTTAAGTCTCGGCCAACAATAATACGCACTCAAGTAAGCCCCAGCACTTATTGGTGCAGTCCCGATTCGGTGAGCAAATAAGTTAAGGCTTGATCGTGGGCTTGAGGCTTCCATTGAGACGGGCTTAATTCTTGCCAATCGAAGCCAACCCCAATATTCATCGTGCTTGGCTTGCGGGTTTTGAGGGCTAGCAGGGTGCGATCAAAGTAGCCGCCGCCATAGCCAAGACGCCAATAACGTGAGTGACCATTTTCTTGTGATCGCGACCATCCTACAACGGGCAGAAGAATGCAATCGGGATCTATTTTCGGGCGCTCTAGGTTGTGGGGGTTAGGCTCGAGAATGCCAAAATTATTTTTAATCAATGCATCGCCACTGCGCCATTCATAAAAATCAAGTTGCTTATTGGCTAGCCCTAAAGGCAGGGCTAACTTTCGAGAGCTAGCCTGTTGTGCCCAATGTATTAGGGCGGGACGAAAATCAACCTCATTGCGGATGGGGCTATATAGTGCAATGGATTCAATACCTGCTCCCGGCCCAGCTAGAAATTGATTTAGCGCCAAAATCAGCCTATCCTTTAAATCAATGTAGTCATTCGCGCGCGTGAAAGCGATACGCTGCCCAAGCAAATCTTTGCGGAGCTCTTGGAAGGGATCAATTGTCATGGTAAACAGTATTATGTTGAAAGAATAGAAAGTCAATTTAACATGCAGCAATCCAATCGGCTTGTCGACCAGCCAATGCAAGAGTTAGTACCAAAGCAGAATTTAAGTAAAAAATGGCTACTAGACCTAGTAGCAGGGCTTTTATGCATGGCTTTATTAGGTGTTACCGCTGTCGAAGCGGCAACTAAAAAGTCTAAGTTACCGCAATCCTATGCCAGTAAAATAAATGCGGATGAGCTAAGTCCGGCTGACAAGGAATTTATTGATTTACGTGAAGCAGCTAAGCGTAATGATGTTTTTCGTGCCCAGCAATTGGCTAGTAGTCTCGCCAATTACGAGTTTGACGATTATGTCACCTACTTTAGAATAAAGCCGCAACTTTTTGATGTTGGCGGCGCTGCCCGGGCCGATACTTCAGCTGACAACCAGGTTAAGGCCTTTTTAAATCAATATCAGGGAACTGCGCTAGCCGATCGGATGCGCAATGACTGGCTATTGGTTTTGGGGCGTAGAAAAGATTGGAGTAATTTTGATGCTGAGTATGCCAAGTTTGTCTTGGATGACGATACTGCGGTGAAATGCTATGCCCTTCAATCTCGCTTAGCAAAAGGAGAAAGCGCAGAAAAAGTCAGCATCGAAGCAAAAGCCGTGTTGATTGATCCCCGTTATTTTGGGCAAGCCTGCCAAGAATTAGTACCGCTCTTAGTGGCAGCGAATGGCCTGAGTATTAGTGAGGCAAAGGCAGTTGGGCGGGCGGCTGCAGAAATGGGTTATGACACGATGTCGCGGCGTATTGGCGGAGAAGATCCCATTGCCGAGATAGTGAAGAGTGCGAGCAAAGATCCGCGTAAAACATATAACGACTTTTTGCAAAATAGCAGCCGCTTCAACAAAGAAAATCAAGCCCTTGCCTGGGGTGTTATTGGTCAATTTTTAGCTAAAAAATTAGACCCCAAAGCAGATGATGCGTATCGTGAACAACAAAATTTAGGTTTTAATGAATTACTTTCAACCGAATCACAAGAATGGAAAGTACGCGCGGCACTGCGCGCCCAAGACTGGGTCTTGGTTAAAGAGGCCATTGAGGGGATGAATCCGGCAGTGCGCCAGCGAGACCCCGCTTGGACCTATTGGTATGGGCGTGCACTGAAAGCAACGGCCGCCCAAGATCCTAAAATTGAGCAGCGGGCGCGTGAGCAGTTTGAAGCCATTCAAGATCAATTTAATTTCTATGGGCAATTAGCGCGTGAAGAGCTAGGCAAAGGTGCGCATAGCGCCACGGTGCACTCCAAGATTGCCGAGCAAGATGTCAAGGCATTATCAGAGCGCCGGGGTTTTAATAGGGGTGCGAAGCTTTATGCCATGAATTTACGCTTTGAAGGCAATCGCGAGTGGAATTGGGAGTTGCGGGGCATGACAGATAAGCAACTCATCGCTGCTGCTGAATACGCCAAACGAGTACAACTGTTTGATCGGGTTGTTAGTTCAGCCGATCGAACCAAAATCGACCATGATTTGAGTTTACGTTACCCCATGCCTTTTCGTGATGAGCTAACGCCAATTGCCCGTGAAATCAATTTAAATTTAGCTTGGGCTTATGGGCTGATCCGACAGGAATCCCGTTTTATCATTAATGCTGCCTCCTCAGTCGGCGCATCTGGACTAATGCAGGTCATGCCAACTACGGCCAAGTATGTGGCAAAAAAAATTGGCATGAATTCATTTACCGCTGAACAATTAAAAGACTCTAATACCAATATGATCTTGGGAAGCAATTATTTAAATATGGTTTTACTAGACCTCGACGGTTCTTGGGTATTAGCCTCGGCAGCTTATAACGCGGGCCCATCAAGGCCAAAACAATGGCGTGAAAAATTAGAACGACCTGTAGAGGGGGCGATTTTTATTGAGACGATTCCGTTTAATGAAACGCGTACCTATGTTAAAAATGTCCTAGCCAATGCTAACTATTACACCACGGTGATCTCAGGACAAACACCATCTCTTAAGCAACGCCTTGGGGTGATTGCGCCTAAAACTGCAAATCAAAGCGAGTTACCATGAAATATCAAATTTTATTAATTGGTGGTAATGGATTTGTGGGGCGTGTACTCGCTCGTAAACTGCAAACGGCAGGCTATTCAGTCTTATTGCCAACCCGTCATTTAGCTGCCGCGCGCGATCTGCGCTTGTTGCCCAATATTCATCTCCAAGAAGCCGATGTCAATCAAGCCCAAGTAATTCAGGCGCTTTGTTCCCAACTCACTGAACAGGGCGCGGTGATTAATTTAATCGGCATGTTGCACGATCGGCCCGCCCAGCCCTACGGCAAGTTTTTTCAGCAGGCGCATGTCGATTTACCCCGCAACATCATTGCCGCAATGAAGGCAAATAAGTTAAAACGCTATTTACACATGAGTGCCCTAGGCGCAGATACTAATGGCCCCTCAATGTATCAACGCAGTAAAGGCGATGGTGAAAAATTAGTGAAAGAAAGTCATTTAGATTGGACTATCTTTCGACCCTCCGTAATTTTTGGGGCAGAGGATCAATTTATTAATCTCTTTGTTAAGCTAACTAAAATTTTTCCGGTCATTCCCTTAGCCCATTCGACGGCTTTATTTCAACCTGTAAGTGTGGATGATGTCGCCACGGCTTTTATTCAATCGTTACAGCGCCCGCAGACCATTCATCAGGTTTTTGATTTAGTCGGCCCAGAAATTTTCTCGATGGCCGACCTAGTTCGATTTGCTGCTCGTAAAGCGGATGCCCCAGGCTGGATTATTCCTCTGCCAGCGGCAATCGGCTATTTGCAGGCTTTGGCTTTTGAATATGGTCCAGGCCCCACCCTCATGTCGCGCGATAATATTGCTTCAATGCGTTTACCTAATGTATTACCTAGCAATGGGCGCGATGCCCTCACCCTCGATTTTGGCCTTGCTCGTAAGCGTCTAGAAAGTATGCTGACGTGAAAATATATGCTGTCGGCGGCGCCATTCGCGATGCTTTATTAGGCTTGCCAGTGCATGATATTGACTATGTTGTAGTGGGCTCTAGCCCTGCTGAAATGAGTGCTTTGGGGTATCGACCAGTAGGCAGTGAATTTCCGGTGTTCCTGCATCCGACTACGCAAGCAGAATATGCTTTAGCGCGCACCGAACGTAAAACAGGTCGAGGTTATCAGGGCTTTACATTTCATGCTGAACCCGATGTCAGCTTGGAGGAAGATCTGGGGCGACGTGACTTAACAATTAATGCGATGGCACAAGCGCTGGATAGCGCGGGGCAATTAAGTGGGCCGATTATTGATCCATATGGCGGCCAAGCCGATTTAGCAGCCCGCATATTGCGCCATGTTTCGCCTGCATTTGCCGAAGATCCTTTACGTTTATTACGGCTGGCGCGGTTTGCAGCAGCGCTGCCTAGCTTTGCAATTGCACCAGAAACAATGCAGGTAGCGCAAACCATTGTCCGCTCTGGCGAGTTACAAGATTTATCGGCTGAGCGAGTTTGGCAAGAAATATCACGCGGTTTTGGGTCTACTCAGCCCTTACGGATGCTTGAGGTGTTTCAGGCAACGGGGGCAGCGGCAATACTGCTGGCTCACGGCACAGAGGAGCAGCTCGCCGATGTGCAGGCGGCAAAAGCCTTAGCAATAGCGCTGAATTTAATTTCGCTCAGTGAAAATAAAGCCGCCGATGTTTGTGCAGTCGTATTAAGTAATTTATCTTCTGCCGATATTACCCAATGGGCCGAACACGTGCGCATGCCGCATCGAATTCGTGACTATGCCATTCTTTTTTCTGCTTTACGGAATTTAGTATTGGCAGGCCCGCTGAGCGCACATGGGGTAATGACTTGGTTTAATCGGGCTGATGTCTGGCGCAAACCCGAACGTACCCATGCACTCTTGCATTTACTGCAACAATTGAATTATCTTACCGAGCCTTTACGATTAGCATTAGAGGCCGCGCAAGCGGTTGACGCTGCACAAATTGCGCAGGCGAATACGCGCCTGCAAGACCTCAATACTCAGTCAGTTGGCGCCCAGAACAATCCGGGGGAGGCGATTCGAATCGCCATCGAGGCAGCTCGCTTAAAGGCCATTGAGCCTTATTGCTAACTCGCCTTAACTTATTTAACTAGAGGCGATTGCGTCCACCTAAACCTGGCAATATCGATAAATCCTTTGCTAAGGGAAAAAAAGTGCGTAGGTTTTTGGTAAAAGCAAAGACTTTAAAAAGCTCACCCATTTCTGCTTCCGATAATAATTTTTGGAGTGCTTGAGAAATGGGTAAAAATTGTTTTGGATTATTTGGATTGCCAGCTTGTAAAGCTAAATCGCTAATGCCCGCCTCCAGCAGAAAACTGGCCTGATTATTTAGATAAAGCGCATCTGCGCCAGCATCTATTGCTGTGTTACTAACGCCACTCCATTCAACATGGCTAGTTAAATCACATAAACCTGGCAGATAAAAGGGATCAGTAATGCTATGGTGGCGATGGTGAACCATAAGCGACCCCGCTTGACGCTGCGGGTGATAAAACTCATGAGCCGGAAAGCCATAATCAAAACTTAAAAATAAGCCGGTTTGTAAGCTGCTAGCGAGCGTGTGAATCCAGGCATTTGCTTGGGGATGAATTTCCGTGGTGTAGTCTTCAGGAAAGTTATCGGTATTTTGCAAGTTTTGGGGTAGCCAGTCCGTCGGCACCTCTCCACCAGTTGACCACTGCAACTGCTCAGCTACAACACCAACGCCTTGAAAAAACCAGCGACCTTGCTGCAGCTTGATGACTTCACAAGATAAAGCATCTAAAACTTCATTCGCTAAGATGATGCCAACAAATGCATTGGGCATTGCTTGTAACCAACCTAGTTCAGTGTGCCAAGCATGCTGCTTTTTGGCTTCTGCTAAGCGCGCTTGTTGGCGTTTTGCCAGATCGGGCGAAATTTCCAGAAAGTCATAGTGCGCCAGCGGCGCCCCAAGTTGGGTGAGCTGCTGCACAAGGGTTTCTGCCAGTTTTCCGCTGCCAGCACCAAACTCTAAAATACGGGTTGGTAAGCCGGCTTGCTGCAGGGTATGCAAGCAGGGAGCTAAACATGCGGCAATGGTTTGGCCAAATAGGGGTGTTAGTTCGGGAGCGGTAATGAAATCGCCCGCAGGGCCAAATTTAGGCAAACCAGCACTGTAATAGCCATATTCCGGGGTATATAGCACCATTTCCATGTAATTTGAAAATGGAATCCACCCCCCATTTTGGCTAATTTTGGCCTTAATTTTTTGCTGGAGTAACTGGGTGCGCTCCATTTCTGATCTGCTCAAGGTAATATCCATAACTCACAAGTCTAAGAGAGTTTCAGTTTGCATGAGCATTAGCCCTTCCAACCAACACCCAAATCGGCCCGTATTAATTACCGGTGCCGCTAAACGCTTGGGTCGCGAGATCGCCCTTGAGTTTGCTCGGCAGGGCTGGGATATTGCTTTACATTACGGTCATTCGCATGCTGAAGCCCAGGCTACCCAAGCTGAAATTACGTCACTCAACCGTCGTTGCTTAATCTTTCAAGCCGATTTAACCATGGAAGCCGACATACAGCAGTTATTTACGAGCGTTGAGACGGCTTTTGGTCCATTAGCGTGTTTAGTTAACAGCGCCGCTAGCTTTGAATACGATCGGCCCAGTTCGCTTGAAAATCCTTTGCGAACCCCATTTTTGCTTGACACTATGAAGTTGAATTTAGCAGCGCCCATTTTATTAACCCAGTTAATGTATCTGCAGCAAAAAACCCAATCTAGCATTACCAGCAATACAGAGCGCACTTTTATACCGGCCGCTATTCAATTACTTGATCAAAAATTAATCAATCCCAATCCCGATTACTTTTCCTATACGCTTTCAAAATATGCACTACAAGGCGCAATCCAATTATTAGCCTTAGATTTTGCTCCGCAACTGCGTGTTGTCGGTCTAGCTCCTGGTATTACGATGCCTTCGGGCGACCAAACTCCATTGGGATTTTCTCAGGCACATCAAATGACGCCCTTAGGAAGATCATCAAGTGCGGAAGATATTGGCAAAGCAGCGGTATTTTTAGCCACCGCTAAAGCGATAACTGGCACTACACTTTACGTTGACGGGGGCCAACATTTATTCCCCTCTACCCGCGATATTATGTTTACCACACCTTAGGTCAAATTTATGCAAGTCACTCATCCCCTCCTAAATCTAATGGAGTACCGACGTTTATTTTTAGAAGATTACGAGGTATATATCAACATTGGCGTGCATGATCATGAAAAGAAAGCCGAGCAGCGCGTGATTCTCAATGTCGATTTGTATATTCCAATTCAAATCAATACGCCTAAAGAAGATCGCTTAGAGGAAGTCGTTGATTATGACTTTATGCGGGAAACCATACGCTTACGCACCCAAAAGGGCCATATTCATTTACAAGAAACTTTATGTGACACGATAGCCGATGCGATGCTGGAGCACCCGAAGGTGGTTGCAGTGCGCATTTCTACTGCAAAGCCCGATGTTTATCCCGACTGCGCTTCGGTGGGGGTTGAAATTTTTCGTATCAAGCCAACTTAATAAGTTATAGGCCGAATAAAATGGATGCCCGCAAAGTTGTATTTGAGGAAAATAAGCTAGAAAAGAAATTAACTCGCATGGTTGGCCAAGCGATTGGTGACTTTAATATGATCAGCCCTGGCGACACGGTAATGGTCTGCGTCTCTGGCGGCAAAGATAGTTACAGCTTACTTGATATTTTGTTGAAGCTCAGAGAGCGAGCACCAATTCAATTTGACATCATTGCGGTTAACTTAGATCAGAAGCAACCTAATTTTCCGACCGCTACATTACCTAATTATTTGGCTAGCCTACCTGTCCCATTTCATATTGAGACACAAGACACCTATAGTATTGTGAAGCGTGTGATTCCCGAAGGGAAAACAACCTGTGGCTTGTGTTCGCGTTTGCGGCGTGGCATCTTATACCGCGTTGCGAGCGAGTTAGGCGCAACTAAAATTGCTCTAGGACATCATCGTGACGACATTTTAGAAACCTTCTTGCTGAATATATTCTATGGCGGAAAATTAAAGGCGATGCCGCCTAAATTGCGTTCTGATGACGGTAAACATATTGTGATTCGTCCACTGGCCTATGTGCCAGAGCGCTTACTTGAGCGTTATGCTGGCGTCATGCAGTTTCCGATTATTCCCTGTGATCTTTGTGGCAGCCAACCCAATTTGCAACGCGGTGCAATGAAGCAAATGTTACGCGATTGGGAGAAAAAAAATCCTGGTAGAGTCGAAAATGTGTTTCGCGCACTGCATCAAATTGTGCCTTCGCATTTACTTGATAGCACCGCATTTAACTTTAAAAATCTTGAATTAGCCGAAGCGCTAGCAGGCTTCATGCCCGAACGTGATGGGGATAAAGCGTTTGATGAGAGCACTCCAGCACTGCCTACAAATATAAGCGGCCCTCTAGGCACTTATACTGCAAGCTTATGAATATCGTTATTCTGGCAGCCGGACAAGGTCAGCGCATGCGCTCTGCCTTGCCTAAAGTAATGCAAAGATTGGCTGGTAAGCCCATGTTGCAGCATGTACTTGAAACTGCCTTGAGTATTAGCCCCAAAACAGCTCCACTGGTAGTCATTGGCCACGGTGCGCCGCTCGTAAGCCAATTTTTAATGACTTTTGCAGAACAAAATAAAGCCACCTTAAAACTCGCCACCAAAATAGATACCGTTTTACAGGCCAAGCAAAATGGAACGGGACATGCCTTATTGCAAGCCTTGCCCAAATTAAACCCAGCTGTGCCAACCCTAGTTTTATATGGTGATGTACCTTTAATTAGCCCCTCGACCTTAAAGCGCTTAATTCAATTGGCCGATGGTGTTGCGGGTCAAGATTCAGCTTTAGCCCTATTGACGCAAGACATGGTAGATCCTCAGGGGTACGGCCGCATTATGCGCAATTCTGCAGGTGAAGTAACGGCTATTGTTGAAGAAAAAGACGCCACTCGGCAGCAACGCACAATTCAAGAAATTAATACCGGCATGATGGTGTTGCCAAGCCAGCATCTAAAGCATTGGCTCAAGGCTTTAAAGGCTAGTAATGCGCAGGGAGAATATTATTTAACCGATGTAATTGCGATGGCCGTTAAAGATGGCGTACCGATTCGCACTACCCAGGCCACGAATGTATGGGAAACGCTTGGCGTTAATGATCGCGCTCAACTAGCCGCCTTAGAGCGGATTGCTCAGCAGGAAATTGCGAGCAATTTATTAAGTAATGGCGTTTCTCTCGCCGATCCTACGCGCCTTGATGTGCGGGGTAAATTAACATGTGGTCAAGATGTCTTCATTGATATTGGCTGCGTGTTTGAGGGCGACGTTTCCTTAGCAACAGGGGTTCAGGTCGGGCCTAACTGTGTTTTAAGAAATACCCAAGTTGGCAAGCGCGTAATAATTCAAGCCTTTAGCCATCTAGATGGGGCAATAATTAGTGATGATTGCAGCATTGGCCCCTACGCACGTTTACGGCCTGGCGCTAATTTAGCTAACGATGTTCATATTGGTAATTTTGTCGAAGTAAAAAATAGTCAATTGGGTGCGCACAGTAAAGCTAATCATTTAGCGTATGTGGGTGACGCCACCGTGGGCAAGCGCGTGAACATTGGGGCGGGCACAATTACTTGTAATTATGATGGGGTTAGCAAGCATCAAACCATTATTGAAGATGATGTCTTTATCGGCTCAGATACGCAACTGGTTGCTCCAGTTAAAGTAGGGCGCGGAGCTACATTAGGTGCGGGCACCACCTTAACTAAAGATGCTCCTGCAAATCAACTGACCGTATCACGCACTAAACAAGTTTCAGTGCCATGGCAACGTCCAGAAAAAAAAGTACTTGCAAAGAAAAAATTATCAAGCAAGGGAAAAAAATAAATGTGCGGAATAGTTGGTGCAGTGTCAGCACATAATGTCGTTGAAATTCTCATTGAGGGTTTACGCCGCTTAGAGTATCGCGGCTACGACTCTTGTGGGTTTGCCCTGATTAATGCAGCAAACCCCCTGCATCCAATTGAGCGGGCCCGCACTACTGCGCGCGTTGCCGATTTAGCTGCGCAAGCCAATCAATTTTCAGGCACGCTAGGTATTGCACACACCCGCTGGGCCACTCACGGTAAGCCAGATACGGAAAACGCGCATCCCCATATTTCACAAAATTTGATTGCGGTAGTGCATAACGGCATTATTGAAAATTATGAAAGCTTACGCGCTGAATTAATGCAAGCAGGCTACATTTTTACTTCAGAAACTGATACCGAGGTCATTGCCCATTTAATTCACCAAGTTTATGCCGCACAAGTCGAACGAAATTTAGCTTTGGCAGTACGGTTGGTGTTGCCCCGTTTGTATGGCGCTTATGCGATAGCGGTAATAGCGCAAGACAATCCGCAAACCCTGATTGGCGCCAGAGCGGGATCGCCCTTGGTTGCAGCATTTGGCCGGCAAGAAAATTTCTTAGCATCAGATGCGCTAGCACTAGCGGGTAAAGCTGAATCGATGCTTTATTTAGAGGAGGGCGATATTGCTATCGTCACAAGCAGCACCATTCAAATAATAGATCATGACGGGGTAATTTTAACGCGTGAAAGTAAGCCCATGCCAGCACAGGCTGAGGCCGTTGATTTAGGCCCTTATCGCCATTTCATGCAGAAAGAAATTTTTGAACAACCCCGCGCTATTGCAGATACCTTGGCGAATGTGAGCAGCTTTGGTCCAGAATTATTTGGCGCTAACCCGCAGCAGTGGTTAGAGTTTGAGCAAATTTTAATTTTGGCTTGTGGCACGAGTTATTATGCCGCCTGTGTTGGTAAGTATTGGCTTGAAGACTTAGGTGGTATTTCAACGCAAGTTGAAATTGCTAGTGAGTATCGTTATCGAAAAACGGTTTCCAAGCCAAATACCTTGGTAATCGTGATATCTCAATCGGGGGAAACTGCCGATACGCTCGCTGCTTTACGTCACGCTAAAAGTTTGGGACAGCGTTTTACGTTGGCAATTTGTAATGTGGCTAGTAGTGCAATGGTGCGTGAAACACCATGGCATTTTATTACTAAAGCGGGTACTGAAATTGGCGTAGCCTCAACCAAGGCCTTTACCACGCAGTTAGTGGCGCTGTATATATTAGCTGCCTCTATTGCCAAGCGTGCTGGGGCCTTAAATCCCGAGGCAGAAAAAGACTTACTACGTCGCTTGCGCCGATTGCCTAAAGCCTTATATGCGGTTTTGGCTCTCGAGCCACAAATCATTGCTTGGAGCGAAGCATTTGCGAAATGTGAAAACGTGCTTTTTTTAGGACGTGGTTTGTACTATCCCATTGCCCTCGAAGGTGCTCTTAAGTTAAAAGAAATTTCTTATATTCATGCCGAGGCTTATCCTGCTGGTGAGTTAAAGCATGGGCCGTTGGCGCTAGTAACCGAAAAAATGCCGGTTGTTACGGTTGCGCCCAATGATGCTTTATTGGAAAAATTAAAATCGAATATGCAGGAAGTCAAAGCCCGGGGCGGGGTGTTGTATGTGTTTACCGACCGCGATACACAAATGAAAAGTAGTGACGGTATTCATGTCATCGGCCTGCCCGAGTACTATGGCGATCTCTCGCCCATCTTGCAGGTGGTCCCCCTGCAATTATTGGCTTACCATACTGCTTGTGCGCGGGGTACCGACGTCGATAAACCCCGTAATTTAGCTAAAAGCGTGACGGTGGAGTAGTTCATTTAATCCCTTTAAGAATCAGGGGAAAATGCACATTTGTGTTTAAATAAGCTTGGTGAATATTTTGTTTAGCCCCCCCTCTATTGGCCCTCATAATCAAGTTCGCTATTTAGCGCGCCTGCTATTAGCAGTATCTCTGCTAGGTATTTTGGCTGCCTGTGCGGTGGGGCCCGACTTTAAGCAACCCGATGCGCCTAAAGTGGGCACGTTAACTGAAAAGCCTCTTCCTGCTAAATTAGCAACGACCCCAGATGTTCCGGGTGGTAGCGAGCAAACTTTAGTTGAAAGTAAAGACATCCCGGCAAAGTGGTGGGAGCTATTTAAATCCCCCGAGTTAGATGTATTAATTCGCAAAGCCCTAGAGCAAAACCCAAACTTAGCTGCAGCTGATGCCGCCTTGCGCGCAGCAAAAGAAAATGTTAGCGCTCAAATTGGCGGTCAGTATTTTCCTAAAATTGGTGGCAATGCAAGTGCCACTCGCGAACAATTGCCGTATGCGGTGTATGGACTGCCGCGCGGGGATCCCATTTATGATCTCTACAACACCACAGTGAATATTAGTTATGTGCCTGACTTTTTTGGCCGGGCGCGCAGAACAGTAGAAAATGCTCGTGCTCAAGCTGAGATTAGTCAATACCAACTTGAGGGCGCATACCTGAATTTAACGTCGAATTTAGTAACTGCTGCAGTACGCGAGGCTCAATTGCGTGCGCAATACCAAGCTACTAAAGAAATTTTAGAAGCACAAACTTATTTTGCTAATATTATTAAACAGCAACTCGAAATTGGCAGCGTATCTAAAGTAGACCTCACTTCTCAGCTGGCTTTAGTGGCAAGCTCGCAGGCAGAATTATTGGTGTATGAAAAAAATGTTGCTTTTGCGCGTAATCAACTCGCTGCTTTAACGGGCGAATTTCCGGGAAGTGCAGTTATTAAAGGTTTTAATTTAAGTGATTTGCATCTACCAGACCAGCTACCACTGTCATTGCCTTCAAGTTTAGTGCGTCAACGCCCCGATATACTTGCCGCTGAGTCGGTAATGAAATCAACCAACGCTTTAGTTGGCGTAGCCACTGCCAACTTGCTGCCACAAATTACTTTGAGTGGCGCTGAGGGTAGCGCAGCCTTAACCACCGGCGCTTTATTTGGGCCCACTGCTGCGCTTTGGTCCATTGCTGGCGGATTATTTCAGCCACTCTTTCAGGGCGGCCAATTATTAGCGCAGCGCCGCGGTGCCATGGCCAATTATGAGCAAGCCGTATTTCAATATCAAGCCGCAGTGATCACTGCCTTTCAGCAGGTTGCGGATGCGCTCCAGGCTTTAGATGCTGATGCAAAGGCTTTAACTGCTGCTACCGATACTGAACGCTATGCCAAAGAAACACTCAATTTGGTACAACATCAATATCGTCTTGGAACCGCTAGTTATTTGCAGGTGCTGTACTACCAAACCCAATATCAAAATGCCAAAATTCGCTCTTTGCAAGCGCAAGCACTCCGTTTTTCTGATACCGCAGCTTTATTTACAGCATTGGGCGGGGGCTGGTGGAATCGAGAAGGACCTGCTTATCAAGCTAAAACAATTGCTAGTAGCGAGAGTGCCCTAGGCGCGTCTGTCGAAGGTACTCCCACAGCCACTTCGGCAGCCTCTCCACTTACTTCGGCTGAGTTACCCATTGCAAATGCCAACCTGATCGTTAAATAATGAAGCTTCTTGAAACCCTTAAAACTAAAGTACTGCTGTTACTAAAGACTTGGCAAGTGCGCGAAAAATTGTATCTCTTGTGGACCAAAATAAAAAATACCTATGCGCGTATAGCTCAGAAACTGCGCCCCTATCAGCGCTTTAAAAATACGCGTGCCTATGCCAAATTAATGGCGATGACAGAAATGCGCCGCCGCATGACGGTGATGTTGGTGGGTGTTTTTTTACTGCTGGGGTTAATTTTTGTCTTTAATCAGACTAAAACGATGCTAATTAAGCATTTTATTTCCAGTGCAGGTTTGCCGCCTGCCGCTGTTTCTACTACGGTTGTTCAATACGAGGAGTGGCAACCCATGCTAAGTAGTGTGGGTAATATGCGCGCCTATCGCGGGGTTGAATTGAGCACAGGAGTAGAGGGCTTAGTCGAGCAGGTGCCGGTGAAGTCGGGCATGGATGTGAAAGAAGGTAGCTTGTTAATCAAGTTAGTCGATGCTGCTGAAGTAGCCCAATTGCAATCATTAAGGGCCCAAGCTGAATTAGCTAAAGTGATTAATGAGCGCGATAAACAGCAATTGGCAATTCAGGCTATCAGTAAAAATGTTTTTGATACCAGCGCAGCCGACGCGAAGTCAAAACGGGCACTGGTACAGCAACAAGAGGCACTAATTGTTAAAAAGAATTTAAAGGCCCCTTTTAGCGGCCGCGTTGGAATTGTGACGCTGAACCCAGGACAGTACGTTGGCGCTAGTGAGAAGTTAATGACCTTACAAACGATTGACCCGATATTTGTTGACTTTACTTTGCCACAAAGCGCAGTTAGTACTATTGCGGTTGGCCAATCGATTGCGCTATCGACTGATGCATATAAAGGTATTGCATTTGCTGGAAAAATTACAGCAATTAGTCCTAAGGTCGATTTAAATACGCGCAATATTCAAATTGAAGCCTTGTTAGCTAATCCGGATAAGAAAATTTTGCCGGGCATGTTTGCTAATGTAAATATTAATTTAGGCGATAAAGTCAAACTACTTACTTTGCCTTTAACCGCTGTAAGCTATAACCCTTATGGCTCTACTGTATTTATAGCCAAGAAAACTGAGCGCCTTGGAAAAGATGGCCAGCCCGTGATTGAAGCCCAGCAAGTATTTGTCACAACTGGCTCAACTCGGGGTGATCAGGTCGCGATTACCAAGGGTATAGAGGCGGGAGCTACCATTGTCACTAGCGGCCAACTAAAATTAAAAAACGGCACGCCTTTAATCATTAATAATAAAGTACTCCCCGCCAATTCTCCTAATCCAAAGCCTCAGGAAAATTAGTGTTGATGAATGCAATTAGTCATTATTGTCTACGCTGGTGGCTAGCGTGATGAATTGGACCGATCTCTTCATTCGCCGGCCCGTTCTATCGGTGGTGGTAAGTAGCCTGATTTTAATTTTTGGTTTGAAGGCTGTAACGACTTTGCCAGTTAATCAGTTCCCGCAAACCCAAAATGCGGTTGTTACCATCACTACGGCATATTTTGGAGCAGATCCAGAAACCATTGCAGGATTTATTACTCAACCGCTTGAATCAGCTATTGCTCAGGCGCAGGGTATTGATTATTTATCCTCAGCCAGCATCAGCGGCATCTCTACCATTACCGCAACCTTGCGGCTCAATTACGACTCCAATAAAGCCTTAACTCAAATTAATACTCAAATTGCCTCAGTGCGTAATCAATTACCACCGCAGGCACAACAACCTGTTTTAACAGTGCAATTGGGGCAATCAACTGCCGCCTTATATATGGGTTTTTATAGCGATGACATACCCAACAACAGTATTACGGATTATTTATTGCGGGTTGTCAAACCGAAACTCGATTCCATTGCTGGCGTGCAAAACGCTGAAATTTTAGGTGGTCGGAAGTTTGCCTTAAGGGCTTGGTTAGACGCTGATCGGATGGCCGGTTTAGGGGTTGGGCCAGATGATGTATATAACGCTCTAGCGGCCAATAACTATTTATCTGCCGTTGGCAGCACAAAAGGCTCGATGGTTGCGGTTGACTTAGTTGCGGGTACCGATTTACATAATTTAGCTGAATTTCGTAAGCTCATCATTAAACGTAATGGCGTAGACCTAGTTTATTTAGATCAAGTTGCCAATGTCAGCTTAGGTTCTGAAGATTACAACACCAATGTGGCTTTTAGTGGTAAAAAATCAGTCTTCATTGGAATCAAAGTAGCGCCAGAGGCCAATTTATTAGATGTGGCTGCACGAATTCAAGCAGCCTTCCCACCTATTCAAAAACAATTGCCTACTGGCTTGACCGGCAAAATTGTGTACGACTCTACTGCCTTTATTAATACCTCAATTGATGAAGTTATTAAAACATTAGTCGAGGCATTAGTCATCGTAACGGCAGTGATTTATTTATTTTTAGGTAGCTTTCGGGCAGTTTTGGTACCCCTTATTGCTATGCCGCTGTCCTTAATCGGCGCATTTTTTATGATGCAAGTATTGGGCTATTCGATTAATTTATTAACCCTCTTAGCCTTAGTTTTGGCGATCGGCTTGGTCGTTGACGACGCTATTATTGTGGTCGAAAACGTCGATCGCCATATGAAAGAAGGTAAATCGCCACTCGAGGCAGCATTGATTGCAGCAAGAGAATTGGGCAATCCCATTTTAGCCATGACCATTGTATTAATTGCGGTCTATATTCCCATTGGCTTTCAAGGTGGCTTAACCGGTGCGCTGTTTACAGAATTTGCCTTTACTTTAGCCGGAGCGGTGGCTGTTTCGGGCGTGGTTGCCTTAACGCTTTCGCCGATGATGTGCGCACAAATTTTTACTGAACAGCAAGAGGCCTCACCCTTTGTTCAAAAAATCGATTTGGTATTTGAGCGCTTTCATCATCGATATCAAGCGCTGCTTCGTAGTTTATTAACAACTTGGCAGGTCGTCATTGTCATGGGCGCATTTTTATTAGTAGGTGTAGCTTATTTATATGCTACAGCTTGGTCTGAATTAGCGCCTACAGAAGATCAGGGCATTGTCTTAATGCAAGCTGCAGGCCCGCCCAATTCAACGGTTGATCAAATGCAAATGTATGCAAATCAACTATATCAAATTGCTAGCGCCGAACCAGAGTATGCGCAAATGTTTCAAATTACTAGTCCGACATCTAGCTTTGGCGGCGTACTTTTAAAAGATTGGGCGCAACGCAGTCGAAGTGCTAGCGCCTTTCAGCAAGATATGCAAAAAAAGTGGAATAGCATTGCTGGTGCACGAGTGGCTGTGTTTCAGTTTCCCGCTCTTCCTGGCGCCCAAGGGCTACCAGTTCAAGTGGTCATTAATACAACCGAATCATACGAAAATTTAAATGAAGTATCGCAGGCCGTACTCGATAAAGCCCGCAAAAGTGGGATGTTTTTCTTTGTTGATACCGATTTAAAAATTGATAAGCCACAAGACGTACTCGAGATAGACCGAGAAAAAGTTGCTGCTTTAGGAATGACCCAAAAAGATGTTGGTAGCGCACTTTCAGCCGCATTGGGCGGAGGATTTGTCAACTATTTTTCTGTGGCTGGCAGATCTTATCGGGTCATTCCTCAGGTAAAACAAGTAGATCGCTTAAACCCCGAGCAAATTTTAGATTACTATATTCGCACTCCCAGCGGCAATATGATTCAGGCGCGTACGATTGCGTCGATTCGACAACGGGTTGTGCCGCAGTCAATTAATCATTTTCAGCAATTAAATTCTGCCACGATCTCGGGAGTTAGCACCCCATTCGTTTCACAGGCCGAAGTATTAACCTTTTTACAAAATGCCATCAAAGAAGCTGGACCTAGTGGCTATAACATTGATTATGCAGGCCCATCACGGCAATTTATTGCCGAGTCAGGCGGTTTCTTGGTAACCATGTTCTTTGCGATTTTGATTGTATTTTTGGTGCTTGCAGCTCAGTTTGAAAGCTTTCGCGATCCCTTGGTGATTTTAGTTTCGGTACCGCTTGCTTTATTTGGCGCCTTAATTTTTATTAATCTTGGCTTCACCACTGTCAATGTTTATACCCAGGTTGGTTTAGTGACTTTAATGGGCTTAATTAGTAAGCATGGTATTTTAATTGTGCAATTTGCTAATGAGTTACAAATGGCCGGCCGCAATAAATTAGAAGCCATTATCGAAGCAAGCAGTGTGCGGTTGCGGCCAATTTTAATGACCACTGCAGCGATGGTTTTGGGTGTAGTACCGCTGGTAATTGCTTCTGGGGCTGGGGCAGCAGGTAGACAATCGATGGGAATCGTAATTTTTACTGGCCTATCGATTGGCACCTTGTTTACTTTATTTGTCGTGCCAGCGATGTACCTCTTTATTGGCGCCGATCACCACGCGAATAAATTTAAACAAAGCGCTATTTAAATTTAGGTAATTAGGGTTTACTCACCATTAATTCAGTTTCTGCAATAGTGGCAAACTGAGTTTCGGTTTGAATGCGCTTAAACCATTTTTCTAAATGTTCATATTGTGGGCGCGCCGGCAATTGCTCAGGAAATGTCTCTGCTAATAAAATCCAGCGATTAACGCAAATGGCTAAAGGAATATCGCCTAAATTAAAGCGTTCACCCGCACAAAAAGCGTGCTCTTGTAAGCAAGCGTTAAGGATGCCAAGATATTGATGGGTATCGGCAAAGCCTTTACTAATGGCGGCATAGTTACGTTCCGCTTCTGGCACACGCGTCAGCCCCAGAAAGGGCAGACGTAAGGCGGGCCAAAGAGTTGAAATTTGCCAATCTAACCATTTATCTGAGCTGGCTTGACTAAGATTGTCGTTAGGAAAATAAGTTCCAGCCGCATCATAAGTGCGAGCCAAGTAGCGCAAAATTGAATTCGATTCCCACAGAGTGAGCTGGCCATCTTGTAAGGTTGGGACCAAACCATTGGGATTCATTTTGAGATAGTCGGGGGTCGTATTAATACCAAAATGTAAGCCCGCATCAATACGTTCATAGTCACGCTGCTCTTGTCGTTGGAGCTCAGCTAAGCACCATAATACTTTTTGAACATTGATTGAACTTTTCCTACCCCAGAGTCGCATCATGAAATAATTATCCTTATTGTGATTGGCACTATTTTTTTATTCCTTGGCCACGTGTTTAATACCTGATAGCTCGCTACGATGAAACAGCAGCGGGGCTTTAGCAGGGTCATGGGCAAGATCATGAATTTGGGCAACAATAATAAGGTGGTCGCCACCAGGGTAAACAGCCACGGTTTCACATTCAAAGTGGGCTGCACAGCCTTGTAAAAAGGGGATACCACTGGCATTAAGTAGATGATTTACTGTGGCAAATTGACCGGTGCGGCGTTTGGCAAAGGTGATTGCGAGATCTTCTTGAGCATGATTCAGTACATGAATAATATGTTGAGCACCCACCGAAAAAGCAGCCGCTAATGGGGATTGTTTCGCAATCGACCATAAAACTAACGGGGGATTCAGCGAAACGGTATTGAAGGAGCTAATGGTGATGCCGATTGGCGCTTGCGTAGCATCAAGCCCAGTAATTACCGTGACGCCAGTGGGAAAAGCAGCGAAACCCTGACGTAAATCCTCGGATGAGATCGGCTTATTAATTACAGAACTGGGCATGCAGATTATCTTGAGCTAGCCATTTATGATTTATTGACTGCGGCGGGAGTGGGCGTAGCGCCGCCAGTAGGGATAACAGTTCCTGGTATGGGGGTTAGCACTTCATTGTCTTCAGCCTTCACGCACTTAAACCGATACTCTTTACTATTTTTAGAGAGAAAACTTGCGCCTAGATAAAAATCGTTTTTACATACTTTAGTTGCAAAATTCATGACTTCTTGCGGGTCTGCGCTGGAATTAATGAGTCGCATATTTCCCATTGACATACTTAATTCCGTTGAAAAACAAGCGCTTAGCAAGAGGCAGCTAAAAGTAGCGGTGAAGAGTAGAATTTTTTTCATGGTAAACCTCATATGCAATCGTGCTCGTAGAATAAACCGTTTAAGTAAAGTTGTTAATTTTAAGGAATTTTAATGTTTAAAGCGATCTTGATTAATAAAGACGAAAAAGGCTATCGTGCCGACTTGGCCGAACTCGACGAGACCGATTTACCCGCTGGCGAAGTGTTGGTTAAGGTACTGTATTCCACCTTAAATTATAAAGACGGCCTTGCCATTACTGGCAAAGGCCCTGTTGTCAGGGCATTTCCGATGGTTCCAGGCATCGATTTTGCTGGCGAAGTACTCGACAGTAGTAGCCCAGATTATCAGCCTGGAGATCAGGTTATTTTGAATGGCTGGGGGGTGGGAGAGGGGCATTGGGGCGGTTTAGCCCAAAAGGCGCGGGTTAAGGCCGAATGGCTGATACCCCTGCCCAAGGGCTTGACCCCGAAGCAAACCCTGGCAATTGGTACGGCTGGCTATACCGCCATGTTGTGTGTCATGGCCCTGCAACAGCATGGCTTGCAGCCTAGCGCTGGTGAAGTTTTAGTCACCGGGGCAGCAGGGGGGGTGGGTAGTTTTGCCACGATGCTCATGAGCAAACTGGGTTTTACGGTAGTCGCTAGTAGTGGTCGACCAGAAGAAAGCGCATATCTACATCAGCTGGGCGCTAGCGAGGTCATTGAGCGGGCCAGTTTATCAACTCCAGGTAAACCCCTTGCTAAAGAGCGCTGGGCTGCGGTTATCGATAGCGTGGGTAGTCATACCTTAGCTAATGCATGTGCGGCAGTTAAAAGCAATGGTGCAGTTGCTGCGTGTGGTTTAGCCCAAGGCATGGATTTTCCAACTACCGTAGCCCCATTTATTTTGCGCGGCATTACTTTGTATGGCATCAATAGCGTTACCGTAGATAAGGCGAAACGTATTTCAGCTTGGGAGCAATTAAGTCAGCTTTGCGACTTCACCATCGTCAACGCAATTGCCCACGAAATTAGCTTGGCCGAGGCTATTCCGCTAGCGGCTGATTTAATTGCTGGCAAAATTCGTGGACGTTTAATTGTGGATGTGAATCGCTAAGAATGCGCTTTTACTCTTAATATAGCGGCTATCGTGAAGCCGTTTTTAATTGATAACATCGTTGGCTTTGCGCTCAGGTAAGCGCAGACAAATGAGTTGTCTCTCAGTTTCATTGGCGCTCGACCATGCTGCAATTTCTTCAAGCGTACGATAGCAACCGCGACAAAAGCCATTGTCTGGATTAATCTCACACCAATTAATACAGGGCGAAGCAATGGGTGCAATGGGATTCAATTTCATTAAGACGTTTTAAACCGATTGATAAAACGTTTATCAGCATCATATTCAATAAAATGGGGATAGGCCCCAGCCCTTAAATGGGTTTGGTGCGAGCGCCACATTTCAGGATCAAAAAAATCGGGATGATGTTTAAGAAAATAGTGTTTGACCCGCTGATCGCCCAGTAAAAAAACCCGAAAGGTTTCTGGAAAAATATCTTTCGACCCAATTGGATACCAAGGTTCGCCCGATAACTCCTCCTCCTCGGTGTGAGCCGCTGGAACATGACGAATTTCACAGGCAGTTAAATATTCAATTTCATCGTAGTCATAAAAAGCAACCCGGCCATAGCGAGTGACGCCAAAATTTTTGTAAAGTAAGTCACCTGGAAAAATATTAGCGGCAATTAATTCCTTAATAGCATTGCCATATTGCAACACTCCATGCTCTATTTCGGCATCGCTACCATCCTGCAGCCAAAGGTTTAACGGCGTCATCCGCCGTTCTATATAGACATGTTTAATAACTAATTCATCTAGACCATCTAGGCCTGGTCTAATTTGCAGTAATGACGGACATTGCACTTGAATTTCGGCAATTAATTCAGGCGTAAAACGCTCAAGGGGGAAAACCACATCAGAAAATTCGAGTGAATCAGCCATTCGCCCTACCCGATCATGCTGTTTAACCAATTGATATTTGGCCATGATGATTTCACGGGTTGTTTCCTTGGGGGGCGGAAAGGAATCCTTGATCATCTTAAAAACATAGGGGTAGCTAGGTAAATCAAATACCAGCATCACTAAACCTTTAATGCCAGGCGCAATGCGAAATAAATCAGTAGAGTGCAGTAAGTGATGTTGAAAGTCGCGGTAAAACAAATTTTTACCGTGCTTTTGTAGTCCTAACATGTTGTAAAGTTCCGCACGGGGTTTGTGGGGTAACAAATTGCGCAAAAAAGTAACGTAGGCTGAAGGCACTTCCATATCGACTAAAAAATAACTATGAGTAAAACTAAATATTAGGCGTAAATCGACTTCAGATAATAATGCGCCATCTATATATAGTTGACCAGCTGCGTTATGCATTAGCGCAATTGCTAAGGGGATCACTTTTTCGCCATCAATAATGCGGCCAATAATAAAGGCAGTTTTATTACGAAAAAAAAGGCCAGTTAAGATATGAATTTGAAAATCTGCCTGTGTCGTAGCGCCATGTAATTCCTCGTTCACGCATTGATTTAATAATTCAATATCCCGCGTTAAATTTTCAAATGGTGTTTTAAATTGAAAACTCAGTAGCAAATCTGCAAGGACTTGTTTTAAGCCAGCACGATTTTCTGGATAGTAAGTGCGGTAGGTGGGCTTACTTGGGGCTTCGTCGTTCTCTAGGTATTCGGTAGAAATGGTAGGGCGGACAAAAATAAAATCATTATGAAAATAATCACGGCGTAAGATGCGGGTACATACTGAATTAAAAAATGTTTCCGCTAACTCAGGTTGGTGTAAATTAGAAACTAAACCAATGTAATGTAATTTCACTTGCTGCCACACCTCATCGGAACAATTTTCTGCATCAAACTCATCTTCCAAAATTTGCACAGTTTCTTGTACGCGTTGATCATAATAATCAATGCGATTCCGCTGCAATTGACTTACCCCAAACCAATCTTGCGCCTCAAAGCAGGCTTTTGCCGCTGTTCCAGCCTCGCGGAAGATGCGGTAATGGCGTTGAAATCCGGCCAACAGCGTTTGCGCCATATCGAAAGCAACCTGCGATGACAATAATTTGGGAAAATGGTTCATGCCACTAAGCTTAATCGAAGCGTGCAGAACTTGACTAATCCTCAAATCCACTACCCCTTGGGGGACGCCCTTCCACCGCTGGGTGAAGCTAGGGAAGTGGTTCCTGGGGTGCGCTGGATAAGAATGCGCCTGCCCTTTGCCTTAGATCACATTAATTTATGGCTTTTACGCGATGAAATCGATGGTGTAGAGGGGTGGACCATCATTGATTGTGGTATTTGTAATGCTGAGACGCAGACCGCATGGGAAACTATTTTTGCCACTCAATTGGCCAATTTGCCAGTATTAAGGGTGATTGTGACCCATATGCATCCCGATCATGTGGGGTTGGCAAAGTGGTTATGCGAGCGGTGGCAGGCGCCCTTATGGATGTCGATGGCAGAGTATTTAACTGCTCAGTGGTTAAGCAATAAAGAGGGGGGCGCAGCAATTGGCGCCAAAATGGGAGGAGGGGGATCGGCCGATCATCTGGAGCGCCATGGGCTTAATTCCGCCGAAGACTTGGCTTTAATTCGGGGCCGTTCTGACTATTACAGCAAGATGGTGCCAGGGATGCCGCAGCGCTATCGGCGTTTGATGGACGGGGATGTCATTTCTATTGGCAGGCATCTGTGGCAGGTAAAAATGGGCTATGGGCATGCGCCTGAACATGCCACCTTGTATTGCGCAAAATTAGGGGTTTTTATTTCAGGCGATATGGTCTTACCACGTATCTCTACCAACATTAGTGTTTATGATGCCGATCCCGATGCCGATCCCTTGGGATTGTTTTTACGTTCCTTGGCGTTATTTGCCCAATTACCTGTCGATACCTTAGTTTTACCCTCCCACGGTAAGCCCTTTAATGGCCTTCATTTACGTGTTCAGCAATTACAAGATCACCATGTTGATCGCTTAGCCGATACCATGGAAGCGTGCAACCAGCCGATTACAGCGCGCGACTTAGTGCCTATTTTATTTAAGCGCTCACTGGATACGCATCAAATGACCTTTGCCATGGGCGAAGCTATTGCCCATTTGAATCATCTTTGGCGCTTGGGAAAGCTGACGCGGAAGGCTTCCGCCGGGGTTTGGCAGTTTTCCGTCCGCTAGACCCTGCATTCCCTGCAGATGCAGCAGCATTTGTTGCCGCCGCGGTTGCTGCCGCGGTTGCTTTATTCACATTGTCCATGGCAGCTTCCTGTGCCGAGCCCATCGCCTCGCCAAAAGAGCGCAGCGCTAAAAGCGTGGCTTGCTGAACTTCAAGCCCTTGAATAGTCGACTTCAAGACGTTTAAATTCAGGTTTAACCAATTCTCAACGCTTTTAAGATCTTTAATCCGCTTTTCAATTTCAACGACATCAAGACCTGCAAAAGCATTATTAAATCCGCTAGCTGCCTTGTTCATATCGGTAGTAAAGGGAAATTGGCCGGCATTTTGCCCGGCCACACCTTGCCCCCACATGTTCTTCAACATCTCAAGGCTTTGATTAAATTCTGGGATAGTTCCAAACATAAATTCTCCATTTTGGCTAAAGACAAGCAATACCGATAAAATACGGGATTCTAAAGATTAATCCTCTTAACCTCACAATGCAATCAAATGGTTCAGTAGCACCCACTTCAACAGTACCTGCCTTTTTCGGTTCGGCAAGGTATACGCGTGGCGCCCTTTTACCCCAGCTCTTGCAAGAGCGCATTTTAATTTTAGATGGCGCAATGGGCACCATGATTCAGCAGCGGAAGCTTTCTGAAGCCGACTATCGCGGCTTGCCAGCGAGTCAGCGTTTTGCGCAGCATGCCAGCGATGTTAAGGGGAATAACGAGTTATTAGTTTTAACGCAGCCACAAATTATTCGCGACATCCACGATCAATATCTTGCGGCGGGCGCCGACATTATCGAGACCAATACCTTTGGCGCCACCACCGTTGCGCAAGATGATTACCGCATGCCCGAGCTAGCTCGTGAAATGAATGAACAAGCCGCGCGTATTGCTCACGAGGCTTGTGTGGCCTATAGCACAGCAGATAAGCCGCGGTTTGCAGCTGGTGCCATTGGCCCAACTCCTAAAACTGCGAGTATATCTCCTGAAGTGAATGACCCTGGCGCGCGAAATGTAACCTTTGACATTTTACGCAAAGCCTATCGCGAACAAATTGAAGGTTTGTTTGCTGGAGGTGTCGATTTATTTTTAGTTGAAACTATTTTTGACACTTTAAATGCTAAGGCAGCGTTATTTGCGCTCGATGAATTTTTTGAAGAAACTGGAGAACTTTTACCAGTGATGATTTCTGGTACCGTCACCGATGCGTCGGGGCGCATTTTATCTGGCCAAACGGTTGAGGCATTTTGGAACAGTTTACGTCATATTAAGCCGCTGACTTTCGGCCTTAATTGTGCTTTAGGAGCGGCTTTAATGCGCCCTTATATCGCCGAATTAGCGCGGGTTTGCGATACGGCAATTTCCTGCTATCCGAATGCCGGCTTACCGAACCCCATGAGCGATACGGGCTTTGATGAAACCCCCGCAATGACTTCCGGATTAATTGATGGTTTTGCAGCCGATGGTTTAGTCAATTTAGTAGGCGGCTGTTGCGGCACTACGCCAGAGCATATTCGAGCTATCGCCACCGCAGTAGCCCGCCGTAAACCCAGGGCGTTTTATCGTGAAAATTCACCTGAAGTCTTGTCATGAGTGATATTAAGCCGATGCGCTTAGCTGGCTTAGAGCCCTGCAATATCACTCCTGCAGTGGGCTTTGTCAATATCGGTGAGCGTACCAATGTAACGGGCTCAAAAGCTTTCGCGCGCATGATTTTGAATAATCAATTTGATGAAGCTTTGGCGGTCGCCCGCCAACAAGTTGAAAATGGTGCGCAGGTAATTGATATCAATATGGATGAGGCGATGCTGGATTCCGAGGCGGCAATGACCCGCTTTTTGAATTTAATTGCCTCAGAGCCAGATATTGCTAGAGTTCCCATCATGCTTGATTCATCGAAATGGACGGTGATTGAAGCTGGCCTAAAGTGCGTGCAAGGCAAATCCATTGTGAATTCTATTTCCCTTAAAGAAGGTGAAGACGCATTCCGTAAACAAGCGCGTTTAGTTAAACGCTATGGCGCGGCTACTGTAGTAATGGCTTTTGACGAGCAAGGTCAAGCTGATACCTTTAAGCGCAAAACTGAAATTTGCCAACGCTGCTACAACTTGTTGGTCGGTGAGATGGGCTTTCCTGCTGAAGATATTATTTTTGATCCGAATATTTTTGCGATCGCCACCGGCATTGAAGAGCATGATAATTATGCGGTTGATTTTATTAACGCCACTCGCTGGATAAAAGCCAATTTACCCGGCGCAAAAGTTAGCGGCGGGGTTTCTAATGTCAGCTTTTCTTTCCGCGGCAATGATCGCGTTCGCGAGGCCATTCATACCGTATTTCTCTATCATGCCATTCAAGCTGGCATGGACATGGCGATTGTCAATGCCGGGCAACTAGGTGTGTATGCTGATCTTGACCCAGAGTTACTCGAACGTGTTGAAGATGTCGTACTCAATCGCTTTAAAGAAAAAGATGGCCAAACCCCTACTGAACGTTTATTAGCGATAGCCGCAACTTTTAAAGGCGATGCTAGTAAGCAAGTAGAAAATTTAGTTTGGCGAGAGGCGCCAGTTCGCGAGCGCTTAACCCATGCTTTGGTCCACGGCATCACCACATTTATTGTTGACGATACCGAGACTTTACGCGCAGAAATTATGGGGGCGGGTGGCAGGCCAATTGAGGTAATCGAAGGCCCACTAATGGATGGCATGAATGTGGTTGGCGATTTATTTGGTGCTGGAAAAATGTTTTTACCGCAAGTCGTTAAAAGCGCGCGCGTTATGAAGCAGGCTGTTGCGGTATTAATTCCCTACATTGAAGAAGAAAAACGTTTGCATATCGCTGGTGGTGGTGAAGCGAAGGCCAAAGGCAAAATTGTGATGGCCACAGTTAAAGGCGATGTACACGATATTGGTAAAAACATTGTTACTGTGGTTCTGCAGTGTAATAATTTTGACGTTATTAATATGGGCGTGATGGTGCCTTGCGCCGAAATTTTAAAGAAAGCCAAAGAAGAGCAGGCCGACATTGTTGGCCTGTCTGGCTTGATTACACCTTCACTTGAAGAGATGACCTATGTAGCCCAAGAGATGCAACGCGATACCTATTTTCGCGACCGTTTATTACCTTTAATGATTGGCGGCGCGACCACTTCTCGGGTACATACTGCCGTCAAAATTGCCCCGCACTATGATGGTCCAGTGGTCTATGTACCCGATGCTTCGCGCTCAGTTTCGGTAGCGTCAAGTTTACTTTCCGATGAGGGCGCAAAAAAATTCATTTCTGAATTACAGGAAGATTATGTCCGTATCCGCGACCAACACGCGAACAAACGCAAGACGCCTCTCATTTCTTTAGAGGCGGCACGCAAAAATCAGGAATGTATTAATTGGCAAAATTGGGTTCCACACAAACCCAAATTTATTGGTCGGCGGCTCTTTAAAAATTACTCACTTGCTGAAATAGCCCCCTTTATTGACTGGACTCCCTTTTTTCAAACTTGGGATTTGGCAGGTAAGTTTCCAGCAATATTGGATGATGAAGTTGTTGGCGTGGAAGCGCGCAAAGTATTTGCAGATGCACAGGCAATGTTGGAAAAATTAATTAAAGGCCAATGGTTGCAGGCAGATGGCGTAATGGCTTTTTATCCCGCCAACACGGTTGGCGACGATATCGTTTTATATACTGATGAAGCCCGCAATCACCCCTTATTTGTTTGGCATAACTTGCGCCAACAGAGCGAACGACCCGTAGTCGATGGCCAACGGCGCCCGAACCGCAGCTTAGCCGACTACGTTGCACCGCATGCCACTGGCATTGCTGATTATGTAGGTTGTTTTGCGGTGACTACAGGCCACGGGGTCGAGAAAAAAGTGGCGCAATTTC
The DNA here is from genome assembly GCF_021395235.1 of Polynucleobacter sp. IMCC30063. Lineage (NCBI taxonomy): Bacteria > Pseudomonadati > Pseudomonadota > Betaproteobacteria > Burkholderiales > Burkholderiaceae > Polynucleobacter > Polynucleobacter sp. IMCC30063. Next base: position 138,570 of record NZ_JAJVCQ010000001.1, on the reverse strand, counting down.
AAGCGCAACATGATGATTACAGTGCAATTATGCTTAAAGCACTAGCCGATCGTTTAGCCGAGGCATTCGCTGAATTAATGCATTGGCGGGCGCGTACCGATTTATGGGGTTACGCCACGAACGAACAACTTAGTAATGAGCAAATGATTGCTGAGCAATACCAAGGTATTCGCCCAGCGCCAGGTTACCCGGCTTGTCCTGCCCATGAGGTGAAGTTAGATTTATTACGTGTACTCGGCTCAGAAGATATTGGGATGAGCTTAACAGAATCATTCGCGATGAACCCTGCTTCGAGTGTTAGTGGCTTTTATTTAGGTCATCCCGAAGCCCGTTATTTTAATGTGGGCAAAGTAGGTCAAGATCAATTGGCAGATTTAGCTAAAAGACGCAATGAAACAATTGAAGTGGTACAGCGCTCCTTAGCAAGTCAATTCGACTAGGACAGTACCTGCAACTGATTGCAACGCAGTTTAGATGTCCCACACCAGAGGTTCTTGCGCCGCCGCCGCCTGCTTCATGAGCTCTAAAAATGGAAAGGCCCGCCTGCCGAGAGGATCGCCTTTTGCCATTGCCGAGCTAGAGTGAGCTCCTTGGGATTGGGTTTGGGGCTGAGTTTGGGATTGGCGTTGTTGTTGATCTTGAATAATAGCGCTTTCAAGGAGCCAAATTAAATTTGGCAGTTCAGCGGCAGTCAAAATGCCGCGTTGCTCAAGGGGCTTGCCCAAGATTGTAAAAATGCGTTCACTCAGATCACTTAACATGATCACCTCGGGGCCGGCTTTAGAATGAAAATGGTAAATCATCTGTCGAGCTTACCATTGCTGCCTGATAAACTCATTAATCTATGTTGACAACCCAAAAGAACCATTTAATTCAGCTCTTAAGTGAAGCTTTAAAACAGACAGCACTCGCTCACGGTTTGTCGCCAACTGACATACCAGTACCCCAGCTCGAACGGCCAAAATCGACTGATCATGGTGATGTGGCTTGCAATATTGCCATGCAAGTAGCAAAGCTATGGCAGCTTAAGCCGCGTGATTTAGCGCAAACCTTAATTAGCCATTTAACAAACCAAGCCAATTATGCCGACTTCATTGCTGCTGCTGAAGTTGCTGGGCCTGGTTTTATTAATTTTCGCCTTACCAATCAAGCTAAAACAGCGGTTATTAAAGAGATCTTAGTTGAGCAAGCGCGCTTTGGCTTAGTCAAGTTAGCGCCCTCAGCGGGAAATGCAAAACCAGCCAAAGTGATGATCGAATTTGTTTCAGCTAACCCTACTGGCCCATTGCATGTAGGGCATGGGCGACAGGCAGCCCTAGGAGACGCCATTGCTAATTTACTCAGCACCCAAGGATTAGCAGTTCACCGCGAGTTTTATTACAACGATGCAGGTGTGCAAATTGCCAACCTAGCCCTCTCAGTGCAGGCGCGCTTAAGTGGGCTCAAGCCAGGCGATAGTGCATGGCCAGAGTTAGCATATAACGGTGAGTACATTGCCGATATTGCAACAGCATATCGCGCTTTACCAGCGCATCACTCAGAGACCGATCTTGAATCAATTCGTCAATTTGCGGTTGCTTATTTACGGGCAGAACAAGACCTGGATTTAAGTATTTTTGGGGTGCAATTTGATCAGTACTACTTAGAGTCTTCTCTATATGCCGATGGCAGCGTGGCCCACATTGTCGCTGACTTAGAGGCCGCTGGTAAAACCTATGAGACCGATGGTGCTTTGTGGCTCAAAACGACTGCAGACGGCGATGATAAAGATCGGGTGATGCGAAAGTCTGACGGCAGTTATACCTATTTTGTACCCGATGTTGCCTATCATGCGAGTAAATGGCAGCGGGGTTATCAGCAGGTCATCAATATTCAGGGTAGTGATCACCATGGCACCATCATGCGCGTCCGCGCAGGTTTACAGGGGGTGGCACAGCAACGTCAGTGGGCCATTCCCAGTAATTACCCAGCCTATGTTTTGCATAAAATGGTTACGGTGATGCGCAATGGCGAAGTCGTGAAATTATCGAAACGCGCTGGATCTTATGTCACGGTGCGCGATTTAATTGAATGGTCGGGTGGTATTCATGACGCCATGACAGCGGAGGAGCGTGAGTTGGCGTTACAACGCGGACGTGATGCAGTCCGCTTCTTTTTAATTTCGCGCAAAGCCGATACGGAGTTTATTTTTGATGTTGATTTAGCCTTGCAACAAAACGACGAAAACCCAGTTTTTTATGTCCAGTATGCTCACGCCCGAATTTGCTCCATTCTGGCGCAATGGCATGGTTCTCCTGCTGATTTAGCTACAGCAAACTTCAGTCTATTAAGTAGTAAAGCTGCCGATCATTTGCTGCGGCGATTAGCTGAATATCCAGAATTACTTGCTACGGCCGCGGCCGATTTAGCCCCCCATGCACTCGCCTTTTATTTACGCGATTTAGCCGGCGATTTTCATACCTTTTACAATGCAGATCGTGTCTTAGTGGATGATCTCGAGTTAAAAAATGCTCGCTTAGCTTTATTAGCGGCGACCCGTCATGTAATTCAGAATGGCTTGGCTGTTTTGGGGGTATCAGCCCCGAGCAAAATGTAAGATGAGGGGATGAAAGTGAAATCGACAAGAGAATTTGGGGGTACCTTATTGGGTTTAATTCTCGGGCTAACATTAGGCCTTGCTTTAGCTTTGGGGGTAGCTTTTTATTTATCGAAAACGCCCCCGCAAGAAAAGCCCGGAATTCGGGCGCCGAACTTACCATTAACGATTAAACCCGCCGTTCCAGTTGAAGAAGAGGGCGCCCCAGCTGCCACCCCATTAGATTTGAATAAGCCCTTGCAAGGAAAAAAACCACCTAGCAATGCGGAAGCTAGCCCCGATCCGATTCGCGATATTGCCAATGGCAAAAAACCTGAGCAAAAGCCAGCAGATGTCAAAGCCCCAGAAGCCAAGAATACCGAACCCATTTTCTTTGTCCAAGTAGGCGCTTACAGCAAAAAAGCTGAGGCCGATGCACAAAAGGCAAACTTAGCAATTCAGGGTATTGAGGCGCAAATGAGTGAAGCATCAGTCGAGGGTAGTGTCGTATGGCGTGTGCGGATTGGCCCATTTGTCTCAACTGAAGATACCAAAGCAATTACTAATAAATTAAGTAGTCTTGGCATGAAACCCACTATTATTCGAGCAAATAAATCATGATTTCACCCCTTTCTTTTTATCGTCAACTTTGTGTTCGTGGCTTATTAGTAGCCTTTAGTCTTTTGCCCTTGGGGCAGCTGAGTGCGCAAATCATAGGCCAAACTGCAGGCCAAACCGCAGGCCAAGCAGCAGGTAGCGCAGCGTCTAATATTAAGCCTCAGCCTGGCAATCAAAAAATTCAAGAGGGTATTGACTACCGCATTTCAACTGCCCCGCAACCCGTCGAAACCAAAAACAAAGTCGAGGTAATTGAATTTTTTTGGTACGGCTGCCCGCATTGTTTTGAGTTTGAACCCGAACTTAGTGCTTGGGCTAGTCGCCAAGGTAAAGACGTAGTATTTAAACGTATACCAGTGGCATTTAGAGACGATTTTTTAGTGCATAGTCAGCTATTTTTTACGCTCGAAGCCATGGGCAAAGGGGATGCCTTAAATAATAAAGTCATGACCGCGATTCATAAAGAAAACAAACGACTACTAACGGAAAATGACATTGCCGATTGGGCAGTCAGTCAGGGGCTCGATCGCAATACCTTTCTTACCACCTTTCGCTCATTTGCTACCGTATCAAAAGCACGGAATGCCAATCAACAATCGACTAACTATCGTATTGACGGTGTGCCAACGGTGGTTATTCAAGGGCGCTATGTTACTTCTCCATCGATTGCAGGAACCAAAACAAAAGCCATTCAAACAATGGATTATTTAGTCGACAAAGTGCGCAAAGAGAAGTACAAATAAATACTGAAGAACAGCATTAAATTTTGACAAAGTGACGCAAAATCCAAAAGTAAATTGGGTACGGTAACAGGCGTAAGAATTTTAAAAATCGCGAGAACCGTTTAGGAAAGTGAATGTCAAATTTACCCTGTTGAATACCGGCTAAAATTTCTTGCGCTGCTGTTTCTGGGCTGATTAGTGCGGGCATCACAAAATCATTTTGGGCGGTTGCTGGGGTTTCTACAAAACCAGGCGAGATCATGTGCACACTTAATCCGCGGGGTTGCAAATCATAGAATAAAGCTTCACAAAAATTAATCATTGCCGCTTTGCTGGGACCGTAAGCGAGCGCTTTGGGTAAGCCACTATAGCCGGCTACGCTACCCACAATGGCAATATGGCCAGCATGTTGTTCAAGCATATCGGGCAGAACTGCAGCTACAGCCCGCATGGGGCCGAGTACATTTGCTTGTACGGTTTGCTCAGCAGCAGCAAGCGCAAAATTATCAGCCCGCAGCGGAATATATATCCCAGAAACAAAGAGTAATAAATCGAGCCCATGCCAAGCGCGCACAATTGCTTGATAGGCCAGATCAATTTGTTCTGCCTTAGTAACATCAAGGGGTAAGCTTAAACATTGATTAACTTGACCTAAGGCACAAAGGGTCTCTAGGCGCTCAAAGCGGCGTCCTGATAAGGCGACTCTTGCTCCTGCCGTAATGAGTGTTTTTGCACATGCTTCACCAATTCCACTGGTGGCACCAATTACCCAGACCCGTAGGCCTGTAAATTGAGTAATTCCGGGTTGCTGCATGCTCATGGCGACGGAATTGTGCTTGGCTGATGGCTTAACGTAAATTGCACGACATCAATGTTTTGCTCTGAAAAGCCAGCAGCACAATACATTAAATAAAAATTCCATAAGCGAATAAAGGCCTCATCAAAGCCAAGTTGTTTTACCTCAGGCAATTTAGCGTTAAATTGCTCAAACCAGATGCCTAAGGTTTTGGCGTAATCTTTACCAAAAGCAAATTCGCTGTCAATTTGTAACCCCGCTTGGTTAGCTTGAGCAATAAAAGCGTCACGTGATGGCAACATTCCACCGGGGAAAACGTATTGCTGAATGAAGTCGGTACTATTGCGATAGCGCTCAAATAAGTCAGGGGCAATCACAATAGTTTGCACGCAGGCCTTGCCATTGGGTTTCAGGCAGGCTGCAATACTTTGAAAATATTCGGGCCAATGACTTTCACCTACTGCTTCAAACATTTCAATTGAAGCAATGCCATCAAACTGAGTATGACAGTCGCGATAATCTTGTAGGCGCACGACAAAACTAATCGGCTGATGGCTAGCGCGAGTGGAATTAACCGCATCAGCTTGACTGACCTGAGCGATACGCTCATGTGCAAATTTAGCTTGTTCGCTCGAGAGAGTTAGCCCAGTAATATTCAGGCCTGCGCGGGCAGCTACGGACATAAAGCCACCCCAGCCACAGCCAATTTCAAGAACGCTATCACCTGCTTTACATTGTAAGGAATCGAGAATGCGTTGATATTTAGCATTTTGGGCTTGAGCTAACGATGCTTGCCCCTGGGACTCAAACCATCCGCTGGAATAGGTCATCGTTTCATCTAGCCAGAGTCCATAAAACGCATTACCTAAATCATAGTGCGCATGAATATTCTTGCGGCTACCCGCTTTTGAGTTGCGTCTTAACCAATGTTTAAATCGGTAGGCTAAGGATCCCACCCAGCTGCCATAAATTGCTTTTTCTAAAATAGTTCGATTTCGTATGGCTAACTCAAGTAGGAGCTTAAGGTTGGGCGTCTCCCATTTACCGCGAATATAACTTTCAGCAAAACCAATATCCCCATGGCGTAGGACATCTCTAAACAAACCCCAATCAAGCACATGAATTTCAGCATGTAGAGCCTCGCTTACTTGCCCGAAGTGTTGAATTTCTCCATTTGGCAGAGCAATCGAAAGGTGACCGGCACTTAAATGTCCAAGCATTTTTAAAATGGTTCTGGCGGCCAGCGGAATATTACGATAGCTAGCCGTATCGGCCCGTGCTTTTGAGAAATTGAGTTTAGCCAGTAAAGGCTGTCCAGGTCGATTCATCGGCTTACTTCAAATTCCGGTGGTTGGGGTTTTGAGTGAAAGGGCACGCCTTTAAGCCACAGCTTAATTGCTTGCCAATGAATTCGGGCAATCACGCCAATACTCATTAAAGGATAACTCAAGATGGCCAAGCGTAAATTGCGCCGATTTAAAGGTCGCTCAGTTCCGCTAATGCTTGTATTAATAAGGGCCTGATCATCTTCAAGTAGCTCAATGCGATAAAGGGTACGATTTTTTGCTTGGCTATCTTGGGCAAATAAAAAGCGAAAATGGTAATTGCCCTGCACTTCACAAAATGGTGAGACATGAAAGACTTTGCGACTCGCTAAGGTTTCACCAGAGCGAATCGATTCGCCGGAATCTTTAGCCAGCAAATAACAATGCCGCTCGCCAAAGGTATTGTTGACTTCCGCCACAACGGCACGTACTTCACCGTTTGTGCGGGTACAAATCCAAAAACTCACGGGATTAAAGGTATAACCCAAAACCCGTGGAAAAGTTTGGAGCCAAATCTCGCCATCAACCCCATTAATCTGATATTGAGTTAAGAGTGCCTCTACCCAAGCCAGCGAATCTGCATTACCTTGACCATGATCTTTATCATAAAAGGAAATAAAGCGAAATTGATTGTCACCCAAGCCATGACGGCTTAATACTTGTGCATCAGTGCGCCGTAAGCGCAGCGGAATTTTGAGAGTAAAAACCCGATATCCAAATGAATTATGCTTAGGTCGAAAGCGGGTGTGTTTAACTACGCCGAAAGTGAGTTGAGCTTCTTTCATGTAGTTTTCTCAATTAGGCCGTGCGCTGAACGGGCGCTGGTAAGGCAAACGAATGTAGGTGCTCCAGTAAATCGGCCGCTACTAATTCACCCGAACGTAAGCCATCTTCATGAAAGCCGTAGCCTGCCCAAGCGCCGCAATACCAGACTGACGATTTACCCTGCATCAAGGCTAGATCATATTGGGCTTGAATAGCACTAGCATCGAAAATGGGATGTGCATAGTGAACCACCGCATGAATCGTTTCTGGTTTAGGTTCCCGCAGCGGATTTAAACTGACGATGATGGGTATTTGCTCAAGTTGCACTGGTAACGGTTGGAGTTTATTAATTAAATAATTGACACTAACAGCAGTTGCTTGATGGGCTGTATGCCCCATTTCTGTAACGTAATTCCAGGAGGCCCAGCAGCGTTTTGCGGTGGGCAAAAAAGAGCTATCAGTATGGAGGATGGCGCGGTTCTGCTGGTAGGGAATGCTCGCTAGGACTGCTTTCTCGGCTGCGCTATTTCCATGCACCAAGCGCAAACTTTCATCACTATGACAGGCCATGACCACTTCATCAAAATACGCTATACCCTGTGCGGTTTGAATAGCAATCTTACTGCCACTGTTGGTATTCTCAGGCACGGTAACCCGTAATACCTTTTCCCGCGTAATGGTTACTGCGTGCAATTCTAGTGCGCTAACTAAGCGTTTTACATATTCACGAGAGCCGCCTTGTACGGTTAGCCACTGGGGGCGCCCTTGTATTTTTAATAAGCCATGATTATGACAAAAACGAGCCATTGATAAAATGGGAAACGCTAGCATCTGCTCAACTGGGCACGACCAAATAGCGCCAATCATTGGCAAAAAATACCATTGACAAAAATGCTCACTAAAGCGATGGCGCTTTAAAAAAACCGCAATACTTTCTTCTCTACCGAGGTTGGTATGGGGTTCATGTTTTTGCTTTAAAGCTAGGGCAGTAGCCAAGCGATTAAAACGCATAATGTCATAAGCCATTAACCAGAAAGCGGGCTTAAATATATTTTTCCGCTGCCCAAAAAATGCATTGAGATTTGTGCCTGCCCATTCTAGTGCACGCTCTGGATTGCCAGCGGGAGATACTTTCGTTGGTGTTTCAAGTGCAACTGAAAAGGACATTTCTGAAGCCACAATGGGAACCGCCAACTCTTCAAATAAACGTAATAAACGGGGATAGGTTTGCCGATTAAAAACTAAAAATCCGGTATCAACGCCATGGCGAACTAGCCCCGTAGGGGTGTTAATTTCGATATCGATAGTATGGCTATGGCCACCAAGGTGATCGCCGCCTTCAAATACGGTGAGTTCCAATAAAGCCGATTGACGTAAGGCATACGCACAGCCTAGACCAGCTATGCCGGCACCAACAATGGCTACACGCTTTTTTGTCGTCATTAAAATTACAACACTTTCTCTTTAAGTAGTTTTTCTACTTCACTGGTAATCGATTTACTCTCGGGCTTAGTCATGCTGTTGAAAGAATCAATCACTTTCCCATTACGGTCAATGACATATTTATAAAAATTCCATTTTGGGGTGGTTCCGGTTTGGGCCACTAGCATTTTGAATAGCGGATTAATATTTTTTCCACTGACAGCTGTTTTAGCAAACATAGGAAATTTTACGTCATAGGTATTTTTGCAAAAATCGGCAATTTCTTTATTGCTGCCAGGCTCCTGTTGGCCAAAATCATTTGATGGAAAGCCCAGTATCACGAAGCCTTGATCTTTAAAAGTAGCATACAATTTTTCTAGACCTTCATATTGGCTCGTAAAACCACAATAACTCGCAGTATTCACTACCAAAATGACCTTACCTTGATATTGACATAAGTTTTGTGGTGCCTCGTCTTGCAGGCGTGGAAAAGTATGCGAAAGTAGGGGGCTGCATTGGCTAGACGCTGCCTGCGCCAGAGCAAAAGAACCGCCTAAAAAGAAGCAAATAAATGCCAGTAATTTCAACTTCAACATGCTTATTAGCCTCAGGGTAAAAACGCGTGGGCGGTTTAGGTGGGAACCGCAAAAGTGCAAGTCTAAGACATTCCAGCTTAATATGCTGGTATGCCCTTACCCTTACCCCCTTTTGAGGCCAAAATTGTTCAGCCAAAAGACCTTTTGCTGGCCTTGGCCAAGCTGCCGCGACCATTAGTCTTTACCAATGGTGTTTTCGATATTTTGCATCGGGGTCATGCCAGTTATTTGGCACAGGCGCGTCAATTGGGGGCTAGTTTGGTGGTTGGCGTGAATTCTGATGCCTCTGTCAGGCTGCTGGGAAAGGGTGATGATCGGCCAATTAATGTCGAGGCAGATCGTCAGGCATTACTCGCAGCATTAGCCAGCGTTGATTTGGTGGTGTTATTTGAGGAAGCTACCCCGGTAGATTTAATTGCCCAAATTCGCCCCGAAATTTATGTAAAGGGGGGCGATTATCACATCGATACGTTAGAGGAAGCGCGCTTAGTGAAAACCTGGGGCGGCAAGGCAATAGCAATTCCATTCTTGTTCGAACGTTCAACCACAAATTTATTGAGGAGAATTCGTCAAGCGCATTAAGTATTTTGTTGTAAGTAAGCCCACAAACCTCTAAGGGCTAAGCGATCGACTACCTCAAGGGGGCGATTTTTTAAGGTTGGATGTGAATGGATCGCTTCAACCAATAAGCCTGCATTACCACCGTCAATAAAAATGTGCTCGATGGGGTGATGCAATTCAGCAGCCAAAGTAATCGCTTCATGGAGGGCGCCGACTTGTGCCGCCATACAACCATTCTGAATAGCTGCTGCACTGCTTAAGCCAAACTCACGACTGGCGCTTAACTCTTTTGGGGCTTGCAGTTGCGCTGTGCCATCGACCAAGCTATTCGCCATTAAAGTAAAGCCGGGCAAAATCCAGCCACCGTAATGAATCCCATTGCTACCCAATAAATCAATAGTACTGGCAGTCCCTGCGCTGACCACCAAAGCATTCCCCCCAAAGAGGGTGCGCGCCCCGATCAGTGCCGCCCAGCGATCAGCGCCCAAGGACAGTGGTTTTGCATACTGCGTGCGTAAGCCAGTAAAAGGACTATCGCCTTGTAAATTGATCCATGGCGTCGATGACCATGCCGTCAAGAGATTTTGTAAATTGTTTTTTGCTTGTGAGGATGCCACACTGCAGATCGCAATAGCTGTTGGTTGGGGGACGGTCTGCAAAATATATTGAGCGAGCTCTTGACCATGCTCGGGCGAGAGTAAAAGTTTGGTATCTATCGTGCCACTAAAGGCCCAGACTTTTTTATTGCGTTCACTAGGAAGGCTATCTTGCTCAACCGCCGCCCATTTTAGGCGGGTATTGCCAAGGTCAAATAAGAGCAAGAGACTCACTTTTGCCCCCGTAAAGAAACATCACCCGCATGAATCAGGGTTTGTTGCGAGCCTTGTTGCAGTATGAGGGCGCCAAGCTTATTAACCCCTAAGGCGATACCTGTTTGTGGGTTCATACCAGGGCTAGTAATAATGACAGCTTGATTTGCATAGGCATCCCATTCCAACCAGATTTTTTGTAGTGCGGCGAAACCTTGTTCTTCAAATTCGCTTAATATAGGCTGCAGTTGGTCAAGAATTTTGAGCCAGATGATATCTAGTGCGGGCAATTGCGCTGGCTTGATTAGTAGCTCTTCGAGCCCTGCGATGCTTTTGCCAACCGCGCTTTCTAGCATCGTTGTTTTTACTGCATTCAGACCAACCCCAATGACCATCCAAGTTGCTTGATCAGGCTGAGTTTGTCCCCCCTCAATTAGAATGCCGCCAAGTTTTCTTTCGCCCAACACAATATCGTTTGGCCACTTTAGTCGTAAGCCCATTTCATAGAGCTTGCTTAAGGGTAGATTAAGCGCAGAACTAATACCGTTAATAACCCCGATGCCAACGGCTAAGCTCAGCCCGCTTAACTGAGCAGGCGAACATTGAAATGGATAGGCTAACGAAAAACAGAGCGAGTCACCCAATTGGGTTTGCCAATCCCTTCCGGCCCTACCTTTACCGGCAGTTTGCACACTAGCCATTCTGGCAATTGGGTCTATTAGCTCGCCAGCTCGCCAACGAATCAGTAAATCGTCATTGGTAGAAGTAGTTTGGGCCACTTGTTCTAAGATGCAATTCCAGTTCATTCTGCTATTGTAGAAAGGTCTGACCTAGAATGGGAAGATGAAATCTCCCGGGCGTTTACCACGAAAGCTAGCATGGCCATTAAGGGCAATGCCATTGGCGCGGGCTTTTGCCATTATTTATGGATTATTGGTCATTTATGCCAGTCTCAATCCCTTCGATTTTGATTTTCGAAATGGCGTCACTGCAGGGGCTTGGTGGGATGCGCCAATGCCGCGAGTTATCCCAGTATTTGATTTAATTGCCAATGTCCTAGCTTATATTCCGCTTGGATTTTTAATCGTGTTTGCAGTTTTTCCACGTTGGCGTGGCCTCACTGCCTTAGCTTTCGCAGTAGGATTTTCAGCGTTGCTGGCAGGTACTGTTGAAACAGCGCAAATTTGGTTGCCAACCCGTATTCCCAGTAAAACCGATTGGTGGGCTAACGTATCAGGCGGGCTGATCGGTTCGCTGTTAGCGATACCTTTAGGCCCGAGGTGGCTTTCAGGCAGCATTCTTAGGCGACAGTTCGATCGTTGGTTTGGCGTGAATTGGGCCCTCTGTGTTTTATTTTTACTATTTCCTTGGGCCCAAATTTATCCGCAAAGCTCATGGCTGGGAATGGGCGCCTGGAGTAATCAGGCTTTTATTAGCGCCGATTGGGGGCTCTTGATACTCAATCCCGCCTTACAAGAGATGTTGATTACGGCCATTTGTTGGGTCGGCACCGGCCTGTTGTTTTCATTGGGCATCAATCAACAAGCGCCCCTTTGGCGCTTGTTGAATGGCCTGCTATTCATTTCAGTGGTAATTAAAACGATCTTTACCGCTTTACAGTTTGGTTTTGAGTTTGGATTTACATGGCTCACCGCAGGTTCAGTCTGGGGAATGATCATTGGCGCGCTGGGCTTATATTTCGGCCTACGATTAACTACAAAAATCCGCTACATGATTGCGCTAGCCTGTTTGCTACTCATTATTTTTGCAGTAAATTGGTTCCCACATAATCCATATTTTGTTTTAACTTTAAGAGCTTGGCATCAAGGACGCTTATTGCATTTTAATGATCTAATGCAGTGGGTTTCTTGGCTTTGGTTGCCGTTTGCATTGTTATGGCTAATCCTCAACAATCGCTATTGGCACCAGAGATAATTAATAGCAGAAAGCGATATCATTTTTTATGTATTTTCAACATCATCTATTCTTTTGTTTAAATGAGCGCAGTAATGGCGAAAATTGTTGTGCTCAACACGGCGCTCAAGGTTTATTTGACTTTGCTAAAAGGCGAATCAAAGAATTAGGTCTGGCTGGGGTGGGGCAAGTACGCGTGAATAAAGCGGGATGCCTTGATCGATGTGATCATGGGCCGGTAATGGTTATCTATCCGGCAGGTGTTTGGTATACCGTTATCGATACCAGCGATATTGAGGAAATTATTCAGACCCATCTTATTCAGGGTCAAATAGTAGAACGCCTCCAACTCGTCTAAGATAAATATTAATAGCATGAATCGCCGCACCCAAGTCATAACCATCCCCGGTTTGGTGGGATCAATACAAATCGCCGTTGACATTCCGGAAGCTGTCATCCGTACCTCCAATTTTATGGTGCGCGGCTTAGCCCTCATCGCCCATCCGCATCCCTTGATGGGGGGCACGATGGATAACAAGGTTGCGCAAACTGTAGCGCGGACATTTAATCAATTAGGCTACGTTGCGGTGCGCCCCAACTTTCGTGGCGTAGGGGAATCAGCAGGTGTACACGATGCAGGTAACGGTGAAATTGATGATTTATATCTGCTTACGCAGTGGATGCGTCAGGCAGTCAGTTGGCAACCTTTGGGCTTAGAGATTGGGCAGATTGAGCAATTGCCATTGGCCCTAGCAGGATTTTCTTTTGGCAGTTTTGTCTGTAGTCACTTACTTAAGCGCTTAGTTCAAGAGGGTCAAGCCGTTGAGCGCTTAGTCATGATAGGTTCTGCAGCAGGGAAGTGGGAAATGGCGCCAGTGCCCGCCAGTACGATTTTAATTCATGGAGAACTCGATGAAACCATTCCACTGCAAGCTGTTTTTGAATGGGCTAGACCGCAAGAATTAGTCGTCCAGGTAGTTCCCGGTGCAGATCATTTTTTTCATCGACGCTTACATTGCATTCGCAATATTATTCTCGGCGAATGGCTTGGCCAGGCTGCTTGGACACAATAAATTATTTTTTAATAAAGGGGTTGTAGTGGAAGAAAAATCACTGATTGAATATCCATCCATTTTTCCGATAAAAGTGATGGGCAAAGCGAACCCAGACTTTCTGCCAGCGATTATTCATATTGCCCAGCAATTCGATCCTATTTTTGACCCGACTTTAATTGAGCAACGGCCGTCAAAAGATGGAAATTACTTGGGCTTAACTTTGCCTATTAATGCGACTAGCCGTGAACAACTCGATGAAATTTATCGAACTCTCTCAACCCATCCTTTGGTTAGTATGGTGCTCTAGTTGTTTGTCTAACCATGAATAATCCCGCCGCTATTTTGGTTAAGCAATTAGGTTTAGTCGATTATGTAACAACCTACGCAGCGATGCGTCAGTTTACGCAAACGCGGGATAAAAATACCCCAGATGAAATTTGGGTGCTTGAACATCCACCTGTATTTACCTTAGGTTTGGCAGGAGATGCAAGCCATCTGCTCGAACCCAGCCAAACCATTCCGCTAGTGCAAGTCGATCGCGGCGGGCAAATTACTTATCATGGACCAGGCCAGCTAGTCGTTTATCTCTTACTCGATTTAAAGCGTCAGTCATTGCTGGTGAAGGAACTAGTTCAACATATTGAACAGGCCCTGATTAATACCTTAGCCGACTATGGTTTTCAAGCAGAAAGGCACAAGGGGGCGCCGGGTATTTATTTGGCGAAGCAAGCAAAACTTTCGGAAACTTTGATTGGTTCTAAAATTGGCGCCTTAGGCCTGAAAGTGTCACGCCATGCCTCCTATCATGGATTAGCCTTAAATGTAGCCATGGATTTAAGTCCATTCACACAAATCAATCCTTGTGGCTTTAAGGGTTTAAAAACAGTTGATATGCAAACTCTTGGGATCGACGACAATATAGACATTGTAGGTCAGCATGTTGTTAGTCACCTGCTGCAATTGTTGCAAAATAGAAATTGATTTTAAGTATGGCCATCAATAAAACCGAAACCAACCTTCCCTACGATCCCACGCGGAAACAAAAGTCTGCCGAAAAAACGGCACGGATTCCAATTAAGATTGTTCCCTTAGAGCAGGTATTAAAAAAACCTGACTGGATTCGGGTTAAAGCCGCTTCCAATCATTCCCGTTTTGCTGAAATAAAAACCATTCTTCGGGCTAACCAATTAGTCACGGTATGTGAAGAGGCTAGTTGCCCAAATATCGGCGAGTGTTTTGGTAAAGGGACAGCAACCTTCATGATCATGGGTGATAAATGTACCCGTCGTTGCCCATTTTGTGACGTTGGTCATGGCCGACCCGATCCCCTTGATCTTGCCGAACCTTTAAATTTAGCCCGTACTATTGCTGCATTACGCTTAAGTTATGTTGTTATTACCAGCGTAGATCGTGATGATTTACGCGATGGCGGAGCACAGCATTTTGTCGATTGTATTGTGCAAACCCGCACACTTTCAGCGGCAACACGGATCGAAGTTTTGGTGCCCGATTTTCGTGGCCGCTTAGAAAAAGCCTTAGATGTTTTCTCGGCCAATACCAATAACGGCTTACCCGATATCATGAATCATAATTTAGAAACCGTGCCAAGACTTTATAAAGAAGCGCGCCCTGGTGCAGACTATGCTCACTCACTTAAACTACTGGCTGACTTTAAACACCGCTTTCCAGCAGTGGCTACCAAGAGTGGTTTGATGGTTGGCTTGGGCGAGACTGATGACGAAATTTTAGCGGTGATGAGAGATATGCGTGCTCATCAAATTGACATGCTCACCATTGGTCAGTATTTAGCCCCATCTTCTCATCATCTGCCAGTACTGCGTTATGTGCATCCCGATGCATTTAAAGCCCTTGAAGCAGCGGCTTACGCAATGGGGTTTGTGCATGCAGCCGTTGGCCCAATGGTTCGGTCAAGTTATCATGCCGATCAACAAGCACATGGGGCTGGGCTTGTCTAAGTTATTAGTTTTGGCATTACAGGTGGGCTTAATCTTGAATTTATATGGGTGTAGCCCGCCATTCGATTGGCGCACAGTACGCGTTGAGCAACAAGCTTACACAGCACTTTTTCCTGCCAAGCCTCAGCACCTCGAGCGTCAGTTGAGCTATAAAGGAGGCACCCTAAAGCAAGCGCTTGAGGTAGTTAAAGTAGCCGACCACATTTATTCTATTACGACAATTCAGGTGCCTGCCGATATTGCTAGTAGTGCTGATGAATTAATAAAGCAGTTACAGCAAGCGATTTTTACTCAAGCGAATGTAGATCCTGCAGGCGCTCTAGCGGTAAAGGGTTTTTATCTAGCCAGTGGTTCGCCTATTCGCTTCCCTACAACCGATTATTTTTTGCTGATGAAACCAGTTGACGGAGTTGAACGGATGATGCGTGTGCGCTGGATAATACGCAGTATTCCAGGCTTAGGTCTATACATTTATCAACAGTCCTTATTGAAGCCTACGCCAAAAAATAGCGGACCATTGAGTCAGACTGTACTCCAAGAAAATTTAAGCGATGATAATGGCGTACCTTTTTTTACTGATTTTCATCCAGACTAAAATTAGTTCATCATGCCATTAATAGGCTTACTTAAAGCGCTCGCTTCCAGAAGGTGAGTACGCTTTAGTTGGGTTGATGTAGAGCCCTCAAGGTCGGCAATGGTGCGGGCAATTTTTAGCAAGCGCTGTATGCCTCTACCCGATAGATTAAGACCTTTCCATACTGTTTGTAACTCACCCTCATCAGCCGCATCAATTTTTACCCAGCGCTTCATTTCCTGTGTATCTAAGGCATGATTCATTTTTCCTTGGCGACTAATTTGCAAAGCCCATGCATTAGCGATGCGCGTTGCCACTTGGCTGGAAGTAGCACTAGCTGTTGTGGTCAATTGTGTTTGAAAAAATAACTCGTGTGGCACGGGAGCAATCATCATTTTGATATCAATGCGATCGAGCAAGGGCCCTGAAATTTTATTTTGATAACGTAGTCTTTGTGCAGCCGAACAAACACAAACTTTCTCGGGGTGGCCAAAGTAGCCGCAGATACATAAATTCATCGCCGCAACCAGCATGAAGTTACAGGGAAAGTGGCTGGAAAGATGCGCGCGAGTAATTGTGACACGGCGATTTTGTAAAGGCTCGCGTAGCGCCTCGAGCGTGGGCCGGGCAAATTGTGGTAACTCATCTAAAAAAAGAACTCCTTGGTGGGCTAAGGTAATTGCACCTGGTAATGGGTGCGCTCCGCCACCCACTAGCGCTGCAGTAGTAATGCTATGGTGCGGATTTTGCCAGGGTCGCAAGCGCGATAAATCTGTTGATTCCAGAGCACTATGATGACGTGCCGCTTTCAAGCTATGTAGGGCGGCAATCTCGAGGGCTTCATCGAGCGTTAATTTTGGCAGTAATTGTGGCAAGCATTTAGCTAGCATGGATTTGCCGCATCCAGGAGGGCCTGCCAATAAGAGCGAATGAAAACCTGCGGCCGCAATTTCAAGGCCGCGTTTAGCGATCAAATGACCTTGAATATGGGCAATGTCGTGGGCGCCCGCTTCCTTTAAATCAATTGTGAGTTTCTTTGCACAGTTGCTTATTACCTCAAGCTGAATTCGGCCACACAGAAAGTCGCAAACCTGAGTTAGACAATTCGCACCTAATACGCTTAGATCAGGAATGATGCTAGTGACACTGCAATTTTCTTGCGGAATAATAAAGCTACGTAGCGATTTTTCTTTACGCATCGCCATGGCAATTGCCAAGCAGCCACTAAAGGGTCGCAATTCACCGGATAAAGAAAGTTCGCCAGCAAATTCATATTGATCTAATTGCTTGCAAGGCAGCTGCGCGCTAGCAGCCAAAATGCCTAGCGCAATGGCTAAATCAAAACGTCCAGAATATTTTGGTAAATCGGCAGGCGCTAAATTAACAGTAATGCGCCGATTCGGAAATTCAAACCCACTTTGGATGATCGCGGCCCGTACTCGATCTTTACTTTCTCTAACGCCTGTATCGGCTAAGCCAACAATGGTAAAGGCAGGCAAACCATTTGCTAAGTGAACTTCAACGCGCACCTGTGGAGCGTCAAGGCCATTAAGGCCACGACTAAAAATAACTGCAAGCGGCAATTACGAGCGCTGCTTTTCTATTTCAGTAACTTTGGCTTCAAGTGCAGCCAGTTTTTCACGGGTTTTAGTAAGCACTTTAGTTTGTAACTCAAATTCGTCGCGGGTCACTAAGTCGAGCTTTTGAAAACCTTGCGTCATCATCGTGCGCACATTTTTTTCTAAATCTTTGGCCGGCGAGTTACGAATCGCCTCGCCAACTTTATTTTGCATTTCAGTGGCAACGCGCTGCATTTGTTCCAGGATTTCGTTGGGTTTTTGCATAAAAAGGCCGATTTAAAGAAGTGAATAGCAAGAAGAATAGAACTTATTTTAAGGCTGATTGATCCCCACGATGCTTGAATGGCAATTTTATGTCAATTTGCACCAAATTAGGGCAAAAGTACTGCATGGATTTGGGGCATATGCCCAAGCAAGGGGAAAAAGGACAAAAACAGCGCGTTGCAAAAAGCGATGATTGCATTTAAGTAGATGTACCTATTTTTAATTTTTTAATCTGAATAAGGAGTTGGGATGAAAACTTTTCATAAATCGACTATCGCTTTAGCAGTTGTGGGGCTCTTAAGTGCAAATGCATATGCCCAAAATGCTGCCTCACCAAATCCAAACCCATTACCCGCAGAACCTGCTGGCGCAGTCAGTGGACCAGACATTAGTCCCATCACTGCCAACGTAACAGTAGCCAATAACTACATCTATCGCGGTATTACGCAAACTAACTTTAATCCCGCAATACAAGGCGGTTTTGATTATGCACATTCCAGTGGTTTCTACATTGGTAACTGGAACTCATCGATTACTTGGATTTCGGATGCTGCATCAAATGGTGGTACAGGCGCTAATTCCTCTAGCCTTGCAGTTGGTAATAGTAAAAACGTTTCTGCGCCAATCGAAATGGATTTTTATGCCGGCTTTAAAAAGGAATTCATTGGCGAAGGCTTTATGTCAGACCTTGGCGTACTCCAATACTATTACCCCACCACAAACTATCCATCTTCGTTTACCAATCCAAACACTACAGAAATTTACGCTGCCCAAAACTATGTGTTTGGACCCCTAAGCGGGTTTCTAAAGTTTAATTACTCGGTTACTAACATTTTCGGCTTTTCAAATAGCTCGGGATCTTATTATCCAGACTTAACCGCCAATTACGATACAGGCCTGTGGGGCTTAGTGGTCAATGCGCACGTTGGTTATCAATATATTGCCGGTCAGAAAACATCATCTACGGTACCCACCGTAAGTTATACCGACTGGAAAATTGGTTTGTCTAAAGATTTGGGCGGTGGTTTAGGCATTTCTGCGGCATATGTAGCCACTAATGCAGCAAAAGCAGGAGGTGTATACGCCTACCAAAGCCCTACCGGAAAAAATCTTGGCGGCTCGCAAGGTCTTGTTACTTTAACCAAAGTTTTCTAATTTCCCACAACGGAGAAACGCATGAAACTCATCACAGCAATTATCAAGCCATTCAAGCTTGACGAGGTGCGAGAAGCTCTATCAGAAGTTGGAATTTCTGGTATCACCGTCACCGAAGTAAAAGGTTTTGGGCGTCAAAAAGGCCATACCGAGTTATATCGGGGCGCTGAATACGTAGTTGATTTTTTGCCTAAGGTAAAAATAGAGGCTGCGGTAGAAGACGGCATATTAGAGCGAGCAATTGAAGCAATTGAAAAATCGGCTCGCACTGGAAAAATTGGCGATGGCAAAATTTTTGTCTCTTCAATTGAACACGTTATTCGCATTCGCACCGGTGAAACCGGCGCGGCCGCACTTTAAAGAGAGGTTCAAAATGTTAACTTGGATAAAACGAATTGTTGCTGGCGGCGTGATAGCGACGGCGATTGGCTTCACTGGCATGACAGTGACGTCTGTAGCTTACGCTGCTGATGATGCTAAACCTGCTGCTGCAGCCGCCGCTGCAGCACCTGCAGCAAGCCCGGCAGCCCCCGCCGCTACAGCGGCTCCAGCACCAACACCCAACAAGGGCGATACCGCGTGGATGATGGTCTCCACAGCATTAGTGCTATTGATGACGGTGCCTGGCTTAGCACTATTTTATGGCGGCTTAACGCGCAGTAAAAATGTGCTGTCCATCTTAATGCAGTGTATGGTGATTTTTTCAGTGATCACCGTGTTATGGGCAATTTATGGCTATAGCATCGCTTTTACTGAAGGTGGGGCCTTTTTTGGCGGCATGGATCGTTTGTTTTTGGCTGGCATGACACCCGACTCGAATGCAGCAACGTTTAGCAAGGGCATTGTCATTCCCGAATATGTCTTCATGGCATTTCAAGCAGTTTTTGCAACCATTACTTGCTGTTTAATCATTGGTTCATTTGCAGAGCGCGCCAAGTTTTCGGCAATTCTTCTGTTCATGATCCTGTGGTTTACTTTTAGCTATTTACCAATTGCCCACATGGTTTGGTTTTGGCCTGGTCCTGATGATATTAAAGATGCTGCTTCACTTGATGCGATTACTGCAAAAGCAGGTTGGCTCTGGCAAAAAGGGATTCTTGATTTTGCTGGCGGCACTGTTGTCCATATCAATGCAGCGATTGCAGGTTTAGTCGGCTCATATGTGATTGGTAAGCGTTTAGGTTACGGCAAAGAAGCCATGAAGCCTCATAACTTAGTGTATGTCATGACAGGCGCATCACTTTTATGGTTTGGTTGGTTTGGTTTTAATGCAGGATCAGCTTTAGAAGCAAACGGTAGCGCAGCCTTAGCATTCGTGAATACTTACCTTGCTACTGCAGCAGCAGTGATTGGTTGGTCGATAGCAGAGTGGGTTACTAAAGGTAAGCCATCGATGCTTGGTGCTGCTTCGGGTTGCGTTGCGGGTTTAGTAGCGATTACACCTGCCGCCGGCTTTGTTGGTCCAATGGGCGCATTAATTATTGGGGCATTGGCTGGTATCGTCTGCTTATGGGGTGTTACTGGGCTGAAGAAAATATTAGGCTCGGACGATAGCTTGGATGTTTTTGGTATTCATGGTGTTGGCGGTATATTGGGTGCCTTGCTAACCGGTGTATTTGCAGCGCCCTCATTAGGTGGCACAGGCATTTATGATTATGTCGCCAATGCAGTTGCCCCAGACTACTCAATCATGAGTCAGCTTTGGATTCAAAGCCAGGGCGTGATTACCACCCTAATTTGGTCTGGCATCGTTTCTTTCATTGCCTTCAAGCTCGTCGACATCATTATTGGTTTGCGGGTTACAGAAGAAGAAGAGCGCGAAGGTTTAGACATTAGCTCACATAGCGAAGAAGCCTACGAAATTTAATTTGCTTACCCCTCACTAGGCTGTATTTTTGCCTAGTTTCTAGCGCAGGATCTCAAGATCCTGCGTTTTTTTTGCCTAAATAGGCAAAAAATTGAACTTACTCATAAAAAACTTACAATGGCAAGATGGTTCCACATCTGATTACCGCTTTAAGCGGCCCCTTACTTGAGCTTGAGTCGAAAGTACTCGAAGCCACCCCGACTATTGAGCGTTGGTTTCGTCTTGAATGGCAGGAGCATACCCCGCCTTTTTACTGCTCAGTCGACCTGCGTAACTCAGGCTTTAAATTGACCCCAGTTGATACCAATTTATTTCCTGGAGGTTTTAATAATCTTTCACCAGAAATGTTGCCTCTGGCTGTGCAAGCAGCTATGGCAGCAATTGAAAAAATTTGTCCTGAAGCAAAAAATTTATTACTTATACCTGAG
Source organism: Polynucleobacter sp. IMCC30063 (assembly GCF_021395235.1). Lineage (NCBI taxonomy): Bacteria > Pseudomonadati > Pseudomonadota > Betaproteobacteria > Burkholderiales > Burkholderiaceae > Polynucleobacter > Polynucleobacter sp. IMCC30063. The sequence continues at coordinate 117,568 of NZ_JAJVCQ010000001.1, read as the reverse complement.
CGCCACACCCGCAATACCTTTTACTTGCAAAATATTGCCCGCTTATCTTCAATTTTGCGGCAAGCGGGTTTGAATGTTCGTTTAGGTAGTTTATCGGACGAGATTAAAAAGCCAACTTGGCTTGAATTGCCCGAAGGAAATCGTTTGCTACTTGAGCCATTAATGCGTTTAGGTTTAAAAAAGCAACGTCTAGGCCTGAAGGACTTTGATCCTTGCTCGATTTTATTAAATAATGATTTATCCGCGGGTATTCCACCAATTTTAGAAAAGATTAATGAACAATACCTTTTGCCTGGCTTGCACGCTGGTTGGCAAATTCGCCGTAAATCACAGCATTTTATGGCTTACGATGAAGTAGCAAAAAAGTTCGCAAAATTAATTAATATCGATCCTTGGATGATTACGCCTTATTTCGATTATTGTTCGGGAGTTGATTTTCATGAGCAACAAGGATTGGAGCAATTACAAATAAAAGTGGATGCCATATTAAAAAAAATTGCCAAAAAATATCGGGAATATGGCATTAAAGATAAGCCCTATGTCGTCGTTAAGGCAGATGCGGGTACATACGGTATGGGCGTCATGGTAGTGCGTAATGCCAGTGATTTAGGTAATTTAAATCGCCGCGAACGCAATAAAATGAGTGTCGTCAAAGATGGCCTAGAAGTGCATGATGTATTAATTCAAGAGGGTGTTTATACTTTTGAAAAAGTCAATGAAGCTGTAGCTGAACCGGTTGTTTATATGATTGATCGTTACGTGATCGGGGGTTTTTACCGTGTGCATACCGATCGTGGCCCTGATGAAAATTTAAATGCTCCAGGCATGCATTTTGTGCCCTTGGCATTCGAACAAAATGCAATGCCAGACCGCAATGCTAAGCCTGGTAGCGCTGCTCCTAACCGTTTCTACTTATATGGGGTCGTAGCGCGCCTAGCTTTATTAGCGGCTTCATTAGAGTTAGAGAGAACCGATCCTAACGCCGAGGCGCTGTAAGTAATGGATTTTTTATTCGTTGGCGATCCATTAGATGCATTAAAGTTGCCAAAGGATTCTACGGTTGCAATGATGCGCGCTACCCAAGCAGCTGGCCATCGACTTTGGTATACCGAAAGTCGCCAGTTATTCTGGCAAGCTGGTTTTACATTCGCCAACTGCTGTGCAATCACATTGCAGCCCACAAGTACTGCTTGGTATAAATTAGGTATTAGCGAAGTATGTAGCTTAGATCGTTTTACTGCGGTACTGATGCGTCAAGACCCGCCATTTGATATTGAATATTTGAATGCCACTTGGATTTTGTCAGCTGCAGTACGGCAGGGTGCGCGGGTATTTAATGAGCCGAGCGCATTACGTAATCATTCCGAAAAACTGGCTATTACTGAGTTTGCTTCATTTATTCCACCCACTTTAGTTACGCGTGAACTCGCCGCAATTTCTGCATTTCATGCCGAACACCACGATATTGTGCTTAAGCCTTTAGATGGGATGGGAGGTAGAGGTGTTTTTCGCGTTGGCCCAGATGGCTTAAATTTAGCGAGCATCGTCGAAACCTTAGGCGAAAATGGTCAACGCACTTTGATGGCGCAACAGTTCTTACCGCAGATTGTTGCTGGCGATAAACGGGTTTTATTGATAGCAGGACAGGTCGTGCCCTATGCCTTAGCCCGCATTCCGCAGGGCCCTGAAATAAGGGGAAACCTCGCGGCTGGAGGTAAGGGCGTAGCGATGCTATTGACCGATCAAGAAAAAGCGGTGGCTGACTATTTGGCGCCAATACTTTGGGATAGGGGTCTTTTTTTAGTAGGCTTAGACCTGATTGGGGGGTATCTGACGGAAATTAATGTGACTAGCCCTACCTGTTTTGTCGAAATTACGGAACAAACTGGCCTTGACCTTGCTCAGTTTTGGTTACAAGCATTAGAGAAAGAATTAACTTAAGCGAACTTTGGAGTGTTATGCCCGGAATTGTCATTGTTGCCCATACACCATTAGCCTCAGCCATGCTGGGTTTTGCAGAGCAAACTTTTGGAAACTTACCCGAAAAAATTCAGGCAGTTGACATTCCGCCCTACGAAGACGCAAAAGTCAGCTTCGACAGGGTGCTCGCAGCAGCTAAGGCAGTTGATATGGGGAAGGGCATCTTGGTATTAACCGACGTTATGGGCGCAACCCCGGCCAATGTCGCTTCCCGTTTAATCGGTCAAATTCAGTTACCTGGTAAACCACTTTCTCCACTAATTGTTTTAACCGGATTAAATTTACCGATGCTAATGCGTGCAGTCTCTTATCAACAAGACGACTTAGATGAATTGGCTAAAAAAACCTTGCAGGGTGGCCAAAATGGAATTTTACGCATTGGCGTAAATACCAATTTTCTCAACACTGCCTCTGAGGATAGGTAATGCCAAGCGTTGAAATTAAAATTATTAATAAATTAGGATTGCATGCGCGCGCGTCGGCCAAGTTATCGCAATTAGCTGGTGAATTTCCTTGTGAAGTATATTTGGCAAGAGATGGACGGCAGGTCAATGCAAAAAGTATTATGGGTGTGATGATGTTGGCTGCTGGAATTGGTAGCACGGTAACTTTGGAAACTGTTGGTGAACAGGCCGACGAAGCATTACAGGCGCTCCAAGCTTTAATTAATAATCGTTTTGGGGAGGGCGAATAGGTGACCTTCGCCTTACATGGCATTCCAGCCTCGAAAGGAATTGCAATAGGGCAGGCGGTGCTTATTTCACGCGCTGCCTTAGAGGTTAGCCATCATTTAATTGATCCTGGTAGCGCAGAGGCTGAAGCGAAAAAACTGCTTTTAGCGTTCGATCAGGTTCGTTATGAGTTACAAGAATTGCGCGCTGGCTTATCTAAGGATGCGCCCCAAGAAATGGCTGCTTTTATCGATGTTCATGCCATGATCTTGTCAGATCCCGCCTTAGTTGAAAAGCCATTGCAACTGATTCGCACCCAAGGATTAAATGCCGCTTGGGCCCTAACTAGTGAATTAAATGATTTACTCAAACAGTTTTCTGAAATAGAAGATCAATATTTAAAAGAACGGGCCAATGATATTCGTCAGGTAGTAGAACGGGTTTTAAAGGCCTTAAGTCATCAGCAGCAAGAAACCCACGATGTCTTGGCTCCAGAAAATGTGTTTAGTGCTGCCATTATTGTGGCGCATGATATCGCACCACATGACATGTTGCGTTTTAAAAATACCCGTTTTTTAGGGTTTGTGACCGACTTAGGAGGTAAAACTTCGCATACCTCAATTGTGGCGCGTAGCCTTGAAATACCAGCAGTCTTGGGCGTTCGGCACGCAAGTGAAATGATTCGGCATGGCGATTGGCTCATCATTGATGGTGAACGCGGGTTTGTGGTGGTGGCGCCAGATGAAGGTTTATTAATCGAGTATCGTGCTCTACAAGCAAAGGCGATCGAAAATAGCCAAGCATTACAAACTTTAAAGTTTTCACGAACGGTTACCGAAGATGGCGTGCCAATTAAATTATTTGCCAATACAGAACTGCCAGAAGATGCAATTCGAGCAATTGAATTGGGCGCCATTGGCATTGGCTTATTTCGGTCTGAATTTCTATTTATGGATCGTAATCAAACTCTACCCGATGAAGAGCAGCAGTATCAAGAGTACCGACGAGTAGTTGATTTAATGCATGGTTTACCAGTCAATATTCGCACCATCGATATTGGGGCAGATAAGCCACTTGGCGATAGCAATGACTTATTGCAAACGGGGACGTCACCACTTGGGTTAAGAGCAATTCGCTGGTCATTGGCTGAGCCAGAAATTTTCCTAGCGCAATTACGCGCGATTTTACGAGCCTCTGCGCATGGCCAGGTACAAATTATGATTCCCATGCTAGCTCATGCCAAAGAAATTCATGAAACATTTCGTTTGATAGAAAAGGCTAAACAACAACTTGTTGCTCGCGGTCAACTCTTTGATCTGCAAATTCAAGTAGGCGCCATGATTGAAATTCCTGCTGCAGCCTTAGCTTTACCCCTCTTTATTCGCTACTTTGATTTTATTTCCATTGGCACGAACGATTTAATTCAATATACCCTTGCGATTGATCGGGCAGACCATGCGGTTGCTCACCTTTATGATCACTTACATCCAGCCGTACTCTATTTACTAACTCATATCATTAAGCAGGCACAACTAGCCAAAATTCCAGTTTCAGTTTGCGGGGAGATGGCCGGTGACCCCGAATTAACCAAGCTCTTACTGGCCATGGGCCTAACTGATTTTTCAATGCATTTTAGTCAACTATTGTTGGTTAAGCGGGAAATTTTGCATGCCAATGTTGGCAAGTTGAAAGCGCATCTTGCTCCCGTTTTAGAGGCTTTAGAGATGGATGAACAAGCCCTGGCCATGGCACAGTTGATGGCAGCTTAGCAAGTCTTTGAGCTAAATTAAATTCGGTAAAACGCACACGGGGCAAGCACCATTTTTACTTACTTGCACTTCGTCAATGCGAGTATTCAAGGCATTCCATAGCAGTAGACGGCCAACTAAAGGCTGACCAAAGCCGATTAATAGTTGGAGCGCTTGAGCGGCCTGCAAGCAACCAATAATGCCAACCAATGGTGAAAAAACACCCATGGTGGCACAGTTAGTTTCGCTTGGATTGCTATCGGGAGGAAAGATACAGGCATAGCAAGGTGACTGGGGATTTTGGAAATCAAAGACGCTAACTTGCGCATCAAAGCCTAAAGCAGAGCCAGAAACTAAGGGTACGTGATGCGCAAAACACGCTTGATTAATTTGTTGGCGCGTAGCGAATTGATCCGTGCAATCGAGCACTACATCAACCTCTGGCAGTATTCGCGCCAGCCAAGATGGAGTTGCTTTTTCAGCATAGGTTTCAATAATTGTGTCGCTATTCAGACGACTTAAAAACGCTTTGCCAGAAGCAACCTTCAGCTTACCAATTTGATCTTGGTTATGCATTACTTGGCGCTGCAGGTTGCTAAGCTCTACCGTATCGGGGTCAATTAAGGAAATGCGGCCAATGCCAGCAGCGACTAAGTAAGGAGCAGCAGCAGAGCCCAGGCCGCCCGCCCCAATTACCAGTACATGCGCTGCCAAGAGTTTTTCTTGGCCCTCAATATCAATTTCTTCTAGTAGAAGGTGGCGCGAATAACGCAGTAACTGCTCGTCGTTCATACTAATAAAGTGGGGGGCTTATTCGAGCTTGGAAGACGAACGAATTACCGATTTGCCATTTAGAAAGGCTAAAGCCTGTTGCAACATAAAATCGTCACTACTACCTAATTCGGTGGGTTTTTTCAATTTATCTTTGTCGCGTTCAGCAGGTGTTTTAGTGGCATTTTTTTCTTCAATGCGTTGCATTTCTTCAAGGCGACGTTTTTCACGATCTTTAATTAAGGCATCCTCTGATGATTGTTTATTGCGCAAATGTTTTTCACTATCTACTTCGCGGGTAATTAAAACATCGTCTGGATCACCATCTTTATTTTGATCAACCGGAATATCGGGCTTAATACCAAAGCCCTGAATTGAGCGACCATTCGGGGTGTAGTAATAAGCCGTGGTAATTTTTAAGGCAGAATCATTGCTTAAGGGACGTACCGTTTGTACCGAACCTTTACCAAAACTAGTCTTGCCAATAATAGTAGCGCGTTTGTAATCTTGTAAAGCACCCGCAACAATTTCTGAAGCGGAAGCTGAGTAAGCATTCACCAATACAACCATGGGTAATTTTTTAAACATCGCAGGCACTGTAGCTAGGGGGTCGGAGGCTTCATTGAGCTTATACGTATCTGGAGTCGCATTAAAAATTTGCTTTGAATCTGCTGCCTGACCTTTGGTTGAAACAATCACTGCACCTGCAGGCAAGAATGCAGCAGCAACCCCTACAGCCCCTTGCAATAGGCCACCACCGTTATTTCGTAAGTCGAGAATTAAGCCTTTTAATTTAGGGTCTTGAATACTCAGTTCAGTTAAGCGTTTAGCTAAATCAGGCACAGTACGCTCTTGAAAGCTGGTGACTCGAACCCAGGCAATATCGTTATCTAAAATTTTAGTTTTAACCGACTGCACTTTAATTTCTGCCCGCGTGATGGTAACTGGAAAAGTACGGTCTTCACTTTTACGAAACACTGTCAAGGTAATTTTGGTGCCAGGTGCGCCACGCATGGTGCGCACCGCTTTATCTAAAGTCATACCGCGCACGGGTTTGTCATCAAGGCGAGTGATTAAATCACCTGCCTGCAGACCAGCACGGGCAGCAGGACTATCTTCAATGGGGTTAAGTACCTTTACCAAACCATCCTCTGAGGTGATTTCAATACCTAGGCCGGCAAATTTGCCGGTAGTTTGCTCTTGCATTTCAGAAAAATCTTTTTTATCCAAATAAGATGAATGCGGATCAAGACTACTAACCATCCCTTTTACGGCATCTGTTAATAGTTGTTTATCTTCAATGGGCTCGACATATTCACGTTTAATTTGTGCAAATACATTTGACAGGGTGCGCAACTCGTCGAGTGGTAAGGCAGTATTTTGTTGAGCAGTTGCCGAGAGCTGAATCGTGGCGGCAATACCTGCGATAAGTCCAATTAGAATAAGGGCAAGATTTTTAAATAAACGGCGCATAGTTTGGTTTAGGAAATCAGTCTAGTAAGAGGCGTGCGGTTGAAATAGAGCATCTATTTTGCTCTACTCTATATAAAAATGTTGTAGTGCTTGCAAGTCATCATTTAGCTCATACACAATCGGCTTGCCATTGGGGATATTGAGCTCCATGATGGCTTCAGCAGATATGTGATCGAGGTGCTTCATTAAGGCGCGGATGCTATTGCCATGAGCAACTAGTAACACCCGTTTGCCCAACTTCAGGGCCGGCGCAATCGATTCATGCCACAAAGGCAAAACCCGTGCAATGGTATCTTGCAGGCACTCGCCCTGTGGAATTTCCTTGGGATCGAGCTTGCGATAACGCACATCGAGATGGGAGCTACGTTCATCTTCGAGCGCTAATAAAGGCGGTCGAGTAGCAAAAGAGCGCCGCCAAATATGCACTTGTTCAGCCCCATATTGGGTTGCGGTTTCAGCTTTATTAAGCCCAGTTAGTGCGCCGTAATGGCGCTCGTTTAGCCGCCAGCTATGCACGGTTGGCAGCCACATCAAATCCATGGCATCTTGTACTTGCCATAAAGTCCGAATGGCGCGGCGTAAAACTGAGGTGTAGGCAATATCAAACTCATAACCTGCCTGCTTTAGCGCATTTCCAGCAGCAAGTGCTTGGTCGATGCCATTAGGGGTTAGGTCAACATCCACCCAGCCAGTAAAACGGTTTTCCAGGTTCCAAGCAGACTCCCCGTGGCGAATAAGGACAAGTTGTTTCATAGAGCCATTCTATAATCAAGCGATGAACTTTTTAATGCAAACCGACAATTTAGCACTTATCGGCGTGATGGCGGCCGCAGGCTTGGCGCTATTGATGCCTACTATCTCGACTTTAATCAGTGGGGTTGGGCTTTCTGTAGCTGAAGCAACCACCTGGATTAATCGGCGTAAGGCGGTAGTACTCGATTTAAGGGCCCCAGCTGATTTTCAGGCGGGGCACCTGCCCAATTCCAAAAGCCTACCCTTTAGCAAGCTTTCAAGCGATCTCGAGCGGCTGAAATTAGATCGTAAATTACCGCTCATCTTGGTATGTCAAAACGGTAATGAATCACGTAGGGCTGCTCAGCAATTGAGAAAAATGGGCTTTGCTGAAGTTGGTTTGCTCGATGGTGGATTAAAAGCCTGGCAAACGGCTAATTTACCTTTAGTCAAGTAAGGAATTAAGGTAAAAGCCATGTCGCCAGTAATCATGTATAGCACTCAAGTTTGCCCATATTGCGTCATGGCGGAAAAGCTATTACAAAAAAAAGGGGTTCATCAATTACAAAAAATTTTGATTGATGTTGACGCTCTGCAACGCGATGAAATGATGTCACGAACCGGTCGACGCACAGTGCCACAAATTTTTATTGGCGAACGACATGTCGGTGGCTATGATGATTTAGTAGCCCTCGATCGAGCTGGCGAACTTGATGACTTATTGAAATAATTAAACAAACGGAATACATAATATGAGCGAACAAAACTCGACTGAACCCTCTTTTCAAATTCAGCGCATTTATTTGAAAGATCTATCGCTTGAACAGCCAAACACCCCCGCAATTTTGTTGGTACAGGCTGAACCACAAATGCAAGTTGAGGTCGATATAGGAATTGCGCGCTTAAGTGATGAGTTATTTGAAGTCATGTTATCGGGCACGATTACGGCTCGCGTAGAAGGCAAGACACTATTTTTAATAGAAGCAAAACAGGCGGGCATTTTTGAATTTAAAAATATTCCCCCTGAGCAAGTTGAGCCGATGTTAGCCATCGCCTGCCCAACCATTTTGTACCCCTATTTACGTTCCAATATTGCCGATATTGTGAGTCGTGCAGGGTTCCAAGCAATTCATTTGGCGGAGATTAATTTTCATGCTATGTACGAGCAACGTTTAGCCCAAACAACTGAAGCGGAAAAAGGCGCTGCTGCGAGTAATGTCGATGCCGAAAAGAGCAAAATTATTCTCCCCAACTAATTCCTTTTGAAGTTAAGCTTATGAAGCTAACTGTCATTGGAGCTGGTGCTTGGGGTACCGCCATCGCTGTGCAAGCGGCCCGATACTTGTCTGCCGGGGCAGTCTGCTTATGGACCAGAAATGCTACCCAGGCTCAGGCTCTTCGTCAGCATCAAGAAAATCGCTCTCACTTGCCTGGGGTCGCATTATCTAAAGCCATTACCATCAGTGATGATTTTGAATCGGCGATACAGCGACTGGGACCAGAGGATTTAATTGTCATTGCTACGCCTATCAGTGGCCTAGCTGAATCAGTGCAGCGCATAGCAGCAATAGCCTCTAGTCCTTTGCAGTTCGTATGGTTATGCAAGGGGCTTGAACCCACAACAGCGTTACTACCGCATCAATTGGTGGCCCGAGAGTTGCAAGTGCATGGACGCGGTATTCCACATACTTATGGATCGTTGACGGGTCCGAGCTTCGCGGGCGAAATGGCCCTAGGTTTGCCTTGCGCTCTTACCATTGCCAGCACATCAAAAAGCTTATGTACTCAGGTGCAAAAGGTATTTCATCACGACCATGTGCGAATTTATGCTAGCGAAGATTTAATTGGTGTTGAGCTTGGTGGCGCAGTAAAAAATGTGATTGCGATTGCAGCGGGTATTGGTGATGGGCTTGGCTTAGGCCTAAATGCCCGTGCAGCATTATTAACGCGTGGTTTAGCCGAAATGATGCGTTTAGTAAAAGCGGCAGGAGGTCAGCCAGAAACTTGCATGGGCCTAACAGGCGTAGGTGATTTAATTTTGACCGCAACAGGTGATTTATCCCGTAATCGGCGAGTCGGTTTGTTGTTAGCTGAAGGAAAATCTTTGCCAGCTATTTTGGCTGAGCTTGGGCACGTAGCAGAAGGTGTTTTATGTGCATCAGCGATTGTAAGCTTGGCTGAGCGCCTTAATGTTGAAATGCCCATTACCAGTAATGTGAGTGACGTATTGTTGGGCAAGCAAACCTTGGCGGTCGCATTGCAAGGGCTGATGGGACGTGATGCCAAACCCGAGCATTGAGTTTTAAATACTGTTTTTAAAGTGTATTTGGCGCCACGCTTCATAAACCACTATGGCTACGGCGTTTGATAGATTGAGGCTGCGACTGTTTGCTTGCATGGGCAAGCAAACCTGATTGTCGACTGGCACGCTAGCTCGAACCTCCGCGCTCACGCCTTTAGTTTCAGAGCCAAAAACAAAATAGTCGTGTGGCAGAAGTTGTGCTTCATAAAACTTACACTGACTTTTGGTGGTCATTAAAAAAAGGCGCTGCAATGGGGGATTGTTCGCGACTAAGAAGGCTGGCCAGTTCGGATAAACGGCTAAGCTAGCGTACTCATGATAATCGAGCCCAGCCCGTCGTAGCTTAGCATCCTCAAGAGGAAAGCCGAGCGGCTCAATGAGGTGTAGATGCGCACCGGTATTAGCGCAAAGACGAATGATATTTCCCGTATTGGGCGGAATTTCAGGCTCAAAGAGCACCACATTAAACATCAGTCAATTGCCTCGGCGTGCGTAATAAAACCCAGTTGCGCACATGATATACGCCATGGTCCTTCAAGACTTTAGCAATTGCATTCAACGTTGATCCCGTAGTCATGACGTCATCGAACACAATAACGGTTTGCCGCGCTAGAAGGTCAGCATAACGGGGTTCAAAATAAAACAAACCATTTAAAGCCTGTTGACGTACCTGCCGGCCAGCAGAGATTTGATTCGATAGGGAATGGCGTCGACGCAAGGCATGCGGCAGCACTTTGAGATGTTTAGGTAAAGTCAAATGTTTGGCAATTTCCCAGCATTGGTTAAAGCCGCGCTCAGCCAATTTTTGACGGCTTAGGGGAACAGGCAAAAGGTAGCAAGGGGGTAATTTATCTAAGTGTAGGGTCATCAAACTATTCCATAGGTGAGCGAGCCCAGTAGCATAGGCAAGCCGTCGCTGGTATTTCAACTGATGCACAGCAGTTTTTAATTGCCCTTCGTATGACGCCAGACAAAAACTCAAGTCAAAAAACGGTGGTGTGACAATGCACTCACGACAACGTTGCCCTTCAGGCGTAGTCGATTTGTCTACTGCTTCGAGTAACTCAATGCCACAACAAAGACAAGCTAATTGCCCCTGCCGTCGCTGCTCTTGCAACTGTTGCATACAGGAGATACAGATTGTTGCTGCCTGCGAGCGATTACACAAAATGCAACAGCTTGGAAGTAAAGCGCTAATTAATCGCTGAAAATGACTCATGGGGCGCTGAGTATACTGAGTACATGACCCATAGCTTAAGATGGCTTTATACCGAAATTGCTTTACGCATGTTCCAGAAAATGGAAATCGTAAAGATTAAGCCCTGCGCTATTTTGATTGCGCCCGATTATCCAGGTGACCATTCCCGTTGGCTGGCGAAACGCTTTCCTGAGGCACGCATTTTTTTTTATAGCCGACCCAATTTATTAGCAATCGAGCGCATTCAATTGCGTTTGACTCGTTGGTTTTTGTCATGGCGAAGTGGTGGCAGTAAGAAGTTGAGCTTAAACCAAGAGGCGAATACGGTCACTTTTGCAGCCGCCCCCAATTCGTGTGAATTAGTTTGGAGTAATTTATGGCTGCATGAACGAAATAATCCTAAAACCATGCTGACTGAATTTTGGCGCCTATTGCGCGAAGGTGGCTTACTTAGTTTGAGTTATTTGGGCCCCGATACTGGTAAGGAATTACGTGCGCTTGACGGTGAGATGAAAACCCAATTAGGCTTTAAATCTCTCCCTAGTGCTTGGGATATGCATGATTTAGGCGATGCTTTAATTGAGCAACGGTTTGCTGATCCAGTGATGGATATGGAGTACCTCGATTTGCAATACGAGTCAGCGCAGTTAATGTTGCACGATGCCTATGCTTTAGGGTTGTTGGCCCACCCCATCAATCTACAAAACTGGCAGGGGAATGAGGCACTTTTACCTAAAAAAATAACTTTAGAAATTATTTATGGACACGCCTGGGTAGTGAATAAGCACCTATCAAAATCCCAGAATCACCAAACGTTTATTAGTCCCGACCAAATTCAAACAAAGAGGGCTAAGGATTAATTTAAATGTGAGCGCTTACTATCAATATAAGATATGTCATCATGTAAGTTAAATCCTACTTGGGCACATTCACGCCGCCTTATTTAAACCTATAATCTAGGGCTTGATAGCAAGATTCAATTGCATTTTTTGCATTAATAAGTGCTATTAGGGGTGTAAATTGTGCAGCACAACAAATAGAGAATGAAATGAATTTATTTGCAAAAGCCTTAAAGGTTTGGTTTTACTTAGGAGCGTTAGTAGCTATCGCTGTAACACCGGTAGTTCAGGCAGCTAATGGTGATATGCCCGGCGGTCCAAAAGTCAATCAACTCGACTTCCCTGCGCCAGCAACCAAAATCATGGCGGAAATTCATTGGCTCAATTGGTTCATGATCGTCATTTGCGCAATTATTTTTGTTGGTGTATTTGGCGTGATGTTCTATTCCATTTTGAAGCACCGTAAATCTAAGGGTGCTAAAGCTGCCTCGTTTCATGAAAGCACTACAGTTGAAATTATTTGGACAGTCATCCCTTTAATTATCGTCATTGCCATGGCCTTGCCTGCTACTAAAACGGTAGTAGCGATGAAAGACACGACCAATTCCGATATCACCATTAAAACCACAGGTTATCAATGGAAGTGGGGCTACGATTACATTAAGGGCGAAGGTGAGGGCATTAGCTTTGTGTCAACTCTCTCGACACCTCGAGCTCAAGTAAATAACCTAGAACCAAAGTCACTGACCTATTTAATGGAAGTGGACAATGAAATGGTGGTGCCGGTCAATAAAAAAATTCGTATTATTACCACTGCAAATGATGTGATTCATGCATGGGCCGTACCCGCATTTGGTGTTAAACAAGATGCCATTCCAGGCTTCGTGCGAGATACCTGGTTTAAAGCGGAAAAAATCGGTACCTTTCGGGGGCAATGCTCTGAGTTATGCGGCGCCCAACATGCCTTTATGCCAATTGTTGTTAAAGTCGTTTCGGCTGAGGACTACAGTAAATGGGTTGATGCTAAGAAAAAAGAAATGGCCGGTAATGCAGACGATCCAACCAAAACCTACACTATGGAAGAGCAAAAAGAACGGGGCGCGAAAGTCTATGCTGCGAACTGTGCTGCCTGTCACCAGGCTAATGGCGCTGGTGCGGGGGCCTTTCCTGCATTGGTCGGTAGCAAAGTAGTGCTGGGCCCTAAAGAGGGCCAATATCAAATTTTGCTGAATGGAAAAAATGCTATGCCCAAGTGGAGCGGGGTGCTATCCGATGGTGAGTTGGCGGCGGTAATGACCTATACGCGCAACACCTGGGGTAATAAATCCGGTGACGTGATACAAACCCAAGATTTTATTACGGCACGTACGGCGAGCAAATAATACCTTCGACCTATTCATTATTAATTTAATCGATCTTAAGAGAGTCATCTATGAGCACTATATCTACTACCCACGATAGCGTCCACGATCATGATCATGCCCACGATCAGCCGCACGGCTGGCGCCGCTGGTTATTTGCAACCAATCATAAAGACATCGGTACGATGTATTTAATTTTTTCATTTGTCAGCTTATTGGCTGGTGGTGTCATGGCCTTAGGCATTCGCTTAGAATTATTCCAGCCGGGTTTACAGTATTTTCGTCCTGAATTTTTTAATCAATTAACAACTATGCACGGTTTGGTCATGGTATTTGGGGCGATTATGCCGGCGTTTGTGGGCTTCGCTAACTGGATGATCCCCTTGCAAATTGGCGCTGCCGATATGGCATTTGCGCGGATGAATAATTTAAGTTTTTGGATTTTGCCAGTTGCAGCATTGTTGCTCTTTGGTTCTTTTTTAGTACCAGGGGGCGCCCCTGCTGGTGGCTGGACTCTCTATGCGCCCTTAAGCTTGCAAATGGGTCCAGGTATGGATATGGCGATTTTTGCCATTCATTTATTGGGCGCATCTTCCATCATGGGTTCAATTAACATTATCGTCACGGTCCTTAATATGCGTGCGCCAGGCATGACGATGATGAAGATGCCGATGTTTTGCTGGACTTGGCTTATTACTGCTTATTTATTAATTGCTGTCATGCCAGTATTGGCGGGGGTAATTACGATGGTCTTAACCGACCGCCATTTTGGTACCACTTTTTTCTCTGCAGTAGGCGGTGGTGATCCAGTGATGTTCCAACATATTTTTTGGTTCTTTGGACATCCTGAGGTTTACATCATGATTTTGCCTGCCTTTGGCATCATTTCAGAAATTGTGCCCGCTTTCTCGCGTAAAACTTTATTTGGTTATAGCTCGATGGTTTATGCCACCTCATCGATTGCGATATTGTCTTTTATCGTTTGGGCGCACCATATGTTTACCACTGGCATGCCAGTTACGGGGCAACTCTTTTTTATGTATGCCACGATGTTAATTGCAGTACCGACGGGCGTGAAAATTTTTAATTGGGTCGCTACGATGTGGCGCGGGTCAATGACATTTGAAACCCCCATGCTTTGGGCAATTGGCTTTATTTTCGTCTTTACGATGGGCGGTTTCACCGGCCTGATTTTGGCAATGGCACCAATCGATATTGGTTTGCAAGACACCTATTACGTGGTGGCCCATTTCCATTACGTCTTAGTAGCTGGATCATTATTTGCCATGTTTGCCGGTTTTTACTTCTGGTGCCCAAAATGGACTGGTCGCATGGCCAATGAGTTTCGCGGCAAAATTCACTTCTGGGGCTCCTTAATTTTTTTCAATCTCACTTTTTTCCCCATGCATTTTTTAGGCTTAGCAGGTATGCCACGGCGTTATGCAGATTACCCCACCCAGTTTGCCGATTTCAATATGATTGCTTCAATCAGTGCGTTAGGCTTTGGGGTGATGCAGGTGTACTTCCTGCTTTTTGTAGTTTTGCCAGCATACCGAGGTCAGGGTGTAAAAGCATCCGATTGCCCTTGGGATGGCGCTAAAGGCTTGGAATGGACGATTCCATCACCTGCACCTTTCCATACTTTTGAAACGCCACCACAGGTTGATTTTGATGCCCCGATGCATCCAAGTAATACGCCTGCCCATGCCCATTAACGATTAAGCCAGATAGAGCAAACTGCGTGAATAAGCCTAATCAAGCTAACCATAACAAGCGCTTGGCCTATATTCTTGCGAGCATTGCCCTAGTCTTTTTCTTGGGAATTGTGTTGAAAAGAGTTGTCTTGGCTTAATTACAGCTCTCGCCCAAATGCCAACCCATCTTCCTAACCTCAATCGTCAAATATTAGTAAAGCTAATATTGGTAGTGGTGTTGATGTTTGGTTTTGGGTATGCCTTGGTGCCAATGTATCAAGCCCTCTGTGAGGTGACGGGTATTAATGTACTAACCAATAAAAACGATTATGGAACGCGCGCTTTTCGGCCCAATAAATCAAGCAACACACAAATCGATTACTCACGCACAATAACCGTAGAATTTGATTCCAATAGTCGCGGCCCTTTTACTTTTAAGCCAATCAAAAATTACCTTGAAGTGCATCCCGGTGAAATGATTCAAATTATGTATGAGGTGGTAAATAATTTTGATCGCCCCATCATGGCGCAAGCGATTCCAAGCTATTCACCCAAAATTGCGACTGAGTACTTTACCAAATTAGAATGTTTTTGTTTTCAACAGCAAACCCTGGGACCGCATCAGGCAAAAGAATTACCAGTAGTATTTGTAGTTGATCGGGGTTTGCCAAGAGATGTTAAAACCATCACCTTGTCCTATACGTTTTTTGAAATTAATGCGGGTCAAAAGGCAGTAGCTCCGCCACCAACCAAGGCGTTAATTTAAGATGAAAAAAAATAGCAGCTTCTGGCAATCGATGCGCGCTGTTTTTTGGGCCTTTCTGGGAGTCCGAAAAAAATCGGGGTTGCAGGAAGATGTAGCGTCTTTAAGTTTTGTCCATATCGTGATTGCAGGGGTTTTGGGGGCCATGATTTTCATGGGTACCCTCCTCTTGATTGTGAGAGCCGTTGTTAGCCATTCTTAATTTTTTTTGATTACCCAGAGAGCAGACCATGTCGTCTAATTCCGTGCCATATTATTTCGTACCCAATCCTTCGCGCTATCCCGTTCTTCTAAGCATTGGTTTGCTTGGTTTTGGCGGCGGTATGGCAGCCTGGGTTAATCAGTCTGCTTGGGCTAGCATGGTGGTCTTAGGCAGCGTTTTATGGGTTTTATTTGTCTTGTATAACTGGTTTGGTGACACCATTGCCGAGTCGAATGCAGGAAAAAATGGCATTAATGTTGACATCTCTTATCGCTGGTCAATGGCCTGGTTTATTTTTTCAGAAATTATGTTTTTTGCGGCTTTCTTTTCGGCCTTATTTTATGCCCGCAATATTAGTCTTCCTTGGTTAGGCGATGTTGAAAGTAAATTACTTTGGCCTGATTTTTCTGCAGTGTGGCCCAATGACGGTCCAGCGGGTTTAATTCCCCAGTTTCAAACGATGGGCCCATGGCCCATTCCAACGATCAATACGGCTTTATTGCTTAGCTCTGGCGTTACGGTAACTTGGGCTCACCATGCGATGCAAGAAGGTAATCGGAAGCAAGCTATTTATTCTCTCTTTGCAACGGTATTACTAGGATTTATTTTCATTGGTTTTCAAGCTTATGAATATATTCACGCTTACCAGGAGCTAGGGCTTAAATTAACTTCCGGCATTTATGGCTCCACGTTTTTTATGCTCACTGGATTTCATGGTTTCCATGTGATGTTAGGCGCGCTGATGCTGGCGGTAGTATTACGCCGCACGATACGAGGAGATTTCACCCCTGAAAATCATTTTGCTTTTGAAGGTGCCTCATGGTACTGGCACTTTGTTGATGTGGTATGGCTCGGGCTATATATCGTCGTGTATTGGATGTAAACCGTTTTAATTACTGCCCAATTTTAATTCCCGTGGCTTGGATATAGCCCAGGGAGTGGGCTAGCCAAATGCCGGCAAAGAGGGCAATGGATAAACCAATGCGCAGCGCTAGCGAGCGAACCATTCTTGCGCTACCTCCCTTGTCTTTCATCATGAAGTATAGGGCTGAGCCTAGGCTCGAGATGATCAGAATAAGAGCAAGTAAGATAATCCATTTCATAATAGAATCCTACCATTGAATATATTTGAGCGTTTAGTAAAGCGGCGCATCGTTGCCACGGTGGCAATGCTTTTTGTAGTCACCTTAGCATGCGCTTTAGGGGCTTGGCAAATGCAACGCGCAGCTCAAAAAACCCAGCTAGCGCTCAATTTGCAATTGCAAGAACAATTACCCGTGCTAGATGCCAGTGCCAAGCACTGGACTCTTGCTGAAGCAAACCACCGCCGGATGCGTGCCTTAGGACGCTTTCTGCCAGACCAAGCAATTTGGCTAGATAATCGTCCACGCCCAAACGGGGGCCAAGCGGCAAACGGACAGTCAGGCTTTTATTTGCTAATGCCAATGCGTTTAGAGGGCGTACAGCAAAATATAGTTTGGATTAATCGGGGTTGGGTGCCACGGAATGCAGTAGAACGCACACAATTACCGCCGGTGCAAACCCCTAGCAATCTGGTGGAAATCGAGGGCACCGTATTTCCTTATGCCGATCGAGTGCTCGATTTAGCTGCCCAGTCTGAAGCTGCAGCCGCCTTACCCAAAGATCAAGTCCGCATTCAGCAAAATCTCGATCTTACCGCCATACAAGCAGAGCAGCAATGGAATCAGCTACCCTTTATTTTGCGGCAAGCAGAGCAAGCACAAAACGATGGTTTAGTGCGCAACTGGGCACCGCAAGCAGCAGGAGTTGAACGCCATTATGCTTATGCTTTTCAGTGGTTTGCCTTAGGCTTATGCGCGTTTCTATTTTGGTTGATTCATGGCTTAATGCAGCAGCGGCAGATCAGTCAAATGAACAAAGGCTCTAGTGAACGATAAGGAATTGTTGATACCGGCAACGCAAGCCGAGTTGCCGGGACCTAATCCGCAGACCCGACGTGGCCGGATTCAAATGATTTTGCTTTTATTGTTTTGTGCGGCACCAGTTATTGCCTCTTATTTAGCCTACTACGTTTTTAAACTAGAGGGTGGAAAAACGAATTTTGGTACCTTTGTTATCCCTCCTCAAGCAGTTAGCTCAGACTGGCTGGGGATTCCCTTAACTGGCAAGTGGACTTTATTAGTAGTTCGTCCAGCAGCAGAGTGTCGAGTCGGTAATGATGCTTGCGTGAAAACCTTATATCTGATGCGCCAAGTTCGCATCGCCTTGAGCAAAGAAAGTTCTCGCCTACGCTTGATATGGGTAGTGAGTGATGACAAACCAGTTGATCCAGAAATTCGACGCGCCTATGATCAAGCTTCGGCAGGCATGCAAATTTTCAACGCACCCACTTCACCAGCCCTTAAAGCGCAATGGGATCAATGGTTAAATCGTGAAAATGCCGGTCAGCAAATTCAACTCATTGACCCCCGAGGCGATAAGATGATGTGGTTTCCTGCGGAAGCATCGCCAGCTGATTTTGCCGCGATTCGAAAGGATTTAGATAAATTATTGCGGCTTAACCATAGCGGCGAAAGTTTACGATGAGTGACACCGTCATCCTTTGCTTAGAGTTAGGATTGATTGCCTTATTTTTTGCCGGCCTACCTGCTGCAATTTTGTTGTACCAGCGTAAATGGGGTCATTTTCAGCGCTTAAATTGGGCCTTGGTTTTTTTAACTTTTGATTTAATTATCTTTGGTGCCTTTACACGCTTAAGTGATTCTGGTTTAGGATGTCCAGATTGGCCTGGGTGTTATGGCACGTCGAACCCTTTGACAGCCTTAGCTGAAATTCGTTTAGCAGAAGCTGCTCATCCTGATGGCCCAGTAACAGTAATAAAAGCCTGGATCGAAATGATTCATCGCTATCTTGCCATGAGCCTAGGGGCACTTATTTTCTTGCAATTATTTTTGGCTTTTCGGCAGCGTCACAATTTAAGTAGCCATGCTATTTACGCTAGTCTTGGCTTGTTATTATTAATCAGCTTGCAAGGAGCATTCGGTGCCTGGACCGTAACCTTTAAATTACAGCCGATTATTGTTACCAGCCATTTAATCTTAGCGCTAATTTTTTTTGGTTCTTTGGTCTGGTATGCACAACAACCTTGGCCTCATTGGCAATGGCAGCAGTCGCGGCGGCACTCCATCATGTCCATGAAACTCATTGTGTTGGGCTTAGTAATACTCTTAACCCAAATTTTTTTAGGGGCTTGGGTTAGTACTAATTATGCGGTCTTAGCCTGCCCCGATTTTCCTCTTTGTAAGGGCGCTTGGCTACCACCCATGGACTGGCAAGGCGGCTTTACTTTTTGGCGCGAGGCAGGTCAGGGTAGTAATGGTACTTATATAACAGCCGAAACCTTAGTTGCGATTCATTGGGCACACCGATGCTTCGCGGTTTTGGCCCTGATTATCTTAAGCTGGGTGGCATGGCAGGGCTGGCATTTAGGGCGTTTACACCAATCGCCCTTGGCTCGGTGGGCGAGCGCTTTATTTATTATTCTCTTAACCCAAATCGGTACAGGCATCTCCAATGTTATTTTTCAATGGCCCTTAGTAGCAGCACTAATGCATACCGCAGGGGCTGCCGGCTTGGTATTGTGTTTAGTGCGGATGAGCTATTGGGCTAGCTGGTCTCCGCGCAACTTGCGTTTAGTAGCAACAGGGTGAGGGCTACTTGAAACCAGTATATAAAATGCCCAAGTGGCGCCAATATTGGGTTTTAACCAAACCTAGGGTGACGCAGTTAGCCGTTTTTTGTGCGGTGATTGGCATGTTTTTAGCAACTCCAGGTATGGTGCCTTACCGCATATTAATTGGCGGCGTAGTTGGCATTTGGTTATTGGCAGGAGCCGCCTTTGCAGTTAATTGCTTAATTGAACAAGTAGTTGATGCCAAAATGCGCCGTACGGCATGGCGCCCCTCTGCCACAGGTGAATTATCCCCTTATCAAATCATTGTCTTTTCAATTTTGCTAGGTTCTTTAGGAATGGTTGTGCTGTGGAATTTCACGAATCCTTTAACCATGTGGCTTACGGTCGCTACTTTTGTGGGTTATGCAGTCATTTACACTTGGCTGTTAAAGCCAGCCACCCCCCAAAATATTGTTATTGGCGGTCTATCCGGTGCAATGCCACCCGCACTGGGGTGGGCCGCAGTAACGAATTCTGTTTCAGCTGAGGCCTGGTTACTCGTATTGATTATTTTTGTTTGGACTCCCCCCCATTTTTGGGCACTTGCGCTGTATCGGCGCGAAGAATATGTACAGTCTGGATTACCAATGCTGCCAGTAACCCATGGCGAACGTTTTACCGTTCTTAATATTTTGTTGTATACCTTGATTCTCCTAGCGGCTACGGTATTGCCTTATTTATATGGCATGAGTGGTTGGGTTTATTTAATTGCGGCGCTCGGATTGGGCGGAATATTTATGGCTTATGCCATAGCGCTATTTGTATCCTATAGTGATGCGCTAGCGAAAAAAACCTTTCGTTATTCGATAACCTATTTAACATTATTATTTGCGGCGTTCCTGGTCGATCACTACATCAATTAAAATTTGTCATGCTTATTTTCTTACGCGCAATAACTCGAATTATTTTATTTTTCTCCTTGGCTTGGGTATTAGCAGCATGCGATTCAAAGCCGACCTTTAAAAATGTCGATATCACGGGTAGTAAGGCATTCGGTACCAATTTCGGCTTAATCGATACTGACGGTAAACTCCGCACACTTGCCGACTTTCAAGGTAAGGCGGTGGTGATGTTTTTTGGTTACACTCACTGCCCTGATGTATGTCCAACGACCTTAATTGAAATGCAAGAAGTGATGAGATTATTGGGTCCGCAAGCGGCTAAAGTGCAAGTGATTTTCGTGACACTTGACCCAGAGCGTGATACGTCTGAGGTATTAAAACAGTATGTACCTGCATTTAATCCAAGCTTTATCGGTTTACGGCCTGCCAATGAAGACGCTTTAAATCGGCTCACCAAAGAATTTAAAATTTACTATAAACGCGTTCCGGGCTTATCCCCAAATACTTACACCATCGATCACACTGCAGGCAGTTATGTCTTTGATCAAAAGGGACAGCTACGGCTTTATATTAAACATGGTCAAGGGCCTGAAGTATTGGCCCAAGATTTAAAGACGATCTTGCAATAGCGTGCGCATTTTTTTTAATGCTGCACCTTCAATTTGACGTACCCGTTCGGCAGAGATGCCATATTCATTTGCAAGCTCATGAAGCGTTTTCGCGCCATTGCCCTCGGCATTAACAGCCAACCAACGCGCTTGCACAATATCCCGACTGCGTTCATCAAGGCCCTGCAAGGCCTTTTCTAGTTTTGGCCCTTGCATGGCATGGGTCTCAGCTTGAGCCATGACGGCAGTGGGTTCATGACGTTCGTCACTAAGCCATTGAATAGGTGCATAAGCTTCATCATCTTTATCGTCGCCATCCAGTGCGACATCGCCACCAGCTAAGCGCATTTCCATTTCTCTGACATCTGCCCCCCGCACGTCAAGGGACTTCGCTAGAGCTTCGATTTCGCTGGGCGACAAGGCATTGAGGGTTGGTTTATTGCTACGTAAATTAAAAAATAATTTACGCTGCGCTTTGGTTGTGGCTAGTTTTACCAAGCGCCAATTTTTCAAAATATATTCGTGGATCTCCGCTTTAATCCAGTAAATGGCATACGATACCAGCCGTGCACCTTGATTAGGATCGTAGCGCTTCACCGCTTTCATCAGCCCCACATTACCTTCCTGAATTAAATCGGCGTGGGGAATACCATAGCCTAAATATTGGCGCGCCACCGAAACCACTAAACGTAGGTGAGATAAGACTAAGCCACGAGCGGCATCCACATTTTCAGTTCGACGGTAGTCTTGGGATAAATGCAGTTCTTCAGCAGCGCTTAACATTGGCAAGCGATTAACGTAACTTATATAGGCATCTAATGTGCCAACACCCAGGGTTGGTAAGGTAGAAAAAGCAGCAAAGTTTGAGCCAACCCGAGGTATGGGTTGCAGCGCTTCACTAATCGGCGTGGTACGTTTTTTATAGTTCATCGTTACTTGAATATAGCCTTCAATAATACTCCATTTTAGCACTCTTGGCAAGCGAGTGCTAGCCTGAAAATATCATGATAAGTACTTGATTTAATTGAATAATTCAGCAGCATAGTGAGCAGCGTTAAAGACCACTAGATCGCCAAGGCTTTCGCCTTTACCAAGCCCTAAGAGGCGGGGTTTTTCTGGGCCTTGCAATAAATGGGCTAAGGCACAAATGACCCCGCCTTTAGCCGTTCCATCTAGCTTCGTAATAATTAAATCGCTTAAGCCCAGCGCAGCATGAAAGGCCTTTACCTGGCTAAGCCCATTTTGACCCGTATTGCCATCCAAAATTAAGAGCGTATGGTGCGGTGCCCCAGGTAAGATTTTACCAATGACCCGTTTAATTTTTTTCAGCTCGGCCATGAGGTGATCTTGAGTTGAAAGTCGTCCGGCCGTATCAATCAGCAGAACGTCAGACTGGCGAGAAAGCGCCGCCTGAATTGCATCATGAGCGACTGCGGCTGCGTCTGCGCCATCTTGGGTAATAACATCAACGTGATTACGCAAACCCCACTCCTGTAATTGCTGACGTGCGGCCGCCCGAAAGGTATCACCAGCCGCCAAGAGAATGGATTTACCTTGGTTTTGAAAGTGATGACACAGTTTGCCAATGGTGGTGGTTTTTCCAGCGCCGTTAACCCCAACAATTAACCAAACTTCAGGATGAGCAATAGACGACGAAGTGAGTAGGGGATTCGAGTTAGGCTCTAAGGTTTTGAGTAGCTCGGCCACCAATTGAATTAATAAAGCTTGAAGTTCGGCTGTAGAAGCCGTTTTTTGTAATTTAGCTGCGCGTCGAAGAGCGACCATCAGGGCTTCAGTGGTAGGCAAGCCCACATCACTTTGCAGCAAGGCTTCTTCCAGGGCCAAAAACCAAGCTTCATCAGGCTGATTTGCTTTGAATAAAGCGCCAAGGGTTTTACGTAAATCAAACATAATCGATACAATCTAAAAGATGCATCTTATCAATTTAATCTCTGGGATCGTGAATTAATCGATGCGCTACCTAGTATCAAAAATTTATTTAGTCTGCATTTTATTCCTGTTTAGCCCATATTCTGTGGCGCAAGCTACGCCCCCCAGTGTAGAAACCCATGAATTTAACTTGAGTAACGGCTTGCGGCTCATTGTGCGCGAAGACCATCGGGCGCCTACCGTAGCTCATATGGTGTGGTATCGCGCAGGCTCAATGGATGAAGTGAATGGTAAAACCGGCGTGGCCCATGTGCTTGAGCACATGATGTTTAAAGGCACAGATAAGGTCAAGACGGGAGAATTTTCCCGTTTAGTTGCAGCGGTAGGCGGTCGTGAAAATGCGTTTACTTCGCTTGATTACACGGCCTATTTTCAACAAGTTGAACAGTCTAAATTAGCGACCGTCATGCAACTTGAGGCAGATCGCATGAGCAATCTCAATTTTGACGATGCCGAATTTAAAAAAGAAATTCAGGTCATTATGGAAGAAAGGCGTTTGCGAACTGAAGACAATGCCAACGCCATTGTGAACGAGACCTTAATGGCTACTGCTTTTATGAGCTCGCCATACCGTCACCCTGTTATTGGCTGGATGAATGATTTAGAAAACATGCAAGCAGTGGATGCGCGCAATTGGTACACCAATTGGTATGCCCCCAATAATGCCATCGTAGTGATTAGTGGTGATGTAGACCCCGCTAAAGTCCGCGTTTTAGCTGAACAGTATTACGGCCAACATCCCGCAAAAACTTTACCCGTACGTAAGCCTCAAATAGAACCGATACAAATTGGCATTAAAAATGTCCTTGTTCAGGCACCGGCCGATACCCCACAGATTACGATGGCATGGAAAGTGCCCCATTTAGACCCCAGTAAGCCCGACCAAATAGAGCCATTTGCCTTAGAGGTTTTAGGGGGAGTATTAGATGGCTATGACAATGCCCGCTTAACTCGTGCCTTAGTAAAACAACAACGTTTGGCAGATGGCGTGGATGCAAGCTACGAATTGATTTCACGCGGTCCGCAGTTATTTCAAATTAGCGCCACTGTAGCAAAAGGAAAAACCATTGCTCAGGTGCAAGTGGGCATTCGACAGGTATTGCAAGAGTTAATTACCCAAGGCGTTACTGAAGCAGAGCTAAAGCGCATTAAAGTACGTATCTTAGCGAATCAAATTTATAAGCGGGACTCGATTTTTGGTCAAGCAATGGAAATTGGCAGCGCAGAAATCGCTGGGGTTTCATGGCGCGAATTAGATAGTTTATTAGCACAGGTTCAAGCGGTTACTTCGGCGCAAGTTCAAGCCGTGGCAAAACGCTACCTCGTGGATGCAGGTTTAACAGTAGCTGTATTAGATCCGCAGGTACGTAAGACTAAATTAGCCAACCCAGTTGGCATGCCAACAGGTAATCTACAAATTGAGAAAAGGGCACAAAGTCAATGAAGTTGATGCTCAAGATCTTCACTCTCATCATCGTGAATGTCCTTATTTTGCTACCCTGCGCATGGGCAACTCCACCAATTGAAACTCTCACCTTAGCTAACAACGCTCGCGCATACTTAATCCAAACTAAAGGGCTGCCAATCATCGATATTGAAGTCACTATCGACGCCGGCGAGCGTTATGATCCAACCAATAAAAAAGGTTTAGCTGCTCTTACGGCTGGCCTATTAAGCCTTGGTGCACAGAGTGGCAAGAGGACATTGAGTGAGGCTGCAATTGCGGATGAAATAGCCGACTTGGGAGCCAGTTTATCAGTCGCAGCGGGTGGTGAAAGGGCTTCACTGCGCATCCGTAGTCTCAGTCGCGCCGACCTGCGTCAACGGGTGGTTGAATTGGGCGCAACGATTTTGGCGCACCCTAGTTTTGAGCCCAACATTGTAGCGCGCGAAAAGCAACGCTTAATTGCTGCGTTATTAGAGGCAGAAACGAAGCCGGAATTTATTCTGGAGCGGCGTTTTAAAAAAGCAGTCTATCGTGACTATCCGCTCGGATCTTTTGCTACACCCCAGTCGATTGAGAAAATTCAAGTGAGTGATCTCAAACAATTTCATCAACTGTTTTATCGCAGTGATCGCATGACAGTTAATTTGGTTGGCGATCTTAGCCCCCTAGAGGCTACGCAAATTGCTCAGGCGCTGATCTTGCAATTGTCACCCACCGGTCCAGCTATCCCAGCTTTACCACTACTGACTGAATCACCTGTCGAGCCAGCCACGGCAAGAGAAACCCAAATTGCCTTCGATGCGCAACAAACGCATATTGCGTTGGGTATGACGGCAGTGCCGCGCAATGATCCCGATTATTTCCCCCTACTTGTTGGGAACTATGTTTTAGGAGGTGGTGGTTTTGTGTCCCGCCTAATGAATGAAGTACGAGAAAAACGCGGCTTAGCTTATAGCGTGTCTAGTTACTTTATTCCGGGCAAGAGCAATGGTATTTTCCAGGCCGGCTTACAAACGCGTAATGATCAGGCTGCCCTCGCTTTGGAAGTGGTGCGTGAGACGATTGCGCGTTTTATTATTGAGGGTCCGAGCCCAGCCGATCTATTAGCAGCAAAAGCAAATTTAAGTAACGGCTTTCCCTTGCGAATTGATAGCAATCGTAAATTGCTCGACAATCTATCGGCAATCACGTGGAATAATTTACCGCTTGATACCTTGGAAACTTGGACGAAACAGCTGGAGTTGGTTACAGTTGAACAAGTTCGTCTAGCGTTTCAAAAACATTTAGCAATGAATCGCATGCAAACAGTTGTAGTTGGGGCGAGCGTCACACCCAAAAAATAAGTGCAAGTGACTGATATAAGGCAATCAATTTGATTAAATCGCCCCGCGCCTTACCGCAGCAAATTAGAATTATTGGCGGAGTTTGGCGCAGTCGCCAAATTAAAGTAATTAGCCAAGCTGGCTTGCGCCCCAGTACTGATCGCTTACGCGAAACCTTATTTAATTGGTTGGGCCAAGATTTAAGTGGCTTGCGTTGCCTCGATGTATTTGCGGGCTCGGGCGCTTTAGGATTTGAGGCGGCGTCGCGCAATGCCGCCCTAGTAGAATTAATTGAAAAACACAAAAACACTTTTTTGAATTTGACGCTCAATCTTCAAAATCTGAATAGTTACCCAGCGGCTGGAAAAGTTACATTACTAGAGGCTGATGGTTTACAGTTTTTAAAAGCCCAAACAACAGCATCTTGGGATTTAATTTTCCTTGACCCCCCTTTTCAAGATTCACAACTGCTCTTGGCTGCCGCCAAAGAGGCTGGACGAGTTTGTCAGTCTGGTCCCCAGGGCGCAATATACATCGAGTGCCCAGTAAGTACCGCTAAAGCGAGTCTCATCTCTGGCCTGCAGAATTGGACTTGTGTCAAAGAGTTAGCTATCGGGCAGACCTTAGCATTGCTGTTTCGGGCCACTTCAGGCTAAACTGCGGTCTACTCATAGAGAGTGAAGTAATAATAAAAGAGGGGGAAGTATGGCAGTCGCTGTTTACCCAGGTACCTTTGATCCTTTCACCCGAGGGCATGAAGATTTAGTCCGTCGCGCTTCGAGTATTTTTGGCGAAGTCATTGTCGGGGTTGCTGATAGTCGCAGCAAAAAGCCTTTTTTTAATCTTGAAGAGCGTATTGCCATTGCCAAAGAGGTTTTAAACCACTATAGCAACGTAAAAATAGTCGGTTTTACAGGCCTGTTAAAAGATTTTGCTCGTGAGCATCAAGCACGGGTCATCGTCCGCGGTTTGCGCGCCGTATCCGATTTTGAATACGAGTTTCAAATGGCTGGTATGAATCGCTATTTATTACCCGATGTCGAAACCCTATTTTTAACGCCCTCCGATCAATATCAATTTATATCAGGCACCTTTGTACGAGAAATTGCTTTGATGGGCGGTGACGTCAGTAAGTTTGTTTTTCCTTCGGTAGAAAAATGGTTAGCGAAAAAATTAGCTGAGCAAAAACCATAAAATAAGACTGACCAATGGCATTAATGATTACCGATGACTGCATTAATTGCGATGTTTGCGAGCCAGAATGCCCAAATGATGCCATTTTTATGGGCCTCGAGATCTATGAAATCAATCCCACAAAGTGCACTGAGTGCGTGGGTCATTTTGATGCCCCTCAGTGTCGGCAAGTCTGTCCAGTAGATTGCATTCCGCTCAATCCCGCTTTTGTCGAGACCCCAGCAAAACTCTTATTGAAGTATCAGCAATTAAGCGCTGTAGTTACTGCAGTTACTGAGATGAATAACGAAAAGGTTAAGCCTTAGCAGCTTGTATGCAATGCTTGAGTCGCATTTTGCATATCACCGTCAAGTATTAATGGAATTACACCTAGGGCCTGATCTAGCGCAGATTCAAGCAAGACCTGCTCTTCTTTGCGAGGTTTTTTTAAAACATAATCAACCACTTCAATAGGCTTGCGCTCACTAGCAAGGTCGCGTGGATGGCCAATGCCAATGCGTAAGCGCCAAAATTTAGCACTACCTAGATGAGCCTGAATATCTTTAAGCCCATTGTGACCACCCGTACCGCCACCAAACTTCAGGCGCGCCACCCCTGGCTTGAGATCAA
This sequence comes from Polynucleobacter sp. IMCC30063, assembly GCF_021395235.1. Classification (NCBI taxonomy): domain Bacteria; kingdom Pseudomonadati; phylum Pseudomonadota; class Betaproteobacteria; order Burkholderiales; family Burkholderiaceae; genus Polynucleobacter; species Polynucleobacter sp. IMCC30063. The sequence continues at coordinate 90,147 of NZ_JAJVCQ010000001.1, read as the reverse complement.
GCTCATCGTGGACCACTAAAATAGACTCGGCCGCTATTTTGTGAAAATGACAGCATGCGCCAACTGATTGGCCACTTAAATTCATATACGTATTAGGCTCCAGCAGATAGCGTTCAAGCCCCTTGAATTTGGTTTTAGCCACATATCCGAGAAAACGTTTTTCGTACTCTAGGTGAATTTTCAATTGGGCTGCTAAGGATTCGACAAACCAAAAGCCAGCATTATGCCGATCTTTTTCATGCTCCTCGCCTGGGTTGCCCAGACCTATAATTAACTGAATCATGGCGTTAATGTAGCTGAAGCTGGAAAAAATGTCATCGACAGACTTAAAAAAAAAGAAAACCCGCGCTCAGCGGGCTTTCTTGAATGACAGTTTACCTTAAGCCTTTGCGTCTTTATCTTTGTCTTTATCTTTATCTTTAGCCGCATCTGCTGCTGCAGGGGCTGCCTCAGTAGCCACAGCAACGACTGTTTCGGGTTCGGCTTTAACAGTAGGGATACGCGCATTAGCAAGCACAGGATTTTCTTGTTCAATGTGCAAGACCAAGGTTACACCTTTGGGTAAGACCACGTCTTTCGCATGAATTGAATGACCTACTTCAATTTTACTGAGATCAACTTCGATGAACTCAGGTAAGTCGGCTGGCAAGCAGGTAATTTCCAGATCATTAGCAATATGACTAATTACCGCACCACCCAATTTAATTGCGACGGATTCTTCTGCACGCGTAAAGTGCAAGGGAATGCGCATATGAATTTTTTCAGTGGCTGAGACGCGTTGAAAATCAATATGTAAAACAAGTGGTTTGAAGGGATGCATTTGGTAATCGCGGAGCAGGGCTTTTTGAGTCTTTCCCCCAATTTCAATTTCCAAAATAGACGAGTGAAAAGCTTCTTTGCGTAAGGCATGAAATAACGCGTTATGGTCTAGTTCAACCACTTGAGGCGTTTTTTGACCGCCATAAATAATGCCCGGAGTTTTACCGGAGTTGCGTAGGCGGCGGCTCGCACCCGTTCCCTGCACGCTTCTTTCAAAAGCAACGACTTTCATAAGGACTCCCAATGTAGGTTAATTTCCGTTCGCGACCAAACAGAAAAGCCTCAAATTATAGCTTGCTTGGGGTTTGAGAACAATGCCAAGAGCCTGAGCAGACCAAAAATAGCTAAAAGAGCCCTTTATTCAGCAAATAGCGACATCACCGAGTCGCCCTTGCTAATGCGCAGGAGGGTTTCAGCCAAAAGGGGGGCAACACTTAATTGGCGAATTTTCTTAACCTTACTTCCCTCTAAAGTCAGGGGAATGGTATCGGTCACAACGACTTCGTCGAGCTCTGAGGCGGCAATTCGAGCCATGGCGCCACCCGACAAAACAGCATGGGTACAGTAAGCAGTAACCCCCTTAGCGCCCCGCTGTTTAAGGGCTTCAGCGGCTTTACAAAGGGTGCCACCAGTATCAATAATGTCGTCCATGATGACGCAGTGGCGGCCTTCAACCTCACCAATTAGGTGCATTACTTCAGAAACATTGGCCTTGGGCCGGCGTTTATCAATAATGGCTAAGTCACAATCTAGTTGTTTGGCCATCGCACGGGCCCGCACCACCCCACCAATATCGGGAGACACCACCAGTAAATCATCGCCTTTTTTGTGTTGCAGGTCGGCTAGTAAAACGGGAGAGGCGTAAATATTATCAACTGGGATATCGAAGAAACCTTGTATTTGATCAGCATGCAGATCCATGGTTAAAACCCGTTCGATGCCCGCTACCGACTGCAGCATATTGGCCACAATACGCGCTGAAATAGCCACCCGAGCCGAACGTGGACGACGGTCTTGGCGGGCATATCCGAAGTAAGGAATCACTGCGGTTATGCGACTGGCAGATGCACGCTTTAGAGCGTCAATCATGACCATTAATTCCATTAAATTATCGTTTGTTGGCGCGCAAGTAGACTGAATTACAACGACATTTTTACCGCGCACATTTTCTTGAATTTCAACCTGAATTTCTCCGTCGGAAAAGCGTCCTACAAAGGCTTTACCGAGGGAGAGACTTAATTCTTGAGCTACTGCATTCGCTAGAGCAGGGTTGGCATTGCCAGTAAATAAGGTCAAGAAGTCGGAGTTCATAGGGGTAGATTTATTTAGGCTATGCAGTTATTTGGCAGGGGAGGAAGGATTCGAACCTTCGCATGCTGGAATCAAAATCCAGTGCCTTAACCAGCTTGGCGACTCCCCTGTAGTGTGTCATTTTGATGAAATCGCATTGTAAGCGGAATTTTGATTTAAACCCCCCACTACCCGTCCAACCCACCCCTGAGGCAGATGAGCACAAAGATCTGCAGCGCGAGATTGGGCATTGGCATCAGGCAGGGCAACATACACGCTGCTGCCAGAGCCCGACATGCGGGGTTTAGAAAAAGGTAGCATCTGTTCAATCCAATCTAAGGCTTGCTGAACTGCGGGGCAAATTTGTACGGCAACCGCCTGACAATCATTGCCCCATTTATTTTTCAATGCGGGAGAAGCTAAATAGTCATTGATTGTAATCGGGGCATGGTTACGGGTCAATTCAGGCGCCTGGAAAATCGTGCTGGTGGCAATCGATGCGCCAGGAAAAATAACTAAATAGCGTGTCGGTGGTAGTTCTATTTCCTGTAATCGTTCCCCAATACCTTCGACAAAAGCATTTTTTCTAAAGAGAAAAAAGGGCACATCAGCCCCTAGTTGGAGACCTAGTTGCATGAGTGTGGGCAAATCTAAATGTAATTTCCATAAATCGTTTAGGCCCAGCAGAACCGCAGCAGCATCTGATGATCCGCCACCTAGCCCAGCACCCACGGGGATATTTTTTTCTAAGGCAATGCTTACTCCCGCTTTAGTGCCACTAAAATTTTTAATGAGTTCAGCCGCCCTGACAACGAGATTGTGTGCCGCATCGATACCAGGTAGTGAGGTAGAAAGATGAACCTGTTGATCAGCAGCAAGTTTAAGGGTGATTAAATCGCACCAGTCGATCAATTGAAAAACCGATTGCAAAAGATGATAGCCATCATTGCGGCGGCCTACTATATGTAAAAATAAATTGAGCTTCGCCGGCGCAAAAAGTTGTATTGTCTTAGTTGCTGGCATAGTCAAAAACCAGCCGAACCTCAACGGAGCCTAGATTCGTATTGCGAATCATGGTCAGCTTTTCAAGTTTGTTGGGATTTAGCCAATCGTAACTTAAGGTCCACCCATCTTGTTTTATTTGGGTTACCTGTCCGTCACTATTGCGTTCAACACTCGCGCTACTTCCTGGTCTGGCCTGGGCTCGCATCCAGTCAGATAAACCGCGGGCGGGTAGGGCAAGACCCAGTGCATTCAATAATAAAGTATCCGCATCAAACGCTTTGAATATTTCGCCATTGCGCTCAAGCGTAGCTTCGCCAGGGGTAACAGTAATTTTGGCCAGCGCCCCACCAATAGGATTACGAATTTCCAAGACATCGCTTAATTGATTTTGGGTAAGGGTAAAGCCACCCGAGCCTCCTTGATTACGACCTTCTACACTACCTGTTACATTCACTGAGAAGCGTCCATCCCATTGAGCTGATTTAGTTTCATTGTGACTAACCCAATCTGGCTTCAGGCGCGCTAAGGTTTCGCGTAAGGTAGCATTATTCGCATCTAATTTTTCTGCTTGGCGCCACGAGACTTCAGCAGCACTCATTTGTTGCTGGCTCCACTGCACTTCGCCTAAATGGGCAGCAATATCTGCCTCTGGTTTAGTTTGCAGCGCTTGCTGTAATTGCTGGGTTGCTAAAACCGTATTGCCAAGGCGAAAATTAACCCACCCTAGACTATCTAAAATAAAAGCATCATTAGGAGAAAGTTGATGTGCCTTAGTGATGAGGACAAGCGCTTCGGGTAATTTTTGCTTGCGATCGGCTAAGGAGTAACCCAAGGCATTTAAAGCATTAACATCATTCGGATTTTGGCTCAAAATAATTCGCAAGACCTTTTCCATCACTTCGGGGTGACCTGCTTTATCGGCCGCCATGGAGTAAAGGAAAAGAATTTCTTTGTCTTGCGGTAGCGGATTGACTGCAGAAATAATGCTATAAAAAGCCCGCATGGCATTATCTTCATTAGCAGCCTTAGCAAACAGAGGCATGAGACGCTTAATAGTTGTTTCACGATCAGTCGGTTTTTGACTACGTAACAGAGCAATGGTGGGCTGTACGGCGTCAGGCCAGCGCTGGTTAAGCATAAGCAAGGTCACTAACACTTCTTTCGAGTTGCCTGGTGAGGCCCCCGCTAAACTGTCCCAGCTTTCAGCTGCCTCTAAGGCACTGTCAGGAGCGCCCGCAGCCAAAGCAATTTCCATTGCCCGTTGAGCCAAACGGGGGTCGCGGGTTTTGCGCGCTAAGCTTAAGTACGTTTGATACCCCAAGCCAAACTCGCCCCGTTGCACAGCGATTTCAGAGGCCAGTATTTCAAAAATAGCCTGCCCACCATCATTTTCAGCAACTGCTTGAGGGCGCTCATTAAAAGGCTCAGCAAGGACTGGCAGTGCACCACAGCAGTTTAGGCCAAGGGCGAAACTAAGCAATAAAAAAGGTTTCATAACCCCATTCTAATCGCGGAAACTACAATCTATTTATGCCCGAACTACCTGAAGTAGAAGTAACCCGTCTTGGTATCCAAGCCCACCTTGTGGGACGAAGCATCTCTGGCCTCGAAGTGCTTGATGGTCGGCTCCGCTGGCCAGTGATAAAAAATCTGGCTACCATCCTTCGCGGCCAACAAGTTCAAGCGATTGAACGCCGAGGCAAATACTTACTGCTGCGCTTAGATCGGGGTTATTTACTCATCCACTTAGGTATGACAGGTGTATTACGAATTTTGCCCACCCCTGACTTACCTAAACCACATGATCGAGTCATTTTTTATTTGGGCTCTCTCAGTTTGCGTTTACACGATCCCAGAAAATTTGGCGCCGTGATTTGGCATCCAAACAGTAAAGGGCCCGTCGCTTCGAATCCCCTGCTTAGTAAGCTGGGTGTAGAGCCACTGTCAGCAGACTTTGCTGGCGCAGCCGCAGCAGACCTGTTGTACCAAGCTTCGCGGGGTAGAACAATCGCAGTGAAGCAATTTTTGTTGGCTGGACAAGCCGTAGTGGGGGTAGGCAATATTTACTGTTCGGAAAGCCTATTTGAAGCCGGTATTCATCCTGCTAAAGCAGCTGGACGATTAACTCGCCCAAATTGTGTACGTTTAGCTATGGCCATTCGCGCGGTCTTAACGCGGGCCATTAAAGCAGGGGGGAGCTCATTGCGCGATTTTGTTAATAGCGCGGGTGAGCCAGGGCACTTTATGATGCAAACCAAAGTATATGATCGCCGTGATCTGCCCTGTAGGGTATGTCAAACCCCAATTCGTCAAATAGTGCAAAGTCAACGTTCAACCTACTACTGCCCAGTGTGCCAAAAACGCTAAATCGAGATCAGTTTGCAACAGTACTGTTGCGCTGGCATCAACAAGATGGTCGCGCCGGGTTGCCTTGGCAAAATTTACACGATCCTTACGCTATCTGGGTCTCTGAAATTATGTTGCAACAAACACAAGTCAGCACTGTGCTTGAACGTTATCCTAAGCTCATGCAGCGCTTTCCCACAGTTCAGGCGCTAGCTGCTGCCCCCTTAGATGAAGTATTGGCAGAATGGAGTGGATTGGGTTACTACAGTCGTGCACGTAATTTGCATGCTTGCGCAAAGCAAATAGAGCAGGATTATGGCGGGCAGTTTCCTCGCCAATTAGCGCAATTAGAAAAATTAGCAGGCATTGGTAGGTCAACCGCAGGTGCGATTGCTGCATTTGCATTTAATCTGCGTACGCCAATCTTAGATGCAAATGTGAAGCGGATTTTAGCAAGGTTATTTGGCGTTGCAGGTGCGGTACAAAGCAAGGCAGTTAGCGAGCAATTGTGGCAATTAGCCCAAACGCTCTTGCCACATGAGGCGAAATTCATGCCACGCTATACACAGGCTTTAATGGATTTTGGTGCCACATGGTGTACTGCGCGACAACCGATTTGTTTAAGCCAAAAAAATAGTCAAGAAAAAAAATGTCCATTCGAAAGTAGTTGTATTGCCAAACAACATAATCAAGTACTTGAGTTACCCAAGAAACTAGTCAAGAAAAAATCACCTGCATTTAACTGTGTGATGCTCATCATTCAAGCCCAAGAGCAGATTTTATTGCAACGTCGGCCAACCGAGGGTATCTGGGGTGGCTTATGGTCTTTACCTGAATCGAGTTGGCAAAAAATAACGCTAGATAGTGTTGTGCAGACGCCAAAAATAAAAAAAAATATTAGCACCAAAAAATTGCTGCAAATGATTTTTTCATCAGGCCACGTTGCAGAAAAAGTATTAGACCAATTGATTAAATTAAGTACTAAGCCAGTAGCAGGCTTAGTACTCAAGCATGTGTTTACCCATCGGGTATTGTGGATTCAGTCTTGGCGTATTCAATTGAGCAAGCCCATAGCCATAGCGGGAACAGATTACGCTTGGTTTAGGCTGAACGAACTAGATGCACTTGGCTTGCCGCAAGCAATCCGCCTTATTTTTCAGGATTGGAATCTAATTCGCGATGCCGATAAAGCAAATGAATAGGTAAGGTGCTGACTGCATTTTTTTCTAGGGCTTGGCCCAGTCGATTGATTAAGTAAACCGAGCGATGTTGTCCACCAGTGCAGCCAATGGCAATAGTTAAGTAACTACGACCATCAGCGATGTAATGGGGCAACCAATTTTGCACAAAGCGAATAATGTCATCGGCCATTGCATTGACTTCCGGAATTGCGCTTAAAAAGCGTTTAACTAGTTCATCCCTACCCGTTAAGGGGCGCAGTATTTTGTCGTAGTACGGGTTAGGAAGACAGCGCACATCAAAGACCAGGTCAGCTTCACCAGGCAAGCCTTTTTTAAAGCCAAATGATTCAAGGATGACGGTTAAACCCACTGGTTTATCCTTAATCAAATCTTGAATCCAAGAGCGCAGTGTATGGGCGGGCAGATTGCTGGTATCGATACTATGCGCTTCCTTACTAAGGGGTTCAAGTAGCTTGCGCTCGAGTTCTAGGGCCTCAATTAAGGTGCTTGCTAATGTCTGTTCAGAGTTAGCGCCCGCTTTAACTGAAAGGGGATGGCGGCGTCTGGTCTCAGAAAAACGCTGCACTAAGGTATTCGTATCAGCATTAATAAAAAGGACGCGTACTTGATGGTTAGCTTGTAATTGTTTAAGCAGTTGCGGTAATTGGGCAATCGAATCACCACGACGAGCATCAATGGCAACTGCAACCCGCTCCCTTTTTTCAGTTTCTAGGGTCGCAATTAAAGCTTCTAATAAAGATACCGGTAAATTATCAATACAGTCGTAACCAGCATCTTCGAAGGCTCGCAAAGCAACAGATTTACCAGAACCCGAAATACCCGTAATTAGGTGAATTTGCATTTTAAAGTAAACGCCCTTGCAGCTTACTATTTTCTGCGTCAGCGTTCATTTGGCTCCGCTGCCGTTCGATAAATTCTTTGAGGGTATCAATACCGCGTAATTGCAAAATAGTATTGCGCACCGCAGCTTCAACTAAAACAGCTAAATTACGGCCAGCAGCAACCTGAATTTTAACTGTACGAATTGGCACATCGAGTACGTTAATATGCTGAGCGTCAATGGGTAAGCGCTCAAACTCTCCGTCTGAGCGACGCACGAGTTGAACGATTAAACGTAATTTCAGTCGCCGCCGAACCGCTGTTTCGCCAAAAATAGTGCGAATATCGAGCAAACCAAGACCGCGTACCTCCAACAAATCGCGTAAAATAATCGGGCATCGACCTTCGATGTAATCGGGGCCAAGCCTTGAAAAGTCAACGGCATCATCAGCAACTAAACCATGGCCACGGGAAATTAACTCGAGCCCTAATTCGCTTTTACCAAGACCCGATTCACCCATAATTAAGACGCCCAAACCTAGGATATCCATAAAGACACCATGCATGGTAATGCGGGGCGCGCCGATTTTGCTTAAGTAAGTACGCAAATTATCAATTACTGTTGCAGCAGAAACAGGGGTAGAAAATAGGGGGGTTGAAGAGCGCTGACAATACAGTTGTAGGTCGGGATCGGCCTCTTGACCATCGGCCACAATTACGCATGGGGGGTCTTTTGAAAGCATGCTAGCGAGCTGCATATGCCGTTGTTCTGGTGCTAGAGCAGCATGATAGGCAACTTCTTGAGTACCAAAAATCTGAATGCGACTAGGGTGGATGAGATTTAAGTGACCCACTAAGTCTGAGGAAGCAGAGGCGGCTAAGACAGCCTCGGACGGAAATTTACGCTCAGCACCTTCTAGACCACCAACCCAGGAGAGTTTTAAATCACCCACATTGTCATCAAAAATTTGTTGGGCGCTTAAGCTTTCAAGCAGTAATGACTGCGTCATAATTTAGGTCTTCCAATGGCATAGTAATTGGCACACTTTTTCAGGGTCAATTTCATTTTCTAATGCGACACGTGCCTTTGGGTCAGAGAGTACTTGAGCAATTGCAGAAAGTATTTCGAGGTGCTCTTGAGTAGCTTTTTCTGGCACCAAGAGAAAAACTAAAATACTCACCGGCAATTGATCTGGTGCGGCAAAATCAATTGGCGTTGCCACTTTAATGAAGGCTGCGCAAGGATGCTTAAGGCCTTTGACTCGACCATGGGGAATCGCTACCCCAGCACCTAGGCCAGTGGAGCCTAGTTGTTCGCGCGCATTCAAAAAACTACAGACTGTGTCAGCTGAAATGGGCTTGAGTTGTTCAGCAAATAAAGCGGCAGCAGCCGCAAATACCTCGCTCTTATTTTTAGCGGGGCTGTTAAGCGCAATACAGTTTGTAGTAAATAGGGGGCTGAGAACATTCATTCAAAAGGCTTTTCGTGCTGGTAGTCTTGGTGCTTTTCTTTATATTTCATTACTTGTCGTTCTAATTTGTCCACCACATTATCCATCGCATGGTATAGATCTTCGTGATGTGCTTGAGCAAACAGTTCTTTCCCTTTCAGATGCAACGTGATTTCAGCAGTTTGGCGCAGATTTTTCTCTTTAGCATTATCGATCATTAAAAATGCTGAGGCATCAATTACCTGATCAAAGTGCTTGAGAATTTTTTGCACTCCATTTTCAAGATGCATCCGAATTCCAGGTGTAATTTCAAGATGACGACTATTAATTTTTAGATTCATGAGCAAGTCCTCGATTATTTAAAGTCGGTTGTTGTCGCGACGAAACTCTAGGTTAGCAGTGATTCGAAGCAATTCCAAGGGTTTTACAATTTTTTCATTACATGCGGAAATTTTCACCCAAATAGACCCGCCTAACGGCATCGTTTTGAATAATCTCATCGGGCTTACCGGCTGCCAAGACGCTACCCTCACTAATAATATAAGCATGGTCGCAAATACCAAGGGTTTCACGCACGTTATGATCGGTAATCAGAACACCAATTTGGCGGTCTCTTAGAAAGCGCACAATGCGCTGAATTTCTCCAACCGCAATAGGGTCTACCCCAGCAAATGGTTCGTCGAGCAAAATAAACTTTGGCTGAGAGGCGAGGGCGCGCGCAATTTCAACTCGTCTGCGTTCACCGCCTGAAAGCGATAAAGCCGGGTTGTCGCGTAAATGGCTTATCTGGAGCTCATCCAGTAATTCATCGAGGCGCTGGCGAATTTCTTTTTTACCGAGCGCTTTGCCCCCTTGAACTTGCAGTTCAAGAACCGCTTGAATATTTTCGGCCACTGTTAGCTTGCGAAAAACGGAAGCCTCTTGCGGCAAATACGATAAGCCCATTCGCGCCCTCTCATGAATAGGTAAATGACTAATTTCCTTGCCATTAAGCTGAATCGTGCCATCATCAAATGGTACTAATCCGACAATCATATAAAAGGAAGTCGTTTTGCCGGCGCCATTGGGGCCAAGTAAACCGACCACCTCACCGCTTTTAACTTCAATAGTGACATCGCGTACAACTGCCCGTGAACCATATTTTTTTTGTAAATGCTGCGCTATCAGAATGGCTGGCAGATTACTAGCGGGAGAAGGGGATTTCATTTGATCGGAGTCTTACGGCGTGGCGACAAAATAGCCCGCGCTAGGGGGGGTGAGCTTAGCAGGGAAGCATCTGTAGTAGGGGGAATCACTAGATAGCGTTGCTGTTGATCATCGTACTGAATTTTCCAGCCAGATAAGTTATCAAGGGTTTGCATATTTAATAAACGCTTAAAGTTTGCCTCACCAATTAAGGTTAATACTTCATTTTTATTATCGTACAAAATTTCTTTACCACGTCCCTGCATAAATTCTTCTGCAGGGCCTTCACGTCGCTCGCGAATGCTGGCAACAAGCTCAGGCGTACCTTGAATTTGAATTGCTTGATAGCCCTCGGGGTCGATTTGAATCACACTATCTGCACCTGTAATCACAATACTGCCTTTAACCAACAAAATATCGCCTTTTAAGATGTAACGTTGGTCTACATCATCCACAGATACCGAATCAGCATTAAGAATTAAGGCTTTATCTCGATCCGCTTTTTCTGCGATCGCAAATGAAGAAAAAAAACCGTAGCAAAGACTTAGCAGGATGAAAAAAACACCATATTGTTTATTTCTCATTTCAGCGTTGACCCTGCTGTTCTCGCTCAATACGACCTTGTACTTTGCCAAATAAAGTCATGGTTTGAGTCACATTATTAAAGCTGCCTCCTTCATTTGAAGTCAAAATGGAGAGACCTTGCTCAAGGGTTAAGGGGTAGCGAGTGTTAATCAGATCTTCATTAATGAGCACTTGAAAATAATTAGATAGCGCAATCATTTGCGATGCCGCTTTTTGAGTTTCGAGGGCGGGTTGAGCAGGACGAAAAATTTCTGCGTTTCCAGACAAATCGAGGATCGAAATATCGCCATCTAAGTGACCTACATTCGCTTGCACGGTAACTGGTACTTTTGGGGGTTGAAAGGAACGCATGCGTGGTGCCGTAATATCAATGGTGGCATCGTCTTCATAGTGAATTAATTGTTTACCGATGACCCGATTTTTTGTTTCGCCTAATTCATTTAAGGTTGAGAGCGCGCCATTGGTAATAGTGTAATCAGGCACATGCAAACGCGCAGGAGCGCTAGCAGGTAGCGTAGCGGGGCTATTTTTTTCAACTAACCAATAGGTTGCGAGGGTCAGGCCTAACATTAATACCAGCGGCGTGAGGCCCAACAGCGTGCGCAAAATACCCATTTTGACCCGCTGTAAATTCCATTCCATCATCTACTTACCAGCCTTCTTTAGCAGGGCTTCGTAGCGATTTTGGGCTTGTAAAATGAGATCACATAGCTCCCGTACAGCGCCATAACCACCGGCTCGTTCAGTAATTAAATGGGCCTGTTGTTTAACGCCAGCATGGGCCGAGGCTGGGCAAGCAATCAGGCCTGCCTGATGCATCATTGGCAAATCAGGCCAATCGTCACCCATTACTGCTATATGATCGCGTTCGAGATTGAGCGTGGTTAATAGTTGCTCGAGGGCGATAGTTTTTTGAGTTACACCCATAAAAAGATGGGCGATACCGAGCTCAGCACAACGAGCGCTCACAATGGGAGAGCTTCTGCCAGTAATTACTGCACAGGGAATACCGCATTGTTGTAATAGCTTAATTCCCAACCCATCTTGAATATCAAAAGCTTTGGCTATTTCTTGGCCATCGGCTCCTAAATAAATTTGCCCATTCGTAAGCACGCCATCCACATCTAATACGAGTAGTTTGATGTGCGTCGCCCGCTCCCAAGCTTGGGGAAAGCGACTCAATGCATTGCTAACCGGCGTATTAAAAGCGTTAGACATAAATAGAAAAAAATTCAATTACCCTGATCACGGCGGCTTAAATTACCTTTGCAGCAAATAAATCATGCAAATTAAGCGCGCCCAATAAACTGCCATCTGGGGCAGTCACCACCAAATGATTAATGCGAAATTTTTCCATCATCTCAATGGCCTCTTCTGCTAAAAGCTCAGGGGGGATGGTATGGGGTTGATTAGTAATCGCGGCTTGCAAAGAAATACCGCTTAAGTCGATTGACTTTTCAAGTAAACGACGCACATCACCATCGGTAAAAATACCAACAATTTTTTGTTGGTGATTCAAGACAATAACCATACCCATTTGTTTAGCGCTCATCTCGAGTAAGGCTTCTGGCAGAGTGGCATCAATGTTAATTTGGGGAGTTTGATTCAGGGGTCGCATGACTTCGCTAACATAGCTAAATTGTTTTCTGCCTAAGCGCCCACCAGGATGGGAGCGAATAAATTCTTCCGCTTGAAAACCCTTAATATCAAGTAAAGCTACAGCTAGGGCATCCCCCATTGCTAAAGCTGCCGTTGTACTGCTGGTAGGCGCTAAATTGAGAGGGCAGGCTTCTTTTGCTACGCTCGTATCTAAATGTGCATCAGCCAACTGTGCTAATGAGGAATTCGGGGCGCCGGTGAGGGCAATGAGTTTTGCCCCAGTGCGTTTAATGATGGGCAGAATCGTAAGCAATTCATTCGTTTCGCCGGAATTAGATAGCGCTACAAAAACATCATCGCGGGTCACCATTCCTAAATCGCCATGGCTAGCTTCAGCAGGGTGCACAAAAAAAGCGGGTGAACCGGTAGAGGCAAAGGTAGCTGCAATTTTACGGGCAATATGACCCGATTTCCCAATACCCGAGACCACAATGCGTCCCTTACAGTCGTGTAGCAATTCAACTGCTCGAATGAGGGTTTCAGCATTTGCGCCTTCTAGGCGGTCGCGCATGGCCTGCAAGGCTTCGGCTTCGATGGTGAGGGTATCACGGGCCAGCATTAGGGTTCGGTCACGGGTCTTCGCTATCATGGGATCAGTATATGCCGTCAGTCCTTCAATTAACGCTCATTTTGTTAGGCTCTGGAGTAGCCGGGGTCCTTATTTTCCGCTATTTTGGTTTACCACCAATTTTGGGCTATTTATCCATTGGTATTTTAATTGGTCCCAATGCCTTGGCAGTGGCCAATGATTCGGCAACGGTAAAGTATTTAGCCGAGTTTGGCGTGGTTTTTTTGATGTTTTCCATTGGACTGGAATTTAATTTACATAAATTAAAGGCCATGCGGACGATCGTTTTTGGCTTGGGTGGCAGTCAAGTCATTATGACGATGCTCTTGGCCGTGCCGGCGAGCTTCTTAATCAGTTCGTTTTATCCCTTATCTTGGCATGCTTCAATTGCGCTTGGTGGCGCATTAGCGATGTCTTCGACCGCTATTGTGACTAAATTACTAGCCGACCGTGCAGAGTTAGAAATGGAGCATGGCCGCAATGTGATTGGCATTTTATTGTTTCAAGATTTGGCAGTGGTTTTTCTCTTAATTTTATTACCATCGCTGGGTAAAAACCCCCATGACTTATTCGAAGCATTATCGCTAACCGCAATCAAGCTAACAATAGCGTTAGTGTTGATATTTTTTATTGGCCAAACTCTAATGAGTCGCTGGTTTAAATTAGTGGCGCGTTTACGTTCGCAAGAACTGTTTATGCTCAATTTACTTTTAATTGTTTTGGGAATGTCAGCGTTAACAGCCTATTTTGGTTTGTCATTAGCCTTAGGCGCTTTTTTAGCGGGAATGTTAATTTCAGAAACACCCTATCGTCACCAAGTTGAAGATGATATTAAGCCATTTCGCGATGTTCTTTTAGGCCTATTTTTTATTTCTATTGGGATGTTATTAGATTTGCAAGTGCTGGTTGTTCAGTGGCATCTGGTATTGCTTTTATTGATAGCCCCCTTAGCTTTGAAGTTTATAGTGATTACTGTTTTAGCGCGCCTGTATGGTTCCAGCCCTGGGGTTGCCATCCGCACGGGTTTATGTTTGGCGCAAGCGGGAGAATTTGGCTTTGTGTTGCTAACTCAAATTGACGGCTTAGATTTAATTGACCCGCTACTGAGTCAAGCGGTGCTGGCGGCGATGCTGTTGTCAATGCTAGGGGCGCCTTTTTTAATTCAATTTAGTGAGCGGCTTGCAATGCGCTTTGCGAGTACAGAGTGGCTTTTGCAGTCGCTTGCCATCACGCGTGTAGCTGCACAAAGTATGCGCAATGATCAACATGTGCTTATTTGTGGTTTTGGGCGCTCGGGCCAAAGTTTGGCACGTTTATTGGATCAGGAAAAAATTCCTTATCTGGCCTTAGATCTCGATCCCGATCGTATTGCCGAAGCTGTATCAGCTGGAGATCGAGTGGTCTATGGAGATGCGAGCCGTGAAAACTATTTAGTTGCAGCAGGTTTAGTAAGGGCAAAGGCTGTGGTAATTACCTTCGCCGATACGATAGCGAGTTTAAAGGTACTGCATCAGGTTGAAAAACTGCGGCCTGGAATGACAGTCTTAGTTCGCACTACCGACGATGCGGATTTGGGAAAATTACAAGCCGCAGGAGCCACTGAAGTAATCCCCGAGTTAATCGAGGGCAGCCTCATGTTAGCTTCACATGTCTTACTCATTATGGGGGTGCCAATGCGCAAGGTGGTTAGAACAATTACGGCAGCTCGTGAAGCGCGTTATAGCTTATTGCGGGGATATTTTCGGGGCTCTACTGACGAGGATTTTAGTGAAAACGAAGCTTGGCGCTTACATACCGTCACGCTGATGCCCGGCGCACTGAGTATAGGCAAGACTTTGGCAGAGCTACATTTTGAGTTAGATGGCATTACAGTGCAAGCAGTCAGACGGAAGCTGATGGGCGCTGATTACACCAAGCTAGACCTCAAGCCCGACTTACACTTACAAGCGAACGATATTTTAGTTTTATCGGGTAATTCTGAAGCGCTTGAAATAGCCGAAGCTAAGCTTATTTAGACTACTTAATGGCTTCGGCAAAGGTCTCAACTGCCGCTTTAGATTTATTCTTGTTAAGCGGCGCAGTCTTACGCGGTGTTTTGGGTTCTTGGCCTTTTTTTAATAAAGGCGCTAAATATTGACCTGTAAAGCTGGCCGCGTTTTGGGCTACCTCTTCAGGTGTGCCCGACGCAATAATTTGTCCACCGCCTGCCCCGCCTTTAGGACCTAAATCAATAATCCAATCAGCGGTTTTAATCACATCTAAATTGTGTTCTATTACCACGATGGTATTTCCCTGTTTTTTTAGCGTATGAATGACCGTCAGTAATAGTTGGATGTCATGAAAATGAAGTCCCGTAGTGGGCTCATCTAAAATATAAAGTGTTCTGCCCGTATCCCGCTTGGAAAGCTCAAGTGACAATTTGACGCGTTGTGCTTCTCCGCCCGATAAAGTTGTAGCACTTTGACCTAGCTTCACATAACCTAAACCAACATCGAGCAAGGTTTTTAATTTACGCTTAACTACAGGAACAGCGGCAAAAAATTCATGGGCTTGTTCAATTGTCATTGACAGTACCTCATGAATATTTTTGCCTTTATAGCGAATATCTAGGGTCTCGCGGTTATAACGCTTACCATGACAAACGTCGCAGGGCACATAGACATCGGGTAAAAAATGCATTTCTACTTTTAAAACGCCATCACCCTCGCAAGTTTCGCAGCGTCCACCTTTCACATTAAAAGAAAAGCGACCTGCTTCATAGCCGCGCTCACGGGCCGCAGGCACCCCAGCAAACAACTCTCGAATGGGGGTGAAAAGACCAGTATAGGTAGCAGGGTTAGAACGCGGAGTTCGCCCAATGGGCGATTGATCAACGCTAATAACTTTATCAAAATGATCTAGCCCTTCAATGCCATCATGGGCTGCAGGCTCTGCACTTGAGCCATATAAATGCTGCGCAACTGCGAAGTGCAAGGTATCGTTAATCAGGGTTGATTTACCAGAGCCCGATACTCCGGTAACACAAGTCATCAAACCTATTGGAATAGAAGCATTAACCGCTTGTAGGTTGTTACCACGAGCACCTAAAATGGTGAGAAAGCGCTCGCCTACTGGAATGCGTTTATCTGGTACCTCGATGCGTTCACGCCCGGCTAAATAATCGCCAGTTAGCGAAGCGGGATTATTTTCAACATCAGTTGGGGTACCAATTGCCACGACTTGCCCGCCATGCACCCCAGCGCCTGGACCAATATCTATAACATAGTCAGCTGAGCGAATCATATCTTCATCATGCTCAACCACTAAAACACTATTACCTAAATCACGCAAATGCTTCAAGGTGGTAATTAAACGATCGTTATCACGTTGATGCAAACCAATGGAAGGTTCATCTAGTACATACATTACCCCAGTCAAGCCAGAACCAATTTGTGAAGCCAAACGAATTCGCTGAGCCTCTCCGCCAGACAGCGTATCAGCGCTGCGCTCAAGCGAAAGGTAGTCGAGTCCTACATCATTTAAGAAGCGTAAGCGGGAGCCAATTTCTTTAACAATTTTGTCAGCAATTTCTTTTTTAGCGCCTTTGAGTGCTAGGTTTTCAAAATAGTCTTTAGCTTCGCGAAGTGGCAGGGCACTAATTTCATAAATTGCGCGCGCTTGTTGCCCATCACCCACTTTCACAAAGCGTGCTTCACGACGTAAGCGAGTGCCATTGCAATCGGGACAAGAGCATATATTTTGATAGCGCGCAAGCTCTTCACGCACGGTCATTGAATCGGTTTCGCGATAGCGTCTTTCAAAGTTTGCCACAATTCCCTCAAAGGCATGTTCGCGCACACTTAACTTGCCGCGTTCATTTAAATATTCAAAGGGAATTTGAATTTCTCCGGAACCAAATAAAATCAGCTCTTGGGCTTTTTTAGGCAAATTTTCAAACGGTTTTTCAAGATCAAAGTTTGCATGCTTAGCGAGGGCTTGTAACAGTTTGAAATAAAATTGATTCCGACGGTCCCACCCTTTAATTGCACCCGATGCCAGCGATAAATCAGGATGTGCCACAATTCTTTTAGGATCAAAAAAGGAAATATGGCCGAGGCCGTCACAGGTAGGGCATGCCCCCATAGGATTATTAAAGGAGAATAAACGCGGCTCCAATTCTTGTAACGAGTAGGCGCAAATCGGGCAGGCAAATTTACTGGAAAAAATAGTTGTTTCACCCGTATCCATATTCACGACCATCGCTTTACCCTCAGCTAAGCGCAAGGCCGTTTCAAAAGATTCCGCTAGACGTTGCTGAATATCAGGGCGAACTTTAATTCGATCAACAACAACTTCAATTGAATGTTTGTCATGCTTTTTTAACTTAGGCAGTAGATCAACTTCAAAAATTTCCGCTTTGGCCGTATTGGTCGTGCCACCACCAGAGCGAACCCGAAAACGTACAAAACCTTGGGCCTGTAAGTCTTGAAACAGATCAACAAATTCACCTTTACGTTCGCTCACAACGGGCGCTAAGATCATTAACTTGGTATCTTCCGGCATGGCTAAAACGGTATCAACCATTTGCGAAACACTTTGGGCGGCAAGCGCTAAATTGTGATCAGGACAATGGGGCGTGCCAGCACGGGCAAACAAGAGGCGGAGGTAATCATGAATTTCAGTTACGGTACCCACGGTAGAGCGGGGGTTATGGCTAGTGGCTTTTTGCTCAATTGAAATTGCTGGCGATAAGCCCTCAATGACATCAACGTCTGGTTTTTCCATTAACTGTAAAAATTGCCGCGCATAGGCCGATAGCGACTCGACATAGCGGCGCTGACCTTCGGCATAAAGCGTATCAAATGCCAGTGAGCTTTTGCCCGAGCCAGACAAGCCAGTAAGGACTACCAGTTTTTCTCGGGGTATATCCAGGTTGATATTTTTGAGGTTGTGCGTGCGTGCGCCGCGGATCTTGATTTCAGTATTCATGTTTTTTTAGCGTAACTTGTTAATATAGCTCTTTCTCATGAATCCTTCAGAACTTCGCTCCACTCTCGCTTTAGCAGGCATTTTTGGCCTGCGGATGCTGGGCCTATTCCTTATCTTGCCGGTCTTTAGCCTGCATGCCCGCGATTTACCGGGGGGCGAGCATGCCTTTTGGGTCGGCCTATCTTTAGGCATGTTTAATATTGTTCAGGCGTTTTTTCACATTCCCTTAGGCGCCTTATCCGACCGCATTGGACGCAAGCCGGTAGTCGTTTGGGGGTTAGCCTTATTTGTGGTTGGGGCCATCATCGCTTCAAGTCACGATGATTTGCTCTGGATTGGTATTGGCCGCGGCATTATGGGCGCTGGAGCCATTTCGGCTGCTATTTCTGCTTGGGTGGCAGACCTCACCCGCGAGCAAGTAAGAACCGTGGCAATGGCGATAGTGGGTGGCAGTATCGCCTTGTCGTTTGCGCTATCACTGGTCATTGCTGCGCCAATTTATCGACTCATCAATTTAAATGGCATGTTTATGCTCTTAGCAGTAATGGGTTTTATCGCTATATTGGTGGCCCTCTTCGTCGTGCCAAGCACCCCTGTCAAGCCACCTTCACAGCCAGTTCCCTTAATAAAAATATTTCTCCGACCTGAATTAGCGCGGCTTAATATCGGTGTCTTTATTCTCAATGCAACGCAAGTGGCCATGTTTTTTGTAGTTCCACGCCTTTTAGTGCAGGCAGGCTTTCCACTAGCAAATCACTGGTTGGTGTATTTGCCAGTGGTGCTCATTTCATTTATCTTAATCGCACCTTTATTAATTTACGGAGAAAAGAAACAGTGTTTACGCCTTTCAGTTTTACTCAGTATTGGGTTTTTGTTGGTATCCCAATTTATCTTTATTGAGGCCGCCACCGTTTTAATGATTGCCATTGCCTTGCTCACCTATTTTGTGGGTTTTAATTTACTGGAAGCATTGCAGCCCGCCTTAGTGTCTAGGTGGGCCAAAGAATCGAAAGGCGCTGCTTTAGGAATTTATAACACCACGCAGTCGATTGGTTTATTTGCTGGTGCAGCTATTGGCGGATGGATTACGGAACACCATGGTGAGCACGCAGTTTTTATTTTGGGTGGGGCCCTCTTAATCGGCTGGCTTATAATTGCATGGCCGATGCAAGAGCCGCCTGCGAAACCTAAAAAATCGCCTCTAGGCTCGGTTCCATCCAGTTCTTAAGCAGACATTTGCTGGTTTTACTATTAGCACAGCGGTATTTTATTGATGTTCAGTGAGCTGTAATTTTATAAATTCATTTTCTTCGGGAGACAACATGGCTTCGGTAAATAAGGTCATCATCGTAGGTAACGTTGGGCGCGATCCAGAAACACGTTACTTGCCCAGTGGCGACGCAGTAACCAATATTTCAGTAGCAACTTCAGATCGTTACAAAGATAAACAAACTGGCGAAATGAAAGAAACTACCGAATGGCATCGGGTGGCTTTTTTCGGTAAGTTAGCCGAGATTGCGGGCCAGTATTTAAAAAAAGGTTCGCAAGTATATGTTGAGGGTAGTTTACGCACGCGTAAATGGACCGATCAAAGTGGTCAAGAAAAATACTCCACAGAAATTCGAGCTGAAACCATGCAAATGTTAGGCTCTAAAATGTCTGGTGCGAGTAGCGAAGGAAGTGATAACGCGCCTCGTACTAAACCGAGTGATGCTGGCGCTAACCCAGCAGCCTCGGCAGGGGCACTTGGTGCAATGGACGACGATATTCCGTTTTAAGAATGAGCCCTACTGCCTGGCATGCCGAACATTGGCTGGCCAGGCAGCATTGTAATCAGCACGAAATGGGTTAATGTCTAAACCACCGCGGCGGGTATAGCGCGCAAAAACTGCTAATTTTTCTGGCGCGCAGCGCTCTTTAATGGCACAAAAAATAGTCTCTACGCAGTCCTCATGAAACTCCCCTAGCTGGCGAAAGCCAATGAGGTAGCGCAATAAACCTGCTTCGTTTATAGGCCTGCCAAAATACCGGATTTGAATGCTAGCCCAGTCTGGTTGTCCGGTTACTGGGCAGTTCGATTTCAGTAGATGAGAAACTAGGCATTGTTCAATTGGTGCCGCAGTAATATCGGCACTGAGTAGCGCTGCATCAGCAGCAAGCGAATGGTCAACATCAAGATCAAGTCGATCCAGTAAATCGCCTGTTAATTCATGAATACCATGAGTAGCAGCTTCTTCAGGCTTAATAATACGAACTTGTACTGGCGCTTCTGTAACTAGTGATAAATCAGTTTGAAGTTGCAGGCCCAGCTCTTCTGCCGAATTAAAGCGCTCATTATTTAAGCTATTTAAGTAAAGCTTAAATGATTTAGATTCAACCATCTTGGGTGAATCTGCAGGAAAAATAAATTCCGCTAAAGCAACTTGTGGTTTGCCTTTAGCATTAAGCCAGCTTAATTCATAGGCATTCCAAATATCAACGCCAAAAAAAGGCAGCGTTTTCTGAGTGGGCTGCAACAATTTAGCCCGTTGTGTTGCGCGGTCAATTGGAAACAGTAAGCCAGGATCATAGTGAGTGGGGTAAGCTGTTTGCTGCCCAAGTTGAGGTCTTAAATTAATTAAAGCCATAAAAATAAAAAGAATAAATAGTAAGAAGGTTAACTTGAGCGCAGAACCATTTCATTGGTCTTTTTGGGAATAAAAAAGAGCCACCAAATGCTGAATAAAACCGAAATAACACCCCAGAGAATATAAAGCGTTTGATGATAATGAATGTTAGGAAAGCCAACAATCCATTGTCTGAATAGCGGACTAAATTCAGGAGTGTACCAACACAAAAATTGTAAAGCAGCATTATTTTCTAAACAGCTTGCTAGGTCGCGCACACTAAATAGAAAACCTTGGATACAAACCCAAAAACTCCACAATATCGTTGACAGCAGAACTAGGCGAGTTTTGAAAGAGAGCTCAGCTAAACAAACTCCATAAGCTAAAAGTAAAGAGGCGGGGATACAGGCGAGTAAAAAAAACCGAGGTCCCCAAAAAAAACCACCATACCAAGACCACCAGTTAGCGTAAATTAATATCATGCCAAAAACAAAAACTAATAGTGCATCGATGAGTAAAAATAATTTTTGGTCGGCGCTGGTGTGCGGTTTTATAAAAAACCTAAGAAAAATTGCTGGGATAAAAAATAGCAAGCCCTTGCCAAAAGAAAATAGAATTGAGATAAATCCTAAAACAAAGGGGTAACTAAAACCTGCTTTTCCAGAATACGGCAATATCGTGACAGTGCCTTGATCTGCCACGAGATAGGGTGAAGCAAAGATGGCGCCAGACTTGACATAGTTTTCAAAGATGATTGCACTAGCTGGCATTAGGATGATGAAGAGATAAAGGGGTTTGCGTAACTTTAGGGCTAAAAAAATGAGCGATAAAACAAGTGCAGGCAAGGTTGCTGGTGTTTGCACTACGCCAATACTCAATAAAACTACTGCTAAAAAAAGCCGCTCTTTTAAGAGCGCAATGATTCCTAATGTAATTGCGCTAGCAGTCAGTGTCTCACCATAGTAAGTCATGATGTGATTGGGGAACATGGAGGTAGCAAGCATAAAAATAGCGACAAAAAATTGCATTGTGCGAGTTGGCATTGCGCGCACGAGAAATAATAAAAGCAGGCAAAAAATAAGCGGATTGAACCAGGCGGTAGTAAGCTTCGCTTTTTCAAAAAAAGCGCCTACCCAATAGAGCGGGAAGGAGATGATGGCATGAATAGTAGAGAACTTACTCGTTGGAGATTGCCCGTTAATCAATGCCAGTAAATCATTAAATCGATCTACGCCATCTCCATCAATAGCTGGGTGCAGGCATTTATAAAGAAGAAATAAGCCCAAAAAAATCCACAGGGCCATTAATTTATTGCTGTCAAATCGAATGTGCCAGCGCGCCATTGCTTGTCGTTTTCTAGTTTTGGCGATTCGCAATACCCGAAACTACGTGCCCAGTCGGCGCTACTGTAGCTGCGGCTTGGCAGTGGCCCGTTTGGTCATCAAAAAAGAAATCAGGCTCGAATTCGCGCAAGAAATCACTTTTTGATAAGCCACCCAAAAACATGGCTTCATCAACTTCTATGCCCCAATCCATCAAAGTTCTAATTGCTCGTTCGTGAGCTGGTGCAGACCGAGCAGTAACCAGGGCGGTACGAATCCGCATGCCCTTTTCACCCGATTGGTTTTGTAAGCGGTGGAGCGCCTCTAGCAAAGGTTTAAAAGGACCCGGTGGTAAAGGCACAGACACTTTTTTACTCTCATGGTCAACAAAAGCCTCTAAGCCCTTATTTTGAAATATCTGTTCGGCTTCATCAGAAAATAAAACAGCATCGCCGTCAAAGGCAATACGAATTTCATCGGGATGTGATTCAGCGCTGGTATTGGATTCCGGATAGACTCGAGCTGCTGGAAAGCCCGCATCAATTGTGGCCCGCACATCTTCTTCATTAGCGGATAAAAATAAATTGGCATGCAGTGAGCGTAAGTAATGATAAGGCGGGCGCCCGCGGGTAAAAACCCCCCGCTCTAAATGTAAGCCATGGTGGACTGCTGAACGGAATACCCGTAAACCACTGACGGGATCATTACGCGAGAGGATAACGACTTCTACTCGCTGTTCCTCACCTGAATTAAAAGCCAATAATTTTTTTACAAGGGGGAAGGCGACACCGGTGCGCGCAGGAATTGACAGCCTCTCCAATTGCAGTTTCATGTACGCACTGTCATCGCTTGACTCAAACAGATTATTCTCCTCCTCAAAATCAAACAAGGCGCGCGATGAAATGGCCACGACTAATTTTCCGGAGAGACTGTAGGCCATCTTATTTTAAAAAGAGTTGATAGGCTGGATTTTTACTTTCGTTCCAATGGGGATATCCCAAAGTGATGAGAAAGTCTTGGAATGCTTTTTGATCTGTTTTTGGTACTTGAATACCGACCAAAATCCGGCCATAGTCGGCCCCATGGTTACGGTAGTGAAACAAACTAATATTCCAATTGGGTGCCATGCTGGTTAAAAACCGCATCAGCGCCCCCGGTCTTTCGGGAAACTCAAAGCGATAGAGGAGTTCATCTTTAGCTAAGGGTGAGTGGCCCCCGACCATATGACGTAAGTGTGATTTTGCTAATTCATCATGGGTCAGATCAATGGTAGAAAAGCCTGCCTGATTAAAGTGTTTGGCAATCGCCGTACTATCTTGCGCCTTTAAAGTAGAAATACCAACAAATATATGCGCCTCACGTTGATCAGCAATGCGGTAATTAAATTCGGTTACATTACGCTTACCTAAAAGTTCACAAAAACGCTTAAACGAGCCGCGTTCTTCAGGGATGGTGACAGCAAAAACAGCTTCACGAAATTCTCCAACATCGGCGCGTTCAGCAACAAAGCGCAAGCGACTAAAATTCATATTTGCGCCACAAGCAATTGCCACAAACGTTTTCTTTTTAATTTTCTTGTGGATGACATATTTTTTTAATCCTGCAATCGCTAAGGCGCCTGCAGGCTCAAGAATGCTGCGGGTATCACTAAATACATCATTAATGGCGGCGCAAATTTCATCGGTATCTACAGTCACAATTTCATCCACTACTCGTTGGCAAATCCGAAATGTTTCTTTACCCACCAGTTTTACGGCTGTGCCGTCCGAAAATAGACCAACCTCTTTTAGTTCCACGCGTTTGCCTGCTTTGAGAGAGCGTCTCATCGCATCTGAATCTAGCGCCTGGACGCCGATAATTTTGGTCTTAGGACTCACGGCTTTGGCGTATTCCCCAATACCTGAAATTAAACCCCCGCCGCCAATGGCAACAAATATGGCATCAATTGGGCTTTGGCATTGTTGAAAAATTTCTTGGGCAATCGTTCCTTGGCCTGCAATTACATCAGGATCATCAAAAGGATGCACAAAAGTAAGCCCACGTTTTTTTTCTAGTAACTGGGCATGGGCGTAAGCATCGCTATACGAGTCGCCGCATAAAATCAACTCAACCCAAGATTTGCCATGGGCTTTAACTGCATCAATCTTAACGTTTGGCGTGGTGATGGGCATCACAATCACGGCTTTACATTTCATTTTGGCGGCAGCTAAAGCAACTCCTTGGGCATGATTACCAGCCGAAGCAGCAATGACGCCCCGTTTTAGTGCAGCAGGGGGTAAATGGGCCATTTTGTTGTAGGCCCCGCGTAATTTAAAGGAAAAAACGCTTTGATTATCTTCACGTTTCAGCAAAACTCGATTTCCGAGGCGTTGCGATAGCTGGGGTGCGAAATCGAGCTCAGTTTCACGAGCGACATCGTAGACCTTGGCGGCGAGAATTTTTTTTAGGTAGTTGGTTGCCATCTAATGAGCGTACCACGGATGGGTCTTAAGCCCTTATTTTGGAAGGGGTTACTGCTTTTCACTAAATACTGTCAGGATCGGCTCTGGCTCAATTAAAATAACTATTTATTCAAGTTTGTCCCATGAATGCTCCCCTCGGACTTAATCAGATACTCGCTGCTGAAACTGATTTACCCCGTTTGCGCGAAATACCCTACAACTACACCTCATTTTCTGATCGTGAGGTCGTCATTCGTCTATTGGGTGAGCAAGCTTGGCAGGCCTTAACAGAATTACGCGCTAGTCGACGCACAGGGCGCTCTGCCCGAATGTTGTTTGAGGTTTTGGGCGATATTTGGGTTGTACAACGCAATCCCTTTTTGCAAGACGATTTATTAGATAACGCTAAACGGCGCCAACTATTAGTGGATGCCTTGTGGCATCGCTTAAAGGAAGTAGAAAAACGCGTGACTGCCGATTCGGCCGAACAAGTTAGTATTTTGTTAAATGCCGCGCGGGGTGCAGTTGAGCGCTTTGAAGCTGAATTTATTACGGTTGCCGAACTGCGCAAGAAAGCGCAAAAAATATTTAGTCGGTTTACGGCTAATGACAATATTACGTTTGATGGTATCTCGCGGGTCGCGCACGTAACCGATGCTACCGATTGGCGGGTGGAATATCCCTTTGTAGTGTTGAAGCCCGATTCCGAAGCCGAAATACCTAATTTAGTCAAAGCCTGCATTGAATTAGGCCTCACCATTATTCCCCGTGGGGGCGGTACCGGCTATACCGGCGGAGCAATTCCGTTGTACGCCATGTCGGCAGTTATCAACACTGAAAAGTTAGAGCAGATTGGCTTAGTTAATTCAGTAAGCTTGCCTGGGCTCAGTACCTCAACCCCAACCATCTTTACTGGCGCCGGAGTAATTACCCGACGAGTAGCCGATGCAGCCGAGCAGGCTGGCTTGGTATTTGCAGTTGATCCAACTTCCGCTGACGCTAGTTGCATTGGCGGTAATATTGCCATGAATGCTGGAGGTAAAAAGGCCGTACTCTGGGGTACGGCATTAGATAATTTAGCCAGCTGGCGTATGGTAGATCCCCAAGGCAATTGGCTTGAAGTGAGACGCCTTGACAATAATCTGGGCAAAATTCATGAGGTTGAGTTAGCTCGGTTTGAGTTGACCTGGTCAGATGGGTCGGATGCCCCAGGCAAAAAAATTCTGCGCAGTGAGTTACTTGAGGTTGCCGGAAAACGGTTTCGCAAGACGGGTCTTGGCAAAGATGTAACCGATAAATTTTTAGCAGGCTTACCAGGCATTCAGAAAGAGGGTTGTGATGGTTTAATTACTAGTGCTACCTGGATACTTCATCAAATGCCGCAATTTATGCGCACAGTTTGCTTAGAATTTTTTGGGCCTGCCCGTGAAGCTATTCCCAGTATCGTCGAAATTAAAGCTTACATTGATCAGTTAAGTAGCCAAGGGGGCCCCATTTTGGCTGGCTTAGAACACCTCGATGATCGGTACTTAAAAGCAGTTGGCTACGCTACCAAATCTAAGCGCCATGGCTTACCCAAGATGGTTTTAATCGGTGATATTGCGGGTAATGATGAAGCTGCAGTGGCCGCTGCCACTAGCGAAGTCGTACGCATGGCTAATTTACGGGTGGGCGAAGGATTTGTCGCCGTTAGTCCCGAGGCACGAAAGAAGTTTTGGCTTGATCGCGCCCGTACTGCAGCGATTGCTCGTCATACCAATGCGTTTAAGATTAATGAGGATGTGGTAATTCCCCTGCCACGCATGGGCGAGTACACCGATGGTATTGAGCGTCTTAATATCGAACTTTCGCTTAAAAATAAACTGCAATTACTCGATGCTTTAGAGCACTATATAAAAAAAGAAAATTTGCCCTTAGGTAAAGAAGAAGATGAATTTGCAATACCTAGCGCAGAATTATTTGGCGATCGTCTTGAGCAAGCCAGCGATTTAATTGCCAACGTGCGGGCTCGATGGGCTTTGTGGTTGAGTGAGATCGAAAAATATTTTCCGCAATTACAAACCTATCAACTCCGTGCCTCATGGAAAACTGAAGTCAAGGCCGAACTAGAGACTATTTTTAGCGGGCTGGCATTTGAACCAATTAGACAAGAAATTATCGCTATTCATCAACGCATTTTGCGTAAACGCGTTTTTATTGCTTTACACATGCATGCGGGTGATGGCAATGTGCACACGAATATTCCAGTGAACTCCGATGATTATGAGATGTTGCAAGATGGCCATCTTGCTGTCGCTCGGATTATGGCTTTAGCCCGATCATTAGATGGGGTCATCTCTGGAGAGCACGGTATTGGTATTACTAAGCTTGAATATCTCACCGATCTAGAGCTGCAGGATTTTCGCGCCTACAAAAATACAGTCGATCCCAATGGGCATTTCAACAAAGGAAAATTAATGCCCCATGCCGATTTATCTCAGGCCTATACACCTAGTTTTGGATTGATGGGACATGAATCGATCATCATGCAGCAAAGTGATATTGGTGCCATTGCTGACAGTATTAAAGATTGCTTACGTTGTGGAAAATGTAAGCCCGTGTGTGCCACGCACGTACCGCGCGCAAATTTGTTTTATAGTCCCCGCGATAAAATTTTAGCAACCTCATTATTAATTGAAGCTTTTTTATATGAGGAGCAAACACGCCGTGGTATTTCTATTCGCCATTGGGATATGTTTGACGATGTTGCCGCTCATTGCACGGTTTGTCATAAGTGCTTAACGCCTTGTCCGGTGAAAATTGATTTTGGTAATGTGACCATGAATATGCGGAACTTACTGCGTAAAATGGGGCAACAACGTTTTAATGCAGGCACTACTGCCTCGATGTTTTTTCTCAATGCTACTGATCCCGAGACTATTCGCTTAGCCCGCAAGAGCATGATCGAGTGGGGCTATCGCCTGCAACGCATGGGTAATACCCTGCTCAGCAAATGGGCCGGTAAGCAAACGCTACATCCACCTGCAACACTAGGTAAGCCGGCTATTAAAGAGCAAATTATTTTCTTTGTTAATAAAAAAATGCCGGGCAATTTGCCCAAGAAAACAGCGCGCGCTTTGCTCGATATTGAAGATGCGAATTACGTGCCGATTATTCGTGACCCCGTAACGACTACGGCCGATACTGAGGCGGTATTTTATTTTCCAGGTTGCGGTTCAGAACGGCTTTTTTCACAAGTTGGCTTAGCGACCCAAGCCATGTTATGGAATGTTGGCGTGCAAACCGTTTTGCCCCCAGGCTATTTGTGTTGTGGCTACCCACAAAGAGGAACTGGCGACTTTGCGCGCGCTGACCAAATGATTACCGATAATCGCGTTTTATTTCATCGGGTGGCTAACACCTTAAATTATTTAGACATCAAAACAGTAGTTGTTTCCTGTGGCACTTGTTATGACCAATTGGCGGGTTATCAATTCGACTCAATCTTTCCAGGCTGTCGCATTATTGATATTCATGAATATTTATTAGAAAAAGGCGTGCATTTAACGGGGGTCACTGGCGTTCAGTATATGTATCACGATCCCTGCCATTCGCCGATGAAGCTCCAAGACCCATTAAAGACTGTAAATGAATTAATTCAAACTGAAAGTGGCGAGTTAATTCAGAAAAATGAGCGTTGTTGCGGTGAATCGGGCACCTTGGCCATTACTCGTCCTGATATTGCTACGCAAGTGCGGTTTCGCAAACAAATCGAGATGGAAAAGGGCGCCAAGGCCCTGCAGGAGAATTTCACAGGCACAGTCAAGGTTTTAACCAGTTGCCCCTCTTGCCTGCAGGGGTTATCACGCTTTGATGCAGACAGTGACACCAAAGCAGATTACATTGTGGTAGAGATGGCTGAACGTTTACTAGGGCACAATTGGATGCAAGACTATGTGACAAAAGCTAATCTGGGCGGTATTGAAAGGGTATTGGTTTAATGATTCCAACAAATGTGGTGTTGCATCAACAATCGAAGGTCTTAGAACTCGCCTATGAAGGCGGCAAGACCTTTTGTCTGCCGTTTGAGTTTTTGCGGGTTTTATCACCCTCTGCCGAAGTGAGAGGGCACGGCCCTGGCCAAGAAACACTACAAACAGGCAAGCGGGCGATACTAATTAGTAAGATTGAGCCGGTCGGCCATTATGCCCTCAAGTTTACTTTTTCCGATGGTCACGATTCTGGTTTATATGCTTGGGATTTCCTCTTTCATTTGGCCGAGAATCAAGAAGCCTTATGGGCAGAACATTTGCAAAAATTGGCTGATGCTGGCATTGACCGAGATACCCCAATGGGTCAAAAAGGCCATAGCTGTAGCCACTAATTGCTAAGCACTAATAACCTTATTAATAACGATGTTTACTTCTTAACTACCAAGTCATGACAAAAACCCACTTTGGTTTTGAAGACGTTGAGGAGGCTGAAAAAGCGACGAAGGTTGCTCAAGTGTTTCATTCGGTGGCGAATAAATATGACCTAATGAATGACTTCATGTCATTTGGATTACATCGGGTGTGGAAAAAATGGGCTATTACTTGTGCGCAGGTGAAGCCTGGACAAGTTGTTTTAGATATTGCTGGGGGCACCGGCGATTTGGCTGCCGCCTTTGCCCGTGCGGCTCAGTGGGGAAATAATCCCTCTGCCGAAGTTTGGCTTAGCGATATCAACGCCTCGATGCTGGGTACAGGACGCGATCGATTGCTAGATCAAGGATTAATGCTGCCCTGTGTGCAATTTGATGCTGAAGCCATTCCTTTTCCCAGCAACCATTTTGACGTCTTAAGCGTCGCCTTTGGCCTACGTAATATGACCCATAAAGAAGTGGCCTTAAGTGAAATGCTCAGGGTGATTAAGCCAGGGGGTAAGGTGCTAGTGCTGGAATTTTCACAACCTGATCGTTTCCTGCAACCGTTGTATGATGTTTATTCTTTTAAGGTCTTACCTTGGCTGGGCGAGAAAATTGCCAAAGATGCCGCTAGTTATCGTTATTTAGCTGAATCCATTCGCATGCATCCTGATGCAAAGACGTTAAAAGCCATGATGTTAGGCTTGGGTTTTGATGAGGTTGATACACACAGGTTGAGCGGAGGTATTGTCGCTTTACATATTGGGGTGAAATATTAGAACCCCTAGTTTATTAAAGGAGAAATTAACATGAAAATGCAAAATCTAAAATTGATTTTTGGCAGTTTGGTTTTACTCTTTGCTTTTATTGGGCAAGTTGATGCAGCCCGTTTAGGCGGGGGCAAAAGTATGGGACGTACCCCAACTGCGCCAATGCAACGCCAAGCTACCCCAGCACCGGTAGCCAAGCCTCCACAAGCCGCACCAGCACCAACCCCAGCAACTGCACCGGCAGCAGCGCCTAGTCGCTTTGGCGGATTTGGTGGAATACTGGGCGGTTTAGCAGCAGGACTTGGTTTAGGTTATTTATTTTCACATTTAGGCATGGGTGACATGGGCTCAGGTATCGCCTCCTTAATTACCGGTGTGTTAATTGCCTTTTTAATTGGTATGGTGGCGCTATTTATTCTGCGTCGCTTTGTACCTGCTTTTTCTAAAACCAATGTTGCGCCTGTTGACGGCGGTATGCAAAGAGCTAGCTATGGAGCAACTCCTCGTCAGCAAGAGCCTACTTTTGCGCCGGTTGCAAGTGCGCCAGTGGTCGAGGCGCCTCTCGATATGCCCCCTGGTTTCGATGAGCATGGTTTTTTGGAGAATGCCAAACAATACTTTATTAAATTACAAAAAGCCTGGGATGTTGGCGATTTAAATTCTTTACGAGAATTTGCTACACCAGAAATGTATGCAACGCTGCAACAAGATTTACAGGCTCGCTTTGAAGCCTCAAACCAAACCGATGTTGTTACCTTAGAGGCGCGTCTTTTGGGAATAGAAA
Organism: Polynucleobacter sp. IMCC30063; assembly: GCF_021395235.1. Classification (NCBI taxonomy): domain Bacteria; kingdom Pseudomonadati; phylum Pseudomonadota; class Betaproteobacteria; order Burkholderiales; family Burkholderiaceae; genus Polynucleobacter; species Polynucleobacter sp. IMCC30063. Next base: position 59,943 of record NZ_JAJVCQ010000001.1, on the reverse strand, counting down.
CTACAGCGGGTAGCTATCTATGCAGCGTACAGTTTTCAGGCTTAATTCGCGAACAGGTTGGCGCTCCAGCAAATTCATTTTCCGAAATTTGGAATTTATCGAAGCCAGTAGAAGGGCCTGGAGGTTGGGTTTTGGCGGGAATTCAGCAAGTTATTTAATCATGGAAAAGTGGGCTTTTAGGCCTTCAATTTGGAGCGCAAAAGCACTATCTAAGGCTATTAATCACGTCCTCAGTAAAGAGTCTTGGGCGCGCGCCGAGTTAGCAAGCCATGCTGGTAAGCAAATTCAACTGAGCTTACCAGTGGCGCAGGTGGCCTTCATGATTGACGATGTAGGTTATGTTGAGGCGCTTGATGCAACTGCGGTCTTAGACAATTGCAATTTAATCTTAAGTATTTCCCCTGGCGTGTTAGCAGAGGTACTTGCTACGCAGGGCGAGCTTCGTGAAAAAGCCTTTAAAGCCGTGAAAATAACTGGCGATGCCGACTTAGCGCAACTAATTGGACGCTTAGCGGGTCAATTGCGCTGGGAATATGAAGATGATTTAGCGCGCTTCATCGGTGATGCGCCCGCTCATTTTCTGGTGAAGCAAGTAAAACGCTTACATGAGGCAGGACAATCTGCAAGGCGTGACTTAATGGGGAACGTAGTTGAGTATCTCAGCGAAGAAAAGCAGGTACTTATTAAGCAAGCAGATTTTGCACTACATAAGTCTGCGGTCAATGAAACCCGCGATGCACTCGAGCGCTTAGAAAAGCGTATTCACCGTTTACAGCAAGGGACTGCGTAAATAGTGAGCCGCATTGTTCGTTTAAGTAAAATATTTTTTACTGCTTGGCGCTTTGGCTTACTGCCGCTCTTGCGCGATAGCCTTAAACCAGGGCTTCGCCGTTCTTTGTTAAGTGTTTTATGCTGGTTCTCGCCCAACACTTTGCCGCGCGGCGAACGCATTCGTTTGACTCTCGAAGCACTAGGACCCATTTTTGTTAAATTTGGGCAGGTACTTTCTACGCGCCGTGATCTCTTGCCAGAAGATATTGCCGATGAATTAGCTAAATTACAAGATCAAGTACCGCCATTCTCAAACGCCAAATCGCGTGAAATTATTGAGTTGGCATTAGGGAGTCCAATTGAAGATGTGTTTCTTAGTTTTGATGCCACTCCCGTAGCGAGTGCATCAGTAGCACAGGTTCATTTTGGGGTTTTGCGTGGCAATGAACAGCATCCCGAGTGGCGTGATTATTTAGTCGCAGTGAAGGTATTACGCCCTGAAATATTACCGATCATTGAAGGTGACATTGCCTTAATGTACGACCTGGCTAAGCTAGTTGAGCGTAGCTCAGAAGACGGTCGGCGTTTAAAGCCCCGCGAAGTAGTGGCTGAATTTGACACGTATTTACATGATGAGCTTGACCTCATGCGCGAAGCGGCAAATGCAAGTCAGCTACGCCGATATTTTGCTGATTCTGATAAGTTAATGATTCCTGAAATGGTCTGGGATCTCTGTCATACCAACGTCATGGTGATGGAGCGGATGCATGGTATTTCGATTGGCAGAATGGATGAGTTACGTGCTGCGGGTGTCGATTTCAAAAAATTAGCGGTTGATGGTGTCGAAATATTTTTTACTCAAGTCTTTCAGTATGGGTTTTTCCATGCCGATATGCATCCAGGCAATATTCTCATTAGTCTTGAGCCCGATACATTCGGGCGTTACATTTCACTTGATTTTGGAATTGTCGGCACCTTAAGCCAGTTTGATAAAAATTATTTAGCACAAAATTTTTTAGCCTTCTTTAACCGCGACTATCGCCGCGTAGCAGAACTGCACGTTGAATCGGGGTGGGTGCCAAGCGAAACCCGCATTGAAGATTTAGAGGGTGCGGTGAGAGCGGTGTGTGAACCCTATTTTGATCGACCCCTCAAAGAAATTTCTTTAGGTATTGTGTTGATGCGCTTATTTCAAACATCACGACGCTTTAAAGTTGAAATTCAACCGCAGTTAACCCTTTTACAAAAAACCCTCTTAAATGTTGAGGGTTTGGGTCGCCAACTTGACCCAGACCTTGATTTATGGAAAACCGCAAAACCAATCTTAGAAAAATGGGTTAGTCGGCAGCTGGGTTGGCGTGGGCTCCTCGAGGGTCTCAAGGAAGAGGCGCCAAATTGGGCTAAGCTACTACCAACCTTGCCGCGCTTAATAGCTGAAAGTCTGGCGCAGCGCCCCCAACAAGACCGTAGCTTAGAACTCGAGGTGCTCAAGACCATATTAGATGAGGAGCGTCGCACCCGGCGTTTGCTAGCTGGCGCCTTGCTTTTCTTGGGTGGTTTTCTGGTCGGCGCCTTCCTGATAGCCTTGCAGTTACATTAATCTCCCGTTGCCGCTTCCAAACCGTTAAAATCATGGGTTGGGCATATTAATCAGATGAAAAAATACTTTATAGCTGGAATATTGGTGTGGGTGCCGATTGCGGTTACCGTTTGGGTAATCACATGGGGTCTCGGGCTGTTGGATGGCGTGTTTGGCTCAGTCATGCACGTTATTATTGCGGTTTTTCCGCGTCAATTTACCGCTGATCTCGAATACTTCCGTGCTTTGCCAGGGGTTGGTGTAGCCATCGTCGTGTTGGTTATTATCATCACGGGTCTCATGGCCATTAGTTTCGCAGGCCAATGGTGGGTGCGGTTTTGGGATAAACAGATGACCCGTATTCCCATTGTGCGCTCCATTTATCCTAGTGTTAAGCAAGTTTCATCAACCTTATTTTCAGGTAGCGGACAAGCATTTCGTAAGGCCTTATTAATTCATTATCCACATGCCAATTCCTGGGCAGTAGCATTCCAAATTGGCTCGCCTACCGAAGAGATACAAAATAAACTCGGCGGCGATTATGTCAACGTATTTTTACCTACCACCCCAAACCCAACCTCTGGTTTTTTTATGATCCTCCCCCGTAGTGAAGTCATTGAATTAGATATGAATGTTGAAGAAGCGCTCAAATACATCGTGTCAATGGGAACAGTACCTCCAATTGCTGCTAGTGCATTAAGCACAACACAGCTATCAAAGCCCTCTGCTTCATAGGAAATAAGTATGTCGATGCGAAGTCACACCTGCGGCCAAGTTACCGATGCTCTTATCGGCCAAGAAGTCACACTGGCTGGCTGGGTTAATCGCCGCCGCGATCATGGAGGGGTCATTTTTATTGATTTACGGGACCATCAAGGGTTTGTGCAGGTCGTTTGCGACCCCGATAGACCAGAGATGTTTAAGCTGGCTGAGCAAGTACGGAATGAGTTTTGTATTCAAATTATTGGTAAAGTACGAGCACGACCAGCTGGTACCGAAAATCTCGATTTAGCCAGCGGTAAAGTTGAAGTACTTTGTCATCGATTGCATATTTTGAATGCCTCTGTAACTCCACCTTTTTTGCTGGACGATGAAAACCTTTCTGAAACCACCCGTTTAACCCACCGCGTTTTAGATTTACGTCGTCCGCAGATGCAAAAGAATTTACGTTTACGTTACCAAGTTGCAATGGAAACGCGGCGCTATCTTGACGCTGCAGGTTTTATCGACATAGAAACTCCCATGCTGACCAAGAGCACACCTGAAGGCGCACGTGATTATTTGGTGCCGTCACGAGTTCACGATGGGCAATTTTTTGCTTTACCCCAATCTCCGCAACTATTTAAACAATTACTCATGGTGGCGGGTTTTGATCGCTATTATCAAATTACTAAATGTTTTCGGGATGAAGATTTACGCGCTGATCGCCAGCCTGAATTCACCCAGATTGATTGCGAAACTGCGTTTTTAAATGAAATAGAAATTCGCGAATTATTTGAAAAAATGATTCATCATATTTTTAAAGCCGTGATGCAAGTCGAGCTGCCCAAGCCTTTTCCCGTCATGCCGTATGCCGAGGGCATGGCTCGTTATGGTTCGGATAAACCTGATTTACGAATTGCGCTAGAGTTTACCGAGCTGACCGATGTCATGAAAGATGTCGATTTCAAGGTATTTTCTAGCGCTGCCAACCAAGCAGAGGGCCGCGTTGTCGCTTTATGTGTGCCAGGTGGAGCCCAAATAAGTCGGAGTGAAATTGATGATTACACCCAGTTTGTGACCATTTATGGCGCCAAGGGTTTGGCGTGGATTAAGGTGAACTCACGTGCGGAAGGCCGCAATGGTTTGCAATCGCCGATTGTAAAAAATTTACACGATGCAGCAATTAACGAAATTTTAAGTCGCACTAATGCACAAGATGGCGACATCATTTTCTTTGGCGCTGATAAAGCCAAAATAGTAAATGATGCGATTGGCAATTTGCGTTTACGAATTGGCCATTCTGCTTGGGGTAAAGAGCACGGTTTATTTACTGAAGGATGGAAGCCGCTCTGGATAGTTGACTTCCCTATGTTTGATTATGATGAAGGTGATGCTCGGTGGGTTGCTTGTCATCACCCTTTTACCAGCCCTAAAGATGAGCATCTATCTCTTCTCGATAGTAATCCAGGCCAATGTTTAGCCAAAGCCTACGATATGGTGTTAAATGGCAGTGAAATCGGTGGCGGTTCAGTGCGTATTCACCAAGAGGCAGTCCAAAGCCAAGTTTTTCGGGCCTTAAAAATTGGCCCAGAAGAGGCTCAGTCTAAGTTTGGTTTCTTGCTCGATGCCCTGCAGTATGGTGCGCCACCCCATGGTGGTATTGCCTTCGGCCTCGATCGTATTGTCACAATGATGACTGGTGCTGAGTCGATTCGCGATGTTATTGCTTTCCCTAAAACACAACGCGCTCAATGCTTACTTACTCAGGCTCCTAGCGCGGTTGATGAACGGCAGTTACGTGAATTACATATTCGCTTACGTCAGGTAAGCCCAGCGGGTTAACTTGAAAATACCAATTTCAGTATTGGTAGTTATTTACGATACCAGTGGCGCTGTTTTGCTAATTGAGCGCGCTGATCGTCAGGCGTTTTGGCAGTCGGTAACTGGCAGCCTCGATCATTTACATGAGCCATTAAAAACCGCAGCCGAGCGTGAAGTATTTGAAGAAACGGGAATTCAAGTGGCATTGTTAAACCCAACGGCATTACAAGATATGCATCACCAGGTTGAATATGAAATTTATCCACAATGGCGCCATCGTTACGCTGCTGGGGTTACACGCAATACAGAACATTGGTTTGCGCTTTTAGTTCCCCAAGCTAGCAAAATTACTCTGGCGCCTGATGAGCACATTGCCTACGAATGGCTGCCGCCCGAATTGGCTGCGTCTAAATGTTTTTCAGAGAGCAATCGTTTGGCCATTGAGACCTTATTTAAGCTATCCAATTGTGGTTAAGATAAGCGGATGAGACCAGCATCCCACCATCCAACGGACACACCTCCAGCAAACGCAAAGGGTGCTAGTGCAAAGCGCAGTGATTGGCGCGCCATCCGCGATTTATTACCTTACCTTTTAGAGCATAAGACCCGCGTTATCTTGGCTTTACTCTGTATGGTTGCAGCTAAATTTGCTAACTTGGGCATTCCCATTTTAATGAAGAGTTTAATTGATACGCTCAATATCAAAATTAGCACACCTCAAGCTGTATTAGCCGTCCCCCTAGCACTAATTATTGCTTATGGGCTATTACGGTTTTCTGCAGCTTTATTTAATGAATTAAGAGAGGGATTGTTCGCCCGGGTCACTCAAAATGCCGTACGTAAAGTAGCCTTGCAGGTCTTTGAGCACTTGCATGGGTTGGCTTTAAGCTTTCATTTGGCGAGACAAACCGGAGGGGTTAGTCGCGATATTGAGCGCGGTACGCGCGGTATTCAATCCTTAATTTCTTATTCCTTGTACAGCATTTTGCCTACGCTGATTGAGTTTGCTTTGGTGCTAGGATATTTTGCCTATAGCTATAACTATTGGTTTGCCGCGATAACATTAGTCGCCCTTGTTTTCTATATTAGCTTTACTGTCATGGTTACCGAATGGCGTACCCAATTTCGTCGCACCATGAACAAAATGGATTCGCGCGCTAATCAGAAAGCGATTGATTCGCTACTCAATTTTGAAACAGTTAAATATTTTGGTAACGAGCGCTTTGAGGCCCGCCGTTACGATGAAAATTTATTGCGTTATCAAACTGCAGCAATTCAATCGCAAAAATCGTTAGCCATACTTAACTTAGGTCAACAAAGTATTATTGGCGTTGGCTTAGTGCTTATTTTGTGGCGCGCTACATTAGGCGTTATTGATGGCACGATGACTTTAGGCGATTTAGTTTTAGTCAATACCTTGATGATTCAGCTCTACATCCCACTCAATTTCTTGGGTGTTATCTATCGTGAAATTAAACAAGCGCTCACAGATATGGATCGCATGTTTTCTTTACTGGAGACTGAAAAAGAAATCGCTGATATTCCAGGCGCGAAACCACTCGTAATCAATAACTATGCAACCGGTCCAAAAGTGCAATTTGAGCATGTTTCATTTAGCTATGAGGCGCGGCGAGAAATTTTGCATGATGTGAGCTTTACGATTCCTGCGGGCACCATCACGGCAATTGTTGGTCAAAGTGGTGCTGGTAAAAGTACGATAGCGCGGCTGCTATTTCGTTTCTATGATGTGCAGGCCGGCAAAATTCTAATTGATGGCCAAAATATTCAGTTAGTCCAGCAAACCAGTTTACGGAAAGCCATTGGTATCGTGCCGCAAGATACCGTTTTATTTAATGACACCATTGCCTATAATATTGCCTATGGCAGACCTGATGCAAGTATTACTGAGGTTCGTGATGCTGCTCGCGCCGCTCAAATTGATAGCTTAATCGAACGATTGCCTGATGGTTTTGAAACGCAGGTTGGCGAGCGCGGCTTAAAGTTGTCGGGCGGTGAAAAACAACGTGTAGCGATTGCACGCACCTTACTTAAACAGCCAGCCATGTTGCTATTCGATGAGGCGACGTCGGCGCTAGATTCTAAAACTGAGCGCGCCCTTCAAGAAGAGATGTTAGGGTTGGCGCGCAATCGTACGACTTTAATTATTGCCCATCGTCTTTCTACTATCGTGCATGCCGATCAAATTTTAGTGATGGATCAAGGACGTATTATTGAGCGCGGTACTCATCTTGAATTAGTTGAGTTCAACGGCAAATATGCGGAAATGTGGCAAATGCAAGAGCGCAGTGAAAATGCCGTACAAGATCACTAACTGAGCACATCAGCTAGTCATTGTTTAGAATTAGCTCATGATTAACAATACCCAAGCTATTTTGCAGCAAGCCTTTGCGGCTGCCTTACAACTAGCAGAACCACGCCATATCATGGCCGCTTGTTTAAAGCAGATTTTTCCTGCTGGTACAGAGCCGCAAGGCCGCTGCTTAGTGGTGGGCGCAGGCAAAGCAAGTGCTGCTATGGCAAGCGCCTTAGAGACTTACGCTGCATCAAGCTGGCCAAAGGCCAAGCTCGAGGGCTTAGTTTTAACGCGGTATGGTCATCGTGCGCCAACCCAAGCGATCCGCATCGTTGAAGCAGGTCACCCAGTGCCTGATCAAGCAGGTATGGATGGGGCAATTGAAATTCTACAGCGCGTGCAAGAACTGCAGGCCGGTGAGACACTCATCGTGCTGGTTTCGGGTGGCGGCTCGAGCCTTCTGACTTTACCCCAAACTGGTATCAGCATGGCCGATATGCGCCAAACCACTGAAGCCTTGTTACGGAGTGGCGCACCTATCGAAGAGATGAATATTGTGCGCAAACATCTTTCCGCCATTTTGGGTGGAAACTTAGCCCGTAGTGCGATGGCGCGCGGTGCACGGGTAGAGGCTTTATTAATTTCCGACGTCACTGGCGACCATCCTGCAGATATTGCCAGCGGACCTTGTGCAGCCGATTACTCTAGCTATGACAATGCGCTAGCCATTTTGGTTAAATACAATTTGAATGCGCGCAATTTACCGGCAAGTGTTTTACAACATTTGCAAGCTGGGAGCGAAGGGAAAATTCCTGAAACTTTAAAAGAAGCAGATTTAGTTGGGGCGCCAGTCCGTAATCATGTAATTGCAACTGCGCGCCAAAGCTTGCAAGCCGCTGCCAACTTCATCGCCAGTCAAGGCTATAACCCCATTATTTTAGGAGACACGGTTACTGGTGAAGCACATGATGTGGCTTTAGTTCATGCAGCTATTGCCCGCGAAATTATCCAGCATCAACAATGGGCCAAGTTGCCCGTAGCGCTTATTTCTGGGGGTGAATGTACTGTCACTATTCCGGCCGAGATGAAAGGTCGTGGTGGTCGTTGCAGTGAATTTCTTCTCGCCCTCTTGGCAGCGACGAGCGACTTACCCCATATCGCTGCTTTAGCAGCAGATACCGATGGCATTGATGGGAGCGAATCGAATGCTGGCGCTTGGTTTACGCCCGAGGTTCGCAAGCTGGCGAAAGAGCGGAACTTAAGTCCCACAGTATTTTTAATGAAACACGATTGTTATGGTTTTTTTGCAGAATTGAATGCTTTAGTCGATACTGGTCCTACACTGACTAACGTCAATGATTTCCGCATTATTTTGCTGGGGAAAAATTAAAGCCATGTCACTCAATTCGCTCGCCTCTATTAGTATGGTGAAACCAGACGACTGGCATTTACATATTCGCGATGGAGTGGTACTTAAAGACGTGTTATCGCATACCGTAAAGCAATTTGCGCGGGCAGTGATCATGCCTAATTTGCAACCGCCAATTACGACGGTAGCGCTAGCCCAAGCTTATCGTGAGCGCATCGAGTTGCAATTACAGCAACTAGCTACAAATCAATTTACACCGTTAATGACTTTGTACCTAACCGACAATACCGCGGCGACAGAGGTGCAAAAGGCCAAAGATGCGGGCATCGTAGGTATCAAGCTATATCCTGCTGGCGCCACCACCAATAGTGATTCTGGGGTGAGCAATTTAAAGCACTGCAGTGCAGTTCTTGAGGCAATGCAAAAAGCGAACTTGCCTTTATTAATTCACGGAGAAACGACTGACCCAAGCATTGACGTATTTGATCGCGAAGCAGTTTTTATTGATCGCGTTCTTGAGCCATTGCGGCGGGATTTTCCAGAATTGCGCATTGTCTTCGAGCACATAACTACATTGCAAGCGGCGCAGTATGTGCGCGATGCGCATACGGCGAATAAAAATATCTTGGGCGCTACTATTACCCCTCAACATTTACTGATGAACCGCAACGCTATTTTTTCTGGTGGTATTCGACCCCATCATTATTGTTTGCCAGTTTTAAAGCGAGAAGAACATCGTTTAGCATTGCTTGAAGTGGCTACGAGTGGAAATGCCCGTTTCTTTTTGGGAACCGATAGTGCACCCCATCCGAAGGGTTTAAAAGAAAATGCTTGTGGTTGTGCTGGGTGTTTTAGTGCTTTTAATGCCTTGGGTTTATATGCTGAAGCCTTTGAATCGCTTGGGCGGCTTGATCGGCTTGAAGCATTTGCCAGTTTTTATGGCGCCGATTTTTACGGTTTGCCGCGGAATACCGAAATCATTCGCTTACAAAAGCAGGCGCAGCTAGTGCCAACTGAACTACCTTTGGGTGATACCACCATCGTGCCATTGCGGGCAGGTGAAAGCATTGCGTGGTCGCTCACATAAGCGCTCTTATCCGCCCCAAGCTGAATTTACAATCTCATTTTTAAACTAAATTCTGGCGACTGCGTTAGACTTCAAGCGCAGAGTCAATTAGGCAATCGCCGCCTCTTTTAAGGAGGGGGAGGAAAGTCCGGACTCCATAGGGAAAGGTGTTGGCTAACAGCCATCCACGGCGACGTGCGGAATAGGGCCACAGAGACGAGCGTATTTAGTTACGGTGAAACGCGGTAACCTCCACCTGGAGCAATCCCAAGTAAGCAGACGATGAGGCGTCCCGCTGAGTCTGCGGGTAGGGAGCTTGAGCCGTCAGGTAACTGCCGGCCTAGAGGAATGATTGCCCCTAAATGAAAGTTTAGGCGACAGAATCCGGCTTATCGATTGACTCTGCACCTTCTCTCCATATAAATATGTTAGTGTGCGTTCACTTTATAAAAAAGTTAATTAAAACAGTAACTTATAGTTTTATTTCATTTAAAATCCGTGCAGCACATTTATAAGACTAGGGTAAACCCAAATAATTCTTGCAATGCACCATTACGCCAGATAGAATGAATTCATTGTGCGGTTTTTCCTTGTTTTCAAAAGGGGAATTACCGTCACTCCCAGTGTCTCCTCCACCCAAACAAAGGTGGATTTCAGCCCAGGACCTAGTCCTGGGCCTTTTTTTAGGTTAGAATTCAAGGCTTTACTAAATTATCGATCTAGCCAGCGGTAATGGTTTTACCAGTTAAGGTGCATAAAAACTGCGAGCCTGCAAACATAAGCAGGGCCAAGGTGAATGTAGTTTAGTTGGGGTAATAATGGCTATAACAATTAAAGAAAATCATGAAAACTTTTTCCGCAAAACCCGCTGAGGTAAAGCGTGACTGGTTCGTGATTGACGCTACGGACAAAGTCCTCGGTCGTGTCGCCAGTGAAGTGGCACTCCGTCTACGCGGCAAGCACAAACCCGAATTTACCCCCCACGTTGATACCGGCGATTTTATCGTCGTCATTAACTCTGCCAAGCTACGCGTTACCGGTACTAAGGGCTTAAACAAAATTTATTACCGTCATAGCGGATACCCAGGTGGTATTAGCTCGACTAACTTTGACAAAATGCAAGAGCGTTTTCCAGGTCGTGCATTAGAAAAAGCGGTTAAAGGTATGTTACCTAAAGGCCCACTCGGCTACGCCATGATTAAGAAATTGAAGGTGTACGGCGACGCCGATCATCCACATTCGGCTCAACAGCCTAAAGCGCTAGAGATCTAAGGACCCCATATGGCAACGAATTACGGAAATTGGAATTACGGTACTGGGCGTCGCAAGAGCTCAGTTGCACGTGTATTTATTAAATCAGGCAAAGGCGACATTATCGTTAATGGTAAGCCCATTGATGCTTATTTTGCACGTGAAACTTCGCGCATGATTGCGCGTCAACCATTGGCTTTAACTAGCCATCTCACTACTTTTGATATTAAAGTGAATGTCCATGGTGGTGGCGAAACAGGCCAAGCTGGTGCAGTGCGCCACGGTGTTACTCGGGCTTTAATTGATTACGATAATGCTTTAAAACCGACCTTATCAAAGGCTGGTTTAGTCACTCGTGATGCACGTGAAGTGGAGCGTAAAAAGGTTGGTTTACATGGCGCGCGTCGCCGTAAACAGTTTAGTAAGCGTTAATTTCATTCAAACTGTTTTCGACAGGGTCGCGCAAGCGGCCCTTTTTGTTTTTACAATACGCATATAGAGTGGGGTAATGAGGAGAAGGTCATGATTAAAGTTGGCATTGTGGGCGGAACGGGCTATACCGGCGTGGAGTTGTTGCGGCTATTGGCGCAGCATCCCCAGGTTCAGATTGAAGCAATTACATCGCGTAGCGAAGCCGGCATGTCTGTTGCAGAGATGTTCCCCTCTTTGCGGGGGAAGCTAGATTTAGTATTTACAACCCCAGACGCCGCTAATCTAAAAAAATGTGATGCAGTATTTTTTGCTACACCGCATGGCGTGGCTATGTCACAAGCTAAAGAACTATTAGCGGCTGGTGTAAAGATTTTAGATTTAGCCGCCGATTTTCGTTTAAAAGATCCTGCCGAATTTGCGCAATGGTATGGCATGCCGCATGCTTGCCCCGAAATCTTGGCCGAAGCGGTATATGGCTTACCTGAAATCAATCGGGCAGCAATTCAACAAGCACGAGTGATTGGTTTAGCAGGGTGCTATCCAACTTCAGTGCAATTGGGTTTAGCCCCTTTATTAGCGCCAAGTAATAATCAAGCGGGCGCCTTGGTCGATACCGAACATATTATTGCCGATGCAAAATCGGGCACTTCTGGTGCTGGTAGAAAAGCAGAAATTGGTACTTTGCTCGCCGAAGCTAGTGATAATTTTAAGGCTTATGCAGTCAAGGGCCATCGCCATCTACCAGAAATTACCCAAGGCTTGAAAGCGATTGCGGGTCATGAACAAATCGCCCTTACTTTTGTACCGCACTTAACCCCCATGATTCGGGGTATTCATGCAACTATTTATGCGCGTTTAACAGCGCGTGGGATGACCCAAGATTATCAGCAACTCTACGAAAATTATTATCGTGACGAGCCCTTTGTCGATGTTATGCCTGCGGGAAGCCATCCTGAAACCCGTTCAGTACGGGGTAGCAATAACATCAGAATAGCGCTTCATCGCCCAGCAAATGGCGATACTTTGGTAATTTTGGTGGTCGAAGATAACTTAGTAAAAGGGGCCTCGGGGCAGGGGGTGCAATGTCTCAATTTAATGTTCGGTTTACCTGAAACGATGGGTTTAGAGCAAATTGCCCTATTGCCATAAGGGGATATTGTTAGATCATTACAGTTTTATTGGCCTCAGTAAGCGCTTTGCTTTTAAGCACCACTTGTGCAGACTCGGGATTTAAAGCCTAAAATGAGCTATTGTCTTTTGACTAAGGAGTTTTGTTATGACACAACCATCCGTTACTACTGATACTGCTATTGATGCCACTGTTGCTGGTGCCGCGGCTGTTGCCACCATTGCCAGCACTCTAGATTCATCGGAGCCACCAACCCCACTTATTTTTACCGATAGTGCTGCAGCTAAGGTAGCTGATCTCATTGCTGAAGAAGGTAATAATGAACTAAAGTTGCGCGTGTTTGTTCAGGGCGGCGGCTGCTCCGGTTTTCAATACGGCTTCACGTTTGATGATGCAGTCAATGAAGACGATACTCAATTTGAAAAAAATGGTGTGACCTTATTGGTAGACTCAATGAGTTTTCAATATTTGGTGGGCGCAGAAATTGATTACAAAGAAGATATTAATGGTTCACAGTTTGTGATTAAAAACCCCAATGCAACGACTACCTGTGGCTGCGGCTCGTCATTCTCAGCCTAACTTTTACACATTTATTTAGGGTAATAGGCGCCTAGTACACGGGGTCCTGTTGCACCTGTTACGGCCGGCAGATTTGCTGGCCGTTTGTTTATGTGAGCCCAAGCTAGCCAAGCAAAAGCTAAGCCTTCAACCCATTGCGGCTGAACTCCATGGTCAACGCTTAAGTCAATCGCTAAAGAGTGTCCCAACACTTCTACTGCATTTGCGCGTAGTAAGGAAATTAAAGCCGTGTTATTGGCACCTCCGCCACAAATGATGAGGCGCTCTATCTGGGGAAAATAGTGTTTTAGGGTGTTGGATACGGTAGCGCAGGTGAGCGCCATTAACGTTGCCTGCACGTCTTCGGGCTTGCGCTTTTGGCCCATCAAATGGTATTCAAGCCAAGCTAAGTGAAAGTAATCTCGTCCAGTACTTTTGGGTGGCGCTTGTTGAAAATAAGGTTCGCGAATCATGGCTTGGAGTAATGTGGTGTCACATCTGCCACTTGCTCCCCACGCACCACCCTCATCAAAGGGCTTACCTAGACTAGTTTGTATCCAGCTATCAAGTAATAGGTTGGCAGGCCCAGTATCAAAACCCATGACTGAACCTCCTGCTTTTGGTAAGAGGGTTACATTAGCAATACCACCAAGATTGAGGACTACCCGATTTTCGGTAGTTGAGTTAAATTGCTGCGCATGAAAGGCGGGCACTAAAGGTGCACCTTGCCCCCCAGCAGCTAAATCACGTTGGCGAAAATCGGCGACGACAGCAATACCCGATTTTTCTGCCAATAATGCCGCATTGAGAGTTTGGTGCGTATAAGCATGACCATTTAGCAGGCTTGGCTGGTGACGAATTGTTTGGCCATGCGCACCAATTGCAATAATATCTTGTGCTTGCAGTTGTGCTTTAGTAAGCAATGTTTCTAGCACTTGAGCATAGGCCAGCGCTAAATCATTTGCAGCTAAATGCTCGCGATGGATTTCATTAACGCCCGCACTTTGTAATTCAAATAGCATTTGCCTAAGGGCTGGGGCAAAAGGGGCGCTGACACACTCAAGCGGCTGGGTTTGGCCATCTGCAGCAATTTTGGCCAAGACTGCGTCAACACCATCTAAGCTCGTGCCCGACATGATGCCCACATAAAAGGCTGCTGGTGTGGCGATGGCTAATCCCTCCATTTGATGGTTTTTCAGCCTATTCCTAAGAGATGCGACAATGACATGGATTCATTTTAGACAATGACAAGGCAACTTACTCACACGCCCATTTAATTCAGTATGACGGCTAAAAACCAGCAAAACAACTTCCCTTTGACTCCGGCTGTATTTACAGCGCTAGAAGTGACCAAACGCGGCTGCGACGAGCTGTTAGTTGAGGCCGACTGGCTGACTAAGTTAGCTCGCAGCCAAGCCACTGGGCAGCCCTTACGGATTAAATTAGGGCTTGACCCCACCGCCCCAGATATTCATTTAGGGCATACAGTGGTATTAAACAAACTGCGTCAATTACAAGATTTAGGCCATACCGTAATTTTCTTAATTGGCGATTTCACCAGCATGATTGGTGACCCCTCGGGCCGCAATTCAACCCGCCCACCATTAACCGCTGAGGCTATTGCAGAAAATGCCCAGACTTATTACAAGCAAGCGAGTATGGTTCTAGATGCGGATAAAACCGAGGTCCGTTACAACAGCGAGTGGTGTGACCCACTAGGCGCGCGCGGCATGATTCAATTAGCGGCAAAATATACTGTGGCGCGTATGCTTGAGCGTGATGATTTTACGAAACGGTATAAGAGTGGCACACCAATCTCGGTCCATGAATTTTTATATCCCTTAATGCAAGGCTATGACTCAGTAGCCTTGAAAAGTGATTTAGAGCTTGGGGGCACCGATCAAAAATTTAATTTACTAGTAGGCCGTGAATTACAACGTGAGTATGGCCAAGAACCCCAGTGCATCTTAACGATGCCCTTGCTGGTTGGGCTTGATGGCGTTGAAAAAATGAGTAAGTCTAAAAATAACTATGTCGGTATTAGTGAGTCAGCGAATGAAATGTTTGGCAAGCTCATGAGTATTTCGGATGAGTTAATGTGGGATTACTATTTACTTTTATCATTTCGTCCCGTAGCGGAAATTGATTTAATGAAACAAGAAGTTGCTGCGGGCCGTAACCCGCGCGACTGTAAAGTGCTACTCGCACAAGAAATAGTAAGTCGTTTTCATTCAAGCCAAGCAGCCGATAAAGCCCTCGAAGATTTTAATCATCGCGCTAAGGGAGGGGTGCCCGACGATATCCCCGAGCTAGCCCTCCAAGGCGCCCCCTTGGGCCTTGCAGCCCTTTTAAAAATGGCTGGTTTAGCGCCATCGACCACCGAAGCAAATCGCAATATTGAACAAAACGGCGTGAAGATTGATGGTGTGGTGATTAGCGATAAAACGATAAAACTCGAAGCTGGAAATTATATTGTGCAGCTTGGGAAGCGCCGCTTTGCAAAAGTAACGCTCACTAAATAAATTACTAACTCAGTAAATCGAGATTAGCCGAATTATTTGGCGGTGTTAAACCAAAGTGCTCATAAGCTAACCGCGTTGCAATACGGCCACGCGAGGTACGCTGTAAGTAACCCTGCTGAATTAAATAAGGCTCTAAAACATCTTCGATCGTATCGCGTTCTTCGCCAATGGCCGCCGCTAAATTATCGATTCCTACTGGGCCACCATCAAATTTATACAAAACGGCTTCTAATAATTTGCGATCCATCACGTCAAAACCACTAGGATCAACATCTAACATGAGTAGGGCAGCATCGGCAATTGCTTTGGTAATGATGCCGCTACCTTTTACTTCGGCAAAATCACGCACCCTGCGCAAGAGGCGGTTAGCAACCCGTGGCGTACCCCTAGCCCGCTGAGCAATTTCAACCGAGCCTGCCGGATCAATTTTCGCTTTGAGTAAATTGGCCGAACGTTCAATAATGCGGGTTAATTCTTCAGTGGTGTAGAACTCCAGTCGCGCGACAATACCAAAGCGATCGCGTAAGGGGTTGGTTAACATCCCTGCACGGGTGGTTGCGCCAATTAAGGTAAAGGGTTTTAGCTCTAATTTCACACTGCGCGCCGCAGGGCCTTCGCCAATCATAATATCGAGGGTGTAATCTTCTAAGGCTGGATACAAAATTTCTTCAACAATGGGCGAAAGGCGATGAATCTCATCAATGAATAAGACATCATTAGTTTCGAGATTGGTTAATAAAGCAGCTAGGTCGCCAGGCCGATCAAGTACTGGCCCACTAGTTTGGCGTAAGTTGACCCCTAGTTCACGGGCAATAATATGCGCTAAGGTTGTTTTTCCAAGCCCAGGCGGGCCAAAGAGTAAAACATGATCAAGCGCTTCTTGGCGCGCGCGGGTGGCGGTAATGAAAATTTCAAGTTGTTCGCGGGCTTTGGTTTGGCCGACATACTCATCAAGTTGTTTGGGACGGAGAGCCCTTTCAAATAGGGCTTCAGAATTACCAGCTGCGCTGACAATGCGCTCTATCCCACCATCTTCGGGTTCTGCACTTAAGTCATCAGTATGGATTGCCATGCTAGCAGTGTATTCGTTTGCGAGAAATTAAATTTTAGAAAGTGATTTTAGGCCTAAGCGAATGCCCTCAGAAACCGAGGTATCAGGCGGTATTTGCTTAAGAGCAAAGAGAGCCTCTTTTTCGGAATAACCTAAGGAGAGAAGCGCTTGTAGTACTTCGCTATTAGCTAGGGTAATCGAAGAACTGCTAGCACCATCGACACCGATGCCTAAATCGGGCCCCAACTTTCCTTTTAGTTCAAGCAGCAGGCGCTCTGCGGTTTTTTTGCCGATACCGGGCACTTGGGTTAAGCGAATTGTTTCTTGAGCAGCAATGGCTTGTACTAACTCGTTCACACTCATACCAGAAAGCAGGGCTAAAGCGGTGCGCGAACCCACCCCGCTTATTTTAATTAAAGCCCGAAAGGCCATGCGCTCATTTTCAGTGGCAAAACCAAACAGCTGTTGCGCATCTTCGCGAACCTGAAAGTGCGTTAATAAGGTGACCATTTGATTGAGCTTGGGTAAACCATACAGGGTGCTCATTGGTACATCAATTTCATAGCCCACACCTTGGCAGTCGACTAAAAGCCGCGGCGGATGAATTGCAATCAGAGTTCCGTAAATTCGACCAATCATAGACAGCCATTATCCTTTGAAGTGATGGGCAGCACAAATTGCCACCCCTAAGGCATCAGAGGCATCTGTTCCAGGCGCGCGATTGAGGCGTAATAAGCGTTTAATCATGTCTTGTATTTGGGCTTTTGCAGCACGACCCGTACCAACAATTGATTGCTTTACACGTAAGGCACTGTACTCTGCAACGGGTAGTTTTGCCGCCACTAGGGCAGCAATTACAGCGCCACGGGCTTGCCCCAACATCAAAGTCGAGCGGGGATTAACATTCAAAAAGACCTCTTCAATTGCTGCGGCCTCGGGATGGTATTGGTCTAAAACTTCTGTAATGCCCACATAAAGGGTGCCTAGTCTTTCAGGTAAGCCCTTACTAGGATCGCCGCTTTGAATCGTCCCTGATGCTACATAGCGCAATTGTTGTCCATCAACATCAATAATCCCAAATCCAGTTGTACGTAAGCCTGGGTCGATACCGATCCAACGCATCGGCTTAGTGACGGAAATGGCGAACGCCAGTAAAGACCATGGCAATGCCTGTTTCATTCGCAGCCGCAATAATTTCCTCATCACGCATGCTGCCACCCGGCTGAATGACACTAGTTGCACCTGCCGCAACTACTACATCAAGGCCGTCGCGAAATGGAAAAAAAGCATCGCTAGCCACGACTGAGCCAATTAAACTTAAGCCTGCATGTTCGGCTTTAATTTTGGCAATACGGGCTGAGTCAACGCGACTCATTTGACCCGCACCGATGCCTAAAGACATGCCATTACCGCAATACACAATAGCATTGGACTTCACAAATTTAGCAATACGCCAAGCAAATAATAAATCGTCTAATTCTGCTGCGCTGGGCTGGCGTTGGGTAACAACCTTAAATTCAGTAGGCGAACAATTTTTTGTATCAGTAGTTTGTACTAAAAGGCCACCCCCAACTCGTTTAAAATCATACGTATTAGTAGCATTTGCCAGTGGAATTTCTAGTAAGCGCACATTTTCTTTGCTAGCAAAGACCGCTTTTGCTTCAGCCGTAAAGCTCGGGGCAATTAGCACTTCAACAAATTGCTTAGCAATTACCGCAGCAGCTGCGCCATCACAAACCGTATTTAGGGCAATGATGCCACCAAAGGCTGAGCTTGGATCTGTTTGCCAAGCTTTTTGATAAGCCTCAAGCGCGCTTGCACCCAGCGCAACTCCGCACGGATTAGCATGTTTAACAATTACACAAGCGATCGAATTAGTATCCAAGTGGTTTTGTGCTGGTAGAAAACTTTTGACACATTCCCATGCTGCATCAGCATCGGCAATATTGTTGTATGACAAGGCTTTGCCCTGTATTTGCTGATAATTCGCTAAAGCACCGGGAATTGGATTGATATCGCGATAAAAAGCAGCCGCTTGATGGGGGTTTTCGCCGTAACGCATCTCTTGCACTTTTTCAAAGGCTAAATGTAAGGTATTGGGGAAAAGCGAGCGTTGCTGATGATCGAGGCGGTCGTCTAAAGCAGATAAGTAGTTCGCGATCGCGCCATCATACTGTGCTGTATGAGCAAACACTTTTTTAGCTAAGCGTAAATTAGTAGCATAAGAAACAGAGTTGCGCTGTTGACGCATTTCAGTCAACACGCCTTCATAATCATCGGGAGAAATTAATACAGTTACATCTTGGTGATTTTTTGCTGCCGCTCGCAACATTGCAGGACCGCCAATATCGATATTTTCTACTGCCTCAGCAAAATCACAAGTTTCTTTTGCAACGGTGGCATTAAATGGATATAAATTAATAACCAAGAGATCAATCGTTTGAATGCCATGTTTTTGCAGCGCTGCCATGTGCTCAACAGAATCGCGCCTTGCTAGTAAACCCCCATGGACCATTGGGTGTAGAGTTTTCACTCGACCATCGAGCATTTCTGGAAACTGCGTTAAAGCAGCTACTTCAATCACTGATATGTTGTTTTCGGCCAATAATTTTGCCGTCCCACCAGTTGAAATTAACTTGACGCCAAGCTCATGCAGGGCCTTAGCTAAAGGCACAATGCCCGTTTTATCGGAGACTGAAAGTAGGGCGGTTTGAATCATTGTGAATAGTTTAAATGGGCTTATTTAATTAAATGGTATTGCCGTAATTTTTTATGTAGGGTATTCCGATTCAGACCAAGGTATTGGGCAGCTAGCGATTGATTCTGCTTAGCATGGTGCATGACTACTTCAAGCAGGGGTTTTTCAACTACATTTAAGACCATCTGATAGACATCGTTGGGTGCTGTACCTTTGAGATCGTCTAGATAAGTTTGGAGGTGGGTTTGTACGCAGACAGCAATGGGATTTTTATTAGGCATAGTTAAAATATTAAGCAGCTTCAAGAAATAATAGATGATTAGAGTGCACTTGCATTTCTGCAAAAAAATCATTGACCATGGCTAATTGGGTACGACAATCATCAGCGGTATTCATGCGTTGCCGAAAAACGTGTGAGTTACGCAAGCCTTTGCAATACCAACCAATGTGTTTGCGCGCAGTTCGTAAGCCAGTATATTCGCCATAAAAAGCATAATGATCAAGCAAATGATCATTCATGATTTGTTGAATTTCAGTAATTTGGGGCGGAGGTAGGAGGGTGCCGGTTTTGAGATAGTGCTCGATTTCACGAAAAATCCAAGGCCGACCTTGTGCGGCACGTCCAATCATGATGGCATCCGCTTTAGTCTGTTTTAAAACTGCCAGGGCTTTTTCTGGACTATCAATATCGCCATTGGCAACGATCGGAATTCCGACTTGATTTTTTACTGCAGTAATTTGATCATACTCTGCAGAGCCGTGAAATAGATCGGCTCGAGTTCGTCCATGAATAGTTAAGACACTAATACCAGCAGATTCAGCAATGCGGGCAATAGCGAGCGCATTTTTGTGATCACGATCCCAGCCGGTACGAATTTTTAAACTCACTGGCACAGCATCAGGACCAACACCAACTGCTTGAATCACAGCATCAAGTATTTTTCCAACGAGAATTTCATTCTTCATCAGCGCCGAGCCAGCCGCGACGTTACAAACCTTTTTAGCGGGACATCCCATATTGATGTCAATAATTTGCGCCCCTTGAGCAACATTAATACGGGCAGCTGCTGCCATCGTGAGCGGGTCAGCGCCAGCAATTTGCACAGCAATAGGCGCAAACTCACCCACATGATTCGCGCGTCGTTGGGTTTTTTCGCTGTTCCACAAGGTTACATTCGAGGCAATCATTTCTGATACAGCGTAGCCAGCACCCAGTTTTTTGCACAACTGTCTAAAAGGACGATCGGTTACGCCCGCCATTGGGGCAACAAAAAGTTGATTGCTTAATTCGTGGGTACCAATTTTCATGAAATGACTTGAGCTAAAAGCAGTAAGTAGGCAGTTACTTTAGCATAGTGTGCGAGTTAACTGCTTAAATTTTAAGCAGCAAAAAAGAATGGCGGGTCGACCCTCTTTTAGCGCCGCCCAAACATCATTTGGCGCGCCAAACTTGTTTTTAGTGGCGGGAGCCATTGCAAAGCGGATAAGGCTAAACCGCGAGTGAAGACGACTGGCAAGAATTGAGAGGTAAAAACACGTGCAAGAAAATCGGTAATACCAATTGTGGTTTTGCGGTCAGCATTGCGCGTGCGGGCATAGTCTTGTAATAAGGCAGCTACCGAATTAGCTGAGCCCAAGTGCGTTGGGCGAGAAAAAAACCAAGCTAATTTTTCGGCTAACAAGTAGGCATCACGCAAACCTAAATTGAGACCTTGACCCGCTACTGGATGTAGTGTTTGTGCAGCATTACCAATCCATACCGAATGATCAACCGCAACTTCTTTACGATAATTTAAGCCGAGTTCATAAAGGCGACGTTCACGTACGCTAATGAAATGACCCAAGCGGCTACCGAATTGGCGTTGCAGGGCGGCTAAAAAATCAGGTTCATTGAGTTCTAGACGCTGTTGTGCAGTACTGGGCGTACTGCACCAAACTAAATTCAAGAAATGCTCACCCGCATGACTTGGAAGTAAGGCCAGCGGACCTTCAGGAGTAAAGCGTTCCCAAGCCTGATGGGCTTGTGGTTGATCTACTTCAACTAATCCAACAAGGGCGCTTTGATCGTAACTGCGACCTGCTTCAATCCACTCCTGTTGATTAAATAAGCCACCTTCGGCATGCACCACGCAAGCACTCTCTGCCGACTCGACTTGACTTGCTAGGTCAGGCGTTTCATTGCTGTGTATCCAAGAAAAGTGCGGGCTAGATGGTTGTAGCTTGCGTAAGGCCTGACGTAATGCAAGGTGAATATCGCGATAGCGCGCAATATGACCGAGC
This sequence comes from Polynucleobacter sp. IMCC30063, assembly GCF_021395235.1. NCBI lineage: Bacteria > Pseudomonadati > Pseudomonadota > Betaproteobacteria > Burkholderiales > Burkholderiaceae > Polynucleobacter > Polynucleobacter sp. IMCC30063. The sequence continues at coordinate 38,400 of NZ_JAJVCQ010000001.1, read as the reverse complement.
GCATCTTGATGTAATTCTTCACGAGTCATGATGGCGCGACCAAAGCGACCCGCTTGCGAGACGTGGATGCGATGAATTTCAGGGCAATTGGTTGGCCAAGCATGAATCGTCTCAAGTAATAATTTACTACCGTGGGAAAGCGCAATGCCACGAGTATCACTACGTTTATCACCATTTTCTAGCGCTTCATCAGTACGCGGATTACGATCAATTAATGCTAATTTTAAAGTTGGTAATTGTTGAAGGCACCAAGCGGCACAAGCCAGGCCAACAGGCCCACCACCTTGAATCACTACATCCCAAGTTAGGGAATTCAAATTTGATTTCACTCAGACTCACGCATCGTGCGTTCAATTTCGTTTGCAAGTACCGGCACACCCCGAGAAATTAAATCGCAACCCTGTGCTGTAATGACCGCGTCATCTTCAATCCGAATACCGATATTCCAAAACGCTTCAGGCACAGTGGCAGAAGGACGAATATATAAACCAGGCTCAACGGTAATGACCATTCCTGCTTGTAGCTTGCGCCAAGGTTTATCTTGCTTATTTTGCGTAAGATCTTCGCTAGGCTCACGATAAGAGCCGACATCATGAACATCCATGCCTAACCAATGGCTGGTGCGATGCATATAAAAAGGCTTATAAGCAGCAAGCTCAAGGGCATTGTCAAGTGATCCAACTTCACTTAATGCAATGAGTTTTTCGTCAATTAAACCTTGGGTTAGAACGCGCAAAGCAGCTTCGTGTGGTTGTATAAAAGTATTGCCGACAAGAGCAGCAGCAATTGCTGCTGCTTGGGCTGTCTGGGTAATGTCATACAAAGCCCTTTGTGGACCAGAAAAAACTCCATTGACCGGAAAGGTACGGGTGATATCGGATGCATAGCCATCTAATTCACAGCCTGCATCAATCAAGCAAAGCTCGCCATTACGCAATTCTGTCGCGCCGGCACGGTAATGTAAGACGCAGGCATTTGCTCCCGTAGCCACAATGCTGTTATAGGCAACGCTTTGCGCGCCGCTATGGCGAAATTCATGTAATAACTCAGCTTCAATTTGGTATTCGTACATACCGGCGCGACACTTTTGCATTGCCCGCAAGTGGGCTCTTGCAGAAATTGCCGCCGCTTGGCGCATGGTGGCAATTTCATCGACGCTTTTAAGCAGACGCATTTCATGTACCAAAGCCTCAATGTCATGTAACTGGGATGGCGCATTGACTCCCGCCCGTGCCTGTTGGCGCACCTGTTCAATCCAATAGCGCACCCGACGATCATTTTCAGCACTATTCGCTAAGCGGGTATATAAGGCAGTTTGATCGGCAATTAATTCGGGCAGCTTGGTATCAAGAGCTTGATTGGCGTGGGCAAAATCAACCCCCAGTTTTTCAGGTGCTGCCTCGGGCCCTAAACGCCAACCATCCCAAATTTCTCGCTCGGGGTCTTTAGGTCGACAAAATAAATGGGTTTCAAGTTGAGTCCCGCTCACGTTTAAGGCCAAAGTAGCACCAGGCTCATCAAAGCCAGTGAGGTAGAAAAAATCACTGTCATGGCGGTACGGATAATCGCTATCCCGATTACGAAAGGCCTCTGGCGCAGTCGCAATTAAGGCTAAGCCACCACCGGTGTGTTGGCGCATTAGTTCGGCGAGACGGGCGCGTCGAGCTGCATAAATGCTCGGGTTAAAGGAGGTATGAAGTTGGCTCATGATTTATTTGGAACCCTGATTTAGCTCGTTCAGGCGGGCAGGGCTCCCTACATCGTGCCATGAACCCAAATATTTTTCACCGGTCACTTGGTTTTGTGCCATGGCGGCTACTAGTAAAGGTGCTAATTTAGCCTTTTCACCTCGTATTAAACCTTTAAATAGGTCGCGATGGTAAATGCCAAGACCTGAGAAAGTTAAGCGCTCAGCCGGCTGACCTAATTGGCTTTCTTTAGCCTCTCCCGCCAAGGTTTTAAGCTCCTCTGCCCACACTTTACCCCTTTGTAGATAAAAATCGCCAGTAGGATGTTGGCTAGGATTGGGGACCAGAATGAGGTGAGCCAATTGCTGTTCATGCGCTAAGCGCATGGTCTTTATAAAAGCTAATAACTGCGCTAGTGGAAAGCCAGGGCAAAAAACATCGCCATTCATCACAATAAAATAATCTGCAGGAGCCAAAATGGGTAAAGCCTGGCAAATGCCCCCCGCTGTTTCAAGGGCTTCCTCTTCGGGCGAATAATCAATGTGTAAACCAAAGTCTGCACCTGTACCCAGTGCAGCGCTAATTTTTTCACCCAACCAGGCAAGATTAATAACAACCCGTTCGATGCCAGAATTCTGCAAAGTTTCGAGATGCCAAGTTAATAATGATTTACCTTGAACCTCGAGGAGGGGTTTTGGTAAGACATCAGTTAACGGACGCATTCGCTCACCGCGACCAGCAGCGAGCAATAAACAAGGAATTGGTGGATCCATAGAGCCAATATTAACCATTAGTGCAGCGCTGCAAGAAGATGCGCAAGGGGCTTAAATTCGATATATCGATTGGCAACATTTTGCGCATAGTGCAACACCAGCGGAATATCTTTTAGGTAAGCATTTTTTCCATCGCGATAATTTAGGCGGGCAAAAATGCCTAAAATTTTTAAGTGACGTTGTAAGCCCATCCATTCAAAGTCACGAAAAAAATCCCCAAAGTCTGGTGGCACCGCTAAGCCAACCTCTCGTGCAGTTTCCCAGTAAAAAATCATCCAATCAAGCACTTTTTCATCTGGCCATTGAATATAAGCATCGCGTAAAAGTGAAGTTAAGTCGTAAGTAATAGGCCCATAAACCGCATCTTGAAAATCTAAAATTCCGGGGCTGTGATGCGGCGAGAGCATTAAATTGCGTGAATGATAGTCACGATGGACGAAGACCTTGCTTTGCGCTAAATTATTTTTTATGAGGAGATTAAAGCAAGCACTTAATTGGTCTTGCTGTTTAGAATTGAAATTCATTTGTAGATGACGCAGCAAATACCACTCGGGAAATAAATCGAGTTCGCGTTGCAAAAGTTCGCTATCGTAATTTGGCAAGATATTTGCTTGGCTAGCTAATTGCAATTGCACTAAGGCTGTGATTGCCTCGCGATACAGTTTGTCAGCATTGTTTGGTGTCAGCGCATCTAAATACGTGGTGCTGCCCAAATCGCTGAGTAAGAGAAAGCCAGCTGGTGAATTTTCAGCCAAAATTTGGGGTACATTTAATTGGGCCTCGGCAAATAAACGCGCTACTCTAATAAAGGGTTCAATGGATTCTTTATCGGGTGGCGCATCCATCACAATCAGAGTTGGATAATTGGCCTTTGTAGACCGAATGCGGAAGTAGCGGCGAAAGCTAGCATCTGCCGAAGCTGGCGCCAAAGAGTCCAGATCGAGCTGCCAGGGGATGGCTAAAGCCCCTAGCCATTGGCCTAGTGCAGATAAGCGAGAGTCAAGCATGGTCGGTTCGTATAATAAGTCGAGTCTAGATTTATGAGTCATTATCGCCGTCGCGCCGGCCTTTGCGCCCCCGTTCATTTTGCACCCAGCGTACGATTGATTTTGGGTGCGACTTTATTACGTTTGGCAGCCGAAACCATGGCCCAAACTGCGGTCATTCCACCCCCTGCTGCTACCCCAACAGTAACTACTTTATTTCCCGATAAAGGCTATCAAAAGGGCTTGAAATTTGATGATCAATTGCGCCTTGGCAAACCCATTCCCGATGATCAAGCGCTAACTTTTACGGCTAGCGATGCGATCGATGGAGTAGTCGAGCGCGAAATGAAATTGCAGGGGCGGGCACAAATTCGTCGCGGCGGAACCGTAATGAAAGCTGATCAAATTACGTATGATCCCGATTCCGACACAGCCAACTTAATTGGCAATGTAGAGTTAGTCAAAGATTCTGCTGTTTTCATGGGGCCCAAAGCGCGGTTGCGCGTAGACGCTCGCGAGGGTGGGATGGAGGATCTGACATATGAGTTTCGTGATAGCCGCGTCCGCGGGCGGGCGAAAAAATTAACCGTAGCGTCTGCCGACACCTATCAATTAGAACAACCCATTTACACCACCTGCGCACCAGATAATCTCGATTGGTATTTCAGTGCTAGTCAACTTGATCTAGATCAAGAGCAGCGCACTATGACGGTTAAAGATGGGGTAATGCGATTTTTTGATGTACCAATGCTGTATCTGCCTTACATTAGTTTGCCTACATCAAATCAACGTCGCTCTGGATTTTTAGCGCCTGTCGCTGGCTATAGCACTACCAATGGCATCGATGTAACCGAGCCTTACTATATGGACATTGCGCCGAATCGTGACTTATTAATTTTGCCTCGCTATATGAGTAATCGCGGTCTGCAGTTGGGTGGGAATTTACGTTACCTAGAACCAAAATATACTGGCGCTTTACAAGCCGATATTCTGAATGATCGGCTAACTAACTCCTTACGTTGGAAATATGACTTACAACATCGCGAGGCAATTTTGCCAGGATGGAATGCCTACGCTAATGTGGCTAAAGTTTCTGACAACACCTATCCAATTGATTTTTCACGCTCAATCGCAGCAGCCGTATCAACGCAATTTCGCCAAGAGATTGGCACGAGCTTCGCGATGCCGGGAAATAGTGCATTAACGGGTTGGAATTTCACGGCCCGCACTTTAACTTTTCAAACTTTACAGCCTGATCCCGCGAGCATTGTAGGCGCGCCATATAATATTTTGCCTGAAATAAAAGCCTCGTATATTAAAAATAACTTTTTAAATTTACCTACTACTGGAACATTTAAAGGGCCCGATGCATATTTCAATGCCGATTTCACGCGCTTTCAATACAACATAGCTGGCAATTTAGCCGGTACAGCGCCTGGCCCTTATAGTGATGCTTCGCGTAGCGTAATAAAGGGGGGCATTAGTGCTTCACAAACTACGCCTGGATATTACCTTACCCCCAAGATCTTTTTTCAGGCAAATAATTACAGCGCAGTTTCTTCAACCCCAGGCGCTGCCCCAGCACAAGGTTTTATTATTCCCACTATTACCCTAGATAGTGGCATGGCATTTGAGCGAGAAGCCACAGAATTAAAGGGGTTTTTTGGTCGAGACATGTTATTAACAGTAGAGCCTCGCGCTTATTATGTTTACACCCCTTATGTGAACCAAAGCAATGTGCCTAACTTTGATACAGGCGACCAAGGTTTTGGTATTTCACAAATATTTGCCCCCAATACGTTTATTGGTAATGACCGCGTATCCGATGCCAATAAAGCCACTTTGGGTATAACCAGTCGTTTACTGGACGCCCAAACTGGGGCAGAGCGAGCCACTGTCATAGTAGCTCAGCAACAGCAATTTCAGGGGCAAAAAGTGTCAACCTCAACCACCGTGCAAAATCCTTCCACCTATTCTGATACTTTAGGTGCAGGTACGGTGCGCTTACCCGGAAACTTTAATCTTGATCTATTTGGGCAATTCAATACCCAGCTTAGCCGCTTTGTGCAATCAAGCGTTGGGGCAGGGTGGAACCCAACGCCTGGACGCTTAATTAACTTTGGATATCGTAATGTCTGGACGGTGCCGGTGCCGGGCGTTTCTGCTGGGGCCACGACCACTGACCAATATAGCGCTTATGGGCAATGGCCCATAACCAAGCATGTTTCGCTAATGGGACGTTGGGGGTATGATGCCCTTGCTAGTAAAACCCTCAATACCATGGCGGCAGTAGAATACGACCAAGATTGTTGGGCTATTCGCATGGCATATTCACAAGTATTAACCAATGCGGCCACGAATACCCAAATTTTATTCCAACTAGAATTTAAAGGTTTTGGCGGTATTGGTAACAACCCAGTTGACATCATGAAACTAAATATTCCCGGATATAAACCGGCACCTCAGGCCTTGCCACCATCCTCTTTTGAAAACTATAAGTGATTGTAAAGACCTATTTATTACCGCTCTTGTATCGACTTGCATTCAGCACATTGATGGCTGGATGCGGTTTGGCTTTTGCGCAAAATAGTACTAAAACCAGCCCGCCTCCTGGGGCTAATAAAGTAGTCGCAGCAAGCCCTACTCCTACTAGTAAAGTGCGTAATTTAGATGGCGTAGCAGCAATTGTGAATACTGGCTATATCACGCGTAAGGATATTGATGATCGGGTCATTGAGATTGAGGCTCAAATGATTAAGAGCGGTAAAAAACCACCTGATCCAGTCACTTTTCGTAAAGAGGTTTTAGAACGTCTCATCGTTGAAAAAATTATGCTTCAAGAGGCAGAAAGTACGGGAATTATTATTTCCGACAAAGAGCTCGATGCGATCATTGGCAAAATTGCCGCACAAAATAAACTTACCGTCGCCGAGTTTCGGGAAAAAGTTATTCAAAATGGGATGAGCTTGAAACAATACCGCGATATTTTGCGCAGCGATGTAGTGTTAGCGCGTTTACGCGATCGTGAAGTAGAGGGGCAAATTAAAATTTCTGATGCTGAAGTGGATAATTATATTATCGAGCGTATGCAAGTGATGGCGGCAGCAGCAAACTCTCCCCCCGCACAAAATCAAGAGCCTATAAAGCCAGGTTCTGGCCCCGAAGAAATTGATGTGGCACAGATTTTTATTCCGGTCGATCCCAGCGCTGGGCTTGGAGCCCAAACCGAGGCCCGAAAAAAAGCCGAGACTATTTTGAAAACTGCGCGCGGAGATATCGATTTTATGAAGCTTGGCGCTCAAGCAGCAAAAGAAGATTCGAAGATTAAATTTCAAGAGCTAGGTTATCGAACCCCAGACCGATTGCCACAAATTTTTTATGAATCAGTCCGTAATTTAGGTTCAGGACAAGTGGCAACTGCTGTACTTAAAAGCCCTGCTGGTTTTCATATTTTAAAAGTTTTAGACCGCCGTTCTTTATCTGAACGCCCCCCAATAAACACCACAGCAGTTACCAGTAGTGAGTCTGCTAATGCGGAACCTACCGCCCCGCAAAATATCATGGTGACCCAAACTTTGGCTCGTCATATTTTAGCTCGTCCTCGAGCAGGTTTTAGCGATGCCGATGCTGAAAGAAAGTTGAATGGTTTTCGTGAACAGATAAAAGCGAAGACAGGTGACTTTGGTGAGCTAGCAAAAAAGTTTTCTGAAGACGGCTCGGCTGCTAACGGCGGCTTATTGGGATGGATGGGGCCTGGCGATTTAGTGCCTGAATTTGAACAAGCCATGAACCGTTTACAAATTGGAGAGGTTAGTAGCCCAGTTAAAAGTCAATTTGGTTGGCACTTAATTCAAGTGGTCGAGCGACGAGAAGCGCAGCTAACAGTAGATAAACAACGTCAATTTGCCAAAGCGGCACTACGTGAACGGAAGATTGAGCAAGCATATCAAGATTGGGTGCGCCAACTTCGCGATAACGCTACAGTGAAATTAATTAATACCGATAATGTCGCTGCCCCTTGAGCTTGTCATTACTACGGGCGAGCCTGCTGGCATCGGCCCAGAAATTGCTTTAGCAGCAGCCAAACAATTTCTCCAAGAAAATGATGCGGTAAGTATTACCTTATTAGGTGACCCTAGTTTATTTAAAGCGATTGAGCAAAAAAAACCGCTGCCTTGGTCGGAACAATTACGATTAGAGCCAATCTCTTTAAAAACGCCAGCTAGCGCAGGTCAACTAAATCCAGAAAATGCACCGTATGTTTTGAGCATGTTAGATCATGCACTAGCAGGTTGTTTGTCAGGGCGTTTTGGGGCCATGATTACTGCGCCGATACAAAAAAGTATCCTCAATCAAGCGGGCATCCCTTTTTCTGGACATACCGAGTATTTAGCCCAACAGTGCCATTGTTCACAAGTGGTGATGATGCTATGTGCGAATATACCAGCAGGCATCTTGGGTCTGGCAAGGTCAAATCCATTACGTGTGGCTTTAGCAACGACGCATTTACCAATACAGGAAGTCCCTGCAGCTCTTCATCGAGAGACCTTAGTAAAAACAATAGATATTTTGCAGCAGGATTTACAGACTTGGTTTGCAATCGAACAACCACGCATTGCCGTAGCCGGCTTAAATCCACATGCTGGCGAGGGCGGGTATTTGGGGCAGGAAGAAATCACTATTATTGCTCCGGCTATTTTGGCGGCCCAACAAAAAGGAATTGCGGTTACGGGGCCGATTCCAGCTGATGCCTTATTTAACCCACGTAATTTATCTGCATATGATGTTTTTTTAGCGATGTATCACGATCAAGGTCTTGCACCATTTAAATTTGCAGCCTTTGGCAGTGGCGTTAATGTTACTTTAGGCTTGCCAATCATCCGTACTTCAGTAGATCACGGTACTGCACTTAATCTGGCTGGGCAAGGTTTGGCTGATGCTAGCAGTATGCTAGAGGCTTTGCGTTTAGCGTTTCAATTAGCTCAGCAGCGCGCGCAGAATAAATCTCATGCATCACGCCCGTAAGCGTTTCGGCCAAAATTTTTTAAAAGATGACGGGGTTATCCATGCCATTATCAACATCATCAACCCGAGTGCCGATGCACAGATCATAGAAGTTGGACCGGGCTTGGGGGCGCTAACCTTGCCGCTACTAAACCAAGTTGACCACTTAGATTTACTGGAAATCGACCGTGATTTAGTCGCCTATTGGCGGGCAAAAAACATACCAGGAATTGAAATTATCGAAGGCGACGCACTAAAGTTTGATTTTGTGAATTGGGCTAAACATTCGAATTCAAAGACCAAGGAAAATAGCCAAGAAAAAACGCTGCCTCAAAGCAGACCTCGTCTGATTGTCGGTAATTTACCTTACAACATATCATCACCCTTATTGTTTCATTTGCTTTCAGTGGCCCCCTTCATCAATGAACAAGTATTTATGTTGCAGGCTGAAGTCGTTGCCCGCATGGTAGCAGTAGACGGTGGTGCAGACTTTAGTCGACTATCGGTCATGCTGCAAGCGCGTTACCACCTGGAGCAAGTCTTAGCAGTACCGCCCACTGCTTTTGAGCCTCAACCTAAGGTGAATTCAGCTGTTGTCCGCATGATTCCACGGCAGCAATTTTCTTTAAATCAAGATGAATGGCGGGCTTTAGAAAAAATCGTTGCGGCGGCATTTTCGCAGCGCCGCAAGATGTTACGTACTAATTTACAGAGTTATAGCGAACGCTTGGCTTTAAGTGACTCAGATCTCAAACTCCGCGCTCAAGATATACCCGTAGCTCAATATATCGAGTGGGCTTGCCGTTTAGTGCAGACTTAATAAAAGCAATGCCTTAACAGCAGCCTTTATTTTGTATAAGCGCTCGGATCAATTTTGAGCATTTCCGCTTCAATCCAATTTTCAACTTCTGTATTGAGTTGCTCTCCCGTTTTGCCAGCAGAGGAAATCAACGGCCCAATTGAAATCGTCACTAAACCTGGATACTTTAAAAAACTATTACGTGGCCATACTCGACCACTATTGTGGGCTACTGGAATAACACTTGCATTGGTCGCAACCGCTAGCCGTGCGCCACCTTTCCGATAGGGACGGTGTGAACCAGTAGGAGTGCGAGTACCCTCAGGGAAGATTAAAATCCAATTACCATCACGGAGGCGTTGACGTCCCTGGTTAGCGACTGAAATGGCTGCAGTTTCGCGATTAGAGCGATTGATATGAATCATATTCAACATGCCCAGAGCCCATCCAAAAAAAGGTAGCCAGAGCAATTCGCGTTTAAAGACAAAACATAAATGCTTTGGAAAAATAGCAATAAAAGCGATTGTTTCAAAAGCAGATTGATGCTTACTTAAAACAACAACGGGTAAATCGCGGGAGTTTGTTACGTGCTCCATTCCTTTAATTTGATAACGAATACCACAAAGATGTTCTAGCACCACTAAAACAATTTTGTTCCACCGACTAACAAATTGATAACGCTTATAAACCGGCATAAAGGGAAAAATAATGACGCATAAGCCGCCAAAAAAAAGCGTAAAGAGCAGCAGAAAAATAAAAAACGCGCTTGATTTAAGCCAAATCACGCTAAATCCTTAAGTGTTCGTGAGTAAAGGCGAGTAAGTTTTCATAGACTGCTGTATTCGCAGGCAGCCCACCGGTAGCCAAGGTCAAGTTACCTTTACCAGTTAGGACTAAATTTAGTTGGGCTCCTAAGGTACTTGCAGGTAACAAATCACGTAGCGAATCACCTACAACAGGTATGTCGGCCAGCACAGGCTCGTTAGCGCCAGGACGATAACGCGCAGCTATTTCTAGATACATGCCGGGCAATGGTTTACGGCAGTTGCAATGATCGGCGTCAACGTGAGGGCAGAAGAAAATACTATCAATCCTACCGCCTAGTGGAGTAAGCAGATCAGCCATTTTCTGATGCATTACTTGCAAGTCTTGGAGGGTATAAAAGCCGCGGCCAATACCCGACTGATTGGTGGCAATAACAATGCGGTAACCAGCTTGAGTAAGTAGGGCTAAGGCTTCAAGACTTCCTGGAAGGGGCTCCCATTCTTGCGCAGATTTAACGTAGTCATCGCGATCGACATTAATCACACCATCACGATCGAGGATAATTAATTTAGGAGCGTGCTGGTTCATGCCAATTTACCGAGATCGGCAACCAAATTCATTTTTTGATGCAATTGTTGTAATAAGGCCAAGCGATTATCTCGCAGCTCTGGCTGCGGATCCATCACCATCACATCAGCAAAAAATTGATCAATGGGTTGCGCCAGAGAAACTAAAATTTGTAAGCAAGCAACAAATTCTCCGGCCTGATAAGCCAAATCGAGATTGGTATGGATGGCTTCTAGGCTTTTTGCAAGCACAATTTCTGCAGGTAGAACGAGTAGTTTTGGCGCGTAATTAGTTGGTATCGGCGTATGGGTTTTCTTGAGGATATGACTAATGCGTTTATTAGCTGCAGCTAGTTGAGCAGCCTCAGGTAAAGCATTAAATTGGCGCAAAGCTTGTAAACGCGTAATAACATCATTGAAATAAGGTGGCATTTGACTTAAGACGGCGTCAATTTCAGGGGCAGTAAAAGCCTCTCCAAGCCCTACCTGATCACGCAAATAGGCAGGAAAGCGATCCGCAATAAATTGATAAATTTCACTGGTATTCGCTTTTTGCGCTACCTCAGTTTGCTTAAATTGACTGCGGGCAAAATCAATCTGGATTGGCAGATTAATTACTAAATTCTTTTCTACTAATAAACGGCAAATACCAAGCGCATTGCGTCTTAAGGCATAAGGATCTTTATCGCCAGTAGGCGCAAGTCCAATACCCCAAATACCGACTAATGTCTCTAGTTTGTCAGCAAAGGCTAAAACGGTACCAGTTAATGAGCGGGGTAGTGAGTCGCCTGCAAAACGGGGTTGGTAGTGTTCGCCACAAGCAGCTGCTACCTCGGCAACCTCACCATCAAGCGCTGCATAATAGCGGCCCATAATGCCCTGTAGTTCGGGAAATTCCCCAACCATGTCAGTAAGTAAATCGGCCTTAGCAATTTCTGCAGCTCGACTAAGCCATTCTGTATTAATAGCTAGACCCTGACGATTCAAGTCTGCGGCAATCTGGAGGGCAATTGCTTGTACCCTGCGCATGCGCTCGAGTTGGCTACCAAGCTGGTTTTGATAAACCACTTTATTCAGGTCATCGAGGCGAGAATGCAGAGAGCGCTTTTGATCTTGTTTGTAAAAGAAGCGCGCATCTGCTAAGCGGGGGCGTATGACGCGCTCATTGCCGGCAATAATCGCGCTGGGATCAACGGTTTCAATATTAGAAACAATTAAAAAGCGATTACGTAATTTTCCTTGTTGATCCGTTAAGGCAAAATATTTTTGATTGGTCTGCATTGTCAAAATAAGGCACTCTTGCGGAATTTCCAAAAATTCAGGATCGAATTGACAGCAATAAACTACTGGCCACTCTACAAGAGCAGTTACTTCATCAAGTAGTGCATCCGGCATCAACACCAGATCATCGCCAGCCGCCTGAGTAAGGCCCTGTTGAATTAAGGTACGACGACGTACGAAATTGGCGACAACCTTGCCTTGGGTTTCAAGGACACGTTCATAATCGTCAGCAGCCGTTAGTTTTAGCGCTCCGCTAGAAAGAAAGCGATGTCCTTCGGTTAGCTGGTCTGCGGTAATGCCAAGTGCCTCTAGGTGCAAGGGCACTTTACCGTGCAGAGCAAGAATCCGGTGAACTGGTCTAGCAAAAGCCACATCTTTTAAGTCCCCATTTTTTTGGGCGACTTGGTAATGCATCATTTTCGCAATAGGAAGTTGTTGCAAAGCAGATTCAAACGCTAGTTGTAGGGTAGGCGTAAGTTGCGCACCAGTTGCCTGTAGATTTAAAAAGAGTGTTTCATTTTTACCTTCGCCAGACCGCTCTAAGGTGTTGAGATCGATATCAGCAGAACCCAGCGAAGCCAATTTTTTTAAGAGCGGCGCAGTGGGCTTGCCGGCACTATCAAAAGCGATACTAGTTGGCAATATTTTTTCCCGTACAGCATAGTCAGAGGCTTGATTAAGCACGCCATTAATTTGCACTGCTAAGCGACGGGGACTGGCAAAGCTAATAGGCTTTGAGTCTGCGCTTAATAGCTGGGCCTTTTTTAGTGAGTTAAAAATAGCACTAGTAAAAGCATCACTCAGTTTAGATAAGGATTTTGGTGGCAACTCTTCTGTAAATACTTCCAAAATTAAGGTTGCGTTTGGCTCTAACATCATTTTGCGTTCGTGTGAACCATTGGAAAACCAAGCTTTTCGCGAGCCTCAAAATAGGCTTGCGCAACTGCGCGTGATAAATTGCGAATACGGCCAATATAAGTAGCTCGTTCAGTTACAGAAATGGCGCCACGGGCATCTAAAAGATTAAAAGTATGTGCGGCTTTCAAAACCATTTCATATGCAGGCAGGGCAAGCGGTACTGCAATGAGGCGCTTAGCTTCATTTTCATAGTTAGCAAAATGGCTAAACAGTAATTCGGTATTGGCGTGTTCGAAGTTATAGGCGGATTGCTCTACTTCATTTTGATGGTACACATCACCGTAACTTAGGCCCTTAGTCCAGACTAAATCAAATACATTGGCACAATTTTGGATATACATGGCTAAGCGCTCAATGCCATAAGTAATTTCGCCTAATACGGGTTTGCAGTCAAGGCCACCCACTTGCTGAAAATACGTGAATTGGGTTACTTCCATGCCATTTAGCCAAACCTCCCAACCTAAACCCCAAGATCCCAAGGTGGGATTTTCCCAATCATCCTCAACAAAGCGCACATCATTTTTTTGTAAATCAAGCCCCAAGGCTTTTAAGGAGCCCAAATATAAATCTAAAATATTGTCAGGAGCTGGCTTTAGAACTACTTGAAATTGATAGTAGTGCTGTAGACGATTTGGATTTTCACCATAGCGTCCATCCTTTGGTCGGCGTGATGGTTGAACGTAAGCTGCCTTCCACGGCTCAGGCCCAATTGCACGCAGAAAGGTGGCCGTATGGGAAGTACCCGCGCCAACCTCGAGGTCGATCGGTTGCAACAAGGCGCAGCCTTGCTGATCCCAGTATTCCTGGAGTTGAAGAATAATTTGCTGAAAAGTAAGCATTAAAAAGTAAGCATCATCGACCTAGCTAAGGCCTTGATTTTAACCGCCCGAGACAACTTAGCTAAGAAAGTCGCCGTTTTAACTTGCAACTTAGTCCAAAAAGAATCAAGACACCACAAAATGCCAATATTGGCAGGTCTCCCCATAGTACATAAGGGGTTTTACCCGAGTAAGCCTGTACTTCCATCTGGAGTTCAGCACGGGTAAATTGCGGTAACTGAGCGAGCACACGGCCATCAGCCCCAATAATGGCAGTAATCCCAGTATTGGTTGCACGAATGCTAGGAAGCCCCGTTTCTAAGGAGCGAAGTTGGGATAAACGCAGTTGCTGGGTTGGTGCTTGTGAATGCCCAAACCAGACTAAATTGGTCATGTTAACTAGGAGATTAATTGGCGCAGTGGCATTTCTCAGTCGGGCAGCAAGTTCTCCGCCAAAGACATCTTCATAGCAAATCGTAATCGCAGCGCCCAGCGGTTTTGAATTTGTAGGCTGGATTAAAAACGGTGGCTGATTAACTGCGCCACGACCAAAATTACTCAAGGGAATTTTAAATTCATCGACAAACCATTGAAAACCAGGCGGAATAAATTCACCGAATGGAACTAGATGCGATTTATCGTAGACATAGCTGGGCCGATCTTGACTTAAGCCCAGCGCTCGATTTGTAAATAAGACTTTATTATTTTCGCCGTCAATTTGCCCCACAACACCAATTAACACTTGACTCGCACTAGCCTGAGCAAATGCTTGCAATTGTGTGATGGCGCCAGCTGGTAATTGGGATTCTGGCCAAGGAAAAGCAGTTTCAGGAATGACAATTAAATTAGCCGACTTTTCCTCAATTAAAGTTAGATACAGTTGAATCTGCCTCATGATCGCAGGCGGATTAAATTGCTGACTTTGGGCAAAGTTACCTTGCAGTAGCCTCACTGAAATTGGCTTTTCATAGGCTTGTGTGAAATGCCCAATTCCGAATACCTGACACAATAAAACTCCACTAACAACCATGCCACTCACTTTCCATGGCGCAAGACGTAATTGGGCAATTAGATAGGAAAGCCAAAATACTGCAAAGGTACAAGCGAGCCCCCCAAACCAAGGAGCGATTACCGCAAAAGGACCATTGACTTGGGTTTCAGCAAAACCACTCCAAGGGAAGCCGGTCAATAATGAGCCACGCAGGTATTCCAGCAAAGTCCAAGAACTAGCAAATAGCAGGGCATTGAGCAAGATTGCAAGGGAAGTTTTTTTTGCCGCCTGGCTAATGCAATGAGCCAGTAGCAGAGCCATGCCAAAGAAAAGACTCAGGTAACTCGATAGGGCAAAGACACCAAAGCCCGCTAGCAGCCAACTTAAGCCTCCAACATCATGCAAGCTAATATAAATCCACCATAGGCTACAAACAAAATACGCTAAACCGAAACCCATACCGAGAATGAAAAATGTGCGTTTTTGTTGAAGCCGAAAGTAAGCCAGTAAATACCAAAAAATACTGAGGGCTAAAATTTGCCACCAACCCCCATAGGAAGCTTCAGCGAGCAAGGCAGTGGCAATACCACTTCCTACCGCACACAGTAGCGCACGCAACAGGCTAGAGTTAATCAATTAAGTCTCGGATGGTAGGCGGCGGGCAATAAGAATATGAATTTGCCGTGAATCTGCCCGTTGAATTTCAAATTCAATACCTGCGATTTGGACTTTCTCACCCAATTTAGGTACTCGTCCTAAATGTTGCGAAATAAAACCTGCAATCGTTTCAATATTTTCCAAATGAAAATGAGACCCTAAGGCTGCATTCACTTGCTCTAACTCAGTAATGCCTTTAATGCGTAATGCCTCATTATCGAGCTGAATAATATTATCCGCATCTTCATCCACATCAAACTCATCTTCAATATCACCCACAATTTGTTCAAGGACATCTTCGATCGTAATAATGCCAGCAATACCTCCGTACTCATCAACTACAACAGCAAGATGATTGCGGTTATCACGAAAATCGCGCAATAAAACACTTAGACGCTTTGATTCAGGAATAAAAACGGCGGGGCGCAGCCAGTCGCGTAATTGAAAATCGGCATCGGCAGAGTAGCGTAAAAGGTCTTTAGCTAACAAAATGCCAATGACTTTATCGCGACTGCCTTCAAACACAGGATAACGTGAGTGGGCCGCAGCAATCACTTCAGTAATAATTTGAGATATAGGGAGGTTGACATCAATCCAGTCTAGCTGTGCTCGCGGAACAAGAATATCGCGGGCACATAATTCCCCCACTTGAAAAACACCTTCAATCATTGCTAGGGCATCAGCATTAATGAGGCCCTCTAATTGCGCTTCGCGTAAGGTATTAATGAGGTCGCGGCGCTGCTCAGCTGGCGAGCTCGGTTCAGGACTAAGAAACTCGCTTAAGCGTTCGAGCAGGGTTTTTTGGATTTCAGGCATAGACCAATTATCTAATAAGGGTTAGGATAGCCGAGCATTTTGAGGGATTGAACTTCTAAAGCCTCCATTTTTTTCGCCGCTGGCGATTTTTCATGGTCAAAACCGCGGGCATGCAGACAACCATGTAGTACTAAATGGGCTAAATGCGCTTCTGGCGATTTATTTTGCGCGCGTGCTTCGGCAAGAACGACAGGCCAGCAAATAACAATATCGGCGTGGAGCGGTAGGGTCCCTGTAGCTTTGCTTTCAACTTCGCTATAAATAAAAGTCAGCACATTAGTAGATTTATCGCGTTGTCGAAAATGGTAATTTAGTGCCTTACTTTCAGCTTGATTGATAAAGCGTATAGTTAGTTCGCCCTGTAAATTACTCAGCCCCATTAAAATCCAGCGGCGCATTTTTTTCTGCCCAACTAGGGATAGAACTTTTTCCTCGAGGCTTGCGCTGGCAAATTGGAAATTAATTTTAGGTAATTTCAGCATAAACTATTTCACCGCGCAGGGTATGGGTTAATACTTCCGTAATGCGCACGGTTTGTATTGAGCCAAGCCATTTTTGCAGATCATGCGCGGGCGCGGGAATGTGAATGACCCGATTATTTTCGGCGCGACCCTGTAAATTTATCCCGTCTTTTGCCAGACCTTCAATTAAAACGGTTTCTTCGTTGCCCAACATATTTTGACTAATGATTTTTGCTTGTGAATCAATTAGGGCTAATAATTGATGTAAACGCTGTAACTTAACTTCATGCGGCGTTTCATCGGGTAGGTTTGCCGCAGGTGTGCCAGGGCGAGGACTAAAAATAAAACAGAAGCTATTATCAAACTGTAATTCTTCGACCATTTGCAATAATTTTTCAAAGTCAGCTTCAGTTTCACCAGGAAAGCCGACAATGAAGTCACTCGATAAAGTCAGATTCGGTCTGACCGCACGCATGCGGCGAATAATGCTTTTGAATTCAAGCGCAGTGTAACCCCGTTTCATGGCCGATAAAATCCGATCAGACGCATGTTGTACAGGCAGATGCAGATGGCTAACAAGTTGCGGGATATGGGAATAGACATCAATTAGGCGCTGACTAAATTCTTTGGGATGACTAGTAGTAAAACGAATGCGCTCAACCCCAGGAATTTCAGCCACATACTCAATTAACAGGGCAAAATCAGCTAAAGAACTTGAGTCGCTTAGCTTGCCTTGATAGGCATTCACATTTTGCCCAAGAAGCACAATTTCTTTTACACCTTGTGCGGCTAGGCCGGCAATTTCAACTAGTACATCATCTAATGGGCGTGAGACCTCTTCGCCACGGGTGTAAGGTACTACGCAGTAGCTGCAATACTTCGAGCAGCCTTCCATAATAGAAACATAGGCAGACCCCCGAGTTTGACGTGAAATAGGTAAGTGATCAAATTTTTCAATTTCAGGAAAAGAAATATCAACTTGTGAGGCACCGGTAAGAAGACGCTTCGCTAACAAGTCGGGAAGGCGATGCAAGGTTTGCGGTCCAAACACAACATCAACATGTGGGGCCCGATTAATAATTTGTTGCCCCTCTTGGCTAGCCACACAACCGCCAACGCCGATTAATAATTGGGGTTTGGTTTTTTTGAGTTCACGTAGTCGACCTAAATCAGAAAATACCTTATCTTGGGCTTTCTCCCGAATAGAGCAGGTATTGAGCAACACCACATCGGCTTGTTCTAAATCTAAGGTCGTTTCCATACCTGCAGATGCATGGAGGATATCGGCCATCTTGCTCGAGTCATACTCGTTCATTTGACAACCAAAAGTTTTGATATAAAGCTTTTTCATATGCCGTTCTCAGGTTTATAGCTGGGGGCGAAGCTCGGATTTTAAGGGAAATACCCCAAACAAGCTAGAGCAAGCGGTAAGCCGCAATGGCAACTAGTGTTGGCGGTAAGGCGGCTAGCAAAAGATAAGTAGCTGAAACCGCTGCATTCGGGAAGTAGTTCCGCAGGATTGCGATACCTGCAGGATTAGGTGCATTGGCAATAACGGTTAAACCACCTCCTGCTACCGCGCCACCAACTAAGGCAAGTTTGAACTCAGCTGAAGTACCGGTTACAAGCGACCCTAAATAGGTGAGAGCAGCATTATCAGTAATCGCTGTTAAAGCTAGGCTGCCATAAAAAACTGCACTAGGGCTCATTTGGGTTAGAAGGGGTTGTAGCCACCATGCTTGTAATTTGCCTAAGACCACAAGACCAGCTAAAAAAAATCCAACCAATAAGGCTTCGCGCAAAATTAATGGGCTCTGGTGTTTTGGGTATGCAACCGTATAGCCAATGAAAAATAATAAGAGCCAAATAAAAAGCACGGGATCATGGGCTACTGCCACTATTGCACAGAGAAATAATAAATGAATAAAGGTAACGCTAATGGGCGTTCGCTTGTGGGCATGGCTAGCCTGCTGCGCTTGTTGTAAGCGCGCTACTTCAAGGAGGACTAAATTTTTACGAAAGAGGACGCTCACTATTAATGAATTAAGCAAGATAGCAAGACATGATTTAAGGCCAAAGTTGCTCAACATGAAAGCGTTATCCCATTGCCAAGTATTCGCCACCATTAATACGGGCGGTGCAGCAAAATTAGTGAGGGTACCGCCAATCGAGATATTGACAAATAAAACCCCTAAAGTACCAAACATAAATGGAATAGAGGGCTGATGTCGATACACTAAATCACGCAAGAGAAAAGCGGCAAGCGTCATCGCGGCAGGTTCGGTAATTAAGGACCCCAATAATGGCGTAATACTGAGGGTTAAAAAATACAGGGCGGTACTTTGCTCCGTGCGCACTAAGCGATGGGCCCCATGGCTTAGCCAATTTAAAATTTGCGTTGCAAACTCGAGTATGGGTTTGCTGCCAGCAACGACCATAATGGCAAAAACAAACATAGGTTCAGTATAATTTCGCTCATTCAAGTATTGCTTTGCACTCGCAAAACCATCAATTGCCCAAATAAATAGAATTAATACGGCTGCCCATAGTCCAAAGACAATTTCAACTTCGCCAAGCATATGAAGCAAGCCAGAATGCCGCTTAGAATGGGCCGCTAATTTTTCAAAATAGGCGGTACAAAATGTGTGAGTCACTGCAATGACAAAAAGGACACTAGCACCTAGTTCGGTCGGGGTAAAGTTCATGATGGGATCTTATCAGCTGCAAATGTAAAAAAAAGAATTCGTCTAATACCCTTAAAAAAGAAGTAAAAACCCCTGGAATTTCATGAATTTTAGGTATTTTTAGCAATTATTAAGGATTGGCACCTTGAAATGGGCTAGCAAAACCCCATATATGGTGTAGAGAAAAAGACCTGTGTCGCTAATATACAAAATTTTTAAACGCAATTAAGGATAAAGAGTAATGACCCAAGTTCAAAAAGAGACCTTAGGCTTTCAGGCAGAGGTTAAACAACTATTGCAATTAATGATTCACTCTTTGTATTCCAACAAAGAAATCTTTTTGCGCGAACTCATTTCTAATGCCTCCGATGCAGCTGATAAATTACGCTATGAGGCAATGACACATGCTGATTGGTATGAAGATCAACCCGAATTAAAAATCAAAATTACTTTTGATAAGGTAGCTCGTACTATTACCATTACCGATAATGGTATTGGCATGAGCCGTGAAGAAGTCATTTCTAATTTAGGCACAATTGCAAAATCGGGCACGAAAGAATTTTTCTCCAAACTCTCAGGTGATCAGCAAAAAGATGCCGCTTTAATTGGCCAATTTGGGGTTGGTTTTTATTCGGCTTTTATTGTGGCTGATCGCATTACGGTAGAAACCCGGCGGGCGGGCTTGCCAGCTAGTGATGGTGTGCGTTGGGAATCAGATGGATCAGGTGAATTTACAGTAGAAACGATCGATCGCCCAGAACGCGGCACAGCTATTACCTTGCATCTGCGTGATGGCGAAGATGAGCTACTAACGACTTATGCCCTGAAGACTATTGTGCGGCGGTACTCCGATCATATTTCTTTGCCAATTGAAATGCGCAAAGAGGAGTGGGATGAAGAAAAAAAAGCCCAAGTATTGAAAGATGAATTCGAAAGCATTAATCAAGCTAGCGCTTTATGGGCAAGACCAAAGTCTGAAGTTAGCGTCGAACAATATGATGAATTTTATAAAAATTTGTCGCATGATTATGAAAATCCTTTGTGCTATTCACATAATCGAGTAGAGGGGCGTAGTGAATTTACGCAATTGTTATTTATTCCTGCACATGCGCCATTTGATTTATGGGATCGCAATAAACGTGGCGGCATTAAGCTCTACGTTAAGCGGGTATTCATTATGGATGACGCTGAACAATTAATTCCCACCTACTTACGTTTTGTAACAGGCGTCATTGATACGGCCGATTTACCTTTAAATGTGTCACGTGAAATTTTACAAGAATCACGTGATGTTAAAGTGATTCGTGAAAGCTCAACTAAGCGTGTGCTTGGTATGTTAGAAGACTTGGCTAATAGCGCTGATGAAACGAACCGTGAAAAATACCGCACCTTCTGGAATGCCTTTGGTCAAGCGTTAAAAGAGGGGGTTGGAGAGGATCAAACCAATCAAGAACGCATCGTAAAATTATTGCGTTTTGCTAGTACCCATTCCGATTTACCTGAGCAAACCGTTTCTTTAGCCGATTATGTAGCGCGCATGAAGCCAGGGCAAGAAAAAATATATTACGTTACTGGCGATTCATTTAATGCGGCAAAAAATAGCCCCCATTTAGAAATCTTTCGTAAAAAAGGCGTCGAAGTGTTGTTGTTGTGCGACCGGGTAGATGAATGGATGCTTTCATTTTTAACGGAGTTTGAAGGTAAGGGGCTTTTATCGGTGGCTAAGGGTGATCTCGATTTGGGCGAGCTAACTGATAAACCAGAAAAGGCTGCACAAGAGGCTACCGAAAAGGAATTTAAGGATCTACTCGAGCGGATGAAAAAAATCTTGGCAGATAAAGCAAAAGATGTGCGTATTACCTTTCGTTTAACTGACTCCCCTGCATGTTTAGTAGTTGATGAGCATGAATTATCAGGTAATTTACTGCGCATGTTGAAAGCCGCAGGGCAACAAGCGCCGGAAACAAAACCAATTTTAGAAATCAATCCTGAACATCCCCTGTTGCGCAAGCTAAAGTATGATGACCAACAGTTTGATGAGTGGGCTCATCTCTTATTTGATCAGGCATTGTTGGCTGAGGGTGGTCAGTTAAATGATCCTGCAGGTTTTGTGAAGCGCATGAACCACATGCTTTTAAGCTAGGCCTTAACTGGAGCTCAGATGAATAAAGTCATTTCGCAGTTTGGTTTGGAACCAATGCAGCAACAAATTAGTGCTGGTGAACATCAATTTGTAGCGGATGTGAGCGTCAAGCTGGGTGGCGCCAATTCGGGGCCATCACCCCATGAGCTTTTGGCCGCGGCTTTGGGTGCCTGCACTGGAATTACTTTAAAAATGTACGCACAAAGAAAAGCTTGGCCTTTGAGTAATGCTATTGTCTCTGTTGATATCAATCGCGCCAATCAAATTGAGCAGTTTGAGCGCACCATTGAACTCATTGGTAATTTGGATGCAGAGCAGCGGGCACGGCTATTAGAAATAGCCAATAAGTGCCCAGTGCATCTTGCTTTAGCGGGGCAGATTCAAATTTCCACCCAATTACTCAACGCATAGCAGATTATTTAGAGGTAGAGCTAGAGCCTGAGCTTGCCTTTTGACCCGCACTATAACCTTGGTTGTACTGAGCCTGTTTTTCTGCTGCCTTATCTTTTTCGTATTTATCATATACATAGCCGCCAGCTGCACCAACGGCAGCGCCACCTACTGCGCCCCAAATTGCTGCGCCGCCTAAAGCTGCTGTCCCAATTGCACCGGCAGCAGCACCAATGGCGCCTCCAGATAAAGTACTTTGCTGCGAGCTGTTCATGTTTGAGCAGCCCGTAGTTACCAGGCCAGTAGTTGCAAAGATACTAGTAATGGCGATTAATTTTTTCATCGTATGCATAGTGTTATTCCTTCAGAATGGTCTTAATAATTAAGCGGGGCAAGGGAAGCGCTCAGCTAAATAGCGCAAAGCACTATCGGCCGCAGGGCTACTAAGTAGTGCAGGTTTGCCTTCGGCCCATTTAACAAAGTCGCTAATCACAGTATCTCGCGTGGGGCCTGGCTGTTTGACGCAAATAAAGGGTTTGGCGATGCTGGGATGTCGAGTAACTAAATACGTATCGTAAAGACCTGTTGCATAGCCCAAGCAAAAACTGCGTGACTCGCTACTGGCTGGACTTTTGCAGCTAGTAATAAATTCTTGGGTACTGAGCACTGCGACCTTTTCTTGGGCATATACAACAGTAATAAATGGACTTGCCAAGCCCAAGGCGATAAGTGAAAGTAGGAATTGTTTTTTCATATGTGGCCCCTTGATCGGTTATGAAATAATCGTAAATGTAAATTCTACTCAATTTAATAAATCAATAAGGAATTATGGCTATTTTTGAACTCGACGGTATTCAACCCCAAGTGGGAGAGGGGGCTTGGGTTGCTGAAAGCGCTGAAGTTATTGGTAACGTACATTTGGGCCGAAATGCGAATATTTGGCCCCAAGTTGTAATTCGGGGCGATAACGAACTAGTTGAAATTGGCGAAGAGGTCAATATTCAAGATGCATCGGTTTTGCATTCAGACCCAGGCTTTCCTTTGAGTCTCGAGAAACGGGTTTCGATTGGCCATCGGGTGATGCTTCATGGCTGCAAAATTGGCGAAGGCAGTTTAATTGGCATTGGGGCAGTTATTTTAAATGGCGCCAAAATCGGTAAGCATTGTTTAGTGGGTGCGGGCTCTTTAGTGACAGAAGGTAAGGAATTTCCAGATGGGTCGATGATTTTGGGCTCGCCAGCGAAGGCAGTAAAGTCGTTATCGCCTGAACAATTAGCACGACTCGAATACATTTCCAGTCATTACGTACAAAATGCGCAGCGCTTTAAAAAAGGCCTGAAACGAATTGGCTAAGCAATTGGGGACAAAGTTGCTACATAAATCATAGCGATCTTTGATCTGCATCAAGCTCAAACGAGCTTATTACCATATTATATTCGTCATCTTTATTGGATTGCCCTCAACTGTAAATAATTTTGGACAAAAAAAAGACAAAAGAAATTGGTAAATACCAAAAAACCGAATTACTCGGGAAAACCCCAACCCTTTTACATTGGGAGTTACCCTAGTTAGCATAAAAAAAGCCGTAATACATAGCATAATCATTCCGTTATATCAAACGCATGAAATTATTGGAGAGAAAAATGGCAATAGCAAAAGCAGCACCAATTTCCGCGGGAGATCGCAAAGTTATTTTTGCTTCTTCGCTGGGCACAGTCTTCGAGTGGTACGACTTCTACTTGTATGGCTCACTAGCTGCCATTATTGCTAAGCAATTTTTTAGTGGCCTAGATGAAGGATCGGCATTTATTTTTGCATTGCTGGCTTTTGCTGCTGGTTTTATTGTGCGTCCTTTTGGTGCTTTGGTGTTTGGGCGCTTGGGCGACTTAATTGGTAGAAAGTACACCTTTTTAGTAACGATCGTCATCATGGGATCAGCCACCTTTATCGTAGGTCTATTGCCAAATTACGCGACGATTGGCATTGCAGCACCAGTACTTCTAATTAGCCTACGCATTCTGCAGGGCTTAGCTTTGGGTGGTGAATATGGCGGCGCAGCCACATATGTTGCCGAACATGCACCACGAAATAAGCGGGGGGCCTATACGGCTTGGATTCAAACGACCGCTACGCTCGGACTGTTTTTATCATTGTTAGTCATTTTGGCTACGCGTGAATTCACGGGCCCTGATTTTGATGTATGGGGCTGGAGAGTGCCTTTCCTTGTATCGATCTTTTTGTTGGGTATTTCGGTGTGGATTCGCTTGTCGATGGCTGAATCACCTGCGTTTAAGAAAATGAAGGAAGAGAACAAGCTTTCCAAATCGCCGTTAGCTGAATCCTTTACTGAGTGGAAAAACCTCAAGATCGTAATCTTGGCTTTATTCGGTTTGGTTGCTGGCCAGGCTGTAGTTTGGTATTGCGGCATGTTCTATGAGTTGTTTTTCCTTACCCAGGTTCTGAAAGTCGATGGGAAAACCGCTAATTTAATGGTTGCAGGCGCATTAATATTGGGCACCCCGTTTTTCATAGTATTTGGTTCGTGGTCTGACAAAATTGGCCGCAAGCCAATCATTATGGCTGGACTGTTACTGGCAGTTATCACATATATACCCAATACGCCAGTGTCGGTATTTAATGGCCTCACCCACTTTGCTAACCCTACATTAGAGAAAGCAATGGCAACTTCACCTGCCTCAATTACAGTTGATCCTGCAGAGTGCTCATTCCAATTTAATCCAACAGGTACGGTTAAGTTCACCAGTTCTTGCGATATTGCTAAGCAGGTGATGGCAACTAACTCAGCAAGTTACACTACTATTCCATCAGCCCCAGGAACGGTGGCGCAGGTGAAGATTGGTGAAACTGTCATTGATGGCTATGCCGCCAAGGGAATGGCTCCAGCCGATGCGAAGGCAGCGGATGCAAAATTCAAAAAAGATATTCGTAGTGCTTTAGATGCCGCTGGTTACCCTGCGAAAGCAAATCCTGCGGATATCAATGTGCCAATGGTGGTCTTGCTGTTGGTTTACTTGGTTATCCTGGTAACAATGGTGTATGGTCCAATTGCTGCTGCTTTAGTTGAAATGTTCCCAACCCGTATTCGTTACACTTCAATGTCATTGCCGTATCACATTGGTAATGGTTGGTTTGGTGGTCTCTTGCCAACTATTTCGTTTGCTTTAGTAGCCCAAAACGGCAATATTTATTACGGCCTTTGGTATCCCATTATTGTGGCCTCTGCTACTTTAGTGATCGGCGTTCTTTTTGTAAAAGAAACAAAAGATATCGATATTTATGCTCGTGACTAGGGTATTGAACTAGTTAAGTAAAAAACCCGATTGCCAAAAACAATCGGGTTTTTTCTTTTGGCACAGCCGTAAATAAACTACCTATTAATGAGTAGTTTATTTTGCTGCGCAATTGAAATCTCCCGCGGGCCTGGCGTTACATCAATTGAATTACCAGCACTGATTAAGCCAGGTTTTAGTACCCGCAAATACCAACCAGAATAAGCATTTTTCAGCATGGCCTTAGCTGCGCCGTTAAACCCCAGCTTGGCATTGAATTTAAAGCAGGGTTCGCGTAACTTCACTACCGCAAGTTCAGCAGCCCCAATGCGCCAG
Organism: Polynucleobacter sp. IMCC30063; assembly: GCF_021395235.1. NCBI lineage: Bacteria > Pseudomonadati > Pseudomonadota > Betaproteobacteria > Burkholderiales > Burkholderiaceae > Polynucleobacter > Polynucleobacter sp. IMCC30063. The sequence goes on along the minus strand of NZ_JAJVCQ010000001.1, from coordinate 13,034 downwards.
CGATCACCGATATATACGTCTGCTTCAAGCAGGCCAGTAATGGTTAGATTTTCTCCGAGCTCACCATGGCTTAAAGCAATTGTTTGTTGGCACTCTTGGCCTAAGAGCGTATTCCAAAAATCATAATGCTCACTAGGGTAGGCATAAACCGCTTTTTCGATGCCACCATGCACTGTAAGGTCAGCTTGTTCATCGCCATCAAGCCCTAGCACCCCAAGCAAAATAGGCTTTGGGTTAGCGATTTGGCTAACTGGTATCTTATTAATCGCTGAGGGCACCACTGTAAATTCGGGGTGATGTACCCCAGGTAATGGAGCCACTTTGCCAATTGAGATGGTGAGAATACGCAAGAGTAAGCCTCCATTAAAAGTAGTTTTATTTTAACTTTGATAAACTTAAAAGGCTTAATCTCTTGGTAGACTACGATAACCAAAAGAAATAGACCATTATTGAAAAGGACGTAACGTTATGCAATCCTTACTGCGCATGCTGACCTTGTTAATTTCCTTAATAATCTGTGCCCCTGTAATAGCAGCGCCACTCATCGTTGCTAAAGAAGCGGCCTTACCTCCAGCAGCCGGCGTTCTTGCCACCCGTGGTATTTCGCGTGGGCCTTCAGTCAAAATGGCTTCGCCTGAGCCAGATGTTGCAGTCAGTTCGCCGCTCGATTTTAAGGTCGTATTTGAAGCGCGTGGTGGTGAAAAAATTGATCCGAACTCAGTAAAAGTCATTTATATGAAGTCACCTTTTGTTGATTTAACCCCGCGTTTAAAAAATGCTATCTCAGCAAACGGCATTGATTTTCCAAAAGCAGAAGTACCCCCAGGCACCCACACTATTCGTATTACTGTTAAAGACACCGAAGGCAGAGAAACTAACTCAGTGCAAACCTTGGTGGTTAATAAGTAATGCAATGCCCTTATTGCCTTTCTGAAGTTGCTGAAGAGGCATTTGTATGTAAAGTTTGTACTCGCGATTTATACCTCTTTAAGCCCATGATGGCTAAGGTTGCTGAATTAGAAAAGCAACTTGAAGAGATGCCAAATCAGAAAGCTTACGAAGAGCGGATTGCAAAATTAGAGGGATTACTACAAGAGAGTGAGAGTGCAGCACTGTCAAGGCGGGGCTTTAGGGAAATTTTTTTCGATACAGTGATCTTTATTTTCATCCCACTTCTATTGTTATTAGCGGCGCATGCATTAATAACGGTAGTGTTTGACACCAAGATGTTATATCTCCGCATTATTTCAATTTGCTTGCCATTACCTTTTGGTTACTTTCTCTTTAAGCGGGTGCATCACCATATTTTTCCTTGGTTTTTAGCAATCCTTTTTCTAGCTATTGCATCGGTTATTGGCATGAGTGGGATTACCAGCCTGGTCGATAAATCACCCATTTGGCCGCAAAATCTTTTTGAATGGCGTGAATCATTAGCGTATTCCGCAAGTATTGCATTTAGTTTTTTAACTGGCATGCTGATTGGTAAGATCACCTACACGAGTAAAAAAAGTAAATCAGCCGCGGAGAACCCTTGGGTAATGGCAGTTGTAGGGGCGCTGGGAGAAGATAAGCTCTCGCCCGAAGCCTTAAAGCATTTAGTGAAAAATCTGCATAAATATGCTGGGATGGCATTTGCAGCAGTATCAACTTCTGTTTCAGTCTATACGGGTCTAAAGGATTTTCTCTAATTTAAAAATATAAAGATGTAAGGGTTGCAATGATCAAAATAATTATTGGCATCACTCTTTTGCCACTAGTTATACAAGTGATTGAAGAGCGCAATATTCAATAGTTGGCAGCCCCATTACCTAAATAGAGCGCGCGCATAAAATTATGAAATGGTTTTTCACTCTTCATAAATTATTGAGAATATTTATTTTTTTTGTTTTTGTTGCAAGCATTCACAGTGCTAATGGTCAAATTGATGCCAAGCAGATAGGTATCGTGGTAATGCATGGTAGCGGCGGAAAGCCAACGGGATATGTATACGATTTGGCAACTGCATTGGAAGGCAAGGGCTATCTGGTAACAAACCTAGAGATGCCTTGGTCTGGAAGAAGGGCGGCTGATGTAACGGCAGAGGTAGGTTTAGAGGAATTAGGCCAGGCGATTACGCAATTACAAAAAAAGGGAGCTAAGGCGATCTTTTTAGCAGGACATAGTTTTGGAGGTACTTTCGCGCTTTATTACGCCGGTGTAAATTTAGTGGATGGAGTTATTGCAATTGCACCCGGTGGGGTCGATTCTGATTTTTACCAAAGCAAAATTGCCAATTCCCTCAATCATGCCCGTCAATTAATTGCTGAGGGCCGCGGCGATCAGAAAGAAAATTTTGCTAATTATGAAAATTCAAGGGGAGACTATACGACCTTGACCCCAGCTAAAGCCTATGTTTCTTGGTATAGCAAAGATAGTGTGATGAATGCTACTCAAGCCTTTAAGCAGCTACGACCCGACGTGCCAGTGCTATACATTGTGCCCACCAATGATTACCCTTTCCTTAGGCGCGCTAAAGCAGCGCGCTGGACCCAATTGCCACCCAACCCTAAAAATGAATTATATGAGCCCATTGCCAGTCATTTAGAGGCGCCAACCGTGTCGATTAATGAAATAATTAGATGGATTAATATGATCGTTACAGATAAAAATTAGAATAATATAGGTCGCAAAAAAGGAGACAAAGTGAAGCTAATGGGACTGGGGCCTCAATTGCGTTTTAATATCGTCATTGTGCTGACGATCTTGGGATGTCATTTATCCGTTAATGCCCAAACTACGCTTAATGTTGCGTCTGATGAGTCCGTTAACACCGAAAATATTAAGGCACCCCCACGTGATGTTAAAGATATTTTACGTGCACTAGAACAAAGTAAGCCCGATTTAGCAACGGTAGCAAAAAATAAAGAAATTATTGCTAAGCCATTACCAAATACACAAGACAAAGAAGAATTAAACCGTTTTTACTCTCAGCAGGCAGAGGCCTATCAAGATTTAGGACTAATGAGTAAGGCAATTCAGGCCGCTCAGCGAGCGGCAAATGATTACCCATCGAAAAATCCTAGACTGTATGTTGGAGATTTAACGCATTTAAGTGTTCTTGAGGGGCTAGGTGGAAAGTTAACTACGGCAATTTCTACTATGGAAAAAGCCATGGCTTATCAGAAGCAAACTTTACCAAAACTGATGGGCATCCGAATGACTATGGGAAGGTTATTGGTTAACTATTATGCTACAGTAGGCAACTTTCCGGCTGCTCAAGAAACTTTAGATGAGCTAGATAATAATATCAAGCGCCTCAAGACCTTTTCGCGCTCATATGGAGAGATAGGAAGTTATTGGGAATCACAATTTGAGAGCGCCCGCGGTATTTATTTTAGTCATCAGGGTCAGTGGGTCGAGAGCGAACGCGCGCTGCGTAAAGCCATTCATTTACTTGAGCAAAACTATAGCAAGGTCAATAACATAGTAGTCAAAGCAGAAGATTCTGAAAACGCTACTCGAGAAGTTGCAGATGCAAGTAATAGCCCACGTGGTTATATTACACAAATTATTCAACGGCAAATTAATTTAGCTTTTGTACTGAGGCAGCAAAGAAAGTTAATTGATGCAGAGTATTACGCCAGAAAAGCGCTTACTTTTGCATTAGAAAAATTTGGGCGTAATTCTGCAGATGCGGGTCGCGCTTTAGCAAGCTTAGCTACGATCATTGACGAGCAAGGACGCTCAGCAGAAGCAGTATTACTTGCCCAGGCAGCCCTAAACTCCGCCAGAGAGGCAGGGGCTCCAGATGATTCTATCGTCCTCGTTAAAGCAAGAGAAGCACTAGGCTCGGCATTAGTTGCTGATGGCAAATATGCTCAAGCAGATACTGTTTTTAACGAAATGGTAGTGGGCATTAAGCGCGATCCCGATTTAGCTAAAAATTACCGTAGTGGTGACTTAGACTGGGTTCTAGCCTTACTAAAAACAGGTAAGGCTAGCCAAGCGGCACAGATGACTGCTGAGATATTGCGTCAGTTTGAGGCGGCAGGAATAAAAAATTCTGCGCGAGTCGCTTTAGTACGCGCATTTGAGGCAACTGCATTACAAGCTCAGGGCAAATGGAGTGAAGCAAATTCGTTATATAAAAATGCTATACCCGCGCTCCTTGACCAATCACGTAATGATGCTGAAAACGATACTAGTAGTATGAAGCAGTTGCAACGGATGAATTTTATTTTAGAAAATTACCTAGCTGAATTAGCGCACATCTATAAAACTGAGCCAGCACAGGCTAGTTCGGCAGCTGCTGAAGCATTTCAAATTGCCGATATTGCCCGGGGCAGTGGCGTACAAAGAGCGCTCACCGCAAGTGCAGCGCGAGCTAGCATTAAAGATCCCCAATTAGCACAATTGGCGCGGCAAGAGCAGGATTTGCAGCGTCGCATTAATACTTTGTCGGAACTGCTTACCGGCTTATTATCTGCAGCCCCCGATCAACAGTTACCTGCTGTCCAAGTGCAAATTCGGACAGACATCGATAAATTTAAAATACAGCGCGAGAATTTAAAGAAGGAAATTGAAAAACGTTTCCCTGAATATGCTGAACTAGTTGAGCCAAAGCCTGCAACAATTGCGGGTACGCAGCGCTTATTACGGGCTGATGAGGTCTTAGTTTCTTGGTATTTTGCAGAAAACGTAGGCTATGTTTGGTCTATTAGTAAAGATACATCTCCCCAGTTTGTGCAAATACCTCTAGGCAGGGCGCAAATGGCTAAAGAAATTACCCAATTGCGCAAAGCCCTCGATCCCGGAGTGGCTACCATTGATGAAATCCCTGCATTCGATATTGCCCTAGCGTATCAGTTGTATCAACAAATTTTGGCCCCCGTTGAATCTAGCTTAAAGGGTAAAAAAGTGATGCTAGTTGTACCGCATGCTGAATTAGGCCAATTACCGCTTGCATTACTTGTTACCAAAGCAACGGCCCAACCCAGTAAAGCTGGCGTGCCATTTGCAGGTTACAAGGCGATTCCTTGGTTAAGTCGGGATATTGCCATTGCACAAATTCCCTCGGTTACCGCCTTAGCAGCTTTGCGTAATTTACCCGCAGGAAGTGATAGTCGTAAAAATTTTATCGGCTTTGGCGATCCATACTTTAGTATGGCGCAAGAAAAAAGTGCCAAGAAGAATATCGCGCCAACCCAACTTGCCACGCGAGGAGCGCCATTAAAATTACGTAGCGCGCCCAAAACTACTGGGGTCAGCTCAGCCGAGCTATCGCTCTTACCTAGACTACCCGATACTAGTCAAGAAATTGAAGAGGTCGGTAAGGTATTAGGTGCAGAACCTGGTGATATTTTTCTTCATCAGCAAGCAACGCTTAAGCAAGTTACGACGATGGATTTATCAAATCGTAAAGTAGTGATGTTTTCTACCCATGGCTTGGTGCCGGGTGAGCTCAATGGCTTAACGCAACCCGCACTGGCACTTTCTTCACCTGAAGTAACGGGCGATAAAGATGATGGTCTCTTGACAATGGATAAAGTGATTGCCTTAAAACTCAATGCCGATTGGGTGGTTTTATCCGCTTGTAATACTGCTGCTGGAGAGGGTTCGGGTAGTGAGGCCGTTTCAGGCTTAGGCAGAGCTTTCTTTTTTGCAGGCGCTAAAGCATTACTAGTATCTAATTGGCCAGTAGATTCTGTCGCATCACGGCAATTGATGACAGATTTATTTAAACGCCAACAACAAACTCAGGGTCTTATCAAGTCAGAGGCATTACGTCAAGCCATGTTGGCACAAATTGATTTAGGTGGTGTTAAAGAGGGAGCAACGATGAAGTACAGTTACGCCCATCCTTTATTTTGGGCGCCATTTGTCGTGGTGGGCGATTAGTTAGCCCAAGAAGGCGCTTAATAAATAAAGCGCATCATATAAGTCAGCATAAGAGGTAATACTAGTAAGCCTAGTAAACTCATAATCCAAGCGCGATTGGGCGCAGGAAAAAGCGCTTCTAATTTAAGAATGCCAAATTGCATCAACAAACCCATCCCATAAAGTATTAGCGGCAATAGCCAGCCTTTGGCAATTCCTAAAATAAGAAGATAGGCGACACCAATGAGCGCCTCAATTACGACATAACTGGGAAAGAGGTATTTAAAGAAAAGCGCTAAGTCGCGCGCCAGCTTTCTTCCTCGCTTATCACCTAGGCGAGCAACTAAATCATTTTCTGCAATTCTTTCGGGTATGCCCTGATGATAATTTTTAAGCGCATAACCCAGTTGCTGCGCCATAAAGCAATAGCAAACTAAATACGAAATGAGTAGTTCAAAAGAAAAATTCGGCATAATGGCGATACTATAATTTATAAAGCAGATTCATCAAAAGTAAGCTAACTAAGATGAGCTTCTGTGAGCCCTAAGAGAAGAGACAAATGCCAATTAAAAATATTATTCCTAATTTGCTCGGCCTAGGAAGTTTGCTTATTTTATTTGTCTTGGGTAGGACCTTAAATGTGCCAATCATCCTGCAAATTTTTAAGCAAGTTGACCAGTTAACCGGCAATATCATTTTGGTTATTATCGCCATAGCCATTGGCATCTTCATGAAAGATTATTGGTATGTCCTTGGGGCAACTCTTGTTGCGACCCTCGTTACGCTGCTAGTGCCTGCAGTCCCTGAATTACTAAACACAACGCAGGAATATATATATGCGTTTATGTTAGTAATTCTAGGATTTTCTTCGATCTCTAATTTTTCACGCCAGTATCGTTAACGACGCAATAAGTTCAAGTTTATTTTTTAGCTTCAGCAGCTGGTGTAGCGGCAGGAACAGCGGCAGGTTGAGCCTCTTTTTTTGCCTCTTCGATATGAGTAGCTTCAGCGCCATGCTTCTCGCCACCCATGTCAATATTACCGTCGCCTTTCATCATAAGCCAGCCAGTAAGTCCAATTAAAATAAGTACAACGATGATGATTGTGCGGTTGCTCATCTGATTCCCCTGAATATTAATATATTGATTAATTTTTAAGCTTAAAAAAGCCTTATAATTTAATGTAAGCTTTCATTATAGTATTAATTAATAAGCTAATTGCCTTATATTAAATAATAATATCTAATATAATTTTTATAACATTTACCTTAGCGCTTAAAAAGCCATGGAGTATCAAAAATGAATTTACGTAAATATATTAATGCCTTTTTTCTTGGCTGCGCAGTAATCAGCACCAGCGTAATGGCTGCAGATGCGGCAAAACCGCCTTCTGGTTCGGTGACTATTAATGAAACTCAGTTTGCCCTGATCGTAGGTGGTAGTACAGGCGGCGGTGTCTTGACCTATAAAGGCAAGCAATATCCATTCAAAATAACAGGTATTAGCTTGGGTGCAAACATTGGCGTCTCTAAACTTTCCGCAGTTGGTGAAGTGTATGACTTAAACGATATTTCTAAATTTGCAGGCACCTTTACAAAATTAGATGGCAGTATTACTTTGGGCGGTGGCGTTGGCGGCTCTGTATTAAAGAATGAAAATGGCGTGATCATGCGCTTAACCAGCACTTCGCAAGGCATTCAGTTGAATTTAAGTGCGAGCGGTGTGTCGGTGAAGTTGGATAAATAATTTAATTTATTGAGCTAGAGATTTAGTGGCCATCCGCACGGCCGCTAAATCCCATAAAGCCGAGCCACATGATTTAAAGAGTGTCGGTTTATGAGGATCAATTGATTTTTTCTTCGAGACAAGTTCACCTAAAGTTGGGTAATCAGCCGGAGCTAATTTTGCTAGCAATAAGTCACCCCCTTCATGACTTACTTCAGGGGTATCGCAGATGATGTTGCCGTACATAGCGAAGCGCTGACAAATATCTGCCGATATTTCGGCTAAATGCGCTTTGAATGAGCCAATTGCAGTAATAAACAAGCTATCAAAATCCAAGTTTTGCAAATGCAATAGCACTAGCTCGTGTGCTGGCGTGCAAGTTGCAATGTTTTGAATCGATGCAGGATAAGGCGCTTTAGGTGGTAAATAGTGTGCATCAATACCTAACTTTTTAGCGTACTCAACTAGGGCAACTGCCGAAGCCATGCTTTTTGACTGCACCCAAACCCGTTGGGTGCTAAAAAGGATATGAAAAGCCTCCAAATGATTTTTACCCTGTACACCTGCTCCAATGATAAGTAAGTCACCGTCAGGATTTGGTGCTGCGAGTTGTGCAGCTAAAGCAGAGACAGCAGCCGTGCGTTGAGCGGTAATGAGAGCGCCATCGAGCGTAGCCAGTACAGCTCCGGAAGCCGCATCAAAAACCAAGATCTCTCCTTGGATGGCAGGTAGGCCTTTAGTAAGATTAAGCGGGCAAACCGAAATCGATTTGACGGCGGCTATATCGGGTCCGGCAATTGGCATCACCAATAGAACGCCATCATCTTTTAGGGGCAAAGCATGGCGGGGCGGCTTCTGAATTAATCCTTGAGAATCATCAATTAAAACTAATTGAATTTCAGTAAGAAGTTGATGCCAAGAAGTGCTTGCTTGCGTCATCAAGCTAATCTTAGCTCATGATGCCAATTTGCCATGGTACAAATTCATACTTACCTAAGTCAAGTAATTCACTCTTAGACTCCTCGCCTGAGGCAGTACGTAAAAAAAGTTCAAAAATACGTTGACCCATTTCTTGAACCGAGGCGGTGCCATCCAAAATTTCACCGCAATTAATATCCATGTCTTCAGTTAGTTTGTTATACATCGGCGTATTGGTTGCTAATTTTAAGCAGGGCGCAGGTCTTGAGCCAAACATCGAGCCACGACCTGTTGTAAAAGCAATCAGGTTAGCCCCACCAGCAATTTGACCAGTTGCTGACACCGGATCAAAACCGGGGGTATCCATAAAAACAAAGCCCTTTGTGGTTACGGGTTCGGCATATTTATACACTTCCATCAAGGGTCCGGTACCACCTTTCATCGACGAGCCAAGTGATTTTTCAAAGATATTGGCAAGCCCGCCAATTTGATTGCCTGGACTTACTTTGCCATTAATTTGTACATCACGACCAGGTGAGTATTCATCTTTCCACCAGCGAATTCGTTCAATGAGTTTTTCCCCAACAGCCTGGCTAACAGCGCGTCGCGTTAAGGTATGTTCAACCCCATAAATTTCTGGAGTTTCTGAGAGAATGCCAGTACCACCATGACGGGCCAAGATGTCTACTGCCGCCCCCAAGGCGGGATTAGCCGTAATTGACGAAAAGCCATCAGACCCACCACACTGTAAGCCAACACTTAAATGACTTGCCGAAACTGTTTGCCGATTAAACTGATTTGCTGCCGGTAGCAGGGCTTTCACAGCTTCAATACCTGCCTCAATGGTTTTTCTTGTGCCACCACTTTCTTGCATGATGAAAGTATGTAGGGTAGAGCCCTCATGTAAATCTTCTTGTTCCATTAAACCTTTTAATTGGTTGCGTTCACACCCAAGGCCAATTACCAATGCTGCAGCTAAGTTCGGATGGCGTGCATAACCCGCCATAGTGCGGCGTAATAGTTGCATGGGCTCCCCAGACATTTCCATGCCGCAGCCAATCGAATGACTAAAAGCAGCCACGCCATCCACATTTGGATACTCCGCAAGACGTTCGGGAGTAAACCATTCAGCAATTTTATTGACTACCGTTGCTGAACAATTAACCGTTGCCAGAATACCAATGTAATTGCGCGTTCCCACTTTGCCATTGGCACGGACATACCCTTGAAAAGTTGCGCGCTCAGCTTCAGGCAGCAGAGCGATAGGTTGATATTCACTCGCGTAGGCGTAGTCACGATCAAATTCTTTAAAATCGGTATTGTGACTGTGTACCATCGTACCTGCTTCAATATCGGTATTGGCAAAGCCAACGGTTACGTTATATTTGAGGATGGGCTCACCCTTGAGAATTTTTTTGGCCGCTATTTTGTAACCCGCAGGTACTTGGCTACGGCTAGTAAAGTCTTCGCTTGGCACAGCAGTGCCAATGCCAATATCAACTCGCGCAACAACGACATTATCATGTGGGTGTAGCCGAATAATGGGCCCAATGAGCCGCTTTTCAGACATTTCTATCATGTACAGACCTCTTTAAAATGCAACTTAATACAGCGCTAATTAATCGATTTTAATACCTGCATCTTTTACTACACGGCGCCAATTGATAATGCTGTCTCGAATGTATTTACTATATTCCTCAGGCGTGCCGCCAACCACATTAAAACCAAGCTCAGTAAGGCGTGTACGAATCTCAGGCATTTGCAGTACTTTATTCATTTCCTGATTTATCTTCAGAATAATGTCGCGCGGTGTAGCTGCTGGTGCCAGCACGCCCCAGTATGAACTAGCTTGACTAACCGCAGCTAAACCTACTTCACTAAAAGTAGGCACATTCGGTAAAGCGGGTGAGCGGGTATAGCCAGTGACCGCAAGGGCGCGCAGTTGACCGTTATCAATAAAGGCTTTGCTAGAGCTAATGTTAGTAAAAGTTGCCGCAACCTGACCCGCAACCGTATCTGTTACTGCTGGTCCCGCCCCCTTATATGGAGCATGAATCATATCGATTCCTGCAGTAAGTTTAAATAATTCACCGGTGAGATGTGAGGAGGTGCCCGCTCCAGCAGAAGCATAAGCTAAGGCGCCATTTTTCGTTTTTGCAAGCGCAATTAATTCACTAACAGTTTTTGCTGGTACAGCCGAATTGACGACGAGTGCACTCGCTCCCGAGGTCAGCAAAATGACAGCAGTAAGATCCTTAATACTGTCATAGGGTATTTTTTGTAAGAGCGCAGGATTTGAAGTAAAGGCAGTGTCAACAACCACAAAAGTGTAGCCATCGGGCTGGCTGCGCACGACCATTTCCGTGCCAATTGTGCTGCCCGAGCCAGGGCGATTTTCCAGAATAATTTGCTGACCTAATAATTCAGTCAGCTTGGGCGCAATGATGCGCATTTGCATATCTGTGCCCCCGCCGGGCGCAAATGGGATGACAAACTTTATAGGCCTATCGGGATAGGCAGCTAATGCCATACCCCCATGCAAAGCCCCAAGCGCAATCAGGCTTAAAAGAAGTTGTCGATAAATACTACTGAAACCTATTGAATGCATGATTGCTCCCTATTTTTACGTTCAATTTACCTGATTGCTGCGGGCAATACTAAATAAGCGTGGATTTAGACGTCATTATCGCGATCATTTATAATTATCAGTTCGGCGAATTAGCTCAGCTGGTTAGAGCGACGGAATCATAATCCGCAGGTCCGGGGTTCAAATCCCTGATTCGCCACCAAACAAACGTAGTAAGTAAAAGGGTTAGCGGGCGATTTGCTCCTAGCCCTTTTTTCTTTTTTATCACTACACACCTACTACACACTTTTTGACTAAAAACTCGTTAAGCTATATGCTGTAAGCCTCGCGAGGAAAAATGTCACCTAGAAAAGAATCCACTCACAGCATTATAGAAGGCGAACTTTTAATCGCATTGCGTGAGCGTAGTAGCGTCTGGCAGTGCCGTTACAGGGTAGACGGCGTATGGCAACGAACGACTACGGGTGAGCGTGACATCAAGAAAGCCAAGGAAACGGCTAAAAAGCTCTATTTAGAGGCTCAGATACGCAAAGAAAATAACTACACACCTATTACGAGGAAATTTAGGGATGTGGCTAGGTCTGTAGTTAAAAGGCTGGAAAAAGAGATTGAGGCTGGACAAGGAAAAGCCAGCAATAAGGATTACATCATTGCCATAGATAGATATCTCATCCCCATCTTAGGCAAGTACAAGATAGATAGCATTGATTACGTAGCCTTGGCGAAGCTAGATAAGGCTCGTATTACAAAAATGCGTAAGGAGCCCACCAAGAGTACCTTACTGACTCATAACGCCGCTTTGAATAGAGTCTTTGATTTGGCGATTGAAAAAGGCTACATGACGCAAAGCAGTAGACCTGAGCTAAAAGCAAAAGGCAAGAGGAGTGAACGTCGTATTGAATTTACTGAGGCAGAGGTCAGGGCAATACGAGGTAGCTTTGAAAAATGGATTGAGATTGCTAGAGCAGATTCAAAAGCAGTAAGAGCATTGCTTAGAGACTATGTTGAAGTCTTGCTTGATACAGGGGCGCGCCCCGGTAAGGAGTTATTGGATCTTAAGTGGGCACAGATAGAGTTTTCTATTGATCCTATTTTGGTTGGGAAAACGGAAGCAAAACCAACAGAGGATAACCAGCATGGTGAGGACATAGAGGCGTATGACTGGCAACGTACAGTCATTCTAAATATCCAATCAGGCAAGACAGGTAAACGTAAAGCAATTGGTAGAGCGGCAACTGTAGAGGCTTTGACTCGTATAGCTGATCGCAATTACAAGCTAAACCTTCCGCAAGCAATTGAAGAGAAGCCAAAAGAATTTATCTTTAGATATAAAGAATTTTTAAGTAAGAGGCGAGGCAACTTGGAAAAGGAAGAGCCTAAGCTGGTTGCGCCAACCAGTTTCGTGAAACTCTTTAATGAATATTTAAAGTCTCATGGGTTGTTGGTAGACCCAATTACAGGGAAAGAGCGTCAGCCTTATAGCTTACGTCACACCTATGCCACATTGATGCTTACTCATGACAAAGTTTCGGCACACACATTGGCAAAGCAGATGGGCACAAGTATTTCCATGATTGAAAAGCATTACAGTCATCTAGATGCTGTTAAGGCTATCCATCAGTTGCGTGGTGAAGAGAGTAGGCAACTTATTAAGGCAGATTTGGGTGTGGATAAAAAATACGAGTACAGAGGTATTGAGAAAAAAAAGAAAAAATAGTTAATTTTTAATTACCTAACTTTGGATACTGACTCATTGTTTTAATGAGGTGGGGAATTAGTCTTGGTGGAATGATGGCTGGTATTTTCGAATCCTTTTCATACAGAGGGTGTCCCATATTTTGTGTAAACGGGGTTCGTTTACTACAGAGGGATTCTCTCCTCATACTTAATACTAAACTGATTTAATGCACCCTTCCAATCTCTGATGGGCATACTCCACTTTTGGCTGA
>NZ_JAJVCQ010000014.1:0-541 GCF_021395235.1 Polynucleobacter sp. IMCC30063 | reverse complement strand
TTGGTTGATGGACAAACCTCAGCCAGAATTGACTATGGTTGGCAAAAGAACCAAGCCGGAATTTACTATTCTAATTGGTATGGATTTGGACTTGCTGATGCTAGGGCAGCGGTTGAAATGGCTAGGAGTTATACAAACTACAAGTCTTCCGCCTTAGTTCAACCAGAATGGAAAAGTGTTGAGATTATTAGTGCAGTGGAGTACGGAAAAGTCAAAAAGTTGGGGCAATTTAGGACATCAACAGAAGGCGCCATCGATATGGTTCAGCTTCAGATGCAAGCAGTAGGAAGCGCGGAGGTTTGTATGGGCAGCGCTGGTATTTTCTTAAAGTCGCCTCAAGGTACCGTCTCTATTCTAAGCACACCCTACAACATGTTTTATGACGACACAGGCGATCCAAAAGATAAGCGGGACGGTGGCAAGATTAGCTCACAGACTCTTTATGCTTTAGGCTCATATGCGTTTTATGGCGAAAACCCTAAAGGCGATTGGACGGTGTACGCAGTGAGCGGCACACCATTAGCAGATTCCGAATGCGCAC
>NZ_JAJVCQ010000013.1:0-699 GCF_021395235.1 Polynucleobacter sp. IMCC30063 | reverse complement strand
CGCATTTCATAAACGCCATCAGTCAAAGCCTTAACATTACGCTTTATCAATGCCGATCTCATTGCCGCTGGCCTAGCGCCCTTTGACCCTGAATCCATTTCATTCAAAGCAGCTCGGTTGATGTTAAACGAATTAGATGAACATACTAAAGCTGGAGAAAGCTTTGCTTTTGAGACCACTTTATTGGAGCTCATTACCACTCAACGTATTCAGGAATGGAGAGATTTGGGCTATGACGTCAAACTCTGGTTTATTGCACTAAGCTCCCCTGAATTAGCCATCTCTCGCGTAGCTGAGCGGGTGGCACAGGGAGGTCACAATATTCCTGAAGATGTTATTCGAAGGCGATATAAGGCGGGATTAGAAAATCTCTCAAAATATCAAAAAGTTGTAAAATCATGGGTATTGTTAAATGGCGACAAAACTCCACCGGAGCAAATTGACCAAGGTTAACTATGACTATTCCAAATAACGACATTCGTAATTCACCAGATCCCGATATCGCTGGATCCTACTATGCTATGCAACGCGCCGGTCAAGCAGCGATTGACCTAGCCATTCAAACGAACACCGCAATCGTAACCATGGTTGATGGCAAGATAGTTCGGATCCCAGCTTCTGAGCTCATTAAAAAGCGCCAGCCTGGCGTCTAAGTACCGTTGGCCGCGAGTTCGACTTTGAGCAAAGCGAAAAGCGGTG
>NZ_JAJVCQ010000012.1:0-731 GCF_021395235.1 Polynucleobacter sp. IMCC30063 | reverse complement strand
AGGCACGTCAAAAATAACTGGCAAGCTTACTGTAGCACCTGTAAGCTTAGTTGCTAATTCGTTTCTCGCATTTGCAGCTTCAGCTAAATTAGAAAATGTGGCTGAGACAATCTTTAAGTTGTCATAGACCTTGACTGAAACAATCGAAGCTTGATACGGATCGAAAGCTTTCTTGGCTAGATCAGTAGCAATACCTGAAATAAGCACTACTCCATCGCATTTGCCAACTTGACCCCGATCATCGATGACATAGCCACCGCCACCACTACTGGCCGACACAATACGATAGGTTGCCTGACGTGCTGAAATAGATCCTGCTGCACTGATCTTGCGGGTCGGGTCATTCTGATTAGCAGCAGCAACCGCAGACGCAGAAGATGCAGTAGATGTACCCGAACTCACACTAAACGATTTTAAATTACCTAAGGCACTAATCTCTGCAGGGCTTAATTTTGTGCCTAGTTCATATTTACTTTGAGCAAAAACCAAGCCAGAAAAACTCAAACCAATTGCAGTAGCGATTATTATTATTTTGTGCATGATATTAAATTCCCGATTTATTCTGCGTTATAGATACGATATTCCATAGCAAGCTGTGGATTGGGTGCGCATTCGGAATCTGCTAATGGTGTGCCGCTCACTGCGTACACCGTCCAATCGCCTTTAGGGTTTTCGCCATAAAACGCATATGAGCCTAAAGCATAAAGAGTCTGTGAGCTAATCTTGCCACC
>NZ_JAJVCQ010000011.1:0-1337 GCF_021395235.1 Polynucleobacter sp. IMCC30063 | reverse complement strand
GGGGGTGTACTAAATTTTGTGTAAACGGTCTAATAATGGGTAAAAGCCCACTCCATAGGAGTAATGATGATGACCGAAGCAGCAAAACGAGCAGTACCCCAAGAACTCATTGATAGCCTGCTGGCAGACTATCAAAAGCCAGAAGACCTCATTGGCGAAAATGGCCTACTTAAGCAATTAACCAAGCTACTAGTAGAAAAAGCCTTAGAGGCCGAGATGAACACCCATCTGGGCCATGATAAAAATCAGCCCATCCAAAATACTACCGGCAATGCTCGTAATGGCAAGAGTCGTAAAACGTTAACGGGTGAGTTTGGCCAACTACCCATTGAGATCCCCAGAGATCGCCAGGGTAGTTTTGAGCCCCAACTCATTCCCAAGCACCAAACCCGCTGGGCCGGTTTTGATGAGAAGATTTTGTCCTTATACGCTAGGGGCATGACCGTTCGAGAAATCCAAAGCCACTTAGAGGAGATGTATGGAGCTGAGGTCTCGCCTACCCTCATCTCAGCTGTCACTGAGGCTGTAGTCGAAGAAGTTAAAGCGTGGCAAGCTAGACCTTTAGATACGCTTTACCCCATCATTTACCTAGACTGTATCCATGTCAAAGTCAGAGACTCGGGTGCGGTTAAAGCCAAAGCGGTCTACCTAGCGATTGGCATTACGATGACCGGCCAAAAAGACGTACTGGGTTTATGGATTGCACAAACCGAAGGGGCGAAGTTCTGGCTACAAGTGGTTACCGAACTCAAGAACCGGGGCGTACAAGATATCTTCATCGCCTGCGTTGATGGCTTAAAAGGGTTTCCAGAGGCAATTGAGGCTATCTATCCATACACCACCGTACAACTGTGTATTGTGCATATGGTGCGCTATAGCCTGAACTATGTCTCTTGGAAGTTCCGTAAAGATGTCGCTACTGACCTCAAGGCCATTTATGCCAGCGGCACAGTAGAGCAAGCAGAGCAGCAGTTAAGGGAGTTTGAACTCAAATGGGACAAAGACTATCCTTCCATTGGTCAAAGCTGGAGAAGAAACTGGCAGCGCCTCACCCCCTTCTTTGACTACTCGCCCGAGATCCGTAAAGTGATTTACACCACCAACGCCATTGAGTCAGTCAATATGAGTTTACGGAAAATTACCAAGAACCGGGGATCATTCCCCAGTGATGAAGCTTTAATGAAATTGTTTTATCTGGCCCTACGCAATATCAGCCAAAAGTGGAGTATGCCCATCAGAGATTGGAAGGGTGCATTAAATCAGTTTAGTATTAAGTATGAGGAGAGAATCCCTCTGTAGTAAACGAACCCCGTTTACACAAAATATGGGACACCCTC
>NZ_JAJVCQ010000010.1:0-1755 GCF_021395235.1 Polynucleobacter sp. IMCC30063 | reverse complement strand
GTTATTTTTGACGTGCCTAAGGTGCAATAGTTTAGATTTAAAACTGAACTACTTAACTAACAAAAAGCGAGCTCCGTAACCTTGGCTCCTCGACGTGGGATCGAACCACGGACCAACAGATTAACAGAAATTTGCAGTTCATTTTTTTGTAATTAATTCAATGACTTAGTTTAAAAAAGACCCTTTGTGTAATAAGTCGTGTAATGGGAAAAAGTTGTTTTTTACAACTTTTTATGGGGAAGGGATTCCCACCAGAAAAACCCATGCCAATTCAATTTCTGTCAAAATACCTAAACCAGTCTTAAGCTAATCAAGATGAGCATGAGCTTGTACTAGCAAAATACGGTTTGAAAGGGCTTAGATTGAAAAAGACTATTTTGTTCTCTCTCGTTATTTTTGTGCTGGGCACGCAATTGGTGTCTTGCGGAGATAACACTAGCACTTCATCCTGTTCTGAATCTGGTCCCTATGCCTGCCAAACAGGCGCTACAGAACCCTTGTATACCTATCAATGGGCCTTAAATGCTGCGCAAAGTTTCTTTGCTGGCTACCCCCTTGTTGCTGATGGCTTTACAGATTTAAATGTTGAGGCAGTGCATAAGCAAGGTATTAAAGGACAGGGTATCAATGTAATGGTTTTAGATAGCGGCATTGAGATCAATCACATTGATCTGAAAGCCAATATCAATCCGGCAATGACATGGAATTTTGAAACCGGCACTTCTGATTCAACGCCTTCGAATCCAGGTGATGCCCACGGTACTAATGTTGCCGGGATGATTGCAGCTGCCCAAAATGGGATTGGCGTGATGGGCGTTGCCCCTAGAGCTACGCTGGGAGGGGCGAGATACATTGATGGATATGCTCGTACCGCCAATCAGGAAGTTGAAGCATACGGCGGTGCAGGGTGGTCAAAAGATACGGATGTATTTAATGCGTCCTTTGGAAGTGTACCACCATTACCACTAAATTTCGGACGCACACCATGGCTTGAGAGCTTGCCGAATTTGCGGGGCGGCAAAGGTGCTGTGGTGGTTAAGTCTGCGGGCAATGCGTACGAGGATCGCGATATCTACGAGTGCCCACAATTTCAATACGGCAATTCTTTCTATCGCCTTGTTAGTTGTGCAAATCCATCCTCTGATACCGAGAGGCTTACTTTCCCTGTCATTGTCACTGCAGCAGCTAATGCCATGGGCTACAAATCAAGTTATTCCTCGGCAGGCTCGGTGATGTGGATCACGGGGCTTGGTGGGGAGGATGCGTCAATTGGTAATTACGGCGAGGCAGGTAGCGCGGCAAATAAGCAGGGGCCACAGATTTATTCTACGGATTTAATGGGCTGTGAGCGAGGATATAGTAAGAATGGGGTGTCTGCAGTTCGTGATCCTCAATTCCTGATTGGTGGCTCGCCCATTAATAAAGAAAAAAACCCAAATTGTGATTTTGATCAAATGAATGGCACTTCATCTGCAGCACCCACTGTTACCGGAGTCGTAGCATTAATGTTAAGCGCGAATCCGAATTTGGGTTGGCGAGATGTTCGCGATATTTTGCGAAAAACAGCTCGGCTTATCGACGTTGATTACGGCAATCAAGGGTATCGCAATCATCAGGTCAATTTGACCTTAAACCCGACGATTTCAAATCAAACCAGTAAGGAATTGGTTGATGGACAAACCTCAGCCAGAATTGACTATGGTTGGCAAAAGAACCAAGCCGGAATTTACTATTCTAATTGGTATGGATTTGGAC